>CAIMFH010000091.1 GCA_903840265.1 uncultured Schlesneria sp. | reverse complement strand
GGTGGTGTGCATGTGCTGATGGGGGACGGAGCGATCCGCTTTGTCAGTAGCAATATTGACCTGAATACGTGGAGAGGGATTGGATCGATGGACGGTGGCGAAACCGTCGGCGAATTCTAATCGCCCGGCGATGACCGAATTGAACTGCTAAAAACGAAGAAAGCCTTGTGTCCATCACGGACACAAGGCTTTCTTCATTGCCGACTCCGCAAAACTGCGGCTACTGTTGATTGTTACGCTGCCGGAGCTGCGTCGATCTTCAGGCAGGTTTGGATCTGACGAACAGCTTGTCGCAGGCGCTGGCTGTTTTCGACGATCGCCAGCCGCAGATAGCCTTCGCCTTCTTCACCGAAGCCACGACCAGGGCTGACGGCGACGCCACCTTCCTGCAGCAGCTTCATCGAGAAATCGATCGAGCCCATCTGTGCCCACGGTTCTGGAATACGAGCCCAGACGAACATGCCGGCCTTGGGCTTTTCGACATCCCAGCCGATGCGGTTCAACCCTTCCACCAGGGCATCGCGGCGGATCTGGTATTCCTTGGCGATCTCATCGACGGCCGGTTCGCAGTTTCGCATCGCAATGATCGCGGCGATTTGTGCGGCCTGGAAGATGCCATAGTCGTAATAGCCCTTGATCGTCGCGAGGGCGCGCACCATTTCGCGGTTGCCCGAGCAGAAGCCGATGCGCCAGCCCGCCATGCTAAAGCCCTTGCTCATCGTCGTCAGTTCAACACCGACATCAATGGCCCCCTCAGACGCCAGGAAGCTGGGAGCCTGATAGCCATCGAAGCAGATGTCTGCATAAGCAAAATCGCTGATGACCAGGAACTTGTACTTCTTGGCCAGCGCGACCAGGTCGTCAAAGAACTTCTGTTCGATGCAGGTTCCCGACGGATTGTGTGGGAAGTTGGCGACGACCAGCTTTGGCTTGGGATACAGATGTTCGCAGGTGTAGGCGACATTCCGCAGGAATTCGGAAGGATCGCGCACGTCGAGGGCAATCACGTTGCCGGAGGCAAGCATCACCGAATAGGCATGAATGGGGAACGTCGGGGCAGGGACGATCGCGGTATCGCCGGGACCCATCAGCGCCAGGCACATGTGGCTGAATGCTTCTTTGCTCCCCAGGCAGGCGATAACTTCATCGTCGCCATTCAGCTTGACGCCGTACTTTCGGTCGTATCGTTTGGCGACTTCGCGACGCAGGCTGGCAATGCCGTTGGCGACGGAATAGCGGTGGTTCTTGGGATCGAGCAGCGCTTCCGTCATCTTTTCGGTGATCTGGGGGTCCGGGGCATCGGTGGGATTGCCCATGCCCAGGTCGATCACGTCGACGCCGGCAACGCGCTGCTGGTACTTCAGCTTGTTGATTTTGCCGAACAGATACGGAGGCAGTCGCTTCAGGCGATCGGCGACCGAGATGGAAAATGGATTGTCGGAAAACGGGATTTCAGATTCGTTACGCATCAGCGTCTCTCGTTCGGTTCGTCCAAAGGGAATAGGGGACTTCGCCTGATTGTATCGGCGTGATTCTATCAGACAGTGAATTCTGTCGAAAGTTCGGTCTTGGCGGCCGAGGGCGGGCTATGACTGGAACTGAAAGTCAGCAGCTCAAACGCAGCACGGCGCGTTGCCGGATTTCCGCAACGCGCCGTGGGAGAGTTCTGCGCCGGCGAACGTCGTGAGACATTCAAGCCGTTCGGTCGCTATCAGTTACGAGCAGCCCGAGGTGGGGCGCCCGTTGTCGCCGTGGGTGGCTTGGCCGTACGTGGTTGGCCGGCACCAGCGGGTGAAGCTGCGTCACCGGGACCCGCCTGGCCGCTCACGGGAATTACCGTGCCGGGGCCGGTCGTCGTCTGTGCGATGTAATTGTCGACGCGAGTCTGTTCCTTGATCTTCTTGAAGGTTTCGCCGACCGCTTGTTGAGTCTTGGACTCCTTCAACTCGTCGTACAGAGCATCGCGAACTTCTTCGATGTCGGTCACAACCGGGGTCGTGCGGCCTTCGCACTTCAGGATGACATAGCGGCCCTGGCTGAGTTCGATCACGCCCGAGACATCGCCTTCCTTCAAACCGAAGGCGGCCTTTTCCAGGTTTTCGGCACCGGTGTAACGTGGAATCGGGGGAACCTGTCCACCCAAAGCGCGGCTGTTCGGGTCGATCGAATGGTCCTGGGCCAGCTTTTCGAAGTTTTCTGGATTCTTGCGAACCTGTTCCCAGACTTCGTTCGCTCTGCGGAGATTATCGAGCATGATCACGCGGGCTTTGACGCGTTCGCCATAATTGCGATCGAACGCTTTCTGGATATCGACTTCGGCGATGTCGACCGTTTCGCCAGCCAGCTTCTTCAGGGCCAGCATCGGCCAGATCACGCTGGTGCGGTACTGCATCGGGCTGATCTGGCGTTCGCTCTGCAGCATCTGCAGATACTGATTGACATCGAGCTTGAATCGCTGAGCAACTCGTGCGATTTCGGCCGAAACTTCTTGTTCGGTGACGGTGATATTCGCTGTTTCACAGGCCTTCAGAATGATCGTACGATGGATCATATCGTCGAGGACTTCGCGGCCGTAACGCGAGACGCATTCCTTGGCGAGAGCCTCGTAGCTGATCGTCTCGTTGCCAACTTTGGCCATCGGACGGGGAGCCTGAGCTGCGCCACCGACCCGGGCGGTTCCCGCGGTTCCATCGGCAGCCTGACCAGCGGGAGCGCGGAAGTGCTGCATCAGCAGACCGCCGGCGACCACAGCCATGGCCGCACCACCAAAGATCCAAATGATTCGTCGTTTGGGCTTCGCGTTGTTCGCCGTGACTTGCGTCCCTGCAGTCATAGTAGGTTCTCTCCCGCTCCGTATTTCCAAGCATACCGCGACCATGCCGTCCACGATCGATGGGCGCCGGGGTTGTAGGAATCGGCAGAAATTGCGTCAAGGGGAAGTTAAGGAACAGTAACGAGTGACGAGATGAAAGTAACGAGGGAAGAGGGGATCGGAAGCGAGGTCATCTTCGCCTTACCTCGTTACTCGTCACTTTCATCTCGTTACTTCTTTGTTTCATCTCGTCACTCAAAAAACGAAAAAGCCCCGCGAGTTTTCGCGGGGCTTTTCCGTTTTGTAGTTCGATCAGTCGTCGTAGTCGACAACGATTCGGCCGTTGTGAGTGACGACGTTGACGGCGTACTTGCCATAGTCGTAGCGAGTCTTGTTGCCGTTGCGGGTCACGCAGACGTTTGGACAGCCGCAAGCAGGAACGCAGATTTCGACGTTCACGCATGGACGCACGGTGCAGCCGCAGCGATCGCGGGGTGTGCAGGGATCAGGAACCTGAACGATGATCGGAACAGCACATGGCGCGACGTTGCGAGTCGCACGGTATCTCACGTTCGGAAACAGCGTTGCGTTCGAGATCGTCACCACAGGCAACTGGCCAACCGGACCGTTGTACTGAACTTCGTTCGACAGTGGGGTTGGTGAGCCATTCAGCGGGGCTGGCATCGGCAGATCCGGTGCGTATGGCTGCGACAGCAGCGTCGGGCCGCTCAATGAAGGGGCTCCGAGCGTCGGACCGGTCTGGGCTCCAAACCCGACTGAGGCGACCATGGCCAAACCAAGAGTCAAACTGGCACACAAACGATTCATTCCATCAACTCCTTCTCTTGGATCGCGACTTTTATCTCCGTAATCAGCCGCCATCCAGAAAACAAACACCAAGAAGAGCTCCAGCGATCAAGGTCGTGGGAACGCTTCATCACAAGTCTATCTTACGATTCGGTCTCACCCGAAGTGGTCACAAAAATCGCAAAAATTCTGTCAACCCCAAGTGGGGTCTCTCCGGTAGAAATAGTGGCTCACCACGGCGCACACAAGGCTCAGCCCGCAAATTCTCTTTAGTCCCCGTAGATTTACAAATGCTTATTCCTGCATGGATAATGGTGCTGCAGGCAAATCCAACGAACAGAATGAAATGTTGCACGGTACATCTCTGCAGTCACTTCAAAATGCCAATTGCGATGACTGGAGAGCTCAAGCATAATTGGAAATCTGCGGGTTGGTCGCCAAAAAACTGTTTTGGCCGCGAAATCCAAAACACGACGACGACTGCTTCCGAGGGAGATTCGCAAATGTGGACATTCAGCAACCACCGTCGTGGTGAATTATCAACATGGCGACCCTGGTCGGTCGCGGCCCTCCCAGTGATCACGCTGGCGTCGCTCGTCGGCTGCGGCGGGTCAGCCCCGCCGAAGGTTGCTGTCCAAGAAGAAGTTCCCGGCAAACCTGCTGCAAGAGTTGAGCAAGTTGCCGCGGCCGCTCCTGCTGAAAAGGCGACCAAGAAAAAAGAGAACGAAATCCCGTTCGACGCGTTCTTCGACAACCCATTGGAAGTGGCAGCGACGCAAGGAGTCGTCGCTACGACTGTGGCCGGTCCCGCTAAAGAGCCTGCTGGCGATATGGAGAAGCCCCCCGCTAATACGCCCAAAGCAACAGGCGGGGCCACGGCCTGGACCGAGATCCTTCCCGCAGAAGAACTGCAGAGCGAAATGAAGAAACTTCAAAACCGCCTGAAGGCCTCTCTGCAAAGCCAGGGAACCTACAACGGGAAATATAAAGACATCGCCGTCGATGGAGCTGTCATCGCGGGTCTGACGGGGATTGCGATCGAGCACAGCGGCGAATTCCCTTGGAAGAAGAACGCTCCCCTGATTCGCGATTACGGCTTCGAGCTGTCGCAGGCAGCGACTGGCCTGGGCAAGGACAACTACGAGAAGTCCAAAGCGGCTTACGAGAAACTGGAGTCGGTCTTCAGCGGTGCGATACCACCTGGCGCTCCGACTCCCGCGCCACAACGACCATTCGGTGAAACGGCCGATCGCACTGGATTGATGAAACGCATCGAACTCGCTCGCAACCATCTGCGAGACAACATCAACACTGAAGCCAAGCTGAAGTCCGAAACGGAATCCGTCGTACATGAAACTTTGATTATTTCATCACTGGGCAAGGTGATCTCGACCGAGGGCTATTCAAGCGCTGACGAGCAGGAATATCAGCAGTTTGCTGAATCCCTGATCGGCGGTGCGAAAGATGCCACTGCCGCCGCTAAAGATATGAGTTTTGAGAAGTTCCAGAATGCCATGAACAAAGTGAACAAATCGTGCGATCAATGTCATGCCAGTTACGGCAATGGTTGATCCGCTCGCAGATTCAACGATGGGTGCCACGGACTTGGACTCTTCGACATGGCCGTGTCTTTTGATCGACGAGACGGCCACCCCGAAGACGGTGAGTTCGTGGCACTCAAATTCAAATCAGTTAGCTTGACCTCGTCCACACGGAGCCATCGCACAATATGAAGAACTTTTGTCTGCTGACAGTTGTCGCGGTCGTCTCATCGCTCTTGTCCAGTGTTCCAGCCAGCGCCGAAGTTTTCGAACTGAAGACCGGCCATAAGCTGGAAGGGGATGTACTGAAGCAGCAGGGCGATGTGCTGCTGGTCGATATCGGGGTCGACGTGGTCAAGGTTCCGCTGTCGCAGATTAAGTCTCGTCGCGCCTCGCAGGAATCGGCGAATACTCCCGCTCACGTGAAAAAGCATCAGCTCTATCGCACAGCCCAGTTGCCTCGCCGCAGCGTGAAGGAACTGACCGAGAAATATGGCGAAGGGGTTGTGCTGGTTCAAACTCCGGGTGGACTTGGTTCCGGTTTCATCGTGAATGAAAACGGCTTCTGCGTGACCAACTATCACGTGGTGGAGAAGGAAACGCGAATTGCCGCGACGATCTATCATCGTGGAAAAGAAGACGAATTTAATCGCCGCCGCGTCGACGATGTCCGCATCGTGGCTCTGAATCCGTTCTTCGATCTGGCGCTGCTGCAGATTCCTGCTCAAAAAGATTTTGCCTTTAAGCCGGTCTTCCTGGCCGAAGAAGATGACCTGCAAGAAGGTGAAGAAGTATTTGCGATCGGTAATCCCCTGGGGCTGGAGCGATCCGTCTCGCAAGGGATCATCGGTACCAAGAACCGCAACTTTAAGGGACAGGTTTACATTCAGACGACCGCCGAAATTAACCCCGGTAACAGTGGCGGTCCGCTGTTTAACGCGCGTGGCGAAGTGATCGGCGTGACCAACATGAAGCTGCTATTCGCCGAAGGTTTGGGCTTCGCGATTCCAGTCCCGTATTTGAAACTGTTCCTGGATAATCACGAAGCCTTTGCCTACGACCGCAATAACCCCAATTCGGGCTTTCGCTACCTGGATCCCCCTCGTCGCAAAGATCCCAGCACTCCCAGCGAGTGAATCGTCTCGTTCATCTGCTGCGCTCGCAGCAAAGTAGAGAAAGCCGTGCCACTGCTTGGCCGCTTTGGGACAAGCAGTGCGCAACGCTCGTTCAGCCACATCCAACTTTCAACAACTCAGCTCACACCGGGAATGGGTTGCGTTCGGCAAACCCCTGCTGATGCCAATACGGATAGGCAAACGGCCTGGCACTCGCGGCATCCAACTTCTTGACCTGATCCGCCGTCAGGTTCCAATCCACCGCCCCCAGGTTCTGTCTCAGTTGCTCTTCGTTGCGAGCCCCGATGATGACGGTCGACACCGTGGGCCGCTGCAGCAGCCAATTTAGCGCGACTTGCGGAACGGTCTTCTCGGTCTCTTTCGCGACGGCATCCAATGCATCGACGACGTTGTAAAGATACTCCTCGTCGACCTGCGGGCCAATGTCTTTGACCATCTTGCTCTGCAGACGGCTATTCGCGGGTAGTGGTTGACCCCTGCGGATCTTCCCGGTCAAGCGGCCCCAACCAAGCGGACTCCAGACGACCGCGCCGACGTGCTGGTCGAGTCCCAGCGGCATCAGTTCCCATTCGTAGTCGCGGCCAACCAATGAGTAATACGCCTGATGAGCGACATACCGCGACCAACCGTGACGTTCCGAAGCGGCCAGCGACTTCATCAGATGCCAGCCCGAAAAGTTCGAGCAGCCGATATAGCGAATCTTGCCGGCGCGAACGAGATCGTCCAGAGTGCTGAGTGTTTCCTCCACCGGAGTCGTGGCATCGAAGCCGTGCAGTTGGAACAGATCGATGTAGTCGGTCCCAAGTCGCTTCAACGATCCTTCGACCGATTTGATCAGATGGAACCGAGACGAACCAACATCGTTCGGCCCCTGCCCAGCACGGAACGTGGCTTTCGTCGAAATCAGTACCTTGTCACGCCGGCCTTTAATCGCCCCACCCAGAATCGATTCGGCCGCTCCCTCCGAATAGATGTCAGCCGAATCGAACATGTTCAGCCCTGCTTCCAGGCAGATGTCGACCAGCTTGGTGGCCTCGGCCACGTCGCTCTGTCCCCACGCCTTGAAGAATTCATTCGTGCCACCGAACGTCCCCGTTCCAAACGTCAATGCCGGGACCTTGAACCCCGAGCCACCCAGTCGTCGATATTCCATGAGATGTCCTTTGTGCTGAGATTGAACTGGCCACCATTGGCCGCGGCTGAATTATCCGCCGTTTGCTCACAAGGGCAACGCCCGCGAATCATCGTCGCCAATCTCATCCAGAGATCGAGAGGAGTTGATGTGGCGAGTTGGTTCGGTAGGGTGTGTGCAGTCTTCGGAACACACCACGATGTCAAGTTGCCGTGCTGATGCGTTCCGAAGACTACACGCACCCTACAAAATGTTCGTTGGAATCGAGATTCAAGATGATCGTGATCATCCCCTATCAATCCGACTGGCCTGAGCGATTCAAAGCCTTCGCGCAAATCCTGCGTCGCGCGCTGGGACCGCTGGCCTTGCGTATCGATCACATCGGTTCGACCTCTGTTCCGGGCCTAGCTGCTAAAGACGTCATCGACATCCAAGTCAGCGTCAGCGAGTTGACCTCCGATGTCGAGCAGGCATTGGGCGAAGCTGGCTACACACGCTTGCCCCACATCACGCGAGATCATCTACCACCTGGAATGATTGACGAACTAGACCAGTGGGCGAAATGGTTTTTCACTGAGCCGACCGATGTCCGGCGAGTGAACCTGCATGTGCGAGTGCTCGGCCGAGCGAACCAGCGTTACCCGATTCTGTTCCGAGATTACCTGCGAGCCAACCCAGCAGCGGCTGCAGCCTATGGTCAAGTCAAAATGGCATTGGCGTCTCATCACGCCGAAGATGCCGATGCCTATTACGACATCAAGGATCCGGTGTGTGACATCATCATCGCCGGAGCGGAGAGTTGGGCCAAGGCAACTAAATGGGAGCCCTGCGCGTCGGACTGCTGAGCGCTCGCAGTAAAGGTTTATGACGGTCGTGATTCGAGCGACGATCAATGTTGCCACGGGCCTGCTTCTTTAGGCCCAAGGGGTCGGCACTTTTACCAGCCAGGGCCCTTCGGCCCTGGAATTGGTTCCGCGAATAAAATTCTTAAGGCCTGAAGGGCCGGCCCATTAGTTCCACGATGCTGATTTCACGCAAGTAAAGTTTCGGCCTTCAGGCCTTCGGACACATTCATTGTGGTCCTCAAAGCAATAAATGGGCACCACTGATATTCGTCCGTGATTCAGGTTCCTTAAGTGAAGCCGGGTTCCGTGATTTTCATCGAGGCCGATTTGCGGGGCTTTGAGAGAAAGAGGAATGCGGAGATGACCGTCAGCGGGATATCAATGAACCAGTAGGGAAATTGGCAAGCAGTGACCACACAACTTGCCGTGTCAGAACGCATCGTAGGACCGCCGCCGAATGAGTACAGGTCGCGAGTAAGGGGAGTCGATACGGTGGCGCAAACCCAGTCAGAAAATCGAAAACTCAAATCCCAGGAATCCTCTCGTGCCCCTTCAGAAAGCCATAAGGGCGCCAAGGGATATTCATCACCTTCCGTAGACACTTTCGCCACGACCAACCGATGAGACACCGAAATCAGCTTGAATTGAACCGATGACCCAGAACCAATCGTAATTGTGTCTTGAATCGCTGAGCTTCTAAATCGCCCTCCCATCACAACACACGCCAGCAATAGCGTCAGCGTGCCGACCTTCCTCCTCCATCCATGAAAGAAATTGCCCATGATTCACTCTCGTTCAGCTTGAGCGGGTTCAGTGCTTTTCTTCTGGTTCGATTTGAGGGACTTTGAGATCATTGAAAATGAGTTAAGACATTACCGCCGGTGCCACGGTTTTGGAGTCTCGTATGTTGTTTAAGCATACGAGACTCCAAAACCATAGGTATCTCCACATCTTACCCCAGAGCAATCTGAATGATCGTCGGTCGGTTCATTGTCATGAGGCCCAAGGGGCCGGCACTTTTCCCAGCCAGGGCCCTTCGGCCCTGGAATTAGGCCCATAATTAAACGTCCAAAGGCCTGAAGGGCCGGACATTTCAGGGGAGTCGTCGATGCCACAATCTCTGGCAGTCACACCGACGATGGCGGGTGTCATTCCAGGGGAGCATATGCTTGGGATGAGAGGACCGGCCCTTCAGGCCTCAAGAGATGTTTTTTCTTGATCTTGTTCCGGGGCCGAAGGGCCCCGGCTGGATAAAGTTCCGGCCCCTTGGGCCTTAAGACGCCTTGGGCGTTCTGCTCTTCCGTTTGCGTAGCTAATCTCCCCAAGAGATTGGGTGAAGTCAATGTGCAAACAACCTCGAATGACGCTCGCCCAAGGCCTTGGCGACCTTGGCTACTTGAGATCAATCTTACACCTCATACGATTCACCGAATTTCGGAATCGTAGGCGGCTCGTCGCAGACATCATCTAAGAGCTGTGCCAGCGCTGACGCAGCGGCCGGTTCACCGTGGACGATGAATGCTCGACCGACACCTCGATCGGCCGCCAATCCTGCAAACCACCATTTGAAATCTTCGGCATCAGCGTGTGCCGACAGTCCCTGTAGCGATTCGACTTGAGCGTTCAGTTCGATCACATCGTCGAACATCCTCACTGTTCGCCATTTGTCCTGGATCTTGCGACCGAGTGTGTTTTCGGCCTGGAACCCGATCAACACGACAACGTTATTGGGGTCTTCGATCGAATGTCGCAAGTGGTGCACGACGCGACCCGCTTCGCACATGCCACTCGCCGCAATCACGACGAACGGCTCCTTGCGATGATTGAGAGCCATGCTTTCTGCTTGCGAGGCGACGTATTTCAATCCCGCAAACGTAAACGGATCTTTATCGCTTTGCAGCATCCGTTGGAATTCAATATCCATCACGCTCCCATGCCGTCGATAGACGCTGGTGATTTCTCGCGACAGGGGGCTGTCGACGAATACGGGAATCGATGGCAGTTCACCGGCGTTGAACAGTTCGTTCAAAAAGTAGATCAAAGTTTGAGTCCGACCCAAACTGAACGCAGGAATCACGACCTTGCTGCGTCGTTCGACCGCAGCATGCAGGATTCGCTTCAGGTGTCGCTTGATGTCGTCCGTCGGAGGATGGATTCGATTGCCGTACGTCGCCTCCGTAATCAACACATCGCACCCGGCGACTCGACTGGGATCATTCAACAGTGGCAGTCCGCGACGGCCCAGATCGCCGGTAAAGACAACTCGCTTCCAGTCCCCTTTTTCGCAAATCTCCATTTCCGTGATGGCCGAACCCAGGATATGGCCCGCATCGGTAAATCGTAGTCGGAAGTCTTTCGACAGGCCGTGCCAGACTCCGTACGGAACCGTCTGCATGCAGTCCATCACGCCAGCCACGTCATCGTCGTCATACAGCGGTTCGACGGGCGGGTGGTCCGGCCCCAATTGCCGCTGCAGGAACTTCGCGTCTTCTCGCTGAATGTGAGCGCTATCCAGCAGCATGATCTGAGCAATGTCTTGCGTGGCCGGCGTACAGAAGATCTGCCCGCGATATCCGGCCTTGTACAATCCCGGCAAGTTGCCACAGTGATCGGCATGAGCATGCGACAGAATCACACCACTCAACTCTTTGGGATGGCAGAGGAACTGTTCGTTCTTCTGTCGCGTCTCACCGCGCCGGCCCTGGAACAAGCCGCAGTCAAGCAGCACGCGCAATGCATCTGTTTCAATCAAGTGCTGGCTACCGGTCACTTCTCCAGCGGCACCGAAAAACGAAATCTTCATGGATGTGATGTCAGCAGTGGATTCGTGAGTGGGGGATTTCCGAAGGGGAACATCTTCGGCTTGGCCATAGGGGGCCGTGACAGAAGCCAGTATGCGAATCAGATCGCTTCGAATCTACTCGCCGCATGCCCCAGCCCCGCCATCCTCGACATCTCCACAATTCAAAGATCTGAGGTTCCAAATTTGAGATTTGAGATCGCTTCCCACGAGCACTCCAGCACTTTTCACACCGACCTTGCAGTCGCTCAATCAACTGTCAGTAAACATGCACTTTTTTGAGGAAAACCGCCAAAAACAGGGCTGTTTTGTCCCCCAATGTCAAAAACTGTCCTGGGGTGTCAAAATTTGTCAGTGAAATCTTCAAAGAAAGTTTCCAAGTTTGCCAAACACCATCTTGCTCAGCACACAGCAAAACGGACAATCACATTCACGACAATAGTCGCAGGTGTACCGTAACCAACGGACACGCCTCTGGGCCGCTCTCTTAGCGGAAGATCAGAGGTTCTTGCTACTCGATTGATACCGACAAAGAGCGCGCCGAGCACCGCCTTCCTGAGCGGGGCGGCGTAAGCCCCCTGGCCCAACAACACACAACCCCTCTCATCATATGGGTTCACATGACAATTCAATCGCACTCGCTCGGCGCCCCTCTTCGTTCGGCAACCGCCGACCGAAGGTCTCCAGTCCCGGGCCCTTTCAGGCGCCGTTTCTGCGCCAGGGAAAAGGAGACCTCCGGTCGCACATTTCGGCGGGGTCAGGAGACGCGCGCCGAACTGGGGACTCGCATTTGTCAGTAGCTTTCGCGATTTCCCTTGTTTTCAAGGGGCAAATCTTCCAACACCCCCAAAACACTGACATGGACTGACAAATTCTGCCAAATCGTAAGGAAACTGAATGTCGATACGTCAGTACTGCGGGGCTGCTGAGTCCGCGCGAAGGCATGACAGTGCGATCGTTCTCGACGTACAATCCGTCCTGTCATTGATCGTTATCGGTGAGGAATAGGTCCGGAATGCTGAACACGTTGCAACAGATGCTGGCTGGTGATGACGCGGCGAACTCCGCCATTCACGAACAACTGGCACTGCTCGGTTTTCGCGATCCCGTTTCCGTCGCGCACAGAATCTGCGTCCTGGCAGGGCGCGACGATCTGACGGACGCGACTGCTCGCACCTTGCTCAAGCTGATCACGTTACTGTCCGACTCGGCCGATCCCGCGGCGGGGATTGGTGACTTCGAGCGCTTCGTACAGCGCGTAGATGATCGAGCGGACCTGTTTCAGTTTCTGGCCGCGAATCCGCGTGCGATCGAAATGCTGGTGCGATTGTTCACCAGCAGTCGCTATCTGACCGAGACGTTACTGCGAAACCCCGAAAGCCTGCGCGTCCTGATTCAGCATCGGCAACTGGCCGACTTGAAGAGTCGCGAAGAATTCCTGGTTGCTGCGCTGGCTGCTGTGGGCGAAATCACCGAGACGGTGGCGCATCTCAACGCGCTGCGTCGATTCCAACGCTACGAGATCCTGCGAATCGGCGCCTGTGACTTATTCGGGCTCATCGATTTGCGAGCCGCCACGGTGCAGCTCAGCTTGCTGGCCGACAGCCTGGTCCAGGCCTGCTTAATTCTGTCGGCTAAAGAACTGGGTGTCGATCCAAACCTGTTGACGGTCATCGGGTTTGGAAAGCTGGGCGGAGAAGAACTGAATTACAGTTCGGATATCGATTTGGTCTTCTTGTCGGACGGCAACCCCACCTCCGTCATGCCATTGGCGCAAAAGCTCATCAAGGCCCTTCAGGATGCGACGGCGGAGGGGTTTCTCTACCGAGTCGACGTGCGACTGCGTCCGTGGGGACGCTCGGGCGAACTCGTCACCACGATTCCTGCGTACTTGGACTACATCCAGTCGAACGCGGAAATGTGGGAAAAGCAGGCGTTGCTGAAAGCACGAGTCGTCGCTGGCAAGAAGTCGGTGGGTGCCGAGTTTCTGAAGCGAGCCGACCCGTTAATCTATTCCGGAACACCGCGCGATGTCCGTGCCGCGGTGCGTCAGGCGAAAGACCGGATCGAAGCCGAATTGCGTCGCCGCGGACGAGAATGGGGCGAGGTCAAGCTGGGAACGGGATCGATTCGCGATATCGAATTCGTGGTGCAGTCGCTGCAGTTGGTTCATGGAGTAACGCTGCGTCATGTTCGCTCGCCCAACACCCTGGATGGTCTTGTCCGCTTGACAGACGCGAGCGTGCTGCAGGCGGACGAGTATCGCCGACTGACAGATGGCTACGTCTTTTTACGCACGATCGAACATGCGTTGCAGTTAATGCACAACCGCCAGGAGCATGCCATGCCTGCAGATGTGCGGGGCTTGTCATCGCTTGCACATCGCATGGATTTTTCGAGTGCCGATCAACTGCTGGCCCACTACGAAGGCCATCGCGCGTCGATCCGATCGATCTTCGATAAGTACCTGTCGAAAGAAAGTGCGCTGACCGCCCCCGTCGCGGCCTCGCCCATTCCCGCACCGACCAATCGCCTGGTGCTGGGGACTTATGAAAGTGTCTTTTCCAAAGACGAACAGCGGCGGCATCGAGGGATGTTTACGCAGATCGAACCCGAACAGCCCGTTCGCGTTCACGCAGAGCAAACCGACGATGGCCTGTGGCGAGTCACCATTCTCGGACACGACTGCCCCGGTGAACTGTCGATGATGTGCGGGCTGATGTTTGCCTACGGCTTCGACATCGTCACGGGTTTCGTCTCGACCGAACGTCGCGTTCCCGGCGATGGCAAATTGCCTTGCGGGTTCGTCGATGTCTTCAGTGTTCGTTCCGAACTGGATGTGGTCCTGCCCGAAGCGTGGCAGCGTTACGAAGACGATTTGTGCGACCTGGTGCGCATGGCTCAATCGGGACTGGCCGATGAAGCTCAAGGAAAACTGGCGAAGCGCGTCGCGGACGCCTTGGACGGAGCACCCCTCACCAGCAGCCGACCCTCCCCGCTGGATGTGCGGATCGACAATGACGTGCACGAGACGGCGACAGTCCTCTACATTCGGGGCGACGATACGATTGGGTTCCTGTATGAGCTGACGAACGCACTGACTCTCAGCGACGTCAATATCGAGCAGGTTCAGATCAGTGCGGCCGAAGGAGTGGCCTCCGATGTGCTGCTGGTGACGGATGCGCGTCGCGGCGGGAAGATTCTGGACACTGATCGAGTGCAAGAACTGAAAGCGGCAGTGGTGCTGATCAAGCACTTCACACACTTGTTGCCGGGGGCACCCGACCCGACGGCGGCTCTCTTGCATTTCCGCAGTTTCCTGCGAGATTTATTTCAGCGGCCTGACTGGTTCGAGCAGCTCTCGTCGCTCGATCGTCCCGACGTTCTGGCGGCACTCGCACGGTTGCTCGGCGTCAGTGATTTCCTCTGGGAGGACTTCCTGCGGCTCCAGTATGCGAACCTGTTTCCCGTGCTCCGCGATATGGCGGGCCTGGAACATGCGAAGTCGGCCAGTCAACTTGCTGCGGAGCTCAATGAAGTCTTAGCGGGGGCTGACAACGTTGAAGAACGTTGCCGCCGACTGAATGAGTTCAAAGATCGCGAACTGTTCCGGATCGACATGCGGCACATTCTGGGGCGCAGCGGGGGGATCGAATCGTTCGGCCACGAGATGACGGACTTGGCCGAAGTCATTGTCGCCATCAGCCTGGAGCAATGTCGCGCCGACCTGGCCCAGCGAGTCGGGCTGCCTCAATGTGCGAACGGTCAACCTTGTCGCGTGGCCGTCTGCGCGCTGGGGAAATGCGGCGGTCGAGAATTGGGGTTCGCATCCGATATCGAACTGATGTTCGTCTATGAAGCGGATGGTGTGACCGACGGTCCCGAGCGAATCGACAACGCCAACTTCTATGGAAAGTTGGTCGAAGGGGTCTGTCACATGATTCGCGCCCGCAGCGAAGGGGTGTTTCGCATCGATTTGCGTCTGCGTCCCTATGGTCGCTCGGGCAGCCTGGCAGTGAATATCGATTCCTTCAAACAATACTTTCACCTCGACGGACCTGCTTGGCCTTATGAACGGCAGAGCCTCGTCAAGCTGCGTCCGATTGCCGGCGATACCGATTTTGGCCAGCAATTAGTCGCCTTGCGGGATTCCATCGTGTACACGGCTCAGCCGGTCGACTTCGCTGCGATTCGAGCGATGCGCGAACGTCAGGTACGACACTTGGTCGGTGCTGAAACATTTAACGCCAAGCTCAGCCCGGGTGGATTGGTCGACTTGGAATACCTGGTGCAGGCCTTACAAATTTGTCACGGGAAATCACAACCGCAACTGCGGACGACCAATACCCGTGATGCGTTGCAGTTGCTGTCGCGATCCGGATTGCTGAAAGAGTACGAATATCATCAGCTATCCGATGCCTATCTCTTTCTGCGCAATGTGATTGAGTCATTGCGAATGGTGCGCGGGGATGCTCGCGATCTAGCCATCCCCGCCGCGCAGACGCCCGAATTCGAATCACTGGCCCGACGCTTGGGTTACGGCGGGAATTGGCAGCGCTTACAGTCGGAATTGGCTCGTCATACGCAGTCGGTGCATGACGCAATTCGGTCGATCTTTCCTTAGGTTGTGGGAGACATCGGCAAGAACAGCGGATGTTGATCTGGTGCAAGGTGATCGGAAAGGTGAGGACGTCGGGAATGCCCAGCACGAAAGTCTCGTTTATGGGAATCTAATGTGAGCGTGGCGTCGCTTGCGTTGGCCCTTGCACGGTCTATAATCCGATGGCGTTTGGGGTCGAAATATTGCGCCGGCTTTGATTCGCAACCGAGTTTCTCGGTGCCAAGTGTGCGGCAATTCCGGCTCGGGCTATAGAGTGAGCCAACCATGCAGTGGTTGAGGAATTTTGGTGAGTGGTGTCGAAACATCTGGGTCGCCGTCTCCACCCTGATGCAGGGGATGTGGGTGACGATGCGGACCATGTTGTGGACGTATCGACGTAAGACATTCACCGAAGTCTATGAATATCCTGAAGTTCCGGTTCCGGTAAAGGCTCGTTATCGCGGTTTCCACCGCTTTGATCTAACGACCTGTATCGGCTGCGAAAAGTGTGCGGTCGCCTGCCCGGTGGACTGTATCTACATCGAAAAAGAGAAGAGCCCCGTCGGCAAGGGGTTCCGCGTCAATGGTTTCACGATCGATTACACGAAGTGCATGTTCTGCGCCTTGTGTGTCGAGCCGTGTCCTGTCGATTGCATCTTCATGGGTTCAAATCACGACCTCAGCTGCTTCAGCCGCGATGGATGCATCGTGGACTATGCGAAGCTGCCGTTGGAAGTGGGTTGGGGCCAAGCAACACTCAATCCGACTGCGGTGGCAGAATCGAAGGTGCTTTACGAACCTGTTTGGGTAAAAGGTGAATCGAGCCCCTTCCAGTTTGCGCCGAAAGACGAATAATTCCTGTTGGGAATTCTGACCCAGATGGGGTCTTGTGATAGTGCCGTGGGGTAGGTTCGGATGCCTGCCGGGACTGCGGGGTTGGACGAATGCTAAGCTCGGGGACTGAGCGAAAGGTGGTTTGTTCATGAGCGCCAAACTGGCTCCTCGCACGTTGTTCACGGCCGCCTCGGCCAATAAGGCTTTGCCTTTGGTTCGAGCGATCGTGCAAGACATTGTTGAACTGTACGTCGACGTTCGCGAACGCGAACAACGACTGAATGCTCTGCGACCCGCTTCGGCGGGGAAGCAGCAGCCAGACGATCCCTACAGCGAAGAAGTCGAACAGATTCGAACTGAGCTGGAAAAGGACGTCGAAAAGCTGGAAGGGTTTGTTGAAGAGTTGACCGAGTTGGGTGTGGAATTCAAAGACCCTGTGATGGGGTTGGTCGATTTCCCGGCCAATTTGAACGGGCAGGACGTGTACCTGTGCTGGAAGCTGGGTGAGCCCAGCGTCGGTTTCTGGCACACCCACGATGCTGGCTTTCAGGGGCGCCTGCCACTGGAAGAAACCCCGCCTCCTGCTCAATAGTATTTTGACACTGCAAACGCGAATCGGAACGGACTATGACCGAAGTTGTTGGGCATTTTCTGGTGTTCACCCTCGTGACCATCGGATTTCTGATCGCACCATTGCTGATTGGTCGTCTCGTTCGTCCTCGGTTGCCCGGTGCGGAAAAAGATGCCGCTTACGAGTGTGGTGAACCCACCATCGGCAGCAGTTACATCCAGTTCGACCTGCGATTTTACGTGGTCGCGCTGCTGTTCATCATCTTCGATGTCGAAGTTGTGTTCTTCTTCCCGTGGGCGTCAATCTATGGGACGGCGGTTCAATTGATGGACCCACTGTTGACCAGCGGCGATCGCGTTCTGCTCAGCGAACAATTGATGAGCTTGGCTCCCGGCAGCTTGACCGCCGATCAGGCAGTCACGGCCCAGACGGCGATGAAACTCGCCTGGACGGGGGTCGTGGACGTGCTGGTCTTCTTCGCGGTGCTGCTCGTGGGCTTCGCATACGTCTGGAAACGTGGCGACTTGGAATGGGTGCGGACCCTGTCGAAGTCGAATCGAATGGCTCCCACAGCCGCAGGGTCAGGAACATCCACCGCTCGGCCACAGCCAACGACCACCGTCGCCAGCTAGCGATGACCACGGGCCTCGAATCTGAAAGAGAAAGAGCGCAATGCGCATTGAAGACGTTCATCAGCGATTGCTTGATCGATTCGGGACGGAAGCCATTCGTGAACTGAAGACCGGCGTCAAAGATCCCTGGATCGAAGTCGCCGCCGATCGCATCGCGGATGTCGCACGGTTCATTCACGACGAACCCGATATCAAGCTCGACGGTTTGAATGATCTCTGCGGTTCTGACTGGCTCGAAACGGATCCCAAGAAGAAGAACCCATGCGATCCGCATGTTGAGGTCGTGTATCACCTCTACAGCTACACGCACAAATACTTCTGCAAGCTGAAGATCAAAACCCCTCGCTGGACTGACGGCCAGGCGGGCCAGTTGCCGCAGGTTCCGTCGGTGGCAGGTGTCTGGGGCATTGCCGATTGGCACGAACGCGAAGCCTTCGACCTGGTCGGCATCGAATTCACGAATCATCCCAATTTGCGTCGGATCCTCTGCCCAGAAGACTGGGAAGGCCACCCGTTGCGCAAAGACTACGAATTTCCACTCGAATACCACGGAGTTCGCGGGAAGTAGAAGTTTCTCCTCCCTGAGCGGGGGGTGTAAGCCCCCCGGCAAGAAGTTGATTCAACCCAAAAACTTCTCACCGCGTCCAATCCAGATCACACGAGACGATTATGAGCCTGACGCTGGAAGATCCCCGCATCATCGAGTTTGACGTTCGCACCGATGAGATGCTCGTCAACATGGGTCCGCAGCATCCCAGCACGCACGGCGTGTTGCGTCTGCTGCTGAAGACCGACGGCGAAATCATCCACGAAGTCACGCCTCACATCGGCTACTTGCATCGCTGCGCCGAAAAGATCGGCGAAAACCTCGCGACGCCACAGTGGATTCCCTACACGGACCGGATGGACTATCTGGCCGCGATGAACATGAACCTGGGCTTTGCCCTGACGGTCGAAAAGCTGATCGGGATGGAAGTCCCCGAAAAAGCGATGACCCTGCGCGTCATCATTTCCGAACTGAACCGCATCGCCAGCCACCTGGTCGGCATGGGAGCTTATGGTCTCGACCTCGGAACATTCAGCCCGTTCCTGTATGCCTTCCGCGAACGCGAAATCATCCTCGATCTATTCGAAGAAGTCTGCGGTGCCCGTCTGACCTACAGCTACATCACCGTCGGCGGCGCGACTCACGATCTACCTGGCGAAATCACGATCCCGCCCGGTCTGGCTCAGTTGACCGGTCGCGATCCCAACATGCGATTGCAGTGGGTGGACGCCGTTCGCATGTTCCTCGACTGGATGACGCCGCGGATCAAGGAATACCACACGCTGCTGACTCGCAATGCGATCTTCATCAAGCGAACCGCCGACTTGGGGATCCTGACTCGCGAGATGGCCATCAGCTACGGCTGCACCGGCCCGGTCCTGCGAGGAAGTGGCGTCGATCACGATCTGCGACGCGATGGCGAGCCGATCTATACGCGAATGTACGAAGGCTACAACTACAAGATTCCGGTGGCTCCATTCACCGATCCCGAATACGGCAAGCTGCCCAAGGAAGTCGTCCTGGGCGATAACTGGTGCCGCTTCTTCGTCCGGATGATGGAAGTGGTCCAATCGATCAGCCTCGTGCGACAGGCGATGGACAAGTACCCGACCGCGAAGGGCGAGTACCGCGTTCCCTACAAGATGAGTACGAAGCTGCCGTCAGACGAAGTCTATCTCGAAACCGAATGCCCTCGCGGCCAGATGGGCTTCTACGTCGTCGGCGACGGCGACGCCGAACCATTCCGAGCCCGCGCAAAAAGCTCGTGCTTCTGCAACTTGTCAATCACCGGCCCGCTCTGCAAAGGCGTGCTGATCGCCGACATCCCTGCGATCGTCGGTTCGCTGGACATCGTGATGGGTGAGATCGATCGGTAAGTGCAGGCCGCATTCAGCGATCTACGACAATAGAAGCGCGGCGATCCAAATCTGAGATTGGGATCGCCGCTGTTGTTTTGATTGTCTCTCGTTCACTCCGTCGGAGGAACGCTATCAGCCGAACTCGCGGCCTCAGATTTCACTGTCGGCTTCGGCTTTGGTTTTTTCGGCTTCGGGCTCGAGGACGCGCCGCCAGTGGTCTCTGGGAACAGTGACGCGGCAGTCTCCTTCAACTCAGCCAGTTTCTGCTCCAGAGCTTCGATCTCTGCAGCAATCTTTCCAGCCAGCTCATCGCGTTTGCTGAGGAATGACTCAACTTCCGCCATCAGCGGGTCCACTTGCTCAACTTGCTCATCTGGGAAGGCGGGAGCATCAGGCAAGGTCTGCACTTCGGAACTGACGCTCGGAGTCGGCGTCTGGTCGGCGGCTTTCACTGAAACTGTCTCCTTTTGGTGCTTCTTGCCGGCGCGTCGATTGTTGGTCATGTTTTGCACAATTCACGTCATGGCTTTTGTTGGTTGTCGGACGGGGCGATCAGATACTCGTTTTTGCCGTTGAAGTCCAGACTTGAACGCGTATCAGTCCTGTCGCCCGCTCATCGGATCTATGACTGATAGATCGGAAAATCTGTATAGCCCTTGTCACCGATGTGTGAGTACCAATCCGATGTCGGAGCGAGCGGTGCCAACGGCCAATTGTTCTTGAAGCGATCGACAAGGTCGGGATTGCTGATGAAAGGTCTGCCATAGACGACGAGATCAGCGCGGCCTGCGCCAATCGCCGCTTCACCTGATGCCTTGTCGAAGCCACCTACCGCGAGCAACGTCCCTGCATAGATCGGACGCAACAGATCGACGGGATTGAACGGCGGGGGAGTGCCGCGGCTATAGCCACTGTCGTACCCGACATGAAGATAGGCCAAGCCGAGCTGATTCAGGCACCGGGCAAGATAGGTGTATGTTTCAGCGGGGTCATCATCGAAAGTATCATTGACCGTGAAGCCAGGAGCGATCTTGATGCCTACTCGATCTGCACCGCGCACATCGCAAAGCGCTTCCATCACTTCCAATGTGAAGCGGGTACGTTTTTCCAGTGAACCCCCATAGGCGTCGGTACGACGGTTCGAACCTGTGACTTGAAACTGGTTCGGCAGATAGCCGGTCGCGGCATGAAGTTCTACGCCGTCGAAGCCAGCTTTGATCGAAAGCTCCGCAGCCCGTCGGTACTCTTGAATAACTGTGGGGATTTCCTCTGTTGTCAGCGCCCGGGGAATCTCGAACGGGTGCTTGCCGTCGAACGTGTGAATGTTCCCCTCAATGGCGATGGCCGATGGCGCTACAGGCAATGCCTGGTTGGGCAACAGGGATGAGTGAGAAACTCGTCCGGCATGCATCAGTTGGACGAAGATGCAACCACCCGCTGCGTGGACAGCGTCAGTCACTTTTCGCCAAGCCGTGGCTTGCTCATCGGTGTGCAGGCCAGGCGGGAAGGTATAGCCACGTCCCATTGGGCTGGGGTGTGTCCCCTCTGTGATAATGAGTCCTGCCGAGGCTCGTTGCGAGTAGTACCGAACCATGCGTTCGGAAGGGACACAGCCCTCGTCTGCCCGAATCCGTGTCATCGGTGACATGACAATTCGGTTGGGCAGTTCCAGCGAGCCAATCTTGACCGGCGTAAACAATCCTGGTTGCGTCGGCATCTGATATCCTTCCTCGTTTGTCGCCAGACCACTGGTGTTTAATTTACTGATAGGTCGGAAAATCCGTGTAACCCTTTTCACCAGTCGGTGAGTACCAATCCGACATCTCTGCGATCGGAGACAGCGGCCAATTATTCCGGAATCGATCGACAAGATCGGGATTACTGATGAAAGGCCTTCCGAATGCGACCAGATCGGCATCCCCCTGAGTAATCATCGATTCGGCCGCTTCCTGCGTATAGCCGCAGTTGCCAATCAACGAATTGCGAAACACCTTGCGGAAGTCGGCCAGCGTCATCGGTTCACCCAGGTTGTGGAAGCCGAAAGCCAAGCCATCCATCACATGCAGGTAGGACAGGTCATAGCTGTCGAGCTGGCTGGCGACATACGTGAACTGCTCGCGGAAGTCGGGAGACCCCATGTCGTTGAACACGCCGTTCGGCGAAATCCGGACACCGACGCGATTCGCGGGGATCACAGATGTGACCGCTTCAACCACTTCATTCAAGAAGCGATAGCGGTTCTCGATACTCCCGCCATAGTCATCTGTCCGGTGGTTTGTTTTGGATTGCAGGAACTCGTCGATCAAGTAGCCGTTGGCTCCATGAATTTCGACTCCATCGAAGCCGGCCTGCTTCGCGCGTTCGGCAGCCAGGCGATAGTCCTCGACAACTCGAGGAATCTCTGCCGTTTCCAGGGCTCGCGGCACCTCGTGGGGTTGCTTACCCGTCGGCGTGTGGATGTATTCTTCATTGATCTTGATTGCCGACGGAGCAACTGCGAGTTTGCCGTTGTGAAAGCTGCTGTGGGAGGACCGGCCCATATGCCAGAGCTGCAGGAAGATCACGCCTCCCTGTTGATGCACCGCGTCGACCACTTGCCTCCAACCTTCAGTCATCTGGTCCGTGTAGATCCCCGGAGACTCATTCCAGCCGTTCGCTTCTTCAGAGATCGTCGTGGCCTCGGTGATCAGCAATCCCGCCGAACTGCGCTGGACGTAATATTCCGCCATGATTGCGTTCGGGATCCGCTCGACACCCGCGCGTGAACGAGTCATCGGTGCCAGCGCGATACGATTCGGTAGAGTGATGTCGCCCAACGTGAACGGCTGAAAGAGAACACTGCTCGACATGCATTATCCAATCTGCTGAAAGAGAGTCATCCAAGAGCAACGGGTATCGGCGACGCACTCCAACTGAATCGTCACGTTGAGGCGATCGCTAACCCATCGAGACCGACATGGTATTGTATCCACGTTCGAAAAGAGACTACGGGGAACGTGAAGTGGATATCCGAATGCTTGTGCATCAGGAGCGACTATTGTGAACGCCGATAAATCCTCACGCCCGATTGATCCTCAGGTTCGCATCGGTCACGTCCATCTCAAAGTGGCTGACCTGGAGCGGTCGTTGAAGTTTTACTGCGGAGTGCTTGGCTTTGAGATCACGCAGCGATATGGAACTCAGGCGGCATTCCTTTCGGCCGGGGGTTATCACCATCACATCGGCCTGAATACCTGGGAGAGTCTGGGCGGCTCGCCACCCGCAGCGGGAACGACTGGCCTGTTTCATACGGCGATTCTCTATCCGACGCGGCCAGCGCTCGCCGATGCCTTACGTCGTCTCACTGTGGCTGGCATTATGCTGGACGGTGCCAGTGATCATGGCGTGAGTGAAGCGTTGTACCTGCGTGATCCAGATGAAAACGGCGTCGAACTATATTGGGATCGCCCGCCGGAATCATGGCCGCGTACGCCACAAGGCGAACTGGCCATGTTCACCAAACGGCTCGATCTGAATGACCTTCTGAAGGAGGAAACACGGTGAGCGCGCATAACTTACAAGGGCGATTGCCTTAAACCAGTCCTGAATTACGACGCAGGCCCCAGGCGATCGTCCAAAGCGCAAATGTTCCGGCCAGAACCCACCAGCGGTCCCAGGCGGAGGTGCGACGAATTCGATCCGGGCGACTCTTTTCCAAGTGACTCACGAACGCGTTCGCGATTTCGTTGGGATCATTGGAGTTCAAGACGGCTCCCCCTGTGCTGCTGGCAATCCGTGCCATCAGGTCCGGTCGCGCTTTCAGGTCAAGCTGCTCTTCCATCAGACGGCGCACGTCGAAGACGGCGGTTGAGCCGGATTTTTCGGCAGGCTGACCGACGATGCTCGCCTGGTATCGCCCTTCGGGGAGTGTCCCGAATGCCACTCGAAAGACGCCGGGATCTTCTCCGGCGGCGGCGGGGACAATTAGTCGTTTCCCTTCGATGCCATCGCCGGTCAATTCGATGTTGGGGATCTGCGATTGTGCGGCTTCTTTGCGGATCAGCAACGTGGCGGCGGGAGCGTCACTCGTGGCGAATGTGACCTGATCGGTTCGCAGAGCCATGTCTTGCCCAGGTAGCAGGCCTGCCCGAGACACCAGCCACCGCAGCAGGCTTTGCCACAAGCTGGCATAGGTGGAATCGTGATCGGAGTAGGCGGGTGGCAGGAACGCCCAGCGCCACATGCCCGATCCTTCGACGACAACCACGCGGCCGCCTCCATAGGGTTGATACGTTACGATCGGCGTTTCTTCGCCAGAATTGCCGGAGACCGCCGCCAGCACTGTGGCCAACGGCTTGGGTTCGTCAGTCGCGGTCATCGCCGACAGCGCCGGCAGATAGGGCAGGGCATCGCCCGATGCCTGGCCTTGCGGTTCGAACCAGCGCAGATCGCGACCGCGGTCGGTCAGCGTCATGCGGAAACGAGACTCTCGTGAAGTTCGCCATTGCACGGGAAGCATCTTTTCCAGACGCTCGTTCACCTGAGCCATCGGCTGCCCGCGGTAACAGACCAGTGCCCCGCTGTCGCTGGCGACCCAGGCTCGCAAATTGACCAATGCCTGGTCGGAGAGAAATGATTCAGCATCGCGACCGAGCACCAGGACTTGGAATGACCCGATCGACTTGGGATCGGCCAGCACTTCCGCTCCGTTGGCGACGACACGCCACGATTCGGTGACGGGGATCTGAGCGATCGATTGCACATCCGCTTTCTTTTCGGAAGTTGCTGCAGCGGGCTTCTTGGCATCTGGTCGGATTCGTTTCAGCGTTCGTTCGAGATATCGCCCTTCGGTCATACGCACGATGCTGACCAGTTCAATCGAAGGGTCCGACGACAACGTGCGCGCCAGGAACTTCGAATCCCAATACGGCTTCCCTTCGACCAACAGCACACGAATCGGCTCATCGACCACCCTCAATAAGAAGGTGCCATAGTTGTTGACGGTCGTCACTTCACCTTCGAAGGGTTCGAGGGCGATCTCGTAGCGATAGAGACCTTTCGTCTCCTGTTCGACCTGGAAGCGAACTTCCACTTCGACATCGCCGCGAACAAGCACCTGCTGCCGGCTGACTTCTTTACCGTCATGCTTCAGCACGGCCGTCACTGATTCGGGGGCGCGGCCGCGACGACGGATAAGGGCGGTGACCGGAACCGGCTGCCCGACAAACGATAGTTGCTGCGGGGCATGCATGCGAATGGCCAAGTCGTGAATGGTCGCGTCGGTACCGAAGGTCTTCGTAAAGACGGGGGTGTTGGCTGCGCGAGCGTACGCGACCGACGCGAGAACGCGGGGCGTTCCACCGCCAGCGTTGTGGTTGCCGTCACTCAATAGCAACATCATCTGGCCACCGGCGTAGCCGGTTTCGATGCTGGATGGGATCGCGGTTGCCAGGTCCGTGATCGATCCCGCCGGCGTCTTGCCAGCCAAATCGTCCATCGTGGTCGGGAGCACGTTATTCGAGAACGATGTCACGCCCAGTTCAAACCGATCCGACAGTTTGTCGAGGCAAGTCTTCGTGATGTCGACGGCATGCGCGAATCGCGAGCGTCCATCAGGCATGTCAGTGGCAGCCATACTCGCCGATTCATCGACAACGATGACCAGCCGCGGCTTGCCTTTGGGTGGAGGAATGCGTTCCAGCCAAGTCGGATTAAGCAGGATCGCCAGCAACGCCGCACCGCTCAGTCCCATCAACGTGATGATGGCCGCCCAGCGCGGCAGGCCGATACCCCACGGCCGATTCCAGCCATACCAGACCAATAGACCAGCCAGCACTAAGGCAAGCGTCAGCCAGAGTGTCGGTGAGATCAGTGGTTCGTACGTTAGAGTCATTTCGGCCCGAAGTCAGTTCACATCACACACTCAAATCACATCAGCAGCGAAACAGTTTCAATCCAACAAACTCAGCAAAGACGCAGCCCAGGCAAACCACAGCGAGCAACGACCAGAAGTCATCACGCGGCTCTTCGGTATCCAAAGCGGATCTGTATTTCACATCGCGGCCTCCTGACAGCCGATTCGTAATCAAGTCCGATGATAGCGGCATGAGATCGGCTTCTTCAGCAGGGATCGTGGCAGCCATCGAGTAGACTGTATCGTTGCCTCGTCGCACTTCGTACACGCCGGGTGAACCTGCGGCCCCCGCCTGCCACATCACGCCGACGTTCTCTTCGTGCAGTTCGCCCAGGGTATCCGATTCGACCGTGCTGTCAGAACGCGCTTCAATCTTCAGTCCCGCCGCAGGTACCGCTTCCGGAGGCAGAAAGACGGCGACGGGTTCTCCGCTCGACATCGTTTCCTGCGATCGATCGCGGCCAAGGAGATGGCTGATTAGCTCACCCATTAACGGGACGAACGCAGGCGACGCGGGCAGGTTAGAAGCCCCTAACTCGGCATTCAGCACTGCTAAAGATCCCGCGCCGCAGGCCGTCACCACCAGGCAGGCCGACTGGTCGTTGTAGGTTGCACAGACATCGTCCAGCAGTGCTCCTTCGATACGACGGCTGGCCAAACCTCCGCCGAATCGCAGCGGTGCCACGATCGCGGTTGCATCTTCACCAAAGACCGAGAATGGCATCTGCCGATTCTTAATGTCTGTCAGAAACAAATTCTTTCGCACCTGTCCTGCGCTTGGGGGCGAGAATTCGACAGGCAGTTGCAGGCTGCTTCCCGCCGCCTTCGCCATCAGTTTCAAGTTAGTAGCGTCGATGGGTTCCGCGGCGACATACAACACGCCGCGTCCACGCAGCATCAGCGCACAAATCAATTCCACGGTGTCATCAGAAAGCTTGCCGGGGTGATCCAGGATCAGCAGGTCTGCGGAGGTAATGGCTTCGCGGTCCGTTCGAGAAGGGTCGAGTCGCACGATGCGTTGTTGATCTTTGAGGTTGGTCACCGACTTGGGCGAGATCGCTCGTTCGAGGAAGTAGCTGGAACTGGGACGCGCTTCGGCCGATTGCCGCGTCAGCATCAGATATCTTGGTTGCGGATGAACCTGGACGACCAGTGCTCGCCGGTTATCTCCGGCGAGCCCATCTTCGATGCCGACCAGCCGCGCTTCACCCGATTGCCAGCCATCCGTGTTGAGCGTCGCTTCCGTGACGAGCACCGAATTTCCGCCTGCAGTGCAAGTCCCCTGCAAGCGAAATTGATGCTCGCCGATCGTCACTTCCGCAGCAACCTGGCGGGGCGTGGGCGAGAAATTGCCGATCTCGACTTCAAGGCGGAACGGACGCCCTCGTTCGACTCGACCTTGAGGTGCGACGCGCATGATCGCCAGATTTGAAGGCGTTTCCGTCGGGGCGACCGATTCCAGTTCGATCACCGTATCGGCTGGCAAGACGGAGAAATCGGCCGCGACCCAGTTCGATCGCTGGAAGTCGCTGATCACGATCAGTTCGCGACGAACCTTATCGCCACCGACTCGCGACAACATTTCTGCGGCGCTGTTCAGGGCACTTTGAACCTGCAGTCGTTGTGGCAATGGCTTGACCCGGCTGACCTCATCCACCAGTGCCACAGCATTCGTGGAAGGACGATCAAAGACCGGACGAGCCGTCGCGGCACAAAGGATTAGATTCGCTTGCGTCCCCGGGCGATAGTCGATATGTCGCACGGCCATCGGTCGAGCTCGGTCCAACGTCTCGATCCCATTCGCGACGGCTCCCATGCTGTGGCTGATGTCGAGCAGCACGATCTTCACCGTTTGAGCTTGTCCTTCGATCGCGGCCGGAGCTCGATTTCCAGACAACGGGCGAGCGATCACAAACGCGAACAAGCCAATCGCGGCAGCGCGCAACAGCAGGATGATCCAGTCGCGCAACCGATTTCGGGCCCGTCGTTGCTTCACCACTTCCTGCACGAACTTCACAGTTGATAGAGGCAATCGCGTCGGCCGCGGCTTCGTGAGCCAATGGATAATGAACGGCATCGTCATTGCCGCCATTCCCGCTGGAATTGCCCACGAATGCAGATACATGTCCGACTAACCCACTCTTTCCACAAGGAAGCCACTTAATGTCTGCAGGTACGGCACGGCTGTTGAGACTCGTCGATAGTCGCACCCCGAAGCCAATGCCATCGATCGCACGACCGCGCAGTGCGTCGCGAATCGCTCTTCATAGGCATGGCTGATTTCAGCAGGCGAACAGTTCGCACTGCCGTCGTTTTCCATCCCTTCGAATCGAAACGCGGTCCCAGTTGGCAGCCGCTCTTCCTGAGGGTGGACCAGATGCAACGCGACGACTTCCCAATGTCGACTGCGAAACAATCGAATGGCCGAGAACGCGTCTTCCAAGTCGTCACACAGAAAGTCACTGAGGATCAACAGCACCCCGCGACGTGACAGTCGTTCAAATAGTTGACGCAGTGAATCCCCCAGTTTGGTGGCGGGCCAAGTCGTTAGTCGTTCGATCAGCGTATGGACTCGACGTAAGTGGTCCGATGTACTGCCTGGACCAATAAACCGCTGTAGTTTGTCCGCGGCAATCGCCAAGGCGACTTGATCCTGAGCATTGCAGATCAGGTGCGACATCGCCGTGGCGAAGTACTGAGCGTATTCGAGCTTCGATCCGCGTCCCTGGGCGTTTCGTTCATATCCGCCGAACTGCATCGAGCCGCTGGCATCGATCAGCATCGCACAGCCCAGGTTGGTTTCGTCCTGATACATTCGTAGATAAGGCCGGCCGGTTCGCGCCAGAACTTTCCAATCGAGCCGCCGCAGATCGTCGCCAGGAGAGTACTCGCGAAAGTCGACGAACTCGGCGGCACCACCCAACTGGCGTGACAAGTGACGGCCGCTGTATGTTCCGTCGATTCGTCGCTTGGTGCTGAATCGCAAATGCTGCAATGATGCCAGCGCTCGCAGGTCGAGGAATCGGCTGTTGGATTGGACCGCCATCGAATGATTCCAGCGGAGCTTAGGAACAGACTCACTCACGGGAGACCAGTTGCTATGTCACCTCAAGCCAGCGGAGTCTCTTTCAGCAACTGCAAGATGATGTCGTCACTGGTGACGCCGTCGCCGATCGCGCGATGATTGGTCAGGATGCGATGCCGCAAGACGGGCAGGGCGATTCTCTTGATATCATCTGTGGTCGGCGCAGTTCGGCCCATCAACAGGGAGTGGGCCTTGGCGGCGAGCACCAGGTTTTGCGAACCACGCGGACCCGCTCCCCAGGCGACGTAGTTCTTTGCGTAAGTGTTCGCTCGTACGTCACCCGGACGACTCGATCCGCATAGCCGCACGGCATACGCGGCGACGTTCTTCGGCACGGGGACCGACAGCACCAATTCTCGCAGGGCCAGAAACATCGCTCGATCAAAGATCGGCTCGGGCAAGGGAGTAGAACCGCCGGTCGTCTTCATCACGATTTCTTCTTCGTGATCGGGCGTCGGGTACGCGATGTGGATTTCCATCATGAACCGATCCAGTTGCGCTTCCGGCAGCGGATAGGTTCCTTCTTGTTCAATGGGATTCTGAGTCGCCACGACCAGGAACGGTTCTTCCAGATGATAGGTCTGTCCGCCAACAGTCACGTGTCGTTCGGCCATCGCCTCCAGCAGCGCGGATTGCGTCTTGGGGGCCGCTCGATTGATTTCGTCGGCCAACACCAGGTTGGCGAAGATCGGGCCGCGGCGAAAGGTCATCGCCGACGATCCGTTCGAGTTGTCGCGATTCAATAGCTCGTAACCGGTGATGTCCGAAGGCATCAGGTCAGGCGTGAATTGGACTCGCGAAAACTTCCAGTCGAAGGACGATGCCAGTGTCTTCACCATCAAGGTCTTGGCGAGTCCCGGCACTCCCAGCAGCAGGGCATGAGAACCGGTCAACGCGCATGTCAGCAGCGAATCGATGGTGTCGTCCTGGCCGACGACGACGCGGTGCAGGCATTCGCGCAGCTTGGCGACACGACCGCGAAACTCGTCAACACGTTCCCGAGCCAGTTCCAGCGTAGCGGACATTCGTCTGTTCCTTGGAGCTTACCCGAGGGGCGAAGTGTTTGGACCAAGACAGCTATGAAAGTGACAGAGTTTTCGAGTTTGGGAGCGCCAGGCACCTCATAGTCAAATTGTCATTAATGAGTCTGCGGGCGCGCGGCCTGATCTGTCAATGCAGCCGTGGTCGCAATCTCAATCATGAGCTGGCGAACGTTGAACTGCTGTTGTGCGAAGATCGCTCGCAAGCCGTCCGGCGTCTGCAGGCCGTAAGCTCGGATCGGCTGCTTAATTAAGTTGTGGAACAACTGGTCGACGAAGGCCGAATGCGTTTCATCCGTCTTCGCAAGGAAATCCGCCAACTCACGGATGTCATTAAAAGTCTTTCGCTCGCCCGATCGAGTGACATACGACCCCGATGAGTCGACTGGTTTGTTCTGATCGTCCCGGCGATATCGGCCCACCGCGTCGAAATGCTCGAGCGTGAATCCCAACGGATTAATCATCGAATGGCAGGTCTGGCACGCTTCAGGATTTGTCTGCAAGAGGACTCGCTCGCGCGTCGTCAGGCTGGCATGAAGATCCGGAGCCAGCGGAGCCACGGCTTCCGGAGGCGGTCTCAACGTGCGGCCCAGGACACTCCGGGCGAGAAACACGCCGCGGTGAATTGGTGAACTACTGGCCGTGTACGCGAATCCCGCCATCAGATACGGGTGCGTCAGCACTCCCGCCCGCTTGTCAGAATCGGTGGTGATCTTCCTAAATCCAGGTTCGCCTGGCGACAGCGCATCGGCAGGCATGTCGACGCGATAGAAGTCGGCCAGGTTCAGGTTCAGATAGAGCGAATTCGATTGCATCAACTGCCGATAGTCGGCGGTGGGACTGTTAATGATCTCTTCCAGAAACAGATCCAGCGATGTCCGCAAGTCTGAGGCGACCGAGGCGTTGAAGTCGGGGAATTGCCGCGAGTCTTTGGAGAGATCTGCAAAATGATCGACCTTCAACCACTGCAGGAAGAACTCACGCAGTTTGGCTCTGGCGCGCGGGTTGTCCATCATCCGCGTCGCTTCCGATCGGACCTGCTCTGGTGTTGCCAGTTGTCCCGCCGCGGCGACTTTGGTCAGCCGTTCGTCAGGCAGTGAATCCCACATCGCCAGAGAGAGTCGGCTGGCCACCAGATAGGAATCGCGGTCCACCGACCCCAACTCGGGGAACAGGAACCGAGGCGACTGCAGCACCAGCAAGATCACGCGTTGCAGCGCGATATCGGGCGAGGCTTCGTCAAATTGCTTGTTGATGAACATCGCCTTTTGCTCTTCGTTCAGTGGTCGACGAAATGCGCGTTCGGCGAAGTTGGAGCAGAATTCACGGAGGCGTTGTGCATGCTCGTTCGAATCGCGCTGGCTTCCCGTCAGATCTTTGACGTGCTCGTTGACGAACGCAGCGACTTCGACTGCGCCATCTGTGGTGGCCTGTTCCCAGTCTTTCGAGATCGATGTTCCGCGTTCGTAGCCCATGCTGCGATCGTCGGGCGGAAACGGCGTCTGCAGGATGAAGGTCTCGGGCAAGCGTTGCGGCAGCAGGCATCGTTGAGGGATCGTTTCGTCGGTGCGGTGGGGTTGCTTCCACTTCAGCACAATGGAAGCTCGCTTTTCTTTCGCTTCCTTCGACTTGAACATCTCCAATCGAATGGGATAAGCGCGGCCACCGAGCAACCGGATCGACTCGCGTCGTTCGGTCACGTTCTTACCGGACTTGACTGCGGCGTCAATCAGCGGCTGTCGGTTGTTGTTGACCCACAGCTTTGCACCGTTCTCGGTGAGCAGAATGAATTCATAGTCGCCGGTATCTGGCGCGATCACTGATCCTTCCCACTTGATCGAGAAGGCCTCCGGCTTGATCTGCTGTGAGTCGGCCGTTCCTTCGCCGAAGTCAAAGCTGACGATCGGATCGATCCGTTCGATGGCTCGTTCTTCGCGTTTCTGTTGCCGAGATTTGAAGTATTCGCCTCGCAGGCCGCGTTCATTGGTCCAGCTTTCATTGCCGCGAAAGCTGCCAATCAAATCGGCAATTGAATTCTGATACTGACGAACGGTCAGCCGAGCGAGCTCGATCCGCGGAGGCTTGATACGCGCTTGAGCGATCGGCGAGTAAAACGCGCCATGAATGTATTCGGCCACGTGCCGGGCATCCTCACCAACGCATTTCCCCGGGTCATCCTCAGGCATCGTTCGAGCGATGTACTCGGTCAGCTCCAGGACCGACCGATCACCCGTCAACGGTTGCGCATAGTGTTTGTTATTCCCTTCACCAGTCGCACCGTGGCAACTCGCGCACAGTGTTTTGTAGATCTGCTCGCCGCTTGGTCCTTCGGCCGCGGCGATGGATGCCAGGCCGATCAGCAAAGCAAAGGAAAGGAGTTGTGTCCGCATGGGTCGTCAGGTCAGGTGCAGGAGGGAATCACTTCAGGAATACGCAGCGATCGGCAGTCAACTATTCACTATCCACTTCGCCGCGCCCGCTGTCCACTCCGGCGAATTGTTGTCGGGTGCCACTGGCGACGGCTTTGCGTTGCCAGTGTCTTCTCAGTGTGGTTAAGGGCTGAACAGGTTCGGTAAAGGTGATGGTTACAGCGGCCGCTTCACTAACGAAAGCGATAGCAGCGACGTCAAGACACTGGCAGCTCAAAGCCGCCGCCAGTGGCACCCGAGCCCTGCTGACACAGCGGCTCACCTGGGTCGTTAAGTGGCTCGATCAGCGGATCGACGCGACCGGAGAAGATAGGCAAGGTCAATGTCTGACCGCTGCGTCCTCAATCCGGCGGTTTCTGCCGGTCGACTTGCACATTGTAGTTTTTGATGGATGCCGCCTGCCGAGTGTGCCGATTATTCGGACTATGGCGGATTGTCCGCAGCGAGTGACTCCATTCCTGGATCATCGCGGACCGTGAGTGCACACGCACTAATAAAGAATGAGGCCTCAGGATGTTGGGCATCGCGAAATACCGCATGCACTGGCTGGGAATCTTGTTGGCGCTCATCGCCGCAGACGCCCACGCTCAGGCCACAGGTTCGAATGCCAAGGTGATTACCTGGCAGCCGGCGACCGCGAATAGTGAAGTCTACGCAGGCATCCTGGGTGAAATCGCCAAGCCGGGAGTTTATCGCCTGGAAGCCAATGGCCTGTCGCTCCAAAACGTCATCCGCCGGGCAGGGGGCCTGACCGATGAAGCGTCGGGAACGATTCGCATTGTTCGACAGGATCGAATCGTCGAGAGCTTCTTCTTCAACCCACAAGCCAACATCGCGTTACTCGCTGGTGACCTGCTGGTGATCGAATCCAAGCGAACACAGGCGGCGGTCAGCAAGCTTTACGAAACAGATCCTCGCCTGCGAGCGATGTACGCGCAACCAAGTGCCGGTGACCGAGTCGACAAGCCCTCGTCCGGTTCCGGTGTGCAGGTTGCATTTGTGAATGTGTTGGAACGACCTGTCATTGTCAAATTGAAATACGAGAACGCTCGCGTTGGTCACGTCGTGCAGATGCTCGATCAGCCCATCGAACTGGCGCAAGCGGTTCGCGTGATTGGGCCCGATCGATTGCTTTCACAAAATGCGGCTCCGCAACCGATCGACGCTTCGCTGGCTGACGGGACCGTGCTGGTCTTCCCGCGAAACGCGATCAATCGATCGAAGCTGCCATCACTGCCAGTTCCGTACGAATCCGAAATTGCGACGGGGGCGGGCCCGGCGATCATTGGTGGCTCTCCCGAACTTCGCAATGTCGGACAGTTGCCGTTCCTGGGTCAGCAATCTGAGCAACCAACCCGATTCAGTGCACCCCCGGCGACGATGGAACCGGTAACGCTTCCCGCGGCACCCGTGATCAGCCAACCACTGCCGGCCGCGACCGAGCGGTTAGAGGTCCCGCAAGCCATTCAAGCGCCGCTCGTCAGCTCACCACCGCGAATCGCAACAATCCCCTTTAATGGCGAACGACGAATCACATCGTCTTCCCGACACCTTCCGTCGGCTCCCGATCGCGAACCTGTGGCAGTTGCGGAACCGAAGCGAACCGCAATTCGCGATTCCTCTAATGAGTCGGACCGCTCCGAAAGCAAATCGAACGGCGAACAACAGGCAAAAGATGCTGACGATCCGTTTCTGGATGAAGAAGCGTCGTCCTCAGCTTCTGGCAAAGGTTCGTCTCTGTCGCTGAGTTTAATGTTGGGGGTCTTCACGATCTCTGCATTGTTGATCGGCGTGGCCTTGCTGACTCGTCGATATCTCAACAGCAGGCCATCACTCACGCCCGGCATCCTCGATGAAATCGATGCTGTGCTCCATCAGCGTGCTGCCAAGCCAAAGACCGCATCGCCGACAATTCCCGCTGTCGAATCTGCGCCGATCGCGATTCCCCAGAAGGACACGACCGAGTCCGAACGGGCCGCCAGCCCCTTGGCGTCGACATGGTTTAACCAGCTACTCAAGAATCAACTTCCGATTCGCCAAGAGAAAGCGGAGTTCCGAGCGGACATTGCCCTGCAAGGCCGCTTGGTTCCTCAACCGGTCTATCGCGTCGATGCCGCCGCCGAACCGTTGTCCGAGGGCCCGCACTTCGCAGCCAGTGCCATCGTTCCAAGCTCCGCAGCCATCGCAGAACAGAAGGCCGAACTGGTCGTCGAGAGCGTGGAAGCCGCGCACAGCAGCCACCCTTCGAAACCTCACTTCCTGAAGCGTCGACCCGGTGAAAACACGATCGCCGCCGCCGCCGCAAATGCGGCTCGAGCGACCGTCGGCTCTGAATCGATACCACAACCTGATCTCAAGCACAGCACCACACCAGTCGCGGACGCACTGCGCCATCTGCAAGGAGGTCAACAGTGAGCGTTGGACTGGACCTCGGCACGTCAGAGTTTCGTTCCATTCGCGATTCGGGTGGCGAACTGATTTCACGTAGCTGCCAGGCGCAGTACCTGGTCGTGAAAGATACGCCCGGACACCGCCGGCTGCTGGAGAGTACGCAGGCCCGTCATGCAACATGCGGCGACGATTTGATCGTCTTCGGTGATGACGCTGTGGAATGCGCCGCGATGCTCGATCTGCCCATGCTGCCATTGCTGCGAAACGGTTTGTTGCCATCGGGTGATCCGGTGGCTCGACAAATCGTCGCACTCACGGTCGAAGCGGTCCTGCCGCAAACGCATCGTCAGGGGGAAATCTGCTGTTTGACGATTCCCGGCGGATACGAACTGAACGAAGATCATCAATCACTCGATGTCCGCTTTTTGAAGCAACTGGTCTTACTGCGCGGGTATTCGCCGCAGTTGATCTCGGCCGGTCATGCGACCGTACTGGCTGAATTGTCGGAAGCTTCATTTTCCGGGTTGGGAATCAGCCTGGGAGCGACGAACTGCGAGTTCGCGTTGATTCACTGCGGACGAGAATTGGGCCGTTGCTCGATCGCCGGGCAGATCGGCGAACTGACCGAAGAACTGCTGCTGCATAATCAACGGTCCGAACTGGATCAGACCAGGCAGGAAACCTGGATGCGGGATTTCCAGCGTCAATTGACTGCCATCTTTACGGAAGCGCGCGACACGCTGCTGATCAATGGCTCTCTGAAACTGATGCCGCAGCCGACCAGTGTCGTTTGTACTGGGGGAATCACTGGGGCAGATGGATTCGTTCGTTCATTGCAGCTTGCCTGGAATCGATCGAACTGGCCGATCAAGACCTCGCAAATCCGCATCGCTCCCAATTCCAGGTTCACAATCGCCCGCGGCGGCTTAATTCAGGCGATCTTAGAAGACGAGCAGCATCTGGTCGAACGTCACGTCGCGTAACGGCCTGCTGAAAGTGATTCTGATCACTGGAATCATGACGTTTGGGTGCCACTGGCGGCCGCTCTGGGCTGCCAGTGTCTTCGCGTCGCTGCTATCGCTCTAATCGCATGAGGAGCCTGTGTGACAACCCACGTCACCACGCGGACAGATCAACAATGTGACTTCATAGTCATCTTACGGCCCTATTCCAACCGCAGCCACATCGTCTTCAGGTACTCACTCTCAGGGCAATTCGTCGCGATCGGATGATCCGCGGCAGCACCACCCTTCATGACCACCTGCACTCGCCGGCCTACTTCTGGGGCAGCACAGACGATCTTCGAGAACTCTGCGATGTCCAGCAGTCCGGAACAACTGCACGTCAGCAGCAAGCCGTCCGGCGCGACCAGTTGCATCGCCAAGCGATTGAAGTCGTAATACTTCCGTCGACCCTCTTCGATTTCATCGCGAGATCGAATCAACTTCGGAGGATCAAGCACGACAACATCATACTTGCGGCCATTGCGCAGCATGTCACGCATGTAGGCGAAGGCATCCGCTTGCACAACGCTGAGCTTCACTTTATTCAGCTTGGCATTCTCACGAGCCAGCGCCGCGGCGGATTCGTCGAGTTCCACGCCGGTGACTTCAGTGGCCTGGCCCAACTTCAGCGCCTGGACCGCGAACCCACCCGTATAACTGCACAAATCGAGAACCGTCTTGCCACCGCAAAACGTCGCGAGCTGCTTGCGATTGTCTCGCTGGTCGCAATAGAAACCGGTCTTGTGCCCTCCGGTAAAGTCAACGCGGAACTGCGTATCGAACTCACGGACGACGGCTTTCGCGGGTAATCCTTCCGAGCCAGTCGGAGCGGCAGCGAACCCTTCATGATCTTCGGAGTTCGGGCCGGGGCGGATCACGCCGTACTTGGTTCCACACATCGGCTCGAGCATCGTCAGGATCGCTTCGGCGCGTTGGTACATGCCGAGTGAAAAACATTCGGCGACCAGCACGTCACCAAACTTGTCGACGACCAGACCAGGCAATCCATCGGCTTCGGCGTGGACGACCCGATAGGCGTCTGTGACTGTGTCCAGCTTCAGGAACTCGCGCCGCAAAGAGACGGCCGATTCAAGACGCTCAGACCACCACGCTTCATCGGGGCGATTCAGACCGGTGCGTAACAGACGGACTGAGATTTCGGCCTTGGGATTGAAGAGTCCGAACCCTTGCGTCGCACCAGACGCATTCGTGATTTCCACGAGATCGCCGGGTTGGGAGTTGGGGTCGAAATCGCCAAGTTGCCGACGAAATAGAAAGGGATGCCAGACGCCGCTCTTCGAAACGATCTTAGGAAGTCGTTGGTTTGGCTCTGGGGCGATTGGCCGCTGGGCCAGTCGTTCGAACTGCGCATCACTGCTCGGACGGCGGTTTGGACGAGGGCGCTGGTGCGGCGGAATATTGGGGCGTTGTGGAGGCATGACGTGATGGTAAAGGATGCCCTGAGGCATCTCAACACGCTTCCATGCCACGCCCGCCCCAAATATCCGCGCGAGCGCAGTTGAATCGAATTTGCGGAGCTATTGCTGATTGGCAACAACATCGATCGCGTGCTTCGCCAACTCGGCAGAACCGGCTGCTTCCAGCAATTGTTCGGCTTGGCTCTGCACCGCCGGGACGGTGTGTTCATGCTCGTGCCATTCAGCGCATTGACCAGCACCATCCTCCGCTGTTTCGCCTTCCGGAGTGAATTCTGGATCAAGAATCATCAGGGCGTATTCGTCGGCGGTCATGATAGCTCCCACTGCATTTGCAAAACAAAAAATTCCCGTTCGCCCGCATCTGATGGGGTGATCCAATCACCCGCGAGCAGTCGTGAAGAGTAATTAAGCAATCCCGATGCCGAGGTCCGGGAATAACTCGATAGCACGCCCAATGTGAGCAAGGCGGCTAGGTGATTGTGCTCTAACGAATTATGGAGCAATAGGATGCGATTATTTGGACTCCATCCGGTAGAGGGGCGTTGAGAACACCTAAACCCTGCAAAAACGCCAACCGGCCAGTTGCGGTTTGCATTAATCGGACATCGAAAGGCCGAAAATCGCGTTGAGTGACCGTCCGTCGCACCACGTGGTCAAATTATGTTATTGAACGACTGCCAGAGCGATTTACCTGGGTTTCCAGAGAATCCGGTAGGCTGAGAGAAGGGTTAGGGGCAGTACAAGGCACCAATAGGAAATACTCCAACTGAAAGGAGAAGTCGCTTCAGGTTCGGTTGCCTTCATGGATTGATGAAAAGGAAGGGACCGTCGAATGCCGTAAGGAGCGTCCCTGATGTTAACCCACGCGAGACCGCCAAGGCCCGAAGTGAGCACGTGGCGCTCCGCGTTATTATTCACTGAGGCGAAGACGTAAAATTCATCTTGTACGACCCGACTCCGCGCCCACATCCCGCTCAGCACGCACGACATAACCAGCGCGACGCATCCAGCCTTTGGTCGCCAACCGCAGAAGAACGTGCACATGGGTGTGGGTAGTCTCAGCTTCAGTTGAGTTGTTTAGGCAAGATCACGATTTAAGGCTGACTCCCAAACTGCAGCCTCAGAGCCAGATTCTTCACCGCCGTCATCGGGATCTCGTCTTGTTCGATCTCACGCGTGGAACAGATAAAGACCGGTGCTTCGCTCGTTTCACGACCCGGTGTTGGTAACCGGCCATGACTCCCTTTGACACCCGACGCGTCCAGGCCGATTACGTCCATGTAGTAACGGAAACCCATGAACTTCTGAGCCAACCGGGCGGCGATGTGCAGCTTGGGGAAGGACAACTTTGGATCGATGAAGAGCTCCACAGGGTCGTAACCCGGCTTGCGGTGGATATCGATCGTGCGGGCGTAATCCGGGGCCAGCGTGTCGTCGTCCCAGAAGTAATAAGTGAACCACGAATCGTCAGCAGCGATCACGACCAGATCGCCGGAACGTTCGTGATCAAGTCCGAACTGTTGTTGTTCGCCGCGATCCAGCACGACGTCGATCCCCTGAGTCTGGCTCAACAGCAGCTTGACCGCTTTCACATCGTCATACTTCTGGATGTAGACATGAGCCACTTGATGATCGGCCACCGCGAACGCGCGCGAAGCCCCGCAGTCGAGTGTCTCCCAGCCGAGCGGTTCACGTCTGGCTGTGATGTAGCCATGACGCCTGAGGATCCGATTGATATGCACGGGCTGCCTCACCGCCGTAATCGCATACTCGGATAGCGCGATGACATCGGCCCCGATCTCGCGTGCGGCGGCAATGCATTTGCCGGCTTCAGCATCGACCAGGCGAATGTCTTCGGCGATCGCGGGATCGTTTGGCCCCAACCGCTGCAGGTTGTAGTCCAGGTGCGGCAGGTAGACGAGCGTCAAGCTGGGCTTGTATCGCTTCATCACTTCGACTGACGCATCGGCGATCCACCGCGAACTCAGAATATCCGCCCCGGGACCCCAGAAGTGGTGTAACGGAAAGACGCCGAGCTTGGCCTGCAGTTCGTCACGCAACGTCGCGGGCTGACTGTACGAATCAAACACCTTGCGGCCATCGGCCGGGTAGCTGGGACGTGGCGTCATCGACCATTCGACATTGGCGTACATGTTGTACCACCAGAACATCTTGGCGACGGTGTATTTCGGATCATGCCAGCGAGCCGTGTCGTACAACCGCTCGCCATGAACCAGATGATTCGATTGTCGCCACAGCCAGACTTCGGCCAGATCGCGGAAGTACCAGCCATTCGCCACAATCCCATGCTCATTGGGCAACGTCCCCGTCAGAATCGTCGATTGAGCCGAACAAGTGACGGCCGGTAGCACGGTCCCCATCGGACGCGCGAACCCGTCTTTCGCAAGGGCACTCAGGTGCGGCGTGTTCGGTCCGAGCATCTCATGCGTCAGCCCGACAACATTCAACAGCAGCAATGGTCGCGTCATAAACGGGGTCGTTTCCCACGTCGAAGGTGAATCGAGTAAAGTAGTCAGCGCAGAGTAGTAGGCACACTCCGTGTGCCGTCCACTCTGCAGCACCGAATATCGGCGACAGACGCCAACTCGGCAAGTTGATCAGCGGAAATCGTGTGACGAGTTGTCGTGGCGAGTGAAATGTCCAACCACAACGACAAGTTCTATTTGGGATCGAGCTCCATGCGAACGAATTGGCACATTGCCGTCTTCACCTTCCTATTTGTCACTCGCACTGCTCTCGCCGTCGACGAACCGCTGAAAATCGGAATCGCTGAAACGGACATCACGCCTCCGATCGGATTCCCCATGGCGGGGTACTATCACGAACGGCTGGCCGAAGGAACCATCGACCCCTTGAAGGCCAAGGCGATTGTCTTCCGCGGTGCCAAGGAGCAAGCCGCCTGGGTCGCCTGCGATCTGATCGGCATCTCGACGGATCTAAGTAAGGCCATTCGAGCCCGCGCTTCCGAGAAGACGGGCATTCCCGCCGCGAATATTGTCGTCTCGGCGACGCATTCGCACACCGCTCCCGACTACGGGAAAGAGCTAGTCAAGTTTCTCGACAAGGCTCCGCAAGATCCGCTGCGCACTGCATACATCGAAAAGCTGATTGCTGGTCCCATCAGTGCGATCAGCGAGGCGTTTGCCAAGGCTGAACCAATGCTGCTGGAAGCGGGCTCCGCGACTCAGCAGACTCCCGTCTCGTTCAATCGCCGTTTCGTCATGCGCGACGGCAGCGTGAAGACCTGGATGAACTGGCAGAACCCCGATGTCGTGCGAGCGGCCGGCCCGATCGATCCCGAAATTGGTTTGATCATGGCTCGTTCCATGGACGGAAAGCCGCGTGGCATCCTCAGCAACTTCGCACTGCATCTGGATACCGTGAGCGGCACCAAGTGGAGTGCCGACTACCCCAGCTTCATCGAGTATTCGCTTCGCAAGACACCCGGCAACGACGTGATCTCGATCTTCGGCACCGGATGCTGCGGCGACATCAACCACGTCAATCCCCGCAGTCCCGAACGTAACAAGGCCGACGTCATCGGGGGTTCGATCGGGCTGTCGGTGCAGGAGCAACTCGACAAGCTGCAGAAGGTGGATGCGACTGACATCATCGTCAAATCACGCGTCGTTCAGTTGCCACTACAGGATGCCACGAAGGAAGAGGTCGCGAAGTCGATCGAGATCCTCGCCGCCGCGCGTCGTAAAGAGAAAGTGGAATTCCTCGAACATGTCATGGCCTACAAGAAGCTGATGCTCGATCACTTCCGACATCGCGAACCGTTCGCAAATGCGGACGAACACATTTCCTGGGGGCTCAGTAAATCGCTGGCGGGGATCGGCGACTCGATTCCTGTAGACGTGACGGTGATCGCCTTCGGTCGCGACGTGGCGATTGTCTACCTGCCCGGTGAAGTGTTCGTCGAACTTGGTCTGGCGATCAAGCAGGCCTCGCCCTTTCGCACGACAATGGTCGTCGAACTGACCAACTGTGTCGAAACGATCTACATCCCCAACCGAGCCGCCTTTGCCGGCGGAAGCTACGAAGTGACCAACGCCGCCACGATGCCAGGTTCGGGCGAACTGTTGGTCGAAACCGCCGTCAGCCTGCTGCGAGAAGCCGCCAGCACGAAATAACCCTCCGTCATTCCCGCGCATGCGGGAATCCAGCGAGTTACAGGACGGTCTTGTGAGCGCGCTAATGGACTTCTTGAATGTTGCGGAAGTACCACTTTTTTGACTTCCCTTTACGGTTAGGCAGTTTCCGAGGTTCGAATCTCACTTCACCGCTGAATAGGCCCCAGAATTTTCGCCGATCAACCTCAACCGAGTTTGAAGCCATACGCACGAGGAAATCGCTAAGCGTGTACTTGACGGCTTCCCAATGATCCTCGCCGTTCAAACATACGATTGGCCACGTATTTGCGGGACCATCTGTCTTCCAAACAAACGAATTCCCATTGCCATCGAGTCCAAATGGATAGAGTCCGCCCGACTCAGGGAAAATCGGGAAGGGAAAGTTCGATTGCCGATCTCGTAGCGTTCGAAGTTCGAGTTCTACCCAGCGGTCATAGTCAGGATCAAACGGATTGGCGATCTTTACCTCTCCATCGAGAAAGTGCCCCGAACCATACGTGTTGACGACAGCAAAATACTCGACGGGAAACGTGAGACCAATTCGATTCTGAAAAACGATCCAATCGTTTTCTGTACCCGGAAACACGGGTTCGGTTGGCGGCGGCATAATGAGATGCAATTTGCTGAGTGTCATCGCCGTTTGCTTTCTGCAGCGGGATTTGCCCAATGATTTATTGGGTCTGAGGATAGCGAAGCGTCACAACGAAATACCACTCCAGATTAGACCTGCAAAGCCCGACAACAAAACGGCGTCGATGCTCAAGCTGAGCGATCTCGCTTCTGCGAGAATGGCTGATGGTGATTCGCTGTAGAAGACTGGAGTCCCGCCTGCGCGGGAATGACGAAAGAAGCGACGAAAGCAAAACAGAAAAGGCGGGAACATCCCGCCTTTTCTTTTGAACATCAACTCGGTGCGATCAAGCTTACAGGTACTGATTGATCAGATTCTCGAGGTACTCTTGTCGGCCTGACTCGTTCGGGGCGAGTTGTGGCTTGCCCAAGACGTACTTTTCGAGGCTCTCGAAGTTAGCCGTCCCCTTTTCGATCTCAGCCCCAACGCCGCTATCGAAGCTGCGGTAACGGTTCTTGACGAAGTCTTTCAGCACGCCATCCTTGCGGATCGCGGCGGCAATCTTGGCTCCGCGAGCAAACGCATCCATCGCACCGATATGAGCGTGGAACAGATCGACCGGCTCGAAGCTTTCGCGACGGACCTTGGCGTCGAAGTTCACACCACCCGGAGTCAGGCCGCCTTGTTCGAGGATGACCAGCATGCACTGCGTGGTCAGATAGATATCGGTTGGGAACTGATCGGTGTCCCAGCCCAGCATCAGGTCGCCCGTGTTGGCATCGATACTACCGAGAGCCCCCTGTATGCGAGCGTATTCCAGTTCGTGCATCATGGTGTGACCAGCCAGCGTGGCGTGGTTGGTTTCGATGTTCAGCTTGACGTGGTCCATCAGACCGTTTGCTCGGCAGAAGTTCAAGCAGGCTGCGGCGTCGAAATCGTATTGATGCTTGGTCGGTTCTTTTGGCTTGGGTTCGAACAAGAACTGACCCTTAAATCCGATCTTCTTGGCGTAGTCGACCGCCATATGCATGAACTTGGCCAGGTGATCCAGTTCGCGTTTCATGTCAGTGTTGAAGAGGTTGTGATAGCCTTCGCGGCCACCCCAGAAGACGTAGTTTTCGCCACCCAGTTCGAGCGTGACTTCCAGCGCCTTCTTCACTTGAGCAGCCGCGAAAGCGAACACGTCGGCGTTACAGGTTGTCGCGGCCCCGTGCATGAAGCGCGGGTTCGAAAACATGTTGGCCGTGCCCCACAGCAGCTTGATCCCGGTCCGCTCTTGAGCCGCCTTCAAGGCCTTGGCGACGGCATCCAGATTCTTGTTCGACTGAGCGAGCGTGTCGCCTTCAGGAGCCACATCGCGATCGTGGAACGCATAGAACGGGCAACCGAGCTTCTCGATGAATTCGAAGGCAACATCGACTCGCTTCACGGCGTTCTCAACCGAGTTCGATCCATCATCCCAAGGTCGTTGCAGCGTTCCTGACCCGAACGGATCGCTGCCGGTCCCCCGGAAGGTGTGCCAGTAGCAGACCGTAAACCGCATCAATTCCTTCAGCTTCTGATTTTCGACGATCTCATCAGGGTTGTAGTGCTTGAACGCCAACGGGTTCTTGCTCTTCGGACCCTCATACTGAATCTTGGAAATCTCAGGGAAGAACGACATGGTGAGTTGCCTGCTGCTGAATGACAATTTGACTGTTGAAGGACGCGCTCTGCATCCGCACACTGGCTCCAGGGACTTACCTTCGACGAATGAGAAGTCCTTTCACCGACAGCAGTTTCTCGCATTCTGTGAAGCCGAATCTGGTCGGATAGCCGCGTGAGAGTCTATCCGCCAATGCACCGGCTGGCAAATCGAGGCTATTTCCAGAGTTCTCAAGCTCTGTGAGCCGCATTTCGCATTGTCGCCTCCAACTGGGTCGTTCGCGCATCCATCAATCGGCGTCACTTCGTACGCGACTTCACGATCTCACCCAGCACATCCGGTTTGCCCTCGATCCGGATCATCTCCAGGTAGCGCAGGCCTTCTGCGTAGGGGACCGTAATCGTCCGGAACTCATCCCCTTCTTCAAGCAGGAATTCGACATTCTTGCGAGTGATGCTATCGGCCAGCGCATCGCGCAGGCGGCTGGTGCTGAACTTCTTGCCGTTGACGCCCAGCACCTTCATTCCCGGTGCCAGGCCGCTTTTGTCCGCAGGCATGCCGGGGACAACAACGGTGATCGCACCGGCGACAATCGTGATCCCCAGCGAATCGGTGGCGGTGATGTCGGGTTCGGGGCCGGAACCGGGCGGAGGAGGGGGCAGCGCGGGCGGCTTGTCGGTGTACCGCAGCCGATAACCCAGACGCTCGACCAGTTCCAGTGGTAGCGATTCGTGGGGCAGGGTGACTCGGCGCTGCAGGAACGAGTCCCAGTCATAGTCCGCTGTCGCCTTCAAGTCGCGGACCACATCTTCATACTCATGTCCGGCGACAGTCTCACGGTCTTTGACCTTGGCGAAGAAACGCCGACAGAAGTCATCCAGCGATTTCGTATTGTCCGTTCGTTCGCGAATGATCGTGTCGCATTCGTACCACAACAGCATCCCTTCGGGGTAATAGTCCTGCGTTCGACGCAATTGATTCCACGACTTACCCGGGCTGCGAGACAAATGGCTGGCGACGGCCGTGTCTTCCAGCGATCGCCACTGACGCCCCGTCGTGTTCGACATGTTGCGAATCGTGCGAGTGAACGAGGTGCGATATTCCTCAGGTGTCTCCAGGCCCGCCCGCACCATCAGCACTTCACCCAAATAAGTATCCAATCCCTCGTAGACCCACAGCAGTTTGGTCTTCATCGGCGTGTGATAGTCCGGCGTGATCATGGCTGCCGGTCGCCGGTACTTGCCGCACCAGGAATGAGCGTACTCGTGCGGCAGCAGCATCGCCGCCCAGCCCTTACGAAGTTTGTCATCGACCAGACTTCGTTCGCCCAATCCGTTCATGCTGGATGTCAGATGTTCGACGCCGAACCGGCCGAAGTGATCGCTGCAAACCACGAGAAAGTGATACTCAGGATAATGAACGACGCCAAACAACGCTTCGGCCTCTCGCACCATTCGCGAGTACATCTCGACAACTTTTGGATCCAGGTTGAGTGCTTCGACCGATTCCGAAGTCAGATGCAAAAACACCGGCGCAGCGCTGTTTGGATTTAGCCGAAACGTCTTCAAGTGTCGGCCCGCGATCAACGGACAGTCGATGAACGTACTCAGCGATACCGCACGGAACGGGATGACGCCGTCGGCCACGTCGCCCGATTTCAAAGCGGTCGCAAACTTCCAGTCAGCGGGCAGTCGCAGCTTGACCGAAACAGGCTGGTCATCCGCGGCCGATCCTTCGGGATACAGAACGCACGTGTTCCAATTAATCGTTCCGATCGAAGCATTGCCGTAGGTAAAGATCCCGGCCGCTTCGACACTGGACGATTCGCAGATCGTATCCAGCTTGACCCGGATGCTCGTCGCGCCATCGGGAACCTGCACCACAAAGCAATACAGTTCGATCTCGTCGCGCTTCCAAGGGATAACGGTGCCATCTTTGGTTTCGATGCGCAGCCCGCCAACATCTTCCACTCGACCCTTCGGTCCATGCGTGCCAGGGATCCACTTGGGATACCACAACCGCAGCGGCCCCGGCTTGCAGGGGATATCGATCGTCGTATGCACCAATCGCCGAGGTAACTCGCGAGCATCAATTTCGATCGCCAGTTCAGGAGCCTGAGCCCCCAACGCCGATGCCGCCGCAGCCAGAGTCAGCACCAACGACAAACAAGCACAAACACCCCTCATGAAGCCCATCCCCGCAAAAGGTCGATTCGGCGAGCAGACCGCTAACATACTTCAAGCGCAGTGCGGAGAGGAGTCACTGTCGGCTGCGAACGTCATTAAGTTGGTTATCCGAACGCCAAGTTTGCGATGCACGCCACCCGCACGACATTTCATGAGTGAGCCACGTCAAAAACAAAAACCGGAGCCCGCGGTTTTGCGTTGCTCCGGTTCTATGTGTCTTAGGCTACTGCTGCGGCGTTCTTGCCAGCCAACTACTTGCTGGTTGGCTTAGTCGTCGCCGTTGTGGATGTCGTCGTGGACGTTGGCTTCGTGGTTGTTTCGGTAGAGGTGCTCTTGGCCGAGTCTGTCGACTTCGCAGTCGACTTCTTATCGGTGCCGTTGGCTTTGGCGGCTCGCTCCTCGGCATTCTTCTTCAGGCGGTGAGCCAACCAGATTTGATGCTGGCGGGCTGCAATCGAACGTGCCTGGTTTTGAGCCGATTGGATCGAACTTTGGGTTGGCGACGTGCCCAAGTTGCCGCCGCTCATCCCCTGATTTGTATTCGTACGATGAGTGGTTCGGTTTTGGGCCTCGGCTGACATGCCTGAAACAACGACCAGCGAAGCGGCCACTAACACCAGTAAAGAGGACTTCAGCAGAGACATGGCACAACTCCCCTAGGGCGACCAAAAGCATGCCGGACCTGATGCGACGGCGATCAAAGTCTGACGGCGGCTCACCGCGCCGAGTGCAATCATCTGTATCTGAGGGTATCGTCCTATCGGCCTCTGACAAATAGCATCTGCTGACATTTATGCAATCATCCGCCAGTCTGTCGGTTTTGACAGAAGTCCTGCATGAGTATGCTGTAAAGGCCAACGTTTTAGCCAGTTTTTGACCAGAGAGGCCGCCCCGATGCGTCTTTGCACGAGTCGTTTTGTGAACATCAGCCGAGTGTCAATTTGCAGGATCGTCGTCGTGGCGGGGATTGCCTGCGGAGCGTGGGATGCCTCGTTGCTTCGCGCGGCGGATGTTTCCACGAAAGACTACCCCAATATCCAGTCGGCGATCGACGCCAATCCGGGGCGGACCATTCAGGTTCCCGCCGGCGATCATTCCGTACAGACGACGATCCGCATCACCGGCGAGGGGACATCGCTGGTCGGGTCAGGTCGGATCCTGATGACCGACCCCGCCAAGCACATCCTGGAGATCGAGCACGCTCGCAACATCCGAATCGAGGGGCTAACGTTTTCGCGTCCTGACGGAGCGATGGATACCACCAAAGAAGGAATTCTGATTTCCGACACGCGTGACGTGACGCTGGAACGAGTCCGCGTGATCGACAACCGAACTCGATCAGGCAGCATCCGCCTGTCAGAAGTGCGTGATGGACGCATCCTGAACTGCGAAGTTCGCAACTATATGACGATCGCTATCGACGATCGAACTCAGAATGTGGCCCTGTTGGGCTATGCGTTTCGTTGTATCGATGGAACCGGGATCGTCTGCGATCGCTGCCGCGGGACGCTGATCCAGGGTAATCGCATCATCGAAGAGAATCTGCGACCGACTCCCGAGATCAAGGCGCAGCATCAACTGGGAAAGTTCACCAAGAAGAACCCGACGAAAGGATCGCTGATCTCGCAGGAAGTCTGGGATGCCGAGTACACCAATAACTGGCATCAGGGATCGGGGCTGATCGTCACGGGCCCGACCACGAGTGACATGACTCGAATCCTGGGCAACCAGATCGAGAATGCGGCACAGGGGATCGATGTTCATTCAGATCACGTCATTATTGCCAACAACATCGTCAACAACGCCTTCATCGGCATGAAGGCGATGCACGGTTCGCGGAATGTCATGGTGATCGGCAACCAGTTCTCGCGCAATGTTCTGTGGTCCATCGGACTGATGTCGGGCGCGGGTGCCTCTCCGGCGATCCCCGCCGCAGGAGATAAGCCCGCCGTCGCGGCCAATGTTGATGGCGGATCGCTGATCGCCAATAACGTGATTTCGCAGTTCGGCTATGGCGATTCGTATTGGATGTGGAAGGATGCCAGCCGCGCCGTGTTCCGTTTTGACAACGGCCAGGAACCGACCGACCCGCCTCTGCGCGACGTGCTAATGACCGGCAATGTCATCTCGAACCCCGATGCCGACGAACATCCCGAATCCATCGACGATCCCAAAGATTCGCCTCGGTATCACTACGCCGTGCGGATCGAATCCGGTCGCGACAACTCGCCTCGCAATCTGCACTTCAGCAGCAATCTGCTGCCGGCGGGAAGTCAGGGTGTTTCCAATACACCCTTGGCCCCGTGAAGCAACGGCCCGCTCGTCTAACCGCGTGGGCAACGCCCCGCGCGGGTTTGAAAGCCAGGCCAACGACTCCGACTGCCGACGGTGAACCACGCAGGCACCTGATTGCGGCTACCAACAGAGCGCGATATCGTTTGCGGCTTGCAATTCGATGTCCGGCTAGTTTGATGGGCAGGCTGCCACCACGAATTGCCATACTAAGAGGGTATCATGGCAGATCACGACGATGACGAAGACAATCCATTCGCGGCTCCTCAATCTGACCTGGACTCTCCTGAATTTGACGATGAAGGAGATGGTGAGCGCGGTCACCAGTTGATTGACGCCGGTGACGTCATCTCAACCAGTTGGGAGATCTTCAAAGTCGACTTCGGCATCGTCATCGGCGGAATGGTGTTGAGCGGCTTCCTGATGCAAATTTTTGCTCAAGTGCAAAATGTCTTCAATATCATCGGACAGATGGTGACGAATCAGGGGGACGAAACCACGGGCTCGATTCTCATCATACTCGGATTTTGCTGGATCCCGTTGAGTTTCTGCGTACAGTCGTTCCTGCAACTGGGTCAGGCGCGGTTGCTGCTGAATGTTGCCAGGGGTGACCAGGCGCAAATCTCCGACCTCTTTACCGGTGGCCGCTATTTCTGGCGAATGTTGGGGGCCACGCTGCTCTTTTCGATCATGGTCGGTTTAGGCACTCTCGCCTGCATTATTCCGGGCATCATTTTAGCCATGATGTTCTATTCCTATGTCTACGCTTTGGTTGACGAAAATCCTCCAGGGATCGAATGTCTCAGTCGAGCTCGCGCAGCCGCTAAAGACAATCTCGGTGCTCTCTTGGTGCTTCTCCTGGCCACCATCGGAATTAACATTCTGGGTGTGCTGATGTTATGCGTTGGTCTCCTAGCGACATTCCCCTTGACGTCCCTGATGTTCGCTGTGGCTTATTGCAAAATGACCGGTCAACGGACAGTAAAGACGAATTAATCTCGTTGGACTTCGGGTTGCGATGACAATGACGGGATGAACTCCCGTGCCATGGCACGGGAGCATCTGTCTCTTTGTATATTGTGCTTGCGTTCCATCTTCTCTTTTCTCGGCAGTGGGTCAGTTTGACCTTCTGTCTCGCCTGACGGATTCAATTGGGATTGAATCCGAGAAGCCCCGGCGATAACTCGGGGCTTGTTCGTTTGTAGAGAGGCATCTCATGTGGGCATTCTTCCACGGCTGGCGAAGAAAGGCGGGTGTTGCCACGCTGGTGATGGCATGTGCGCTGACCATCAGTTGGGCGCGAAGCTATCAAGCCCAAGAATTGGTATGGGTACAGATCTCAAATGTTGCCGTTGCTTGCTTTCATACAGAGGGTCGTTTCTTGCTCGTGCGCGGCGAGGAAGACCCCAAGCGGTCTATCAATTTCGATTGGGAGTCCATTCCGCATTATGCGATTGCGAAGAGAGACGCCCCTCAACCCTTTTGGCGTCTTGATAAAGATGGGGCAATGGCTCCACATTGGGTGATAATCATGTCTCTCACCCTGCTCTCCGCCTACCTGATTCTCTGGAAGCCACGGAAGCGGGCGAAGTAGTCCGATCAGCCAGCGATTCCGAATATTAATTCAAACTGACCATACCCATTTTGTCGCATGCACGGCTGCCTCTTTGAAAAAGCGGTCTCGCCGGGATATCTTCTCATTCTAGCCGTGGCGGGGCCTGATCGCCTACCGCTCGTGCCGTTCATGGTCGAGATCGTGTCTGGTTCGTGAGGACACAAACGCCGCAAGGCATTTGCTCTCACGGGGCGTCAACTCGACCATCGAATGAGAATTACGAGTGCCGACACGGCATCCCGGTGTAAGATCGTCCTCGATTCGATGACTCTATTTGTTGCCCTGTACGAAACGCCCGTTATTCAGCATGCCGACTTTTACCAACATTGCCGCTTACAAATTCGCTCCTCTGACCGATCTGAAATCGTTGCGCGATCAACTGACTCTGCAATGCAAAACGTGGGGTCTGAAGGGGACAATCCTCATCAGCCCCGAAGGAGTCAATCTCTTCGCCGCGGGTGAACACGATCAGGTCTACCGGCTGCAGGAGGCGTTGCAGGCGATCCCCGGTTTGCAGACGCTGCAGGGTAAGTTCAGCGAGAGCGACTATCAGCCGTTTCATCGGATGCTGGTGAAGATCAAGAAAGAGATCATCGCGTTTGGCGTCGAGGGAATCGATCCCGCTCAACGCACGGCGCCAAAGCTGGCAGCGAAAGAACTGAAGCAATGGCTGGATGAAGGACGGCCGATCACGCTGCTGGATACCCGCAACGACTATGAAGTGAAGCTGGGCACCTTCCAGAACGCGCTCCCCATCGGCGTGCATCAGTTTCGTGAGTTCCCTGATGCTGTCGACAAGCTTCCCGATGAACTGAAGAAACAGCCGATCGTCATGTTTTGCACCGGCGGGATCCGTTGTGAGAAGGCCGGTCCCTACATGCAGATGGCTGGCTTCGAGCAGGTGTACCAGCTCGACGGCGGCATCCTGAAGTACTTCGAAGAATGCGGCAACGCTCACTATGATGGCGAATGCTTCGTGTTCGATCATCGCGTCGGCGTCGATCCGACTCTGCGCGAAACCGATGCCACCCAATGCCACGCCTGCCAGACACCGCTCAACGGCGACGATCAGAGTGACCCCCGCTTCGTACAAGATGTCTCCTGCCCTTACTGCTACAAAAGTGACGAGCAGCAACGTGCCGAATCACTCGCTCGGCACCAGCGGGCAATTCGTGCGATCACGAACCCGCTGCCGGGCAGCCAGCCTTATGACAACTTCCGCCCGGTCACCGTTCCCCCCTATTTCAACGGTCGCACGCTCCTGGATTGTTTGAGCGGCCTGTTCGAACACGTCCCGCTCAGCGATTGGCAGCGACGTTGTGATGAAGGGCTGATGTACAGCCCGGAAGGTCAAGTGGTCGGCACCGATCACATCGTCCGCACGGGTGAGCGATACCTCCAGCGTAAGCCACAGACGGTCGAGCCTGATGTGAACCCCGACCTGCGGATTCTATACGAAGACGAAGCGATCCTGGTCCTGCACAAACCGGCCCCGCTGCCGATGCATCCGTGCGGCCGATTCAATCGCAACACACTGCACTACATCCTGGGCGAAGTCTACAAACCGCAGGCTCCGCGGCCCGCTCATCGTCTGGATGCGAATACCAGCGGCGTCGTGGTGCTCTCGCGAACACGTCGCATCGCCGGTCTCGTGCAACCGCAGTTCGAACGAGGCGAAGTCGAAAAGGTCTACCTGGCTCGAGTCCAGGGGCACCCGCCAGACGACCAATTCGAATGCCGCGCCGCAATGACCGACAGCTCGGGTGAACTGGGTTCGCGTGACACGGTGACCGAAGGAGGCCTCCCGGCCCACACCAAGTTCCATGTTCTGCAGCGATTCGCTGACGACACCTCGTTGCTGGAAGTGGTCCCACTGACAGGTCGCACGAACCAGATCCGCGTTCACCTGTGGCACCTGGGCTGGCCGATCTGCGGCGATCAGACCTACCTGCCGGGGCGACTACTGGGCGACACGCAGACGCATACCACGGATTCACTACCGCTCTGTCTCTTCGCCCGCCGAATTACTTTCACGCACCCACTGACTCACCAGCGAATGACATTCGAAGCCGATCCACCAGAGTGGGCACCTCAGTAAGATCAGAAGTTTGGTTTGAAGACTGACCCCCCCCATGCACACCTTCTTCCACGGCTGGCGACGAAAGGCGGGAGTTATCACGCTCGTGATGGCGTGTGTAATCTTCATCGCGTGGATGCGAAGCCCTGTCGAGATGATCCACCTGCGAATGACCATTCTGGGTCGCAAGTTCGATGTGGCGTCGTTACGAGGGGAATTGGTGTTCAGTTCATGGGCCGCTCAAGGCGAGGAAGATTGGGACTGGGGTCGAATGTACATACCTCCGAGCCTGTATCCGGATCGAAGACTGTCGGATAAGACGGGCGGCCCGGATATCGCACACCATCCCTATTTCATCCTTCAATATTGGTTTCTCGTCCTCATCACCTCTTTGTTCTCCGCCTACCTGATTCTCTGGAAGCCACGGAAGGGGGCGTGATATGCTGGGCTTGTTTCGCTGAAGATATACTCATCGTCCGCGTTGGAAATAGTAAGATGACATTCAATCAACGGAGATTCTATTGCTGGCTAATCAACGTGTGCTTTGCAATAGCCGCGTTCTGTTACGCGATGTCGCCAGCCATGCAGAATCGGTTCGTGCATGCGAGCGCAATGGCCATCCAATCGCTGATTATCGGCTTGGTTTGGTCGCAATTGGCAACCTCAACTCACGCTGAGGTGACGACCAAAGAGTCCCCATCCCCAAATTAGCTGGTCCGCACCGTCTTCTTCCGTGCCTCTGTGTTTCAAATTTCCCGCAACTTTTCCTCACGGCACTAGCCGATTTGTGACAGGTACTCGATGAAAAACGGTCTGCTGCTCACCCTGACATTTCTGAGTACCGTCCCTGTCGCCTGGTCGGCAGATGACCCTCGGCGACCCGCTGCGATTGAAGCTCAGGATGTCCCGGTCGTCCCGCCCGAACTGGCCGCTCGGTTGGCACAATATCAAAGCGTTCGCGGTGCCGCCTTTCGTGGTTGGGCCCCCGATGGCACCGGCGTATTGATCTCGACGCGCTTTGGAAACTCGTCGCAGTTGCATCGAGTTTATGAACCGGGTGGCCGGCGCGAACAGATCACGTTTTTCGATGAACCGGTCTCGGGAACGTTTATCCCCAAAGGGACTGACGGCGCGATCCTGATGTCCATGGATTCAGGCGGCAACGAAAACAATCAGGTGCTGCTGCTGGACCGCTTCCGGTATCAGTCGATTCTGCTGACTGATGGCAAGTCGCGAAATCAGCTCGGCGCGATCCGCCACGATGGGTCGCTGATGGCGATCACCAGCAATCAGCGTAACGGACGCGATGTCGACATCTACCTCGCCAATCCACGTCAGCCCGGATCGATGAAGCTGCTGATGCAGGTCGAGAAGGAGACGTGGAATGTGCATGACTGGTCTCACGACGGCAAGTCGCTGTTAATTTCTCGCTACGTCTCGATCAACGAGGTCTATCCTGCGGTCTTGGATGTCGAAACCGGCAAACGAACCGATATTCAGTTTCCGGTCAAAGGAAAGTTCGCCGCGGGGCCGATGGCCTTCACGGCCGATGATCACTCGATCTTGATCGCCATGGATGCCCAGGCCGAATTTCGTCGCCTGATGAAATACGATCTGGGATCGACGGCGTTTCTGGAAATCACGAACAATATCAACTGGGATATCAGCGATCTGGCGATCGAACCAACGTCAGGCGTCGCGGCGTTCACCGTGAACGAAGACGGAGCCAGCAAGCTGTATCTGCTTCCAAAAGGCGTTGGCCCTTATCGCGACCTGAAGCTGCCGCTGGGAATTGTCTCGGGCCTGGAGTTCTCACCCGACGGCAAGCGGCTGGGATTCACACTGGCTCGTCCAGACGCTCCCGCCGATGTTTATACAATGGTCCTCGACAGCGGCGAACTCACGCGCTGGACGTTCAGCGAAGTCGGTGGCCTGAATCCCGCGGCATTCATCGCCCCGACTCGGATCCAATTTCCGTCGTTCGATGGCCGCCTGATCCCGGCCTACTACTTCAAGCCGCGAGAAGACCGGCAGCCGGCCGGGGCGCGAAGGCCCGTTCCGGTTTACATCAGTATCCATGGCGGACCTGAATCGCAGTACCAGCCGTTCTTCTCACCCATCATCCAGTTCTACTTGAACGAACTGGGGATCGCCGTGATCTGTCCCAACGTGCGTGGCTCGGCGGGATATGGCAAGAAGTACCTGGAACTCGACAATGCCGAAAAGCGCGAGGACAGCGTCAAAGACATCGGCGCACTGCTCGACTGGATTGCCAAGCAGCCGGAACTGGACGCGTCGCGCGTTGCTGTGGCGGGCGGTTCGTACGGCGGCTATATGACGTTGGCCTCGCTCACCAATTTCGGCGATCGCATCAAGGCGGGGATCGATAACGTCGGCATCGCGAGCTTTATCTCGTTCCTCGAACGAACCGCTCCGTACCGGGTCGAACTGCGCCGAGCCGAATATGGAGACGAACGCGACCCGCAGATGAAAGCTGTTTTCGAACGCATTGACCCGCTCAACAACACCGACAAGATCCGCGCCGCGCTGCTGGTGATCCACGGCCGCAACGACCCACGAGTCCCGTTCTTCGAGGCCGAACAGATCGCCGCCAAAGTCCGAGCCGGTAACCGCCCGGTCTGGACCATCTTCGCCAACAACGAAGGCCACGGCTTCGCAAAGAAGGACAACAGCGACTATCAACGCGCCGTCGAAGTGCTGTTCCTGAAGAAGCACTTGAATCTGGAATAGCGCGTCAAACGAACGTCGCTTAGTTAACCGCGCGGGCATCGCCCGCGCGGTGCGCACCTTCAATTCCGGCAATCGTTCATAGGTCCCCTGGGTCGCATAAGTCCCATTTCTTCGATAGGACTAATAACCCCTGATCACACCGTCGGCGTCGTTGCCGGATGTCCATGTTCATGCATCCGCTTCGACAGGTGCCGCAGTCGCATCGCCAGGGCAATCATCATCGCACCAATCGCGATCATAAACGCTCCGATCAGCAGCACCATTGCGATCGCCCCTTCGCCCGGACGCGCCACCAGCATGCCGCCGAACAAGACCGAGATCACACCGGACAGGATCAGCATCCATTCATCATCGATCACCTTGCGAAGCTGAATCGCCGCGACGATTTCGAAGACGCCGCGAATGATCGCAAACACGCCAATCATCACGACAAACACCATCGCCGTCAGTCCCGGCCACAGCGACACAACCAACCCCGCCAGAATTGCCAGCACGCCCGTCGCCACCATCTCCCACCAGATCCGCTGCCCATGCTTAGCTGCCACCCCAATCCAGATGGCCGTGATCCCATCGGCGACAGTAAATGCACCATAGACCATCAGCAGCGTCATCAGGGTGATCCCCGGCATCATGATCGCCAGGACTCCCATGATCACCGCAAATAATCCGCGAATCAGGACCATCCACCAGTTGTCGGCCAAGGATTTCAGCATAGTTTCCCAATGTGCGAGAGGTGCAAGTGCTCATCGCAGAATAGATCGAGTCACGCGATGCCCGATTGAAGTCTAAGGCGGTGTGAGCGAATCCGCAAACACGTCGATTACGCCACCACTGACTGAAATCCGTCACAATCAACGGATTCAAGTCGACGAACATGCGAAAGGAGCAAAGCAATTTTGAACCACGGAAGTCACGAAATGAAGAAGGACAGCAACAGGGAAGGAGACCACGAATCTGACGAATTCGCACGAATCAGATCCCCCGCGTGATTCGTGGAGATTCGTTAGATTCGTGGTCTCCTTCCTCTCCTGTTTTTCATTTCGTGACTTCCGTGTATTCCGTGGTTCACTGCTTATTCTCGTTGGTCTTTCTCCGAGTCCTCTGTGTTTCAAAGTCGTTTCCCTGCTCGAAGTCCATTGAGTTGGTGTAAGGTTTTCCGACCGGCTCGGTAATTCCTGCTGTCCAGTCGACTGGGACACGCAAATCCAATCCATCGCCCGCCTCGCGATCGTCCTAAACCCCCAATAGCTCAGGAATTCGAGATGTCGACACTTGCCGCCCCCGCGTTGTTCTCGCCTGTTCAAGTCGGGCCTTATTCATTGTCGCACCGTGTTGTGATGGCCCCGCTGACTCGGCTGCGATCGGAACAGCCCGGTGATATTCCTGGCGACCTAATGGCCGAACACTACGGACAGCGGGCTTCCGAAGGGGGGCTGATCATCGCGGAAGCGACCACGATCTCCGTTACCGGCCGCGGCTATCTGGGAGCTCCCGGGATTTACTCCGATCAGCAAGTCGCCGGTTGGAAGAAAGTCACCGATGCCGTCCACGCCAAGGGAGGACGCATCTTCCTGCAACTCTGGCATGTCGGCCGACAATCGCATGTAGACATGACCGGCGGAGTCGCCCCCGTCGCACCATCAGCCGTTCCCTATGAAGGAGTCGCCTACACGGCCAACGGGTGGGTGCCGGTCTCACCCGCTCGCGAACTGAAGGTCGAAGAGATCCCCGGCATCATCGAAGACTATCGCCAGGCCGCCGTACGAGCGAAGCAGGCCGGCTTTGACGGCGTCGAACTGCACGGAGCCAACGGCTATCTGCTCGACCAGTTCCTGCAGGATGGCAGCAACAAACGAACCGATGCCTATGGCGGCCCTGTCGAAAATCGAGCCCGCATCCTGCTGGAAGCGAGCGCAGCCATCGCCTCCGTCTGGGGAGGTGATCGCGTCGGCGTAAGACTCGCTCCCAGCGGTCAGTGGGCTCAGATGGGCGACAGCAATCCCGAAGCGACTTTCGGATACGTCGCCGATCAGCTCAATCAGTTCGGGCTCGCCTATCTGCACATTATCGAACCCCGCATCGTCGGATCAGAAGTATCCGAAGCTGGCTTGGAAGCGGTCGCATCGGCGCAGTTGCGAAAAATCTTCCACGGTAAGATTATCGCGGCGGGTGGCTTTGAACCGGACGATGCGGAAGCAATCGTCGAACGCGGCGATGCCGACCTGGTCGCGTTCGGACGTCATTTCATCGCCAATCCCGATTTGCCGAAACGAATCCAGCACGGGCTACCGCTGAACGCCTATGATCGAGAGACGTTCTACGGAGGTGATCGCCGAGGCTACAACGACTATCCTTTCTACCAGGATGCAGTGGTGCTCACTGCGACGAAAGCTCGATCTGGCCAATTGGAAGCGGCCGTCGGATCGAAAAATTAGTATCGTCTTGTGACAAGCGTGTGACAGCGGAAGACTGTTCAATTCCTATTCGGAGCAAAACAGATGAGCGTTATCGATGCCTGGGTAGCTGGTGGAGCGAAACAGAAACTGGTGCGACAGCAGGTCGACCTCGGTCCCTTGGGCGCCGAAGATGTCGAAGTCGAAGTCGAACATTGCGGCCTCTGCCACTCCGACTTGTCGATGTTGAACAACGACTGGGGATTCTCGCAGTACCCCTCAGTCCTCGGACATGAAGCGGTCGGTAAAGTCGTCGCCGTAGGGCCCTCGGCCAAAGGCCTGAAGGTCGGTCAGCGAGTCGGTGTGGGGTGGAATTCGGCCAGCTGCATGCACTGCCGTCAGTGTCTGTCTGGCGACCAACATCTCTGTTCGCAAGCTCAGCCCACGATCGCTGGTCATCACGGCGGCTTTGCCACTCGTGTTCGCTCGCACTGGGCTTGGGCGATTCCGCTTCCTGAAAAGATCAACGTCGCTGACTCAGGCCCGCTGCTTTGCGGAGGCATCACCGCTTTCAATCCGATCGCGATGTACGCCAAGCCGACGAGTCACGTCGGTATCGTCGGAATTGGTGGCCTGGGTCACATGGGCGTGAAGTTCGCTTCGGCCTATGGCTGTGAAGTCACCGCGTTCACGTCCAGCGAAAGTAAGTTCGACGAAGCCCGCGGCTTCGGAGCCGACAAGGTTGTCTCCAGCCGCGATTCCGCCGCCATCGGAAAACTGGCCGGTCAACTCGATCTGTTGATTGTCACCGCTAACGTGACACTCGACTGGACGGCCTTATTGGGAGCCTTGGCTCCAAATGGCCGACTGCATTTTGTTGGGGGCGTCCTGGAACCAATCCCCGTCGCAGCGTTCTCGCTGATTATGGGTCAAAAGAGCGTATCCGGCTCACCCACAGGTTCACCCGTTGACATCGCGACAATGCTCGACTTCGCCGCGCGACACGAAGTCTCGCCCCAAACAGAACACTACCCGATGAGCCGCATCAACGAAGCCTTCGAACGTCTTGAATCCGGCAAAGCTCGCTATCGCATCGTGCTCGACGCAGATTTCTAACGAAAGCGGTGGTCAATTTGCTGCTATCGGCTTCCGTTGGGCACGTCCCAACGGAGCCCACAACTCACAGCTACCAAGAACTGACGAGGATAGGCTCGCTCTCCGTTCCGGCTCGTCCGGACGGAAGCCACGACTCTCGGCTACAAGTCCGTGGTTCAGCACATCCATTCACCACATCAAACAAAAAACGGTCCGAGGATTTCTCCTCGGACCGTTTCCATTTGCTAGTCAACCCAACGAGGTTGGCTTAGTACAAATTGACGCCAACGCCCCCGTAAGGTCCGCCGTACGTCGTCACTCCACCCAGTGGCGTGTAGACGCTCGTCGAAGGGGCCACGTAAGCTGGGCCGTACCCATACGGTTGATAGCCGTAAGGGACCACCGGCGCGGGTGCATAGTACGGAGCCGGTGCTCGGTAAACGTACGGGCCAGGACCGTAAGGCCGGTAACCCCCGTAGTAGGCCGGGCGACCGTACCCATATCCACGAGAATAATACACTTGTGCATCCGCACTCTTTTGAGTTGCGGGGCAGAAGACTGCGGCACTCATCACTGCGATCAGCAGTGCCGACGTTCGAAGGATGCGAGTCATGATTTGTTCCTTTCGTCTGCGATTAACCGACTAAGTCCCGTTGCATCGTGAGCAACTTGGATCGATGCAATGAACTCAACCGTTCGCCAGACTATTTCGAGGGTGCTGCTGTAGCATGAGCATCACCAGCAGCGGCTTGACGATCCTGACGCAGCTGGCTGAGTTGTTCTTTCGTCAGCAGCTTTTCCAGTTCAACGATCTTGTCTGTTTCCAACGCGATCAATCGATTGTGAATCGAGTGAACTCGTCGGTGCAGGGCTCGCAGATGAGCCATATGCTTGGTCGTAATCCGATCGGCGATGACTTCCTGGTCCACGGTCAGAGTAATCCCGTTTGCGAAAGTGATCTCATCGATCTCTTCCACGACGACAGCCGACTTGCCCGGCTTGGTGTCATTGCTCGACACAGCCTTGCTCTTGTCGTCGCTCTTGGCGGCGTCGGTCTTATCCGTGTCCTTGTCCGAATGAGCGGCTTTGCGACGTTCGTTGCGGATGTTCTCGCGTTGTTGTTCGGACAGGATATCCTCGACCGACGTCAGCAGCGCGGCTTCCGTCTCAACGGTCTCCAGGTACTTCTCGCTGAAGTGCTTCATCACCTTATCGATCTTGTCGTCATACTTCTGAACGACTTCTTTCGCCTTCGTTTTCTGCTCGTCCGTCAGCTTCAGTTTGCTGAGGCAGCTTGGCAGATCAGACTTCTTCGCGGCGTCGTCCGAGTCCTTCGCGAACAATGGTGCCGAAGCACTCATGACCGACAAACAGATGAACGTCCCTGCAACGATTCTCAAATGACGCATTCGATAGACTCCTAAGTTGTGAGGCAGATTCGTAACACACCCTTACTCACAGCAGGCGTGTCAGAAGTGTCGAGTGAGGACACACAAACTTGTTGGACGCAAAACAAGCAGCTTGCAATCAACATGCCGCAACCGGGGCATTCAACGAACCATCTCGCTGAAGTAAGCATTACCACGAACAATTGCCCCATTAGCGTGGTTAGCAATGTCCCAGTTCGACCTGTTCTCGCTGAAGCCAGATCCAGTTGTCGCACATGCAAAGATTTGGCACAGACTTTTAATTCGGCAAACTGAGTCGACTGTAACTTCTACAACGTCGACACCCCGATCGTGATGACATCCCAACGCGCAACCTGTTCTGCGATGTGCCAGTCAATACCTACGACCCACATCGAATCGCGGGGCGACGCGAAGCTTCCACATGAATGACATCTAGCCACCTCAACAAGGCGGCTATCTCACCTAAGCCTTCACCATCTCCTGACCGCAGCAATGGAAATGGACATGCTCCTTCTCCTTGCACCCGCAGTCCTTGGTGATCTTCAGCTCCATGCCACAACCAGCGCAACGAAACGTTTCGCCGTGCTTCGGAGGATCGATTCCCTTGTCATTCTTAATCTGAGAAGTCGTCATGGCTGATTCTCCTGCAAAATGAACTGGCTCGAATCATGGCATTCGTCGCGTCGAAGCACTCATCTTGCAATCGCGATGCCGCTCCAAAGCGCACTCTTCACCAGCTCCTTCGGACACAACTCAGTACGTCGACCAGAATCCCGGCGTGATCAGTTCGACCAGGTGGTTGTCGAAGTCGCGAAAGTACAAGCTCTTCGCTCCCCCGGGCCACGTCACGGTGCTCTCAATGGCGACCCCGTCCGACTCCAGTCGCTGCTGCCAGGGTGCTACTTCATCAGCGCCAACCGAGAACGCCAGATGAGTCGTCCCCGATCCTGAATGGCCAGGGATCACACCACCTGGAGTCTCAAACGCCGCCTCCGTCGAGCCCGCTTTAAACAGCAGCAGCACGTTCCGGCCAACCACATCCAGCGCAATCAGTCGCTCCGATTCCAGCAACGTCCCAAACCCAAACAGCCGCCGATAAAACCCGGCCGCTCCAGGAAGATCAGTCACATACAAAGCCGTCTCCAGCAATCCATGGATCGTTGGCATGATCGTTCCTCATGGTTTCAAGTTATCGGTGACGGCGGGAACAGTTCGGTGTGCGAATCGCCGTTCCGTCCAAAGTAGATCACCCGTCGTCCCGAAATCTGCACAAAGTAGCCGATGCATCCCGCCTGCATCGTCTTACGGACAAACTCCTGATACGTGTGTTCATTGCGTTGGCTTTGACGAACCGCCGCAGCGACCTCTGCTGCTGAAAAAGCGCCACCCGTCGCAGCGGGTTCATGGGGTGTCGCCACCACCAATGATTCACCATTCGCCCAATAATACGTTATCTCCTGCCGACTGTAGTCAGCGTGGTACCGTTCCACGCCAATACCCGACAATCGGCCGATAATCTCAGGAAACGTCAGCTCCCCAAGTAACGAACCGCGAACACACTCTTGAGCGACCAACGCGTCTTCCAGTTTCATATCTTCCTCACGATAGAAGTGTTCACGTCATCCGACTGGAACATCTTTCCAGCCGTTCTTTCGAACGATGTTTTGCAGCAGGCTCATCAGTTGAACTCGCTGTTCGGCTGCCAGATCGCCGAAGAATTCCCGGTCGTTCTCGTCCGCTAATGACGCCACAACCGGAACCAGCTTGGTTCCGCCAGCAGTCAGCGTCACACTCTGATAGCGCCGGTCGTCACTCGACAAGGTTCGTTCAACCAGCTCTTTCCGGCACAGCCGTTCCACCAGCTTCGAAATTGCCCCGCGAGTCATCCCCAACGCCTCTGCCAGTTGACTCGGATTCGCCGGGCCTTGCCGATGCATCTCACGCATCAGCACCCACTCCGCGACCGTCACCCCCCGCGCCTCAACCTTCTGAGTAAACGCGTGCGAAACATGATTCGAAACGAACCGCAGCCAGTAACCCAAATGATCTTCCAACCGACTGACCGCTACATCCTTCATGTTCCTGTTCCCTGATAGTAGTTGCCTAGGAAACTATAGGCGGCGACTAGTCAATCGACAAGACCGCATCCCCAAATTCAGTCTTTCCTCAAACCTCGCCCTTCTTCATCCATCGGCTTTTCCTAATCCGTGTTGATCCGTGCCAATCCGTGGCTAAAGCCTTCTCCCCTCTTCCGTGGCCTCAGTTGAATTCGCCACACCGTGCGGTACGATTTCGTCTGACTTGGGTGCTTGCACCGGCTTGTGGCCAGTGCCAGAGAATAGGGAAGACGGTGTAAACCCGTCGCGGTCCCGCCGCTGTAACCGGGGACGAACGCCGCAAACGCCACTGAGCACGAGGCTTGGGAAGGCGCGGTTAGTAGAGTAATCCGGGAGCCAGAAGACCTGCCCAGATGTCGTTTTCCATGATCTGCGGTGCTCGCTTCGGACGAGTCGTGGCGGTCTGACGGACGTTATTCATCACACGGGACGTAGGTCTGTCACACGACCCATGTCGCGCTGTCGATGCATGCGCCCGCTGCTACGAACCTTTCGATGCTTTCTCCGCGGGTCGGTTTTTGACAACGGAGATTTGTCATGGTTGAAGGTCTGTCTGCGTCCGTACGTCCACCCGGAACCTCACGACGCCGCGCGTTCACGCTGATCGAACTGCTGGTCGTCATCGCGATTATCGCTGTGCTCATCGCACTGCTGCTCCCCGCCGTCCAACAGGCTCGAGAATCCGCTCGGCGAACCCAGTGCAAAAACAATTTGAAACAGATTGTGCTGGCATTCCATGTCTATCACGATGCCTACAGCATGTTCCACCGTGGTGGACCTGGGATCACCGCAGCAACGGATGCCGCTTTCGGCAGTGCCGCGAACTTAGCTAAGAAGACCACCAGTTGGAACTTGGCAACTCTTCCCTTTCTGGATCAAGCTCCTCTCTACAATCAATACGACAGCAATCTTTGGTATTGGGAAGGCAATAACTACAACCTGACGACTCTAAGTCTTGGTGTCTACAAATGCCCATCAAACCCCAATGCTGACCAAAAGAAGGCGAGATCCGACAATACACCCTTAACTTTAGGGGTCGCTGCGGGTCCTGCTGTGTTCGGAAGAACCGACTACACAGGCTTCTATGACTCGAACCTGGGATTCGCAGCACATCAGGGATCTGGAATCTTCCAAGGGTTGAGTAATTCTCTCAGTCGCAATGTCTCCATGTCCAGTATCACCGACGGGATGTCAAACACAATTGCGATCGGGGAAGCTCCAAATTCTCTACACGGTCTCTGGGGTGGTCATAAGAACTTTGGAAATCAAGTCGCTCCCATTAACTCCAAGTACGTCGTCTCAAATTCGATTTACTTTTCCTGTTCTGTCTATTCCACATTGACACCTCCTGTCGGGACGTTGGGATGTAACTATGGACAGTCCATTCATTCCGATCACGTCGGAGGAGCCCAAGTCTGCATGGCAGACGGATCCGTCCGACTCCTGAGTGAAAACATGGATTTCACCCTTCTGCAGGGGTTAATCTCCTACAGTGGCGGAGAAGTCATCGGAGATTTCTAAAACCCCTAGAAATGTAGTAGGCACACTCCGTGTGCCGCGTCTTCAAGTAGGATGGGCTTCCAGCCCGTCACTGTCTGCCACGGCTTTGAAGTACCCGACAAAGCCGTGTCTTCGATCAAGGACACGGCGGATAGCACCAATAGTATTCAGGTGAGCCGCGCTGCGTCAGCACGCGGACCGATAACCACAAGACTCTAAATCGAAAAAAACGGCCACGCCGAAGTTGGTTCGTTTAACCGCGTGGGCAACGCCCCGCGCGTGATGAAGAGTCAGACAAAAGTCTTTTGATCAGGCCGCGGGTGCCACGGCTTTGGAGTCCCCGACAAAGCCGTGTCTTCGCCTTCCACCCTGGGATCAACACGGGTGTGCCACTGGTTGGGCCGCTTCGGACAACCAGTGCCATCCAGCTCATCGAGCCCCGAAGTGAGCATCACGGCCCCCGCACTGAGTACTCGGTACTGAGCACTGCGTACCCCAACCTCCCGCCAAGCCGCCTCCGTCACTCGCACACGTCCCGGCTGATCCGCCGCCGTGATCCCTCACCCATCTCCAAGGGCCCGGCCATTCTGTCGCTCTTCTCGACTCACTACTCTCTCAGATCCACTCTCTCGCCGCAGGCGTCCCGTCGCCTTCGCTACCTTCTAAGTCCCGGTAGGGACGGCCGCTAATAGCCCACCACTTCCAGTGGTGGGTAATCGTCAACCACCTGCGAGAAGTCCCGAATGGACGACAGAACTCCTCCGGCCACGAATGAGAATGCAAGCCGTCGCCTCAGTTATCAGACCAGGGGGGGCGCGCCTCAATCCACACAGTCGATAATCCGGTGGATCGGGGGAAGCAACAAATCAGCACTAGGCCACGCTAGCTGGCAGCGCCCACATCCATCGAGACAAGTTCAAACATCGCCCCGATCGTCACCGAGAATTTGTCGGCTTTACGACTCCAAGGACGTGTCCGCTCGCCGTGGTTGTGAGTGTGCCGACCATCTCCACTTCTAGTCGAAGTGAGTTCGGAACCTTTCGCAATTCGCCCAAATCGACTTCCGTAGCATTGATTTCATCCGGCGGCAGCCTTGCTTTGACGATTTGCCGCTGTTGATTTCCAGCATTGCTTGCGCGGAAATTAATGACCGCATCATGGCGTTGCGCAATCAATAAACTGAGAATCTTCCGAACAAAACCATAAAAATAATAACTACCATCGGGTAAAGGAATAACTTCGCCAAATGCCTCGTCACTTCCGGCGACTGATCTCGATGTGAAGACCGATTGTGGTATTTCGAAGGTATTGCCGCGTCCGTTCATAAGTGGGATCTTGTCAAATGACTTGTAGTCCTCCACCAGCGATAGTGCTTGAATTCTGTTGGCGAGTGCAATGAGAAATAGGGCCCCTGTTACGATTCCAAGCTCACGCCAATAGTATGCAAGCCGGGCCACAAGTTTGTGTTTGCGTGGATCGACCGGTTCGTTTTCTACGATGGGATCTACCAGACGGCATTTAGCCTTGCGGTCGGGCACAATCGGAAACGATGCGATAACTCCAAGAAAAATGTCTCGCGTCTCCTTTGGCCGCCGTTCAGCTTTCTTGTCGAGAATGTCTCGCTTGGCGTCAGATATTTCTGCCAAACGATCCAAATCTGCCACAATTCTGCCTTTCGCTTCGACCTTTATGAATCGTGAACCATCAGAAGCTTTCGTGCTAAAATCCAAGTTCTTCTTGCCAGAGATATCTATTTTCTCCCAATCGGCCTCGATCAGGCCAAACATGCTATTCGCAACTGACAATGTAGCACCAACACCACAAACTTCGGTGGAGTCTTTATCAGTGTTGTCCTGGCCAGCAAACCGTGAACGAACTGTCTTTTCCAATCCAAAATACAGCGACAACATCGAGTCACGGATTCTAGGAACGTGAAACTTCAAATCGTCCCGAGTCTTGAACCCCTCATGATTCTTTTGATGCTTGAAACAAGCATTGATAAAAAACTCCTCTTCGTCGACTGTAAGTCCTTGTGCCACCAGAGTGGCGATGCGCCCTTCAGCGTCATACGGAAGAATTAAGTCTCTCTGCTCGTCATCGTAAAACTCAACGTCGAAATGCAATTGTCGCATTCTCCGACCTTTCGCTAAGCGCTGTAGCAACCACTATTACTATTGGTGGGAGCATACTTCTATCGCGACCTTTTCGTCAGATCTATCCCAACTACCTGAATATGATCAATTCCTGGGTACTTGATG
>CAIMFH010000090.1 GCA_903840265.1 uncultured Schlesneria sp. | reverse complement strand
GGAGAGAGCTGCACGAGACTTTCGATTGACCGTCCCAGAACACCAACTCGAAGCCATGCGGGCCGCGGAGAGAGCTGCACGAGACTTTCGATTGACCGTCCCAGAACACCAACTCGAAGCCATGCGGGCCGCGGAGACGCCACAGCAGGATGATCTTCCTGCCCCATAATTCAGCATGGCTGATTTATGGGGCAGGAACTGATACTAGAGCGACCGGAGATTCGGTGAGTCATATTCTATGCCGTAAAAACACGCTGCTCTGGGAGACTTGCAAAATAGCGTCGAGCGAGCCATCAACACGATTAAGTTCCAGCCCGCCATGATGAGACCTCAGAGCGTGTGTACGCGATCCCCTACCCTACCCCAACACTTCGCAGATCCGGACGCAGAATTTTTCGTCGATGACGATGACTTCGCCTCGGGCGATCAGTTTGCCGTTGGCGAGGATGTCGATCGGGTCGCCGGCTTCTTTGTCGAGGGTGACGACGGAGCCTTCGCGCAGGGCGAGGAGGTCTTCGATCAGGAGGTCCGCTCGGCCTAGTTCCAGCGTCAGGTCGAGTTCCAGATCGCCGATGACGGAGAGTGGGACGCCTGAGGGGGTTGAACTGGCTGCGGAGGTCGTTGCGGGAGCAGGAGCGGGCGGCAATGGGGGAAAGGTCTTCGCAGGCTGTGGGGGGCTCGTGAAGATTTCGTCGTTGGCCATCGCTTCGGCCAGGTTTTGCTGGGCACTCTGCAGCAGTTCGTCGGTGCCGATGGCGTCGTAGGGCCAGCCTGTGTCGGGAAGCGAACCTTCGTCGAAACCGGTGTTGCGAAGATGCTGGACATCGCCGGGGCCGAGTGGTTCGTTCGAGACGATGTCGGAGCGATTCGGCTCCATCTGGCGAGCCGAGCGCAACATCGCTTCGATTTCATCGGCCTTCAACGGCTTCTGAATGTGTTCGCTCACGGACCCCGCCTCCCGAAAAACTGCTGTTTAGCCAGCGCGAGATATACGCCACGCCTGCGGATTCGTCAATCTGGCGTTGGGTTGGGCGGGCGTTGCAGGGCGGTCCGGTTGGGTCTTATTGGTTGAGTGGAATGGGACAAATGGGACTGAGGGGACTGATGCGGAAGCCCCTTCCTGCAAATGGTTTACACTGTGGAGGGAACCGGCATTATCGATGCCTATGATGCCGAACTCGACAGATGGCGCTTCTGGAAATGCGGAAAGGGGCAGCCACTATCTACTGGGGGCTCATTTCGGGTACGTTAGGGGTGATTTTCTGGGTATTGCGGTTGAAAGAAGAACGGCACACGGAGTGTGCCTTCTACAATGCAGACAGGACGAAGACGCGGCAGACGAATCGTCGTCGAGCGAAAGGAACTTTGTGGCCAAGCAATACATTATGACCGTGCTGGCGGCCAACCGCGTGGGGATTCTGGCGGCGTTGACGAACGCGCTGGATGAACTGGGCGGCAATATGCTGGATGTCAGCCAGGCCGTGATCCAGGACTTTTTCACGATGATCATGGCGGCCGAGTTTCCCGAGGAACGCGATCCCGAGGTGATTGTCGATCATATTCGCGCGGTCTGCCGACCCTATGGAGCCGAAGTCAACTTGAAGGACCCCTCCAGCGAGCCCGCCTACGAACTGCAGGAGGAGCCGGTGGCTCGACAACGCTATGTCCTGTCGGCGGCGGGTCAGGATCGGCCCGGTGTGATGCGGTTTATCGCTCACCGATTGGCTCAGGACGACATCGTGCTGATGGACCTGCAAGGGATGCGACGCGAATCTGACCGATCATTTTTGACATCAATGGAACTGGCTGTTCCCACCGGAGTGGATGCCCTGAAGCTGTGGAACGATCTGGATGCCGAGTTTCGGCGCGACGGCATCACGGTGGCTCTGCAACATCGTCGTGTCTTAGCGGCCTTGGCACACCCCGAGCCGGTCGGCTTCAACACGGTTTCACACGCCACTTCTGCCAATGGCGTTCACGGGAGCAAATAGCTTCATCGCGGACCTTCCGGTCTTGAGTTCTCTTCAACTGACAACAGCGGCGTTCAACCCAATCGGCGACCATGGCACACAACGACAGTTTCTTCTCGGCGCTTCAGCAGTTGCGGCAACTGCCGCTGGATGTCCGCACGGTGACGCTCGGGATCAATGTTTCCGACTGCCACGACCGCGGCCTGCACCAACTGTGCGAAAGCCTGTATCAGCGGATCATCACCAAGGCTGAAAATCTGACGCGGATCTGCGGCGAAGTCTCATCGCTGTTCGGCGTGCCGATCATGCAGCGACGGATTGTGGTCACGCCGATTGATCGGATCTCGCATGGATACAGCGCGGGCGATCTGGTCAACGTGGCCAAGACGCTCGAAGGGGCAGCGGCCCAGGTTCGCGTCGACCGGATCGGGGGATTCGCGGCGGATGTTCAACACGGGATGAGTACCACCGCGAAAGAACTGATCCACAGTTTGCCGGCCGCGCTCTCGCAGACGGTGCGCGTGCGAGCAGCCGTGCATGTCGGAACGACCGAGAGTGGCGTGAACATGGACGCGATCGCGCTGCTGGGCCGCATCTTGAAAGAGACGGCCGAAGCGGATGCCCTACGCAACGGCGATGCCGCGGCCAAACTGGTCATTCTGGCCAACAACGCCACCGGACATCCGCACTTGACCGGCGCCTGCCTGGGTGACGGCTGGGGCGATCTAGTGGTGCATGTCGGGATCGGTGCGGCGTCGATCATTCGACATGCTCTGGTCGAACGATTGGCAGAAGATCCAAAAGCGCCGCTGCACGAGTTAGCGGCCGAGATTCAAACGGCGGTCTTCCAGTCGACTCGAACAGCCGAGTTGGTGGGCCGTGAAGTGGCCACTCGCCTGGAAGCCGAGTTTGGCAGCGTCGATGTTTCGCTGGCTCCGACGCGTCGACCTGACGACAGCGTGGCGGCCTTGCTGGGATTGCTGGGGATTCAGCAAGTGGGAGCCCCTGGCACAGCGACTGCATTGACGTTGATTCTAAACGCCGTACGCGCCGGTTCGGCCTTTGCGTCGTGCGCCGCGGGCGGGTACTCGCGCATCATGTTGTCGGTCCTGGAAGATGCGACACTGGCGGCGGCGACCAAGTCGAAAGAACTGACGTTCGATCAATTGTGCATGGCGGCCAACGCCGGCGCAGGGGGACTGGATCTGGTCTCCCTGCCGGGCGATACCGACGTCGCCACATTGGCCGCGATCATCTCAGACCAAGTCTCATTCGCGGTTCTAAATCGCCGCCCAGTCGCGATCCGCATCATTCCGGTCCCCGGCAAGCAAGCGGGTGACCTGGTGACATACAGCGGGATGATGAATGATGCCGTGATCCTCCCTGTTCGCGGGTCGGGGTTGTCGCAAACATTCATCGAACGCGGCGGGCGATTGCCAGCCGTGCGGTGAGCGGGATGGGAGCGCGAGGCGGGCGAGGCTCTTGCCGAGCCGCGCGTGTTACTGTGCGACCATCAACAATTACGGCTCGGCAAGAGCCGCGCCTCTGGAATGTAGACGGCACACTCCGTGTGCCGCGTTCAGCATACGGAGTGTGTTGTCGACACTGTGTGCGCGAGTTCCGCAATCACCACACGGGGCAAGGCCACTAAGAAGACTCGGCAGGAGCCGAGCCCTCCCAAAATCTTCAGTCGACTTCGAGTCCTGGCACTTTGACGTTCGTTGGTGACGGCTGTATCACGTCATGGCTGAGGATCATTCCCTGACCGACGAAGTACGTGTGGAAGTCGGCGACGACCAGATTGTAGACCGGTGCGGGTTCTGATTCGATTGCGGCTGACTCAATGCGGGACATTCCCGTCGCGGTATGAATCGGTTGCCCTGCGGCCAGTTCACGAGTCTTCGACCAGCCAGTCCCACTGACCCAGAAATGGTGCCCTTCACTGGCAGTGATCGTCGAGCCACCAACGAGGAATTTCTTGACGGAAACCGGCCGTCTTTCAGTTGTATGGAGGACGGGTTTGAACGCGAGTTCTCCGGACGAAATGTCTTTGGAGAGAACTCGGTCGCCGACTTGGATTTGATCGACGGCAACGAAGCCGCGATCAGTGCAAATGGGCGTCCCCGCTACAAGGCAGCTGGGCATGATGACACAACGGATATAGGTGGGCAAATGAAGCTCTCGTGACGTGACCTGACACCGTTTCGGACACTGCTCGGTTCCGGTATACAATTGCCACCATGACCACCAATATCTTGGATCTGTACACGGCTCCTGCCCTGTAACAGCCGCCAACGTCGCCGCAGCACGACTGTTATATTCTTCCGCCAAGTCGTTCTGTTGTTCAACTTGAGATTGGATGACATAGTCGAGATCGTCGAGAATTCGAGCTCTATCCGTCTTCCCCAATGCAGTCTCGGGACCTCCTCGCTTTTGCGGCAATACGTCAATCGTCGTCTTCTGCTGCCGAATATATGTCGTGACGAGGTAAGTGAGTTCAACCACGCTCACGTCGATCGCAAAGTAGCGATCAGCCTCCTCCCGAAGGATCAGTCGAGGGGCCGCGGCATCACTATTCTTACGCTTCGTTACGAAAGGACTAGACATCTCGCTAAGCAATGCCGGTGCGAAATCATCGATTCGCCGTTGCTTCAAACACTCAACCGATCGCTCGCGTACCGACTTCCAGTCCGTTTGGACCGAGATCGTTGCCAGAGCCTGCGAGGACTCGAAACAATCGATGTTTTGTAGACATTCGCAGATCGCCAAGGCCAGTGGTTCACCATAACTCGATGCGGCCAATAGGACCGGAATTGCCGCCTTATCGTGGATTCCTGCGAGTTCGTCCTGCGCCAATTTTTGCTGCTTCGCATTCGAACTCCAATTGCGAATGATCCGTTCGACGGCTGACTTCCATTCATGAAACGCGACCTGTTGTCGTCGTTGTTGTGCTTGGATCTCCTGGTATTCTGAGGGCGAGACCCATTGCGATCCGACAGGGCGATATCCCATTCGCTTGTAGAGCGACACACGATCGAAGTTTGGCCCGGCAAGAAACATGACTTGCAAGAGATGCGCTCGCTCCTGATCGACAAGCTTGGCGTTTCGGCACCAATTTGCCAGTTTCATCTGACCCTCGACCGACTTCGACGCAGAGGCGCGCTCGAGAAGATACTGGTTGATGGTGGCGGATTGGGTGCTGGCGGATAGTGATTCCGCCAACTGCCAACTGTTAGCAACTTTGACGAAACCCGCCTGCCACCACGCGACATTCGCTGCGGTTTCAGGGCGCACGGCGGGATTCAATGCCTGGCGTCGATCGATTTTTGCCGTTTCAGGTTGCGCCTCGCGACTAAGCAGTTGCTGCACCTGTTGCAGGTCCGCTGTCGCTGGATTCGCCGCATTCAGCGAATGAACCGAAACGAAGAACGTCAATGAAATGTAGGACAGACACTGTGCAACACGATTCATCAGACGTCCCCTTCTCTACCGGAACTATTTGGCGTCGGGCTTTTCTGACATGGCGATACCCAACGAATCGAGCAATCGGTCTCGTTCCTGAATCAGATCGAGATCGACATAGGTGCGGAATGATCTGGCTTGCTGGATCTTATTGGCAACGGGCCCCGCTTTCGGCTTCGGCTGTTCCTTCAGTTTCTCGCCGTCTTTCTTGAGCCGATCCTGCCATTTGTCGATGGCCGAGTCCTGTTGAACAATTTGTCCGGTGGCTCGCTCATACTGACGAACGGCGGCACTACGCTGACCGACCACCATTTGAGCACGTTGCGACACGGCCATGGTCGAGCCGAGTGTTTGATCCATGTCCAACTGGTAGCGGATCTGCTGGATCTCCAGCACGTTCATCCGTTGTTGATAGACTTGTGCCAACTGCCCGTTACCGCCTCGGTTGTTGTTGCTGAGTGCCCCCGCCTGCTGAGACAGCAGGTTCATCTCTGTCCCCAGTTGCAGTTGCGATGCCGTGATCGACATCACTCGCTTCTGCAGAAACTCGTAGTCACGTTCCAGGCGAGTCAACTGCTTGTCGAAGGTAGCCAACTGCTGGTCCATGTACTTCTTCGCATCTTCGGCAGTCTTCTTGAGGGCTTCGCGTTTCTCGGTAGAGGCTTCGAAGTCTTTGGCAACTTGTTTTTCTCGTTCGGCGAGTTCTTTCTCTTCTTTCGCCTGAGCGATTTCACGAGCTTGCTGGACATCCCCTTCCATCAGGGCATGCATCGCATGGACGCTCGATTTTCCACGAGCGACAGCCGGATTCAGAGCCGGTCCCAGGATCTCGGCCAGCGTTTCATCTTCCCGCAACAACGCCTCGCGCTGCTTCACGGTGTCGACCGACTTCTGCAACGCCGCCAGAACCCGGCCGATCCATTCGGCTTCCTGCTCACGTTCGACCAGATCGGCCGGTGATCGCGATAACCGCTTGGCGAACTCAGTCAGTCGGCTATATCCGGACGAATAGTCCTTCGCAATGAAATGCGACCAGGCCAGTGCCTGCCACGCTGGCCAGAACTCTGCACCATCCACCGCGGTTGCCAACTGGAAGTGTTCCAGAGCCTCTTTGTTCTTCAATTGCTTCAGCAGAACCAGTCCGTAGGCATAGTCCACCCGAGGATCTTTGGGAGCTTGATCTTTCGCAGAGTCATATTGCCGCTGTGCCGATTTCAGCGCAGTCGTACCCCGACCGAACCCCGTGGCAAACATCTCCGTCAATCGTTTGCCAAGAACCGGGTCGTGCCCTAAATCCTCTGCCGCTGCAGGTCTTGATAAGGCTCCACCAACAACGACAAGAGCGATCACACATGGTAACGAGAACCATGGCTTCGATTGAAAACAGCAGTTATGAGAACGACGAAACATTCGCCACCGCCCCCTAGCGACACGAGTCCGCTTCTAATACGTAATGTCTTAAAACATTCAACGGATTTTATACCAATTCTGCAAGAAGATTGTGGCGAGGTCGTATTGCCGCCCGGGTAGGATAGAGATTAGCCAACCAACTGTGACTGGTTGGGGGCTGACACATTCGGATCACCGAACCCATGCGCAGCGCGGCTCACTGGGATTCAAGGGGTTGGTTCTGCCGAATGCCAATCTCGGCGAGTACGCATCCAGATCACCGTCCACCACGGCAGGTTGACCAGACTAACAACAGCCAACAATCCCCACGCGGCACCGATGGGGCCGTAGGCTCGTCCTAGGACAATAACCGCGGCGGCAATGAGTCCATGTGACACGACTGCGGCGAGCAAGAAAGGATCTTGCTTGTGGGCACGAACGTAAATTGTCTGACAGCGAGGGAGGTGCAGGATAAGGTAGGCGACGGCCAGAATGACCGTAGGAAGGAGGGGCAACAGACGCGAAGCTAACCGTTGTGTCAGCTCCCACGGAAGAACATTCAGCACCCAGACTCCGACACAAACGCTAATCGCTCCGAGTAGATAGAAGCTCCATGAGATCGCCGTCAGTCGATAGAAGACACGATCCATCTCAACCCAGTCGCGTCGAGCGACCAAGCTTCCAAACAGTGGAGTCCGCACGTGGACCCAGGCATAGGCGGCCGACTCTAGCGCGGTCAGGATCGTGAGCGTCATCCCCATCTGGCCGGCGATGGCCTTGGTGTGAAAATGAAACATCACCGGGTTAAACAGGCCGAACGCCAGATACAGCGTCACACCGAAGACAGCCATCTTCCATTGCAACGGCCAGATCTCATCACGCCACGAAATCTTGTCGACCGGTTGGTCCGCGAGGGACTGCCAGAAACTTCGGTAACGAACGGCGATCAGCCAGAGGTCCCAGACCACTCGCACGGCCACCGAGACGACTGCCGCCCACAAACCAAACCCGGCGATCATGCTGGCCCAGACGGCAAAGCTGCCCGTCACGAACTGCAGCAAGCGGACTCGATGCAGCACGATCACCTGATTGCAGCCTTCCAGGATCGCCGTATACGCCCACGCCCACAGCAACAAGGCATTCAGGGCGACGAGGCAAAACCAGGGTGCTATCCAGGCGACGTTGTCGGACTGCGTTTCTTCAGCCGATGGCAAACTCAGGAAGATCGCTCCACCGATGCCGCAGACAAGAAAGAAGACCAGCGCCACGACGGCATACCATCGCGCCACGAATCGCTTCAATCCCGCCAGGCGATGCAGCGCCCCGGCGTCTCCCTGGATGTGCCCGTTGGCGTCCAGATGCAGCCGCGACCACTCGTGGCTGGCGACGTTGATGATGACCCCGTGCAGGCCGAGTTCGACGAGCGTCTGCATCCCCATCAAACTGGCGAACGTATAGAAGTAGCCTTGCAACTGTGGCGTAAAGCAAGCGGCGATGACCAGGATGGAGATCGGGCCCGCCAGGAACTGCCAGGCGCGAGTCGCGATGGCATAGAAGACCGCCCTGTCGACTTCCAGCCGATTCAGAAGGCGCCGGAGTCGCGATCGCTGCGGTGGGTCAAGCGGCGGTGAATCCAACGGACCCTCTTTTGTATTGACGTCCTCGATGGCCAAACGCGACCCATCCGTCTCATCAGTCTTATTCGTCCCATTTTTGATAGGACGAATAAGACCGATGCAATCACGACAGCGGCAAGCTAACCGGCAGGCCACTTTGAGCACTGTTGGCGACGGCTTCTGTAAATTCCATGTATTGCAGACCGGCAGCCAAGTCGGTGCGGCGGACTTTTTCTTCGCCTCGAATAGCGGCGACAAATTCCGCTTCGACTCGCCAGCCACCGAGCTTTTCGGGGGGAATCGTGATCTCGCGCAGTTCAGAGTCGACCTTGCGGCCCACAAAGACGCGGTCGTGCTCGCCGAAGACGATCTTGATTGTTCCCAGGCTGCCGAACAGATGGATCTGCTTGCCCGGCCCCTGCAGCGCGGTTCCACTGAAGTGGTAAATCCCCCGGGCCCCACTGGCATACTGAGTCAGAATCTGGACACTGTCGGGAACCGTCACAGCGAGATTGCCCGAACCGTGCGGATTGGGGCGGACCGGTTCGAAGATCTGCGTTTGCGCGTAGACTCGGGTCGGCTGAGGCACCCAGCGAGAGAGCGTCTCGTGCAGGATGCCGAGCGTCAGAACGTTAAAGCCACTGATCGCCGCGTCCTGTCGCCAATGCAGGTATTTGGTGTAGTCATGAAACTGGTCGTCCGCACCGATCACGACCACTTCACGCAGATCGCCGATGAAGTTTCGGAACAGCAGCAATTCGATTTCGGTATCGCATTCCAGACCGAACGGACTCGGGACCAGCATCGCCACTTTGTCGGGTCGAGCTTGCGCTGCAACCGCCATTGTGCACGCTTCCGCGACATTGCGAGCCATCCGCGCTTCGCACAGCACATGCTTGCCAGCCGCCAGGGCCGCGCAGGTCACTTCCGCATGCAGGTTGGGCCACGTGCCGACGACCACGGCGTCGACTTGATCGTCGGCGACCAGGGCCTGCCAATTGGGATAGCGAGTGGCGATGCCGAATTCGTTCGCAACGCGCTCGGTAGATTCGGCAGTTCGATTGGCGACGCCAACCACTTCGACACCCGCGACGGCTCGCAAACCGGGAATGTGCCGCCGCCGCGTATTGTCACCTGCCCCTACGATTCCAACTCGAAGTCGATCCGTCATGCTGTCTTGAACCTCGACCGGTCTAAATGCAACTGCCCGCAAACAAGGGGCAGATTCTAACGGGCCGTGCCTCGAACAGCCATCACCCGCGAAGAACAACTTACCGTCGCAGGCTTCACATTCGCACAAGATTGATGATCATGAGAGAAATCGGCGATGCTCTGATCAGGACGATTAGGCAAGATACCTGTGGGCGCCTTTTCACGAATGGGGCGATTTTAACGCAAAGGCGCAAAGGCGCAGAGACGCAAAGGAAGAAATAGGAATGCCCCCTCTTTGTTCTTCTTTGCGTCTCTGCGCCTTTGCGCCTTTGCGTTGTAACCGCCGCCGATGCGAAATCACTAACAACTTACGTTTGGCATCTCTCATGACTTGGCAACCTGGTGAATCCACGATGACTCGATCGAACGCCTCCACTCTGCTCACGATCGCAATACTCATACTGTCTACAGCTCCGAACGACTCACACGGGGCCGAGATCGATTTTGCTCACGACGTTGTGCCGATTGTGAAAAAACATTGCCCTCAGTGTCATACCGGCGATAAGAAGCAAGGTGGGTTCTCGATGAACACGCGCGAGCTGCTGCTGGCTGGAGGTGAAGGTGGCAAGGCGGTTGTTCCTGGCAAGGCTGAGAACAGCGATCTGATCCAGCGGTTGAAGTCCAACGACGCAACTGTCCAGATGCCGCCGGAAGGGAATCGAGTTCCCGCGGAACAGATCACGTTGCTATCCGCCTGGATCGATGCGGGGATGAAGTGGGAAGACGGTTTTGCGTTTAAGGCGACCGCTTATGAACCGCCACTCAAGCCGCGTCATGTCGAATTGCCACCGGCGATCAACGGACGCCAGAACCCGGTGGATCGAATTATCGATGCGTATCTGGCTGATCATCACATTGAACGCCCGCAACCGGCCTCTGATCCTGTGTTCTTACGGCGCGTGTCGCTCGACCTGATCGGACTACTCCCCTCCTCCGAGAAATTAACTGAGTTTGAGGCGAGTCAGAATCCACAGAAGCGGGCGGAGTTAATTCACAGTCTGCTGAATGATGACGTCGCCTACACCGAGCACTGGCTGACGTTCTGGAATGATCTGCTCCGAAATGACTACACCGGCACGGGGTTTATCACCGGCGGACGCAAGCAGATCACAACATGGTTGTATCGGTCGCTGGTCGAGAACAAACCGTATGACCAATTCGTTCGTGAATTGATCGCGCCAACGGCCGAGTCCGAAGGCTACATCCAGGGGATCCGGTGGCGAGGCGATGTGAATTCCAGTCAGACCGTGGAAGTTCAGTTTGCCCAGAGCGTGTCGCAGTCGTTTCTCGGCATCAACATGAAGTGCGCGTCGTGTCACGACAGTTTCATCGATCGCTGGAAACTGGATGAAGCCTATGGCCTCGCCGCGATCTATGCTTCGCAACCGCTGGAAATTCATCGTTGCGATAAGCCAATCGATCGCAAGGCGAAGGCGGCGTGGATTTTTCCGGAGCTGGGTCAGATCGACGCCAACGCACCTCAACCAGAACGATTGAAGCAACTGGCGGCCTTGATGACGCATCCGGAAAATGGCCGATTCACGCGAACGATTGTGAACCGGATCTGGCATCGCCTGATGGGTCGCGGCATCGTGCATCCGGTCGATGCGATGCACACGGAACCGTGGAGTGCCGACCTGCTCGACTACCTCGCCGCGAACCTCGTCGAGAATGGCTACGACCTGAAGCAGACGATGGCACTGATTTGCACATCAGATGCCTATCAAGCTCAAACGCGATCGCTGGATGCCTTGCCCGATGCAGCGACATTTGTGTTTCGGGGGCCGATTGCTCGACGAATGACCGCCGAGCAATTCTTGGATTCGATCTGGCAGATCACGGGGGCCGCGCCGACGAAATTAGATGCTCAGGTCGCGCGATTCAAACCAGAGAAGCAGGCAGATGGAGCGCCGCGACCCGAAGTCGCACTGAAGTCGCAATGGATCTGGTCGAACAGCAAGGCATCGGCTTCGGCCGCGGCCGGGGAAACGATCACGTTCCGGCGCACCGTCAAATTGCCGGCGATCCCTCTACAGGCGATTGGAGTCATCACGTGCGACAACGAATACACGCTGTATGTGAATGGCCGCAAAGTGCAGGCCGATGTGAATTGGGAATCCGTTGAGACGGTTCCGTTTGAAGGGGCGCTGAAAGTCGGAGCGAACGAAATCCTGATCGTCGCCAAGAATGGAGGCGAATCTCCGAACCCAGCGGCTCTCGTCTTTGAAGCTGTATTGCGCATGCCGGACAAGAGCGAGCAGTCGATCGCCACCAACGCGGAATGGGAATGGACAGCCTTGGTGCCAGAGGGCAACGGCAAGTTCAAGAAACCGCCGACCGACTGGAAAGCGGCCGCCGTCGTCGATAATCCCGGCGTGTGGTCCGGCCAGGTGAACCCACAGATGCTGGCGATCCTGACGCAAGCAGCCGGCGGTTCGGTCCGCGCCTCACTCGTGAAAAGTGATGCCCTAATGCGGTCACTCGGGCGTCCCAATCGAGACCAGATCGTCAGCATGCGACCGAGTGACCTGACAACCTTGGAAGCGATTGACCTCGCCAATGGACAGACGCTGGCGGATGATCTCGCGAAGGGAGCTCAGACGCTGTTGTCTCGTCCAGCAAGTGTCACCGAACCGCTCGGCGTCTGGTTGTTCCGCAATGCGTACTCACGAAATCCATCCCCCGAAGAGCTGACTGTCGTGAATGATCTGCTAGGTGAGAAGCCCGATGAACAGCGCGTCCAGGACTTACTCTGGGCCATCATCATGCAGCCGGAATTTCAGTTTGTGCGGTAACGAAAATACGCGGGATGAAAACTTACGACACCTGGGAAGATTACTACATTCACGAAGTGAAGCCATTCTTTGGATTTTTAGTGCGAGATTATGGGTTCGTACTGGAGATGCCACCGGCGAATAACGACATCCGATCGGTCACGTTTGGCTTTCGTAAAAATGACTGCGAGATTCAATTGTGGATAGATCAAGGTGTTCCACCGTATGTAATCATCGCAGACAACGATTCGCGAAAAGCGAAAAGACTAGATCAGTTGATCAGGAAGTATTGCCCGAGTCGAAAGGTGAAACGTCCGCGAGGATTCTGTGGTCCGGAAATTGACCGCAGCACCTTCATCGAAGCCTATGGAAGAGTCTTGAAAGAGGAGTTCTCGGCTTTATTGGAAAACGAAAGCCCTGAACAGTTGAGTGAACTGCTGAAGTAAGTAGCGCATGTCGTCGGTCGGCTCATTTTCTTTAGGCCCAACGGGCTCCCTTGGGCCTCATGACATAGGCCAAAACAGGTTCCTCCCAGAGGTGGAGATACCTACGTTCCAAGTCCGGAGTATTCTAATTCCTGCAATTCTCGGAGATCGACTATGAAAGCGACTGCGTTGATTGTGATGCTGATGGCAACTGCTCTCATAGTTTCGGCTGCCAGCCCGCAGGAGGGAGGCGCAGCGAAAAACCAGCAGGAAGAATCCGCCGGGAAGATCAAGGAGTTGCAGAAAGAGCGACTTGAGGCGTTGTCGGCCGCGATTGGGAGTGCGGGCATACTCGTACGGGATGGACGAGCGCTGCCTGAAGTCGCCGAAGAATGCCGACATCAATTGCTTCAGGCACAGATCGAATACGCCGCAAATGATGCACAGCGAATTCAGTTTTACGAAAGCGACATCAAAGTTTTGAAGCAATCCGAAGAGATCGCGATAGCCAGGAAGGAATCAGCCCGAGCAAGCGAAATGGCGGTTCAGAAAGCAAAAGCGGCTCGCCTAGAGGCTGAAATCGCGTTGGAGCGATTGAAAGCCAAGGTGGCCAAGTAGGGTGTGTGGAGTCTTCGGAACACACCATCTTATCAATAGCGGTTCCAATCGATTGACGTACAACATAACCCCACTCTACGAATTGGGTCATCCCGCGTTGGTCCGTTGTACTGCCGTTGATCTTTCACTCTGTTTCTCTGGAAGCCACAAAAGCGGGCATGAATCATCCCCAGTATCGCCGGTTATTACTTAACTTTGGAGATCGACTATGAAAGCCATTACGTTGATCGTGATGCTGATGGCAACTGCTTTGGTGGTTTCAGCCGCCAACTCTCAGGACAAAGGCGGCGCTAAAAACCAGGATGAGTCGGCGAAGAAGATCAAAGAACTGCAGAAAGAGCGGATCGCCACATTGGAGGGCATGACGGACGGAGCGACACGCCTCGCAAAGAGGGGATCCCACTCAATAGAAGAAGCCTGCGACGCTTGGCTGCTGTTGGTTCGTGCGCAAGTGGATGCGGCCGAGGCTGATTCGGATCGCATCAAGTTCTACGAAACGTACGTGGAAGCCATGCAGCAATTCGAAGAACTGGCAAAAGTGCGACTGGAAGGCGCCAAAGGAACAAAAGTCACAGTTCTCAGGGCAAAAGCAAATCGTCTTGAAGCCGAGATCGCTATCGAGCAGTTGAAGGCAAAGCAGGGTGTGTGAGTCTTCGGAACACACCATCTTATTAAGAACCGTTGGTGCGTTCCGAAGGCTGCACCTACCCTACAAGATCAATCTGCGACCGCCAGGACCATGCGTGGCGAATGCACCGCGGCCAGTTGATCCAGTTCGCGTTCTGCCGCAGCCAGACTGCCGGCCGATGTGCGATGCGTCATGATGATCAGTGGCACACGCTGGACGGCCGAGGCGTCGTCGACTTCGGGAGCTTCCGGTTGAATCAGCGTTGCCAAGCTGATGCCGTGTCGACCCAGAACGCCGGTCACTTCGGCCAACACGTTGGGACGATCTTCGACTGTCAACCGCAGGAAGTAGCGGCTGGTCGCTTCGTGCAGAGGAACTAACTCGAATGGCGATTTTTCACGCCACAGATCCAGACACGCGAACGTCAGTTGAGCTCGACCAATGGCCAGATCGATGATATCGGCGGCCACAGCAGAAGCCGTCGGAAGCTGACCCGCACCACGTCCCGAGTACGAGACGGGCCCGACGACATCGCCGTCGAGCAGGATCGCATTGAACGGACCGTGAATCTGTGCCAAAGGCCGATCGACACGGATCAACGTGGGGCGAACACTCATCTCGAGTCGTCCGCCGACCAGGTGGACTCGCGCCAGCAGCTTGATCGTGTAGCCCAGTTCCTTGGCGTATTGGATGTCGGTCCGTTCGAGCTTGTCGATACCCGACACATGAAAATCAGCAGCGGTGACTTTGCAACCAAACGACAACTGCGCCAGGATCCCCAGCTTTTGAGCGGCGTCGGTTCCGTTCACGTCGAGCGTTGGATCCGCTTCGGCATAACCCAATTCTTGAGCCTGACCCAGGGCCTCTTCGTACGACTGTCCACGCAACAGCATCTCGGACAGAATGTAGTTGGTGGTGCCGTTCAGAATCGCCTGGATTCCCAGGATCTGATTTCCCGCCATCGACTGCCCGACGGCAGCGATAATGGGGATGCCCCCCGCAACCGCCGCTTCGAAGCAGACCGTGCGGCCGTATTTCTTCGCGCACTCGAAAATTTCGTCACCGTGCTCGCAGAGCAACGCTTTGTTAGCGGTGACAACGTCCTTGCCAGCAGCCAGCAAAGCAAGCATCACTTCGCGAGCGGGGTGGATTCCCCCCATCAGTTCGACGGCGACCTGCACGTTCGGATCGTGAATGACTGATTCGAGGTCATTCGTCAGGACGCCGGGATTCAGCTTCACATCACGCGGTTTGGAGAGGTCGCGCACGACGGCTCGACGAATTTCGACCGAACGCCCAGAGCGTTGGCGAATTCGTTCCGGATGTTCCGTCAGGATTTTGGCGACGCCGGTTCCGACATTACCCAAACCGACAATTGCAATCTGAAGCGGAGGCAGGGCCACTGAAAAATCCTTTCGGCAGAACGCATCCATCAGTTAATGCCGAGACGAACTTGCGGTCCCTTCCTTGCGGGCCGCTGAAAGTGGACGCATCCTAATCGCGACTTTGAGGAATGCCAACTCTGTCCCGCGTTCGGTGCGTTCACGAAAATCGTTTCAGTGCACGCCGACCAGGGTTGGATGGATACGAAATCATGCCTTAGAGCGCATCCGACCTACCCTTGGCATCCCGCGAGCAGAAAACCGCTGAGTCTGACCCATGTTTGAACGCGATACAGACGTGCGCCCCGCACTACAAACCGCCCTCGGCGGCCGACTAAAAATCGGTGCCGTCAACTATTTGAATTCGAAACCGCTGATTGAAGGCTTGCCGGAACTGCTGGCCCCTGTTGCTGATCTGCGATTGGATTACCCCAGCCGGTTGGCCGATGACCTGACTCAAGGCCGACTGGATGTCGCTCTGATCCCCAGCATCGAATATTTTCGCGGGCAGAACTACGAAGTGATCTCTGATGCGTGTGTGGCGGCTCACGGTCCCGTGCTGAGCGTCAAACTTTACAGCCGCGTCCCCTGGGGCCAGATTCGATCGCTGGCTTTGGACGAAGGATCGCGGACCAGCGCGACGCTCGCCCGAATCATGCTGGCCGAACGTCATGGCGTTTTTCCGAAGCTGCAGCCATTGCCATTGGATTATCGCACGCAAGACAGCGACGCCGATGCGATCCTGCTGATCGGCGACCGCGCGATCCTGCCCCCTGCCGAGAAGTTTCCGGAAACGTGGGATCTGGGCGAAGAATGGTTCGAATGGACAGGATTGCCGTTCGTGTTTGCAATGTGGGTTGCGAGCGATCGTTTGCCCGATTCGGCGGAAGATCATCGGCTGGCCGACGTGGAAGAGGCGTTGGGCCACTCACGCGATCTTGGGGTTGAAAGGTTGGAAGGGATCGCTCGACGTGAAGCACCGTTGCTGGGGCTGTCGCTGCCGACCACCATCAGTTACCTTTCCGAGAACCTGCAATATCACTTGGGATCCGCCGAACGGAACGGATTGAAGCTGTTTTATGAATTGGCCGCCGGGCTGAAGATGGCTCCTGAAGGGGTCGAGTTGCGGTTTCGGACATGTGAAGTGGGTAGTGAGTAACGAGCGATTTTTGGGAGGGCGAGGCTCCTGCCGAGCCGTGATTGTCGATGGTCGCAAAATAACGTGAACGGCTCGGACGTGTGGCACGTCCCTGAGTCTTCGAAGGGCGTGGTCTTAGCAGAAGCAGATCCCCACGCCCTTCACAAAGCTTCAGGGACGTGCCACACCAGGTATTCGAACCGTTAACTGACAAGTTCCTTGGAAGCCGTGATTTGTCGAGGACCGCACAATAACCTGCGCGGCTCGGCAGGAGCCTCGCCCTCCTAAGGCAGAATCAATCGTGGCGAAACGACGAAGGTAGTAGATCGACAATGACATCGGTGAAAGAGATCCTCGATAAGGCCGTGGCGGGTCAGCGTCTGACTGCAGCCGAAGGTTTGGTTCTGCTGGAATCGCATGACCTCGTGTCGATTGGCGAAGCGGCCAAGGCGGTGACGACGCGGCTGCACCCCGAGCCCTACCGCACCTACAACATCGACCGAAACGTCAACTACACCAACGTCTGCTCGGCCGTGTGCGACTTCTGCGCGTTCTTTCGCAAGCCAAAAAGCCCCGAAGGATATGTCCTCGACAAGGAAACGATCTACAAGAAGATCGAAGAGACGGTGGCCCTCGGCGGCGATCAGATCCTGATGCAAGGCGGAATGAATCCCGACCTTCCACTGGAATGGTACGAAGATCTGCTGCGATCGCTGAAAGAGCGGTTCCCTCAGGTCAACCTGCACTGTTTCTCGCCCCCCGAAATCCACGCACTGCACAAGCTGTCGAAGTTGCCAGTCCGAACTGTGCTGGAACGACTGAAAGCGGCTGGCTTGGGAAGCTTGCCCGGTGGCGGAGGTGAGATCTTGGTCGATCGCGTCCGCAAGGCGATGACTCGCGGAAAATGTCTGACCGACGAGTGGCTGAACGTTTGCCGCGAATGGCATCTGCTCGGCGGTAAGGGTTCGGCCACGATGATGTTCGGCCATCTGGAAACGCTGGCCGAACGGATCGAGCATCTGGAGCGATTGCGCCAGTTGCAGGACGAAACCGGCGGCTTTACCGCGTTTATCTGCTGGACGTTCCAGCCAGACAACACGGACATGGCTCACATCCCGCCGACGGGCTCATTTGAGTACCTGAAGACACAGGCGGTCGCTCGGCTGTACCTGGACAACTTCCCCAACATCCAATCGTCGTGGGTAACTCAGGGAGAAAAGATCGGCGGGCTGGCGCTGCACTTCGGTGCCAACGATATGGGCTCGCTGATGATCGAAGAAAACGTCGTCGCCGAGGCGGGGACGGTGCATCATCTGACGCTGGAAACGATCAGGAGCCTGATCCGGGATGCCGGCTATACGCCGCGACAGCGAAACGTCTATTACGAATATATCGATTCAGACGATTCAGACGATCAAAAAGTGACCAACTCCACACCACCGCGACCGGTGCTGCCTGTCCTGAATTGACGTTTCTGTGGCGATTTGGAAACAAGCCCGTTCCGCGAGCGGGTTCTCGGGCTAAACTTCCCCATCTGGATCGGATCGTTTAGCCGCGTGGGCATCGCCCGCGCGTTCTTCGGTCGCAATTCAGGAGAGCAGGCAAGAGGCCCGTCGGATCATTTCCCCACAGGACAGATCTCGTGATCACGGTCGAACGATTGTCGAAGCGTTTTGCCGACCTGCAGACCGGCGGCTTCACCGCGCTGGACGGCGTCAGCTTTAACGTGCAGCCGGGCGAGATCTTTGGCTTGCTAGGCCCCAACGGCGCCGGGAAAACCACCTGCCTGCGGATCCTGAGCACAGTCTTGCGACCGACAAGTGGCACGGCGTTCGTCGCCGGTTACGATGTGGCTCAGCATCCCGCCGAAGTCCGTGCGCGCATCGGGTTCATGTCGAACAATACCGGCATCTACGACCGGATGACCGCGTGGGAAATGGTCGAGTATTTCGGCCGACTCTATGGAATTCCGGAAGCAGCATTGCAGGAGCGGATCGGGCACCTGTTCGACCGTCTTCAAATGAACAATATCCGCGACGTCCTCGGTTCGAAGATGTCGACGGGAATGAAACAAAAGGTCTCGATCGCACGGACCATCGTCCACGATCCCCCGGTGCTGATCTTTGACGAACCGACATCGGGCCTGGATGTGCTGGTCGCTCGCAATGTCGTCGATGAAATCAAGTCATTGCGCGAGCAGGGCAAGTGCATCATCTATTCGACGCATATCATGCGCGAAGTCGAAAAACTCTGTCACCGGATCGCCATCATTTATCGTGGCCAGATCCTGGCGATCGGATCCAGAGAAGACCTCGCCGAACAATACAAACAACCAGATATGGAAGAGCTGTTCTTCCAACTGATCGACGAACACGAAGAAGCTTTGAAGGCGACCGCCGCACGGTAATGAACAACACCAAGTGGCACTGTCATCGAGTCCCTCACCTGGCAGTGCCGACTAAATAATTGTCACGACCACCCCGACCAAGGGGTGAATGCGACACCCAGAAACCACCCCTGAATCTGGTTGCATCAATGAGTTGGCGTAACGTCAAACTGATTTTTATGCGAGAAGTCCTGGATCAACTGCGCGATCGGCGCACGTTGTTCATGGTCGCCGTCCTGCCCATCCTGCTGTATCCCTTAATGGGGATCGGCATGTTCCAGATGACGGCCATCTTTTCCGAACAGCCTCGCACGGTGGTCATTTTGGGCGCGGACAACCTGCCCGATTTGCCGCTGCTCGACGACGACCACTTCGCTCGCACGTGGTTCCGGATCAGCACCGATGCCGACAAATTACGAGTGATCTCTGACGGCGCCGAAACGGCTCCTTCCGCAGATCCCGCGGTCAACGAAGCTCGGACCAAAGTTCTCGAGCAAGCGAAGCAGATGCGTGAACTGCTCAAACGTCGAGTCGACGCGGAAACGGAACTTGAAGCAGCACAAGCCGCCAAGCGCCCCGTCGATGAAGTGCTCGCTTTGGAAGCGAAAGTTCACCAGTTGATTGAACCGTTGAGTCAACGCTTTCATGCCAGTGGCATCCAGGTGTTGATCATCGTCCCTCCCGAGTTCAAACAGAATCTGTTGCATCTGCGAGATGAATTGGGGCGACGTGGAGCAGACGACAAAGTGCTGGCTCCGATTGACTATCCGCGCCCGCTGATTGTGCAAAACAGTGCGGACGAAAAGTCTGTGATCGCTCATAGTCGAGTCACAGAAGTGATGCGCGAATGGGAACGATCGCTGCTGCGCAAGTACCTGCGCGAGAGTGGATTGCCAGAACACCTGCCGACACCGATCAATCCGACGCCAATCGATCTGGCGGCCGCCAATCAAGTCTCGGCGAATGTCTGGTCCAAGCTGTTCCCATCGCTCCTGGTTATTATGGCCCTAACGGGCGCGTTCTATCCCGCCGTGGATTTGGGTGCGGGTGAAAAAGAACGCGGCACAATGGAAACGCTGCTGATCTGTCCCGCCACACGTACAGAAATTGTGCTGGGAAAATTCCTGACGGTGTTGATGTTCAGCGCGTCAACTGCGTTATTGAACCTGTCGAGTCTCGGCTTCACCGGCAAATACATGGCGTCACTGGCGTCTGGCGGAGGGGCGGCGTCTAAATTTGGTGACTTGTCGCTGCCGCCATTTTCGTCGTTGATCTGGATCCTGGTGATGCTGGTGCCGCTCGCCAGCTTGTTCAGCGCATTGTGTCTGGCATTTGCGACGTTCGCTCGCAGCAGCAAAGAAGGTCAATATTACCTGACCCCGCTGTTGATGGTGACAATGGGCCTGACGGTCTTCTGCTCATCACCCGCCGTCGACATTGAGCCGTTCTACAGCGTGATCCCGGTCATGGGCCCTGCCCTGCTCTTGAAGGGGCTCCTGAAGGCGACTGGCCCCGACATGACTCTATACATGTACGCCATCCCCGTGCTGTTAACGTCTATCGGCTACAGCCTGTTGGCGCTCTGGTGGGCCATCGATCAGTTCGGCCGTGAAGAGGTCCTGTTCCGTGAAGCAGAACGATTTGACCTGCGACTCTGGGTCAAGCATCTGCTCCGCGACAAAGAGCCGACCCCATCATTCACAGAGGCCGGTTTCTGTTTCCTGCTGATCCTGATGTTGCAGTTCCTGTCGATGAAATCGATGCAGATGGCGATGCAGGTCGCCACGCCCGACGAACAAGGGATCTTGCAGATTCGCCTGCTGCTCATCCAGCAAATCGCTCTCATTGCAACGCCCGCACTGATGATGGGCGTGATGCTGACCACCAGTATGCGCAAAACATTCTCGCTCCGCTGGCCTGGCTTTGGACGGCTGGGCTGGGCGATCATGCTGCCGTTCGCACTGCATCCGCTGGTGGTCGAACTCCAGGCCAGTCTGCAGTGGTTCTTTCCCAAGCCGCCGCCAGGCCTCGTAGAAGCCTTGAAGATGATGTCCAGTGATGCACTGCCGCTGTGGCTAGTGATCCTGGCCTTCGCTGCCGCTCCCGCCATCTGTGAAGAAATCGCCTTCCGTGGATTCATGCTCAGCGGATTCAGCCGCACTGGCAAGATCAGTCTGGCGGTCACATTGTCGAGCCTGGCGTTCGGCATCATCCATATGATCCCTCAACAAGTCTTCAACGCGTCCCTGCTAGGGATCATCCTTGGCATGATGTGCATCCGCTCGCGCAGTCTGCTACCAGGGATCGCCTTCCACTTCGTCAACAATGTGCTGGCGATCCTGCATGGTCGCATGGGAGAAACGATGCCCGACACCGGCATCTGGAGTTGGCTGTTCCGTCACGGTGATGGAATGCTCCGCTACCAGCCAGCACTGCTTTGTCTGGCCGCTCTGGCCGCGATCGCATTGCTGCATCGATTGACGCGCCACCCACGAATTCAGTCGACGGAGAATGTGACCGCAAATGCGGACAGCACGCTCCGTGTGTTGGGTGCTTCTTAAGACGAAGAGACAGAACGGCACACGACGTCTGCCTGCTACTCTATCGGCAAATTCTGCCGTTGGTCGACTTGCCCGTTGACTGCGCCTTCTTCCCCAAGGCAAGATGTTTGGTTGAGATCTAGCGATCATGCTGGTTTGGTGATGCTGGATCAGCCAATCCGCCGAAACGATTAGTGAGCTGTAGCGCAGCAGTCCGTCTGCATGATGTCAAACAGGCGTGACGGCCACGGTCGAAGTGTTGCCTTCTCGATTGCGAAGTGACTGCAATGGTTTCGAAACGAATCCTGCTTCTGACTGGCGTGGCTCTCGGAGCCAGTGCGCTCAACGCAAGTGCTCAGCAGCCATTGCCCAGGCCGATCGTTCTGTATCGTCCGATCCAATACACAAACCAGCCCGCGCAGGTCGCTCAGCCGGTAAGCCCACCGATGACCCAGCAGGCACTCGACCGCCAGTGGGCGTATGGCATCGCGCAGCCGCGTCCGGTAACGATCAACACGAACGCGACATCGATTTCGAATACGACGCCAAATACGGCCAGGCCGAATGCGGTACAGCCTGCGGTGGTGAATGGTCTCGCAAACCAGGGGGCTCAAGTCTCTCAGATCGGCTCACAGCAGAACGCCCAATCCAATCAGCCGGATCCCCAAGGGCTGATGACCGAGCAGCAATGGGAGGCGGAACAAAAATCCCGCCCGACACTTCAGGCGATGCAGAATCCATCCGGCGCGATGAATATGTCGCACAATGGATTTACGAATGGTCAGCAGGTCGCACCGAATACTTATCTCGGCGCTCAGTTCCAAAACTGGCAGAATCAGCAGCCCGTCAGCCAATCGTCTGCAGCCGTCGGCGAGTTGTATCGGATGCAGCCGGGATCATTCGGAGGCTACGTCGGCCCCAACACGTTCGTCGGCACCGGGTATTCGAACTGGAGCAACATGACCCAGGGAGGGATCTCTGCCGGCGCCACGGGCAGCTGGGATTTCTCGATTTGGCCGTAAGGTTGCTCTGAATCGGCGACGCAACCCAGCACGACTTGCCTTTGCGTCAGCCCGACCCCCTCTTTCTCGCGCAAGATTCAACGACTTTTTGATGAATTCCTGCGTCTGACGCGATGTCTTTTAGAGATATCCGAAGGCCGTCGGGACCGATCCGGTGGTCGGAACCCTCATTCTGTCCAAATCACCCCAGCCATGTCTCTTTCCGGCTTGTGACGCGCTTGATTTCCCGTTGCGCCAGGTCAGAATAGGTGTCCTATCGACAACCACATCTCGGGCTTCTCGCACGGGCCGCACAAATCGTAATCTGCGGTCGCCGGCGCACGGTAAGCCCATAAACTTACGGGAACAGGCCGCACGATGAAATTCCAAGAGGGACACACTGTCGGTATCGACTTGGGAACGACGTATTCCGCGATCGCACGATTGACCCCCGACGGCCGTCCTGAATCGCTTCCCAACGCCGACGGGCGAAACATTACTCCTTCCATCGTGCTGCTGGGCGACGACGGCCAGGTCGTCGTTGGTCCCTCCTTCGAACGCAGCTCGCAAGAATCCGCCGATCACATCGTCGAAGCCGTGAAGCGCCAGATGGGCAACAAGAACTTCTTCGTCGTTTATCAAAACAAGAAGCTGACGCCCGAATTCATCTCGGCCCTGATTCTCAAAAAGATGAAGCAGGACGCCGAAAAGAAGATCGGCCCGATCGCCAATGCCGTGATCACCGTTCCATACTACTTCAACGACGTTCGTCGCAAGGCGACCCAGGATGCGGGTCGTATTGCCGGCTTGAATGTCGTCGACATCATCAACGAACCCACTGCCGCGACACTCGCCTATGCCTGGATGAAAGGCGAGCTCGGACGAGCCGACCTGAAGCAGGAAGCCAAGACGATTCTGGTTTACGACCTGGGTGGTGGCACGTTCGACGTGACCGTCGTCCGCTACACGCCGACCCAGTTCCGCGTGCTCGCCACCGACGGCGACGTGATGCTGGGCGGGATCGACTGGACCAAGCGAATTACCGACCACGTCGCTGAGCAGTTTGCTCGGCGATTCGGCGAAGATCCTCGACCAGACCTGGACGCAATGCGCAACTTCACGGTCGAATGCGAAGATGCCAAGCGAGCCCTCAGTACCAAGGACCAGGTTCCGCTGTCGGTCTACTACAAGGGCAAAACGCTGACCCTGCAGTTCACTCGAAAAGATTTCGAACGCATGTGCGGCGACCTGCTGCAGCGGACGCGCGACACCACCGAACTGGTGCTGCAACAGGCCGGTGTCGAACCGGGAACGCTGAGCGAAGTCGTGCTGGTGGGTGGTTCAACCTACATGCCTTCGGTCGAAAAGATGTTGACCGAAGTTTGCCAGCGCAAGCCGTCTCGAGAACTTCGTCCGGAAGAAGCCGTGGCTCAGGGAGCGGCGATTCACGCAGCGATCCTGGAAGCTCGCGAAAGTCGTGGAGTCGAAGGACTGAACGATCTGATCACAGCTCGGCTGCGTTCGGTCAACACGGCCGACGTCAATTCGCACTCGCTGGGAGTCAAGGTCAGCAGCCCGAGCGATCGGACTCGCAAGATCAACCATGTGATGATCCCCAAGAACTCACAGATCCCGATGAACGTCACTCAACGCTTCGTCACCAATTCCGCCAATCAGACCACGATCCATGTTTACATCTTGGAAGGCGAAGCGTCGGACCCCGAAGCCTGTACCCAAATCGGCGACTTCCGCATCGTCGACCTGCCAGCGGGCCTACCCGCCGGATCGCCGGTGGAAGTGACATACAGCTACGATGCCAACGGACGAATCAACGCCACGGCGAAAGAACTGACCGGCAGCCGAGTCGCCAAGACCGAAATCGTTCGCGATTCCGGCTTGAACGAGAAGGGGATCGGCGACTACGAAATGCTGGCGAGGGATTACCAGGTCGAGTAGTTAAGCCAAAACGCACACCGATTGGGGTGCCACGGTTATGGAGTCTTCGACATAGCCGTGCAGATTCGACATCAACTTTGCACACGCGGCCATGTCGAAGACGCCATGACCGTAGCACCCCGAATAGAGAAGGCATTCGCCCTTTCCAAACGGACCCATCGCAGGACCAGAGGGCTCGCTCGGCCCGCTGAGGAGGATCAGGTGGCGATCGACGTCTACAAAGAATGGCTGGGAATCCCCGAGGGACAACGGCCACCAGATCACTATCAACTGCTGCGGCTGGTCCAGTTTGAAGACGACGCCGAAAAAGTTCGCAAGAACTATAAAAAGCTGAACGCGCACGTCCGCAAGTACGCCACCGGTCAGTACTCGAACGAGTCGCAGTCACTGCTGAACGAGTTGGCGAAGGCCATGCTGTGCCTGACCGACGAAGAAGCCAAGCAGGAATACGACCAGAGCCTGGGTCGAGTCATTGATGATCGCGACGCCACAACCGGCCGCCGCCCGATGACATCGTATCTGCAAGATGAAGGCATCATCTCTGCCGAGCAGATCCGCGAAGTGAAGTCGCATTCCGAGCGAACGGGCCTGTCGATCCGCGATACGCTGGTCCAATTGAAACTGGCCGACGCCGATGTTGCAGCGCGAGCCTACGCCAAGGAACTGGGGCGGCCCTTCGTCGAACTCGCGGAACTGCTGCCGGATGACTCGATCCTGGATCAGGTTCCCCGATCGGTAGTGCGGCGCCACGTCTGCCTGCCGCTGTTCATCGACCATGACGGTGTTCTGGTCGCCTGTACCGAAGAGCCTGATGCCGAACTGCAGGACGAGATCCGACTGCGGTTCAACATGCCCATTCGCCCCGTCATCGCGACCCCGCTGAGCATCAATCAAGGGATCGCCAAATACTACGCCGCGGGGCTGCGCAAAGAAGCCGCAGAAACAGTGAAAGGAAACAAAGGGAAGTCTTCCGGCAAGATCACGGCCAAGCCGGTCTCTCAAATGACTGACGACGAAAAGTACCAGCGCCGCCAGATGGGGATGCTGGCCATGTGCTGGGTCGTGATCGGCTTCGGACTGCTCGACACATTTATCCTGTATGACTTCATCTACAAGAAAATGAAGCTGCCCGAACTGGTCCCCTATTCAGCAATCGTGATCGGGCTGCCGCTGGCCTATGGGATTTACAACACCTACGTCAAGCAGAAATGACCGACCTGAACATCACTGGCCTTTGGGCTTGAGATGCTTGTCCAGAAAACTCCACATCGCATCCGATGCCTTTTTCTGCGACTCGCCGTTGAAGCCATGGCCCTGGCCTTCCAGAATCAAGAGTTCATGCTTGGCCTTGGTGAGCTTGATGGCATCATCGAGCAACTGCGCTTGTGAAGGCGGGACGAGCGTATCTGAAGCACCATGCAAGGTCAGCACTGGCGGATCGTCATCGGTGACGTACGTCAGGGGGCTGGCCGCTTTGTAGGCATCAGGGGCCTCTTCGGGTTTGCCAATCAGCCCTTGAATGAACGGCCTGGCTTGCGGAGAGACCTTCCAGCACTCGGCCATGTCTGTCGGACCGAAGATGTTGACCACAGCCTGCACGCGGCTGGACTGATCGGCGTTCCCGCCCTGCCCCTCCAGTTTGCTCTTGGCATCTGTCAGACCAACCAGCAAGCTGAGGTGTCCACCCGCCGATGCGCCACCGACGCCAATATGCTCAGGATCGACATGATACTTTTTGGCATTGGTTTTCAACCAGCGCACTGCACACTTACAGTCTTCAATCTGAGCGGGAAACGGCACTTTGCCCTGCTTGGTTGCCGGGTCCGGCTCCGTCAGACGATAGGCGATCGTGATCGCGACATAGCCCTTCTCGGCCGCCTGCTGCATCACAGGTTTGAAGTCCTGTCGATTCCCACCGGCCCAGCCACCGCCATGAATCAGCACCAACCCCGGAAACGGTCCGTCTCCTTCTTTAGGACGAGCCAGATCCAGCTTCAACTCGACATCGCCCCCTTTGCCGTACACCAGATCCTGCTCAACGACGATTTCCGCTTGGCAAGTTGAACTGAAGGCCAAAGCAATCAACGTGATCACAGCAATCGACAGCGACGACGAACGAAGAATTCGATGAATCATGGCTATTTTTTCCAAGGGGCGTTTAATGTAGTAGGCACACTCCGTGTGCCGTTTCAATACTTGCAGAGGCTACATTCGAGCCGACAGTAAAGGTCCTACGCCAACGCGCGGGCAACGGCGGCCTTCGTCTTTTCCAAACCGGTCTTGGCGACTTCCAACGCGTCTTGCTTCCAATACTCGCGATTGAACAATTCCAGCGACAGAACGCCGCGATAGCCGACATCGCGCAACGTGCGGAAGATCTTGTCCAAGGGAGCGACTCCATCGCCGGGATACACTCGCTGTGCATCGTTGATCGTTGCTCGTGGAGGCTCACCCGGATAGTCATTCACATGGAAGTTGTGCATCCGGCCGCCGGCGAACATGGCCAGACCTTCAAAGTCTGACCCACCTTTGTAGATGTGATAGATATCCAGCAGGAAACAGGCCTGAGGATGAGCGGCTTCGATCCCGACGAAGGCGACTTCACCCAGGCGAGACAGCGTCTTGGAGAAGCCCCACAATTCCAACTGGGGCAGCACCCCCTCCACCTGAGCGACTTCGCACAACGCGTGGTATCGATCAGCCAGCTTAAACAGATCCAGCCCTGTCTTATCAGTCACCCCCACCGGCGGAGCGGCCAGACGCGTGCCACCGATGGCATGGACCAGCCCCATACATCGCTTGGCTTCTTCGAGACCCTTCTTTCGCTCGGACTCATCTTCGTGCAGGAACGCCGCAAACCCAATCGCGCTCTCGACCGTCAGCCCCGCGTCGGAGATACGCTTGCGCAGATCCGTCAGCGACCCGCCGGTCTTCGTGTACTGATCCAGTTCGTTAATCCAAGGCTCGACCCCGGTATAGCCGGCTTTAGAAGCGACATCGATGTCCGCCAGGATGTCGACCTTTTTCCCTTGATAAGAACATTCGCGAATCGTGCTCGTGTTCAAGCAGTGGCGAAAAGGATCCGACTTCGAGGCCACCGGCTTCGACTCTTGAGCAACCGACACTGAAGCACCCGCCAGGACGGCAGCAGAAGCACCTAAAAAATCGCGACGCGAGAAATCTAAAGACATGTGTCAAACCTTAGGAGTTCCAGAGGAATATTGGCGTCTAGGATACGTCGACGCGCGACCGCCAGAAAGGCTCGGCAGTCGCGGCTGGCTTAGCGGCCGAATTTCATCCGCTTCCGGGCTTCCGTTGGGCTCACCCGGCTCACCCCAACGGAGCCAACAACTTGCAAGCTACAGCACCCCTCGATAACGACCTAGCTCTCCGCCCGGGCGGAAACAGCGACTTGCAGCTACGATGCGAAAGTGGCGGCAGGGTAGCCGCTCTTTAGCTGGCCAGTTTCATACGTCTCATCTGCCCCATCAGTCCTATTTCTTCTGGACTTCAAAAACCGCCCCATCACAGCTTCCGCAGCAATTGCCGAGCCCTGCTCTTCCAACGACCATAGCGCCGCGCAATCGCGGCCGGGCTGCCGTTGATGTCATGCAATAATGCCTGCAGATGTTCGCGGGCGACCTGCGTGTTTCCTTGCTGAGCATGCAGATCGGCCAGCAGATAAACGGCCTCGGGATGTCGCCAGCGCCGGACATGCTGCTCGAAGTGGCTGGTAGCCTCGGCGGTCTCTCCCAGTTCCAACTTCGCTTTCCCATAGGCCAGTGACACGTCACCAAATTTGTACTGAGGATCTTTGTCGAGGATCTGCCGCGTCAACTGACAGACATCGGCATGGCGTTTTTGAACCGCGGCGACTTGAGCCGATCCCCATAAGGCCTGCAGATTGAGTGGTTCCTTGGCGAGTGCTTTGGAGTAGGCCCTTGCTGCTTCCTCCTGCATGCCGGCATCGCGGAGTGCGTCGCCCCATTGAGTGAACTGATACGGATTGCCGATCTGAACCGCTGCCGTCTCCAATCGAGACAACTCGCGTCCGCGAGTCCAGCGTTTGAAAAACGCGGGAGCTCGATAATCTGCGGAAGGAAGATATCGCGTCACAAAATAAACGACCACGCCGATGCCCGGCACGAAGATCATCAGCCACATCCAATACTGCCGATCGGGTTCCGTCCGCATGCAGTGCCAGAGCATCCAGAACCAGAAGACGGAATAGGCGAGCGCCAACAGGGTCTTGCCCCCCTCCAGCGCAGGCAATAGCCAGGGATTGCCGCGATAGGGATTATACTCCGCCAGCAGGCAGAACGACCCGAACTGCATTATCTCTGCCATGCGGACCTCTCCCGCGGACGACGCGACGGTGTACTAAATGACCGTGCGCGATTCTGCTCGTTTTGGATTTCAGGTTGGGTGCCACTGGTGGCCGCTCTGGGCCACCAGTGTCTTCACGTCGCTGCAATCGCTTTGATCAGGTGACGAGCGTGTGCAACATGCTCGTCACCATGCATTAGTTACTCTTTGACACATCGGCAAGACACTGGCGACGCAAAGCCGTCGTCAGTGGCACCCAAACTTATGTTTCTCGCCAGCAGAATCGCGCACGGTCATGTAGATCGACGCAATTGTGATCCGGGATTTTTGATCGCTCCCGGAATCGCGGACCAGCTTACTCTCCCGTCAGCAATTCCAACAGGTGCTGGAAGTCGGGATCGTGCTTAAGCGAATCAAAATCGGTCTCGGCGGGAACCAGCTTGCAGAGGGTTTTGTCCATTCGCAAAGCCCGACCCAGCCACGACAGCGCCTGTTCGCGATTTCCATCGAGGGCCAGGTAGCACGCCATGTTGTACAACACAATCGACTCAGTCGCGTGATCCTGATAGGCCGTCTGCATACACTCGACCGACTGTGCGACGCGGTCGGTTCGCTTGTAGCACCAGGCCATGCCCATCAAGGCATCCAGGCTTTGTGGGTTCAGTTCATGTGCTTGCAGAAAGCATATGAGCGCCTGTTCGTACTCAAGCTTTGTTCGCCAGGCATCACCACGCAGCAAGTGGCAATAAAACTCGGCCGATCCGAAATCAGAAACCTGCTTCAGAGCATCCAAGGCATGATCGGGCATGCCCAATAACAGAAAGCCCTCGGCCGCTTCCAACTGCTTTTTTTGTCGCTTCTCAATATTAGAAATCATGAGCGGTCGTCCGCGGATGTTCGGCGAAGTTGAATGAGAAGCATCACTGCTTCGGCACCTTGATGTCGAGTTTATCGTACCGTGGATCCCAGTAGGCTTCGCCAAACTTCATCCCAAATCCATGGGTCAACTCCCATTCGGCGCGACGAGCCCAAGGTGTGCCTGGATGACGGTTAATCACGTCCTTAAACTCGGCCTTCGCGACTTCGTTCTGCTTCTTCAGCTCTGCTATGTCGACCTTCGTCTGCCTGACTTGTTCCTTGTCGGGCTCAAGCATCTCCTGCACGCGGCGGATGTCCCAATAGTTGTTTTTGGAATCCTTCGGAACAGGCTTTTTCTTCTGATGAGCGTCCAGTGACAGCAACAACTGAAACAAGCGAACGCGATAGGCCAGGCACTGGGCATGCATCAGATCGTAGTTGGCGCGCCACCGTTCTGCGGGCTCTTTGTCTCGCTGTTTCTTGACCGAATCCAGCAGCTGAACTGCTTCATTCAGCATGCCCATCGCTCGCAATGCTCGATCAAAAGTCTCTTTGCCCTCTGTCGCAAATTGATTTGGATCCAAGCTGTAACGATGCTCTCGCATGTTCAGCTTCTCGTCTTTATGCGGATTCAACGTGGCAATGACACGCCACTGGGCATCGCGGAATTTGCTGGCGTCACGCTCCTTGGCATACTCCATGCGAGAACTGATGTCCGGCATGTACTCTTTCATGTCCAGCATCTCAAACTTGCGCGCTTCCAGCGATCCGGCACCCGCCAGATTGTCTTCTTTACCTGGCAGCATGAAGAAGATACCGCCCGTCTGTTTCGCGATGCGTACCTGCTCATAAGGGCCAACACCGCTCGAGAACACATCCCAGCGACCGTGCAGTCCGTCGAACTGCAGACATTCAGGAAACGCTGTTTCAGGCCCGCGATTGATCTGCAGCCAGTGCGTCAAACCGTACTTGGGATCAACCCATTTCAGGCGAGCATAGGGATAGCCGAACACGGAATAGCGGCCCATGATATACACGGGAGCATCCGCGGATTTGCAGCGTTGAATCGCCTCTTCCACGTGCTCGCCATCGTCACCGGATTCGTCGGAGACGACGATCACGATCAGCCTTCGCTTCTGCCGAATTGCAGAGGTCGCGTATTTGCCGACGGCCGACGTGATGGCCGCACAGGTATTCTCCAAACCCGACTCGTCCACCTTGATCTTGTCGATCGCCGCTTTGATGTCGTCTGAATTCGCAGTCGGCTTCTGCGTGTGCTCGGTGATCCCCTTGCCAAAGCTCATGATCGAAGTCAGCAGCACCTCGTCCGATGTCTTCAGCTTCGAATCATGCTTTTGGACCAGCCCTAATTCTTCATAAACCTTATAGAATCGCTCGCGGATCTCTTTCTGATCGTCGGTCATACTTTCCGACTCATCGAACAGCCAGACCACGTGGACCCGGGACTCCCGCATCAGGCGCACGAGTTCCTGAGTGATCTGCCCCAGCGCAGCTCCGTATCCCTCCACAACTCGACCGGTTTCTCCGGTCACCTGTCCTGTCCCCAGATCCTTACCGATCACATTGAACCCGGGAACATTCATCGCCCCCATGTTCACTCTGACTTCGGCCACACGCAGGCTTTCGGCCTGTTCAATTCGTTGCTGAGCAACAGCGACTCCGCCGTTGCCGCCGCCGCTACTCGCCCCGGCACTCATCCCCACCGCCGTGGCACCCGTGACGAAGTTCACCGACTCGGTCGCGACTGTCGATTCTTCGACATCTTTGGCGAACTCTTCAGGAGCTCGCTCTTCGGCGTCGAACACCGTATCCAGCACCATCTGCAGCTGTGCCATCGGTCCTTCAAAGACCAGGAACGAGAGGGCAAAGAGAATCGCGACATGCAGGAGCACGGAGACGGTCATTGTGGTCAGACTGTCACGATTGACCTTGATCATATTCATCAATCTCCGCAGGACAGCACCCGAAGGCTCGATAGACGAAGAAGTCTGACTTCAAACCAGATGACCGAGTGCGATTCTACTCGTTTTGGATTTCAGGTTGGGTGCCACTGGTGGCAGCCCTGGGCCACCAGTGTCTTCGCGTCGCTTCAACCGCTCTTATCCGGGTGACGAGCGCGTGCAACATGCTCGTCACCTCGCATTGTTTACTCTTTGACACATCGGCAAGACACTGGCAACGCAAAGCCGTCGCCAGTGGCACCCGAAATGATGTTTCTCCTACGCAGAAGCACGTACGTTCATTTGGATCGAGTTCATCAAATCCATGCTACGAAAAACCCCTTGCAAGATCATCTGGCAAGGGGTGCAGCGTATTTATCAGTCAACACCTTCGGCAGACCGAAGGCCCGTTCTAGGCGTTCTTAGATGTCACGTCGTTGCGGTTCATTGTTGACCATCACCTTCTTCTTCTTTTTGGTGACGGGATCTTCCACTTCAATGAACTTTGGCCCCTGCTTCTGATTGCCCCCACCCATGCCTGTCGCAGGGGTGTAGTTCGATTCTTTCCAGTCCCAGCCCATGGGGGTTCCCAATTCGCGTTCGGCCAACATCTGCCAAGGGGTACCCGGATGCTCGTCAACGACGCGTTTCAGATATTCTGCAGCGCGAGCTGCCAGTTTCTTAGTGGTCGCTCCTGAATTGATATCCCGGGAAGAGACCAGCTTCCATTGATTGTTGCCCGGCTTGTCGAACTTGCGCGGGCTACTTTTCATTTCGGCCAGCATCATGTTGTAGCCAAAGCTACGAGCTTGCAGCGCCAGGACGCGTCCCATGGCCAGATCATAACCGGCTCGCAAACGAGCTTCTTTGATCTTGGCTCGATCTTTTTCGCCTGGTTCCAGCAGCGTCTTCAGACCGTTGATTTTGTATTCAAATTCGGCGGCCGGACGTTGGGCATCCGCAATGGCCTGTCGCAGAATCGTGTCGTTTTCCGCAGGGAAGTCCAAGCGAGGCAGCGGAACGCTTTCAACTTTCAGCAACCGAGCGACATCGCGCAAAGTACTCTTGGCTTTGTTCTTGGCGAAGTCGGATTCGATCATCGGAATCGGGCGATAGTCTGGCGCGTAGTTACGCATCACCTGCGGATCGAAGGTCTTGCCGCGGGAATCGTTTGCCACCAGATACAAACCGTTTGTCTCGGCACACAGCCGCGTCAACGCATAGGGACCGAATCCGGATGACATGTTTTGCAGGTCGTAATCGTTCGTTCCCCAGTACGCCAGCCGCAATGCTTCGGGATAGAGTGTTTCCGGCCCGCGTTGCATGACGCCGATGACCGTTTCGCCACTTTCCATCGTGAACGGGGCTTCGACCATCTCACGTCCGAAGGGAGCAGCATCGCCGACGCAGTAGCAACGCATCCCGTACTTCTTGGTCGAAGCGATCGCCGTCTCCAGGAATTGTGGCGCGTCCGAACCCGCTTCATCCGTGACGATGATGATCATGATTTCGCGGTGCATTTCCGTGCGATACTTCTGGAAATGCTTGGCGACTTGTGTCACCGCAGAGAACGTGTTTTCGTTGCCGGAGGCTTCGGACTTGATACCGCGAACTTGACGCACCAGATCCGTGGGATCGTCGATCGGATCTTTGCTGAGGATATTCGTTCGCTCGCCATAGACGGCGACGGCACTCTTCAGCGCCTTGTCGGCGGTCACATTCAACGCATTCAACTGGCTGTAGACGTTCTCCACGCGATCGGCGATGGCCATGCGGCGAGCGGACAACGACGGGGAAACGTCGAACAACCAGACCACCAGGGCCTTCTTCTCGCGCAGGGTATTCGCAATTTCCCAAGCCAACCGATCAACCGCTCCCTCAACCCCACCTGGGTGTTCGGTTGCACCGGAGGTCGCGACGGAAGCCAGAACGTCGGTCTTGGAAGGCCGAACCATACTTTCGCTAGCGGGACTCTGGATATCCAGATTCTGCGAGATGGATTCTTCCATCCGCTGCTGCGGATCTTTGGAGACCTGATTGGCCGCGGCCTGCGACGAAGAGAACGAATCGACGCTGGCGTCACTACCGAGTTGATCAGTGATCGTCGAATCAAACTTGAACTTCGCGGGATCCTCTACCGTATCTAAGGCACTCGTCACCGTTGTGAACGCCTGGATCCGGTCCGCAAACTTGATCAGCGCGAGAGAACTGAGCAACACAACGTGAAACGCGATGCTCGCACCGAACGCCAGACTCAGCGTCCGATTCGGCTTGCTGCTCTCGATCTCCATCTCGAAGACTTCGGGTTCATCGGCTCGAAGGTTGGCGCTCAAGATGCACTCCTCGCAGTTCGTGACCGCGATTGTTTTCTCAGCCTATTGAATCACACACCGTCATTTGCCGCAGAAACTGGCTCTCAATAGTCTATCCATTCAAAAAGATCGTTGCAAATGGCAGTCTTCCCACCAGATACGCTTCTCCAGAACAGTTAGCCCCACCCAGTTCAGACAGACACCACCAACCAATGGTTCCTTGAATTCGAAACCAAAGAAATGATCAGCGCCATCTATCCGTCGTAAAGAAACCCCGCGGCCGCCGAAAACCTTCGTTCACGAATTGGAAAGAATCGCCCTTAAACGATGGAAACCGCTGCGAAACTGGTGAGAATGCTTTCACTTTCATCAGGCTAGGCTTGAGTTTATTGCAAACAAACACCACAACACCTTACACATAAGCACGTTATGACAACATTTCGCCAAACAAGCCTTAACCCTGTTCTCAGCTATGGATCAACCCGACGAGCATTCCGCAACGAAATTGCCATAACATACTAACATCAAGTATCTTACAACTCAGACACTTACCGCAGTCACCCGGCTCCACGAAGGCGACGAATCGAAGGGATCTCCGCGCGATGCAACTCGATTCTACGGAGATTGAAGGAGTTGGTGGCCTGCGGCTGTTCGTCCGCGATCACCGGCCTGCAACGGTAACCTCCGCTCCCACATTTCTTTGCGCCCACGGTCTTGGTGAGCACGGAGGCCGGTACGAGCATTTTTCTGAGTGGCTTGTCAGCCGCGGATGCCGGGTGATCACCTGTGATCTCAGGGGGCATGGGCGATCTGCGGGGACTCGGACTCACGTCGGGAACTTCGATGAGTACGCCGCCGATCTCGGGCTTGTCTGGCAACATTTTCACCCGCAAAAGGAATCGACCGTCCTGTTTGGACACAGCATGGGTGGGCTGGTCGCCGTCCGAGCCGTCCAATCGGGTGCTGTCGATGCTGGGGCTCTCGTGCTGACATCACCCCTGTTGGGATTGAAGCTGCGCGTTAATCCCCTGAAGAAATTATTGGGACAAATGCTGGTCGGGATTCTTCCCAGAACGCGCTTCAGCAACGGCTTGGATCCGAGCAACATGACTCGCGACCCACGCTTTGCCGAAGAGCGGCGAAACGATCCCTTTATTGTTCGCACTGTCACCGCGAGCTGGTTTTTCGCGATGCAACGGGCCATTCTGCACGCACATCGGGACGCACAGAAGGTCGCGATACCGATCATGGCATTTCGAGGAATGGCCGACGAAACGACCGACGGTAATGTCTTGTCGACCTGGCTGACGAAGACCCGCTCGCCAGCCACCGAACTGGTCTCGCTGCCACTACACGTTCATGAAGTCTTTCATGAATCGGATTGGATAGAATCGATGGATCGCATGCGAGGATGGCTGGAACAGGTTGGTCTTTGGCCTGCGAATTGAAATCCGCAGCCCCAGCACTGACAATGACAGTCCTTCATAGCGAATCTTCCAGACGACGAAGGATCGTGGATGTCAAACGCGGTCGAAGCTAGACCATCTTACCCCAAACGCTGGTACGCCGGAGTTCCGGCATTGGCAGTGGCCTTCGCCATCTCGGCGGCTTACCTGGGCGTCCCCAGATGGTCCTCGGATCTGACCGCATTTGGGCATTTCGTCGTTCGCTCGGTCATTACGGCCTTTGGCATTATTGGCCTGGTCCAAACTGCCGCCGCCTGGTCTCACATCCGCGGGACATTCGCCACGCCCGGGTTTGGCAAGCACCGCATGGTCGTTCCCGTGGAAGGGATCGTCTACCTGACGATCATGTTTGCCCTGTTCACTGGCGCCATGCTGACGAAGTCGAACATGTTGCTGCTGGTCTTCGCCTTGATGGCGGGGCCGTTCATCATCAACGGCTGGATGACGTTTGGAATGCTGCAAGCAACTCGAGTAATGCGAACCGCGCCCCCTCGGGCGATGATCGGTGAATTGTTTGCTGTCGAATTGACGCTGTCGAACACGCGTCCACTCATGTCTATCTGGATCATGTCGGTCCGCGACACGATCGTTCATGTTCGCGAAGAGTTGACCGCGACAGTGCTGTTCGCGCGTGTCGCACCACGTTCCTCGCAGGCCGGACATTATCAACTGCGACTCATGCGGCGCGGCCGATTTCAACTGGGGCCGCTGCTGACATTCTCTCGGTTTCCGCTGGGATTGGTCGAGCGAAGTCGACTGTTTTCTGACTCCGCCGAAATCCTCGTCTACCCGCGGATCGGCCGGCTGAGCTCCGCGTTCCGGCGTCGCTGGCTGGGAGCCACGGAACTGGTCGCCCGTCCGCAACCACACTCCGGCGTTTTTCACGACGAGTTCCATCGGTTGCGAGAGTTTCGCACAGGCGACAACCCACGCGACATTCACTGGCGATCGTCTGCTCGACGCGGCGAGTTGATCCTGCGCGAGTATCAGCAGAATCGCGACTTCAACCTGGCAGTGGTCCTGGATCTGTGGCAGCCCGATTTGCCCAAGGACCGAAATCCAGAATTGATCGAGCAAGCACTAAGTTTTGCAGCGACTGCGATCGTCGAACATGGGCGGGCCTGCCGCGATGCCATCCTCACCTTGTCGGCATCGGGCGCGACCTCGTTCCGCTGGCAGGGCCAGGGAACGTCGGCCAGTCTGGAATCTCTGCTGGACGGTCTGGCCATCCTGCAACCCGGTTCGGGGCGAGAAACGATTCCCCTGGTCAACGAACTGGTTCAGCGTCTTTCCGGGTCGACAAAAGTGATTGTGATGACGACTCGCCCCATCAGCGTTCCGCTGGACCTTCACAGTCCGCGAGTGGACTGCTTGCGGCTGGCCGAGATGGAATTTGACCAAGTTCTGATTTACGACGATCAACCGACCACTCCTCACGGTACTCTTGCCCCGACCAACGGCATGGTGACCGCTTCCGAAGGTTGATCGAATGAACCTGGAGATCGTCTTTAAACGCAGCATGTATGCGGTCACTGCGTTGACGGGATGTCTACTGGGGGCTGCTGAAGGGGGTTGGATCCCCTACGGAACACTGCCCGCCGTTGTGATCGGCTATCTGTGGACCGAGTCGCAAACTCGCCAGGATCGAGTCAAACCGCGAGGGATGAGCGACGCCTTAGCCGCCATCTGCGGGCTAGTGGCCCTGGTCTGTTCGACAGGCGAGTTCTTCAGCGAAAACATTGAAGGACGGCTGCTGTCGGGGACTCACCTGCTGGTTTATTTGACTTGGATTGTGCTGGTCCAACAAAAGACAAATCGGCGTTACTGGCTACTGCTCGCACTAGGAATTCTCCAACTGGCGGTGGCATCGGTCCTGGCCAGCGGACAGGAAACAGTGTGGTTTGGCATTGGTGCGATCACCTATGTGTTCGCCACCTTGTGGACGCTATCGGTTTTTTCGATCCACCGTTCTGCATCACAGTTCGCCCCCAAATCGACTCCCCTCACCACAGAGAGCTCGACCGGTCCCTTGGTGTCAGGCAGCAGCATCGCGATGGATTCGGTCCAGATTGAAGATGGCGTGACCTGGATCACCACCCCTTTTATGACGGGAGTCGCCTTCAATTGTGCGATGAGCCTGTTTGTCAGCGCGCTCTTTTTCATTTTGATTCCGCGAGTCTGGATACCCGGATCAAGTGCCTTTGGAAGCACCGATACTGGCGTGCGCGGTGTTTCGAAGTCGGCGTTCGCCGCGGAAATCCGACTGGGTGATATGGGGCCGATTCTAGAGAGCCTGGACCCGGTGATGCAGGTGAAGCTGAAGACGCCGCTACGTGCATCAATCTCGGCGGCGGACTATGCCGAGCGACTGGGACTGGCAGAGCCACTCTTCCGCGGTGCCGTGCTGTCGATTTACGAAGCTCCCCGTTGGAAAGTCGAACCGCTCTCGATCCAGAAGGGATCTCGATTGATCCCGGCAGAAAGAAAATCTCTGGTACGCCAGGAGATCCGCCTGGAAGACATGTCCACGGATGTGCTGCTGGCGATGGGAAGCCCGCTGGGATTGGTTGATCCGGAAGAGCATCCGCGAGGCAGTTACCAGGCATTAACCGGCCTGATCTATCGCTACCCCGATTTCAATAAACATGGGGCCGTTCGCTATGTGGTCTATTCAGAGCTTCCCCCGCCGGGGGGTCAGCTGAACGCCGCACAGCCGGTTAATGAAGTCCTTCGCCAACGATATGCACAACTGGGATATATCGATCGCCACCGCGAGTTGCCGCCTCGACTGGAGCGGATGGCCAAGCTCGCACAAGAGGTCGTAGGACGAGAAGAGAAGCGACGAAGAACGCGTCTAAGCGACTTCGACAAAGCACGCTCGATCGAGAGATTCCTGCGAGATTCGGGCGAATACACGTACACATTGAACATGTCGGTCGACGACAAGAAGATCGATCCGATCGAGGATTTTCTGTTCAATCGGAAGCAAGGTCATTGTGAGTATTTCGCGTCTGCCCTGGCCCTGATGCTGCGAGCGGTCGATATTCCGACTCGGCTGATCAGTGGATACAAGGGGGGCAACTACGACGAGTCGACGCAAACTCTGCACCTTCAAAAGCGACACGCGCACGCCTGGTGTGAAGCCTGGATTGAAAGGCGAGGCTGGGTCACGTTGGACGCCACGCCGGCCGACGAACGACAAGCCGTTGTGGACGCGGCGTCCGGGAATCGCTCCGTCTGGACGGACATGCGATCCCAGCTGGTCGGCATCTGGTCCGAAAATGTCGTCAACATCTCGCTCGATAAGCAAGAAGAAATCATTTACCGCCCCGTTCGAGAGTTCGCGCGAGGGCTGGTGAAGTCGCTCAAAGAGTTGTGGGAGTCACCCAAAACAAGCCTGGCTTCCTTCTTTGGTTCGTTGACTCATCCCCTGGGCTGGTTCAGCCTGCGAGGAATCGGGACGCTGCTGGTGCTGGCCGGCATAGGATGGCTCGTGCATCGAACCTGGCGACGGATCGCTCGCTGGAAGGGTTGGAGCAGAGTCGAAGCAGACCAGCAGAGCACTCGATTGGTCGAGTTCTACGAGCGGTTCGCCAGACTGATGGACTCATTAAGCTTGCATCGCGCCGAGACGCAGACGCAGCAGGAATTCGCCAACCAGACAGCCACGACATTGCAGTCGCGATTGCAGAGCGCCGGCTTCAGCGGCAGTCCTTTGGAAATCTCGGAGCTGTTCTACAAGGTCCGCTTCGGCAATGAAGCCTTGCCAGCACGAGAGGCGGATCACGTCGAAGAATTGCTGTCGGGTCTGGAACGAGTCCTGCGACCTCAGACGTGAGACGGCTGAAAGCAGCTACGAAAAAGGCCAGCAGATGTCTGCTGGCCTTTGTGAATTCAATACCAAATTACTTAGCTGGTGCTTCGGCGGCTGGTGCCGGAGGAGCGGCCAACTTGTTGATCAGCTTGGTCAGGCGGGACTTATCGCGAGCGGCCTTGTTTGGGTGAATCAAGTGCTTAGCAGCAGATTGGTCCAGCTTCTTGATCGCCAGCATCAGGGCTGACTTGGCATCTTCCACCGTCTTAGCACCAGCAGGAACCCCTGCCGCAGCCGCGCGAACCTTCTTCACCGTCGTACGCAGCACCGAGCGCTGATGACGATTGCGAACTCGACGACGTTCCATTTTTCGCAAGGCACGACGGGCACTGTCAGTGTTCGGCATGGATAATTAACCAAAGCAATTTCGAGATTTCAGCGGTCCAATACGAACCCAGCGCAAACCGCTCTCCAGCGCCGGGTCGAGAAGTATAACGGCTGGTCGGCGGTGACGCCAGTGTTGACGACTCGACATCACCTTCACGACCAGTTTCCGCCATAACCTCTTACCGCAAAACAAATAATGAACAATCAGCTACATGTCACCCATATCGATATTCTCTCCCCCGCCCATTTGCTTCTGGATTTCTTCCAGCCGCGCGGCGACGTCCTTGTAGTTGTAATCGACCGCCAAGACTTCACTGTAGTGCTTTTCAGCGGTCTGCAGGTCTTTGCTTGCCTCAGCCAGCCGACCTAGCAGGTAATGACACTCCTTAAAGGCATCAGGATGTTCGTTAAAGTTCAGCTTCTCGACCGCCTTCTGGAACTGACGCGTCGCTAACTGATTTTGCTTCTGGGCGAGGAAGCACTTGCCGAGGCTGACCAGCACTTGCGCTTCCAGGCGGCTATCCTTGGAAGCCTGCTGCAGCAGCGGAATGGCTTGAGCATGCTTGGCGGAGGCCATGAACCGCATCGCCAGTTCGTGCTTCAGTTTCAAGTCGGCGGGATAACGCTCGACGCGCCGACTGAAAACTTCAATCTCCTGGTCGCGCAGTTCCTTTGTCAAATCGAACGAGTTCTTCTTGGCATCGGCATCGTCTGGATTTCGTGACGCCGCTTCCTTCGCAAACGTCACGTTCTTGCGAACCATTTCGAGTTCGACGTCTTCCATCTGCTCACGAATGTTGGCGTCGCCGCTGACATCAAATGCCTGCTTGAAGGTCTTGGCAGATTGCTCCAGCAGCCCTTCGCGTTTGTAGTGATCCGCCAGCTTGATGTAGTTCCCGACGTTGCCAGGATCTTTCTTGATGGCTCGCAGCAGATCATTGGCACGGTCTTCACCGGGAGCAAGCATGTCACCGCTGCCTGTTTTGGCATCGCCCTTCACCGATTCTTCGTAGCCCATTTTGGGCTGATCGGTGCGGACTTCCTGCGTATTTTTCGCGGTATCATAGTTCCCCCGGTCGATCACTTCGTCGGCACCCAGGGCATTCATTTTTGAGCGGACCGCACCATTGAGCGGGTCCAGCTTCATGACTTTCGCGAGGGTCGAGACTGCCTTTCTGTAGTCGCGACGCAGTTCGTAAGCAGTCGCGAGCCCAATCAGAAAGTCCTTATTCTCTGGCGCACTATCCGCTGCCGTCGCGGTCTCATAAGCGAACTGGGAGACCTCCAGAAAACCTCGTTCTCTGGTCGCTTCGCCCACGTCCGCATTGAACTGGCCGTCCCAAGGGTTGATCATCAACCCCTCTTCGGCAGCGGTATCCATCTCGGCCCAGTTCTTGGCCGTGCGCGCTTTTTTCACCTTGGAACGCACGCTATTGATCTTCAAAAACGCCATGCTCGCGCCGGACTTGTTGTCCTTGTAGAGCTTTCGTTGACAACCACGCAGCGTCTGTCGGAACAGCAGGTTATCGGGAACCATCTTCACGGCGGTCGCCGCCATCTGGCTGGCGTAGTCGAAGCTGCCCTTCTGCATGGCTTCGGTCGCCTTCTTCATGCAGTCGGAAGCGAGCTTGCGTTTGCGTTGTTCTTCCGGTGAGTAACCATCCATCGACATGTTGAAAATCTCGTGATTGGCCCGATGTTTGAAGCGATTCCGAACGGGAACGAGTGCCGGGATCGATTTGGAATGTGCCACCACAGTTTACCACAGCTTGGCCGAATGTGGGTAGTGGTCTGAATTCTCGACGATTCGCGAACCAGAACTATCGTGCCACTGCCAACCCTTCGACAAGAGTTCCGAAACGATCCCAATTCTTCGGGAGAGGTGCCTGTAATTCAAGCGGGTCGTAACGAACGGGATGAGCCAGCGACAGTTGATAGGCGTGCAGGGCGATTGGCGACGACAGCCGATCGTAGGTCGCAGCCTGTTCGGGTTCCAACGTGGCGCCATATTGCAGGTCGCCCACGATGTGCCATCCGCGCGAAGCCAATTGGACCCGGATCTGATGCATGCGACCGGTATGAAGCTGGACCTCGACCAACGCTCGGCCTGCGGCAGTCGCCAGGACTCGATAGTCCAGGATTGCTTCACGAGCCCCCTCGGTCCCCGGTGCCACCACTGTCACGTGAGCCGCCTCCGCATCTTTCAATAGCCAGTCCGTCAATCGGCCTGTAGGTTGACCAGGGACTGTTTCCGTCACTGCCAGATAAATCTTGCGAACAGTCCGCTCACGAAACTGTTCGGCCAGCCTCGCCGCGGCCTTGGAATTCCGAGCAAACACCACGATTCCCGAGACCGGGCGGTCCAGGCGATGCGGCACTCCCAGATAAACGTTTCCCGGCTTGGAATACTTCTGCTTCAGAAACTGCTTGATCTGGGCTTCGAGCGCGGGATGCCCATGCGGGACTCCCTGCGTCAACAATCCCGCCGGTTTATTCACCGCGATGAGCGGTCCATCTTCCAAAAGAATGTCGAGATCCATGATGCAAAGCAGCCGCGCGCCTGGCCACCCGTTGGTGACGCAGGATTCTACTTGGCGGCGTCTGCCACCACCGCCGCCGTATTCACTCCCTTTTTCCATTGACCGTAATTGAAGTCTTCGCGGTAACGACTGAAGCCTTCGCCCGTTCCTACTGTCGTCGGACGGATGCCCGGGCGCTTCACGAACAGGGCCAACTCTGATTTCTCAGAGAGATCCCAGTCCTGTGGGTTCACTCCGTGCGAGAACGAACCGTTCTTGCGAGCCGCGGCGAACGTCGCCGACAGCTTCGTGCCATCTTTATCGGTATCGCCCCAGAACTTTGCAAACGACTTCAGATCGGTCACGGTCGCAATTTTCTTTCCGCCCGAACCAATCCAGTTCGTCAAGTTGTAGCAGTTGCCACTCCCCTTCCACGATCGGCCCTTCTTGTCCGTCGCCGATGGCAATAGCGAGAGGGCTAGTGAATCGCAGCGGTACGTCGTCAGGATGCTTTCAATTCGCAGGTCGCCCACCAAACCGGGACTGGCGATGGCCTCCGTTCCCTGCAGCACCGACTGGTAAATTTGCAGATCCAAATCGAACGGCTGCTTGGTTTGGGGACTGTTGACCAACGTCAGGCAGGGATTTGAATACAATATCGTGTTATCGATGATGACTTCTTGTTTGCCCGCGGCGATCACTTCCAGCCCGGTCCGCCCTCCCACGATCAGGCAATTCCGCAGCACCAGCTGGCCTTCACCCAACAGAGTGATCGGAACCATGCCCTTCTTGTTCGATTCGGAAACAGCACAGTTCAGCATTCGCAGCGAACCACCGGTCACCAGCACCGCCTTCCACGGAACATTGGCAGCTCCCGCTGGCGGATCCATCTGCAGACGCAGCCCCTCCAGCGTGACAATTCCCGCGGTCACCTTGAGCATGTGATGCGAATCCGGATGCTTGTCGGGACGGAAACGCAGACCGTCGGGAGACATTCCAACCTGATACTCGAAGACCGGCTCGTAGCCGAAACCAGCCTGAATGGTGATGTCTTTGTCGAACACGTCGTGGTTGGTTTTGAACGGACCGTTGCCATCCACTCGGACAATGTCCCCTGCCTTGGCACTCTTCAAGATGTCCTGCAGATTGTCTTCGCGAGGAACCTCGGCGCGATTCACGATCGAAAATGCTTTTTCGGGCTTCCCTTGCAGCAGCCGGGAAATATCGCTGCCCAGGTTGGCCTTTCGTAAGAAGAGCGAGGCGAAACAGGTATCCGCCAGCGCGCTTTCCGGCTTGTCACTGGGCCAGGACCCGTCCGTCTTTTGAGACTTGATCAGGGCATCGGCCCCCAGTTTGAACCAGTCGACGCCCCCTTCGAATTGCTCCTGCCCCAACAGGACGCCGATCCGCTCGATCGCCCAGATGAAGTAGCGGGCCGAACCGGGCCCCATCTCTTTGGCATAAGACCCGACTCGCAGCAGCCCCTTGGCATACTTCGGGTCGGACAGCAGCGTCTCTCTTTCCCCACTGCTGGTGACGGCCGAGCGTTCTTTCAATTGAGCTCGAATTTTCGTGGCCCGCGCGACCGTCAGGCAGAAGAGGCCCGCGGGAGTCATCGCCTGACCGGAGGGGGTCGGCTCTTTATCTTTCATCGTATAGCCCCAGCCGCCGTCTTCGTTCTGGGTATTCAAGAAACGGGAGCCAACGTCTCGCATGGCATCATCAATGGGAACGCCATTGCGCGAAGCGACCCACAGACCAAGCACCGCAAACTGAGTGTTGCTGTTGTCACCGGGACCGTCTTTGCGGTCGAGCCGCTTCAGATCCTGCAAGACACTCGCGTCGACATTCGGACAGCTATAGCTCCACCCCCCCGAGGTCGTCTGCCCCGCCAGCAGCTTGGCCCCCAAAGCCCGGATGGCAGGCCGATCCTGGCGATCGCCCACTTTGGACAACAACAGGATCCCCAGCGTGATGTCATAGGTGCTCTTCTGATCCGGCGCGTTCTTGCGGACGTAGCGATACCCTTTGTCGACAGCCGTATCGTACGTCGGCACCCCATTCTCAATCAGGGCCATCGTACAGAGCGCCGTGATTCCCAGTTCGTGACTGGGATACTCCCAACTGCCGTCGTACTTCTGTTGAGCCCGAATGAAGTCCAGCGCTTTCAGACGCGCCGCATCGACTTGTTCATCGGTTTGAGCCCCAACAGAAGTCGCGAAACTGAGCACGAGACCAACCACAAGGAATAGCCAGACGGTGAGCGATCGCGAACTCTTCCGCATGATGAAACCTCGAGATGTGATTGAGAAATGAATGGTGCGAGTAATTGGAGTCTACTGATGCGAGGATAGCATCACAAGGAGCGTCTTTCGGAACGACTCTGCATGACACAACTGACGGAACCTTGGCATTGCCGGAGACGCGAAGGCACGGACAGGAGATTAACCACGGAATACACGGAAGGCACGAAAAGCGGAGAACGCATGAGACCACGAATCGGACGAATGCACACGAATGAAGAAGTTTTTAGCCACGGATGAACACGGATGAAACACGGATAGGGAAAAAGATTGAGGGGGAGACAGTGCATGACACAACCTGACACGAGCTTCGAATGGCGTTTCCGCGAATTCTTTCGTAGAACGGATTTCCAATCCGTTCGAAATCGATTCTTGGAGGGGACGGATTGAAAATCCGTCCTACGAATTTAGAAACATCGTGCGTTCCGAAGACTCCACGACACCCTACACGGAATGACGCCTTTCTGTTGTTGCGGTTCGTTCTTCTGTGTTCGACACAACCTCGGCTGGCGGACGGCTGAGGGTGGGGTTGGTGCCCGGCTCGGCTGCTCTTTCGTTCATGGATGTTCCTTTCATCTCGTCACTTTTCTCTTTTCTCTTTTTGATCACCTCCATTCGGTGGGTGGGGCGGCCTCCTTGTGGGCCGGGGGTGGTGTGGAGCCATTGGCAGAGGCCGCTGTCTTTGAGCTTGGTCATGGCGGCCATGGCACACTGCGCGGTGGGGTACTTGCGGCTGTTGGAGCGGCAGACGTCGCGGATGGTGACAGAACCTGCTGGATGCCGGCGGATCCATTCGTACAGTTGCTGCAGGTCTCGACGTTCGGCGGTGAGGGAGACCTTTTTCAGAACTCGTTGCGCTTCATAGGCAAACCACCGAGCGAGGGCGATGCCATGCTGCATACTGGTGGCGTCACAGAGCAGTGGATCGACGTCCGCTCCGGCTGCCCAGCGGGAGAGGTGGATGACGAGAGCCAGTCGAGCGGCTTGGGCTGTCAGGTGCGAGGACCAGTGGAACAGGGCTTCGTCGATCTGGGATTGGCGGAGTCCGAGGTCGGTCATGAACATGTCGATGTGATCACGCGCTGCCGGGGAGAGCGTGACACAACCGGTGCGAGGTGCGCCCGACACAACCTCGGGAAGGGCAAACAGCTTGTTGATCACAGCGGCATAACCGTCTTCGGTTGCCTGATCGACTTCCTCATCGGTCCAGCATTGCGGCCGGGCTTCGGGTGAGGCGATGAGGAGGCGGCTGGTCAGTTCACAGGCTCCCCCTTGCTTAGCGAACTTCTGGGTGAAGAGGTCGGCGGTCAAGGTTCCGGTCAGACTGACGGCGGCGGGGGTGAGTGTCGCCGTGGTGCGGCCTTCGATCGTCACCGAGCGACCGCCGTAGAGATCCAGCCAGGCCTGCCGCTGGATGGACGCTCGTTCGCCGGCGCCGGAGGTTCGCTTCAGCCAGCCATCCAGTTCCTGGGGACAGACGAGGAGGCCTTTGGACTGCCGTGAGAGTAACCGACTCAGTGAAGGGAGCGACCAGTCGACGGTCAGTGATCGCTCGGCAATCGGTTCGGCCGGAGGGAGCAGGTGTTGTGGCTGGCGACGCTGGTTGTCGCGGTAGACGGCCAGTTTGCGACGATAGGGCATGAACAGTTCCTGCCGCTGCTGCTCGGCGACTGCCTGACGAGCCTGCAGGGGCACGACGGCGGCTTCGATGATCGCCTCGTGAGAGGAAGGGCCTTCTTTAACGAGAGCCGTCCACAGAATCGCCGGTTCGGACCAGCCTCGTTTCAGTTCAATCCGCCGAGTCCCGCCGATGGCCGAGGCGAGGACGGACAGGACCGGTAAGGCGACGGCGGCGGCATCACAATTGAGGGAGTTGGCTTGGGCCACCACAAACTGTTGAACCGGTTGCGGCAGGGACTCGACCGGGAAGGGTTGGAACTCGGGGACCTGGCCGGGGACCAGATACTGCAGGTTGACCCAGGGGAGACCATCGTCGGTGTCGGCGGGCATGAATGCCGGCAGGGGACACGACTCAAGAGTCCCGTCGTGCTTCGGATCGGCCTCATCCGAGGGCCAGCGGTAGGCAGGACCGGGGACGTTCTGAGTCGGTGGGGTGGCTGGGGTCGACCCGGGGGAGCCCCCAGAAATTGAGTCGAACGGCGCTTCACTGGGGGCTCCCGTTGGTCGACCCCAGCCACCCTGTTGTCGCTCGCGGTACCGATCTTCGGCGACCATCTCTTTCAGTGATCGGAGGTGCTCATTCTCATGCCCCAATAAGTCGGTGACTTCTTGGAGGCGCGAGTCAGAAAACATCTCAGACAGTTTGACCGGTCGATGCGAGTTTCGAGCAGACATGGAAGTTCTCCTGTTAAGGAATAAGGTTTTTGTTTGGAAGTGATGAAGCAGTCATGACAATGGTTGTCATGGGGAATGTGATGGCTTGAGAGGCCTCTTGAACGCCAAAGGCGTGGCCTAGCGCAGCCCAGGGCAACGCCCTGGGTTTTCGCCGCACGACAATCCGCAGAGCCCTGAAAGGGCGATCTAATTCGGGAGGTGAACGGCGATGGGGATGTCACAACAAACGTCGTCGGCGTGAATCTCATGCATCACTCCCACACAGCTGATTTGCTGTCAGTTGGAAGAATTAGGTCGCCCCTTCAGGGCTTCGTAAACACGGGGCATACGAACCCAGGGCGTTGACCTGGGCTACGATAGAGTGCCCCATTCGGGGCGGAATACGGCTGCTGTCGCTCGTCCGACGAGCGAATCTCTTCTCATCCACGCCCTTCGCGCCGAGCCTCAGGGACGTGCCACATATTTGGTGCATCACTCCGAATTCAGGCACAAAAAAACGGCCACACCGATTGACCGCCCGAAAATCGGGGCAGTCGATGGGTGTGGCCGTTGGTTACGGTCCACGAGGGGCATTCATTCAATTAACGAGATGATTGTGCCAAGAGGAAACTGATAGTCAAGATGAGTTTTTGGGCTGGGAGGGATCTTTGACTGAAAAGGGCATCAGTGGCGTGCAGTTCAAAACGAAGTTTGAATTAAGGGAAGACACTGGCGGTTCGAAGCCACCGCCAGTGGCACCCGGCGAGGAAGTGATGTCGGGATTGCGGCATAGTTGCCCATCGGTCCGCGTGCCGACGCCGTGCGGCCCCCGGGAAGGACGTGCATCGGTGTGCGTCTAAAACGACCGAAAGGATCAGGCCGTGATCTTCATCGGGTGGGGTGGCACGGCTTGTTGACTTCCGAGAGTCATGACTGTCTGGGGCGGAGGGTCATGCAGGTGCTGGCGGCTTTGGCGACGCGTTTGCCTCGTTGGTCGGTGATGTCGCATTCGACGTACCCCAGCGTGGTGCCGGTCTTGATCAACTTGGCCTCGGCGGTCAGCTTTCCCTGACGCACCGATCGGAAGTAATTGATCTTCAACTCGACGGTCGTGAAGGTCTCGCCTTCCCTCAAACTGGAGCCGTAGGCGAAGCCCATGGCGGCGTCGGCCAGGTCGCAGTAGATGCCGCCGTGCAGGGTTCCCAGTGGATTGTGATGACGTTCGTCGACTTCCATCTCCACGACCGCGCGGCTTGGTTCGACCTCTTTCATCACGAAGCCGAGTAGCCTGCCAATCGGTGGCGGGGGTGCTTCGCCACGCTGAATCTTTTGGGCGAGTTCCAGGATTGTTGTCATGTTTTTGTTTCTTTAGGGGAACGAGTGGCTGGGGTCGACCTATGGGAGCCCCAGAAACATCAAGGTTCCGATTTATGTTGGACGGATTGCTCAACCGTGCTTCTCTGGGGGCTCCCGTTGGTCGACCCCACCCAAACCCAATCGATGTTCGGTCAACGGATGTGGCGTCTTCTTGAATCGGCTTTCCTCTCGCGGAGCGAGAGGGCTACTTAATTCGGCCAGGCGGCTTTGGCTTCGACTTTTCTGCCGTCGGCGCCGCCGCCTTCGATCAGGTTGTCGGCTCGATACTGCAGGCAGAGGAAGTAGAGCGGCTGATCGGCATTGTTTCGCCAAGTGCGTGGGGCGGGCGGACTGATTCGCAGGAATGATCCTTCTGCGACGTCGATGCATTCGCCATCGACCAGGAACTGGCCTTGTCCACCGACGACGATGTAGACCTCTTCGTTACTCTGGTGCTTGTGTTGGAACGGCATCTCTTCGCCGGGTTGGACGACGTTCAGCGACATCTCGATTCCCGGTGATTGAAGCAGGTTGCGCAGAAACAGCTTGCCCTGCATCGCGACCGGAGCGTGAGGTGGTTCCAGGCGGAATTCGTTCCAAGTCTCCATTGAGCCTGCCTGGAAACAGGTGAAGTTGGTTCCTTGAGTCGTCCTTTTATCCAGCATCTTTCATCTCCATTGTGCAATGAGGCTTTGGTCCGACTTAAGACGTTACTGAGCGGACAGGAGCACCAACATCATCTGGAAGACACTGGCTGCCCAGAGCGGCTGCCAGTGGCACCCAACGCTTTGAAGTCAGCGCCTTGAGTCGTTCTTTCTGTCAGCATCGTGCATCTCCTGTTTCGTATCGAAACTTGTCGTGAACGTTCGTCGTCACGACGGAAAACATTTACCGAAGGCGACCAGTAGCCGCGGCGGCCCTTTGATGCGGATCTGGCGGCGGAGCAGCGCCCAGAGCAGGCTGCGTTCTTTCGCGAGGAAGCCGAGCCACGTGTCGCTGTCGGCGGTCACTTTCAAATCAGCCAAGCCTTCGTGACCGTCTTTGACCTGGAGCGCGCCGTCGCGAATCACCACTGTCGCTTCCTTCGGTTCGCGGCCGGTGAACGTGAAATGGTACGCGGCGTTCAGCTTGGCACCTTGACCGGGTTGGAACAGCAGTTTGAGTCCGAACAAGAAGCCAGCGATAGAACTCGCTCGAATGCCGCTGGAGACTCGCTTGATCTTCTTCTTAGGGAAGCGGCGGCGGGCGTGCTCTTCGGCGTCGGAGCCGGCGATGACGTAGAGCGTCTCTTCTTTTTCGGTGAGCGGACGGACGTGGTCCTTGAGGAAGCCGGAGCGGTCATCCAGGAAGGGGCCGATCACATCGTCGCCGGCCGGGCAGACGGCGAGGCAGTAGGCCGCTTTATAATTGGGGCCAAAGGAGAGCGATTGCCACATGGAAGCGGTCTCGGACAGAGTGACCTTTTCTCGATAACTGAGGGCGGTATTGCTGTCGGCGACTTTCTCGACCCAATCGCCGAAACCGCTCATGAATTCGCGGTAGTTGTGCGTGGCACAGTTGGAGAACTGGAAGTCGCCGTCGGGAGCGATCGCTCCGACCGGACAGACCGCGACGCACAGTTTGCATTCCAGGCAGGGGTTGTAATCGATCGGCTGGCTGTAGCTAGTGGCTTCGGCATCGAGCAAGACGGTCGCCAGCACGATGAAGTTGCCGAACTGCGGATGGATGACGTTCCGATGGATGCCCATTCGACCCAGGCCAGCCGCGACGGCGACCGGCTTGTGCGAGACGACCCAGATCCGGCCCGGGAAGCGATCCATCTCCATCGGGAACCCGGCCGACGGGTTGACGGCTCGGATGCCGCGGTCCCCTAACGCGGTGACGACCTTGCGAGCGACTTCGTTCGAATGGTCGTAGCTGGCGTGGAATTCCAGGTTCGAAGTGGAACGAGCTGGGCTGCGAATCGGCTCGCGGTTCATGCGACAGACAAAGCTGAGCAGCGTACGAGCGGGCGGGAAGTACCGCAGGATTTCGTCCCGCTGGTCGTCGAGGGCCGGGCGGCCGACTTCGACCAGCCCGGCGTCGTCGGCTCCGCAGTCGAGGCATAGCTGCCGTAGCGATGCGGCATCGATTGGTGCTCGGGCTGCGACGCTGGTGGCATCGTGGTTCTCTCGAAAGCGCCGCACGGTGGGGTGTTCAGCGAGGTTCATGGTGACGCCCCTTGGTTTGCGGAGACTGCGGCCAATTTCTGGGGGCTCCCGTTGGTCGACCCCAGCCACCCTTTGGGAATGGAGACCTGCATCTCGACCCTCACATTATTGCATATGCAAGTACTTGGGCAAAAAAACGAGTCACTCATATTTCCACTCCCGGCTTTCGTAACTTCTTCGCAGCCTTTGCAAGCTGTGCGACGCCGTCTCGGCCCAAGAGTTCTGTTGCCTGACGCTGAGCTTCTTCCCACGCGGGGACTGCCTTCTCGATCAGTTGCTTTCCTTGAGCGGTCAGGCGGAAGGGCTGGGCTCGAGCGTCTTCCTCGGGAACCACTTCGAGCCAACCATTGGCCTGCAATGGTTTGATATTGCGGCTGAGGGTGGAGGTGTCCAAGTGAAGCAGATCGCAAACCTTTGCGGGTCGGGCTAGTCCGAGCCGAGCTGTCACAACGAGGATGTTCAACTGACTGACCTTCAGCCCCAGCGGACGGAGTGCGTCGTCGTACAAGTTGGTGACCACGCGGTTCAGCAAACGCAGGCGTACGGCGATACAGGTCTTTGAAATCGTCTCGACATTGGTGGTCATCGCGTCTGGTCCATGGGAATGCGCTTTCGTTGCCCCTGAATTATATTGTATATGCAACTAATAACCAGGATCAAGAGATCTTCTGGAAGAATCCGGCCGTGCGGCGCGTGATGAAAGCTTCACAACCCCACGATTGAGGCGACGAGCCGTCGAGTTGGAAGAGGGACGACGACGTACTTTCGGTCGACAGACCAGATCGGGGCCAGCACCAGTGAGGATCAAGGTGCGATCACTTCTCGGAATAGGTTCCCAGTAATACGAAATCGTTTTCGTCCCGAATGGGATTGTACCGTTTCGGCTTTGAATATCGGATTTCAACCGCATCCTGATAGATCAGCGACATCAAGGCTTCCGCGGCTGTGATGAAATCGGCCCATTCGAACCCTGGATCGCCTGAGCCGCGAGTCGCTGATTTTGGGAGATCGAGCATGACGCCGATGTCATCCAACGTCAGATTCAAATAGATCTGGCGCAATTTCTGGGTTGCCTTCGCCAGACCGTATGTAAAGTTCGCACCATCTTCGTCCGTCACTCGGTAATCGGCCGTCAAATCGGTGGGGCGGCATCTGCATGCGATCGCAATCAACCGAAGGAACGAGTCTTTCAACTGGTTGAGGTCGTAACCCGCCTCGACAAGCATCTCCTCGGTGAACGGCACTTCTCCACCCAGGGTCGCGAAACCAAAGACGTCGTTTTCACCGTTGACCGCGACGAAGAAGCGAAACTCGATCGGGGTCGATTCATCGAAGAGTGAGGTATTGTCTGCCACAATGGACCTGCTGATTGCTGGATGTTGAGCGGCCGCCAATTCGCGATTCAGGTGGGTAACAGTGCGTCGAATGAGGGTGAAGATATCCGCGTGCTGACGCAGCGCGGCTCACCTGGGTAACGTGAGGGTACATTAGCCGATTGCTGCCAGGCCCTTGGTCAGATCCGACTGGAGGTCGGCGGGGTCTTCCAGGCCGATTGAGAGCCGGACCAGGCCGTCGCCGATGCCGTATTCGGATCGTTCGGCGGCGGTCATGAATTTGTGAGAGGTGCCTGCGGGGTACGAGACCGTTGATCTAGCGTCGGCCAAGGTGGGTGAGAACGGGATGACGTGGGCCAGGGCTCGGAACAGGGAATCGACGGCGGATCGACCGCCGGCGAGATCGAAGGCGAGCATGCCGCCGCAGCCTTTTGGTAAGAGGCGTTGGGCAAGTGCGAAGTCGGGATGATCTTCGAGGCCGGGATAGAAGACTCGCGTCACTTGCGGCTGAGTCTGGAGGAAGCGGGCGATTTGGGTTGCTGTTTGCGAGACGCGTTCCATGCGGAGCGGGAGTGTGCGCAGGCCTCGTGAGGCGAGCCAGCTTTCGAAGGGGTTGGTGTTCACTCCGTAGAGGCTGGACATCGCTCGGATTTTGCGGATCAGGGTGTAGGGGCCCACGACGACTCCGGCCATCACGTCGCCGTGGCCGTTCAGATACTTCGACACGCTGTGCCAGACCAATGTCGCGCCGTGTTCGATTGGTCGAATCAGACAGGGGGTTCCAAACGTGCTGTCGACTAGCAGCGGGATGCCGTTGAGTGTGGCGACAATTTCGGGGAGGTCGGCGACTTCCAGCAGGGGGTTGGAGATTGATTCGACGATGCACAGTTTTGTTTGCGGTGTGAGGGCCTGCTTAAGTGAGTCCACGTTGGCCACGTCGAAATAGGTGACCTTCAGGCCGAATGAGGCGACCATGTGATTCAGTAGCTGTCCGGTTCGACCGTAGAGGACTCGCGCGGCCAGCACGTGATCACCGGACTGGACCATGGCCATCAGGACGGCGGTGAGCGCGCCCATTCCCGAGGCGGTGACGACACCGGCGTCGGCTCCTTCCAGCCGAGCGACATCGTTGGCGAAGGCTTCGTGATTGGGATTGCCATCGCGAGTGTAGATGTAGCCTTTCTCGCGCCCGCCGGTGACCGCATCGAGTTGTTCTAGCGATTCGATGTCGAACGCGGTCGTCATATAGACTGGCGGCGAACTGGTTCGTGTCGTGAATGGCTCGGCCCAGCCGCCACGTGCGGCCAGGGTTGCTTCGGAGGGTTGAGGTTCCATCGAATCGTGATTGGTCATGGTGCGTCCGAGTCCGTAGTCGAGATCCCTGGCCGGTTTTGGCCTGCCGATGACGGCGACTTTGCCGAATGTTCGCCGGTTTCGCAACATCGACCACTTCGGCAAGTCGCGGCGGGTGGTCGCCGTCAGGAAAAAGCGTTACTTTCTGCATCCTCGATCAATGAACACTTTCGTTCGCCTGTCTTTCAGCTCGCTCGGCTCTCCACAGGACGACCTCACGCCGCCATGACGACACCTCGCGATTCGCAGTCCGGGTCTCCGGAAACCTCTTCGGCACAGATTATGGCTCGGCATCAACTGCGGGCCTTCTTCGATTTTTTGCGGCCGTTCCTGGCGTTGATCTTTGTGACGGTGCTGTTCTGCGTCGCCGATCGAGCGATGAATGGTGAGAAGGCGTCGTTCGCGACATCCAGAAGCTTTCGCACGGTGGCCGCTCAGACAGCGACGGTCGCGGTGGCGGCCCTGGGGATGACACTGATCGTGATTGCGGGGGGGATCGACCTGTCCGTCGGAACCTCGATTGCCCTCTGCGCGACGGTGCTGGCCTGGTCGCTGAAAGAAGATGTCGCCACGCGCGTCGTCGGGATGCAGCCGCTGAGTGTGGTCATGAAGCCACTGACTGCGGCCAAAACGGAACTGGAGCGAGTCACCAAGCAACTTGATGCCGCTCAATCCAAGTCACCGGAGACTCTCAAACCACTGGAGCAGGAACGGGACAAGCTGACGGTCGAGATTCGCGAACTGTCGAAACCCTATCGAACAGCGGCGCTGTGGACATCGCTGGTGGTGGTCGCGATCACAATCGCGTGCGGGGCGCTCTGTGGATTGGTGAACGGGGCTCTTGTCAGTTATTTGCGGCTGGTTCCGTTTATCGTGACGTTGGGAACGATGCAGGTCTACCTGGGCCTCGCGAAGATCGCGGCTTCGGAAACGACGGTTCGGCCGGACAATGGGACTCAGGTTCCATACTGGTTCGGCGAATTACTGAGCGTTCGCCCGCAAGCGTTGTGGCTGGGGCTTCCTTCGGGGATCTGGCTGACGCTGCTGCTGGCCGCACTGCTGGCGGCGGTACTGCACTACACGGTGTTCGGTCGCTACGTGTTCGCTCTGGGTTCCAACGAAGCGACGGCGCGGCTGTGCGGGATCAATGTTCACTGGAATAAGATCGCCATCTACACCATCAGCGGCCTGTTTGTCGGTATCGCGGGGCTGTATCAGTTTTCTCGACTGACCGTGGGTAATCCGACTTCGGGATCTGGGCTGGAGCTGAAAGTCATCGCTTCAGTCGTGATTGGTGGCGGCAGTTTGAATGGCGGGCGGGGGACCGTGATTGGGACATTAACGGGGGCCTTGATCATGTCGGTCATCACCAGCGGCTGCACGGCTCTGGGTCTGACCAATCCAATTCAGGACATGATCCTGGGGATCATTATCATCGCGGCAGTGACAGTCGATCAGTTGCGACAACGCAAGACGGCCAGTTGAACGGCATGACAGGAAGTCATCGAGGGAGAGAAGACACGGCCTTGTCGAAGACTCCAAAACCGTGGCACCCGCACGCACGTTAATGTGAGACCATCGACATGCGCGGCTCGACAGGAGCCTCGCCCTTCCAAGCGCTCATTATTATCGTTCGACCGTCGCGAACATCGCCTGCAATTCGGTGATACCGACTGGCTTGACCAGGTGATGATCGAAGCCGGCTGCTCGCGTTCGCTTGCGGTCGTCCTCCTGGCCCCAGCCGGTGAGCGCGACCAGCACGACGTTTTCGTAACCGGGAATCAATCTTGCTCGGCGAGCCACCTCGAAGCCGTCCATCCCCGGCATTCCCAGATCGAGGAACACCAGATCCGATCCGCGAGCTTCCATCAGAGCCAATGCGGTCGGTCCGTCATGAGCCACCTGCACGTCGGCACCGTGAATCTTCACCAGCATCCCCAGGCTGGTGGCCGCGTCTTCATTGTCATCGACCACAAGCACTCGATGCTTGAATGCAGCCTGCCCCGATTGCGTGGGCGAACTTCCGAACGGTTCGGTGGGCTGTACCGACTTGGGCAAGCTCACAGTGAACTCACTCCCCTGCCCTGGCCCGTCACTGCGGACAGAGACTTTTCCGCCATGCATTTCGACCAGTCGTTTCACCAGCGTCAGCCCGATCCCCAACCCTCCTTGTGAACGCTCTGTGGAACGTTCCACCTGCATGAACATTTCGAAGACCAGCGGCAGTGATTCGGCGGGAATTCCGATTCCGTTGTCTCGGACGCGGATGATGATCGCATCGGCGGTCGTTTCGGCGTTCAGCCAGATCCGTCCCCCCGGATCGGTGTACCTGGCAGCATTACTCAGCAGGTTTGAAATGACTTGCGACAGCCGCACCGGGTCTCCGATGATGGGAACCGCTTCGTCGGGCAGAGTTACGGAAAGCTGATGCCCACCCGCTTCAATCGCCGGCGTGTTGGTGTCGATCGCGCTCCGCACAATCGCTGCTAAGGTGGTCTGCTCTTTGCGAAGTTCAAACGCGCCTCGCGTGATGCGCGAGACCTCCATCAGGTCGTCGACCAGGCGAACCATATGGTTGACCTGCCGTTCCATCATTTCGCAGACTCGTTCTGTCGTCGAATCTCCGGGAGCCGACAACGAGAGGATCTGAATCGAATTTCGAATTGGAGCGAGGGGATTGCGAAGTTCATGCGCCAGTGTGGCGAGGAATTCGTCCTTTCGACGGTCCGCTTCTTTGCGTTCGGTGACATCTCGAGTCGTGCCCGCGATCGCTTCGACCTCGCCGTTCGGGCCAAAGACCGGGACGAAGATGTAGTCGTAGATTCGCCGACCAAAAGACCCATGAAAGGGAACTTCGCCGCGGATCGGCTGCCTGGTCGCAATCACCTGATCGATTTCCCGATCATGCATGACCGCGTGCCATGGTTCATAACCCAGTTCCGAGAACCGCTTGCCGATCGTGTCGTCCCAGCTGCGACCCCACATCTTCAGCAGGTTTTCGTTGGCGTACATGAATCGATGATCGATGTCGATGACGTAGGCAAAGTCGGGAGTGTTCGTGAGAATCGCTTCGTACACGCGACGCTGCTGCTCGAGCGCCGCCTCCGCTTGTCGACGGGCGTTAACGTCCGTCGCGGCACCAAACCATTCGACGATGTTGCCTTGCGAATCCAGGATCGGGATTGCCCGCGAAAGGGTCCATCCCATCGTTCCATCCACTCGAAGCATGCGATGTTCGAGTTCAAAAACGCCCTTTGTTCGAATCGCTTCACGAATCGCTTCCGTGACCTGAGGACGGTCCTGGGGATGGATGTATTTCTCGACCCAGGTCTTGCTCGGCTCGTGGGTGTCGGCAAGGAACTCTCGACCGACAAGGTGGCGCATCTCACTCCAGTCGGGGCTCATCCGATAGACCACATCCGAGCCCGCTTTGGTCAGAGCTCGGTAGCGTTCCTCGCTGGTGCGCAGGGCCTCGGTGGCCTCTTGACGCAGCTTCGTCGCATGCAGATGTGCCGCGACACGAGCGAGCAATTCTTTCGCAGCAAACGGTTTGACGAGATAGTCGTCGGCCCCTGCCTGCAACCCTTCGATGCGACTCTCTTCGCCCGCCCGAGCGGACAGCAGAATGGTCGGCGTCGCCTTTAACGTCTCGTCGCGACGAATCGCAGCCAGAAACTGAAAGCCATCCATCTGCGGCATCATCACATCAGTCACGATCAAATCGGGTGGATCGTTCTTCGCCGCCGCCAGGGCCGCTCGACCGTCCGCAGCTGTTTCGATTCTGTAGTGAGGTGCCAAAATGCGAGCGAGGTACTGCCGCATATCGGCATTGTCGTCGGCAATCAAGACCTTCGGTGGCACGTCCGCGCAGACCACGGGAGTCGCCGTGGTATTCAGTCTCGAACTCGAATCGCTCGCAGATGCGGCCCCTTCTGTCTCAGGCAGCCATCGCAGAGCTTCTTCGACATAGGCGCTGGCACGAGTCGATGTTGCTGTCGTGTGCTCGGCTTCTTCGATTTGATCGTTCGAAACGTGGACCTTGCCCAGCGGCATCCGAATCTTAAAAACGCTTCCTTCACCAAGTTGACTGTCGACGGAGATGGAACCGCCCTGTAATTTGACCAGTTCCTGGACCAAGGCGAGGCCGATGCCACTCCCTTCGTGCGTCCGACCCTGTGCGTTCTCCACGCGGTAGAATCGTTCGAATAGCTTGGGGATTTCCGCCGTGGGGATGCCGGTGCCGGTGTCCTGAATGCTGGTGACGACGTCGCGACCGATCTGTCGCATTGTCACCGTGATCTCGCCAGCAAAGGTGAACTTGAACGCGTTGGAAAGGAGATTCAGGATCACCTTTTCCCACATGTCGCGATCAACGTAGGCCGGTTCTGATAGCGGAGAGCAATCGACGATCAACTTCAATCCAGCACGTTCGACAGCCGACCGAAAGACGCTGGCCAGATCACAGGTGAGTGAAGCGAGATCTGTCGCTCGATAGGTCGCCTTGGCGCGGCCGGCTTCGATCCGGGAGAAGTCCAATAAGGTATTCACCAGCCGCAGCAGTCGCAGCCCGTTGCGGTTAACGACTTCCAACTGGTCCCTGGTCGCGGCGGACAACTGATCGGGGTTCGTCTCGAGCAATTGGTCCAGAGGCCCCAGCATCAGCGTTAGCGGCGTACGGAACTCATGGCTGACGTTGCTGAAGAACTGCGTCTTGATTTTATCGAGCTCTCGAACGCGTTCCAGTAATGCCTGCAGTTCGATATTTTTCTGTGCGAGCTCTCGTTCCTGCGCCTTCTTCTCAGTGATGTCGCGCCCTTCAGCACAGATGTAGACGACGTTGCCGTTGTCATCTTTGACGGGCATCAGCGAGGCATCGATGACGATCGTCTCTTTACCGCCGGCGCGGCCGTAGATCTCGGTGTCCCAACGGACAAATTCGCCCTGAGCGGCACGCGCGATGGAATCTCGCAGCAGTTGATTGATCTCGGGCGAGACTTGCCACCAGAAAGTCGTCCAAAACGGCTGCCCTTCCACATCGGACAGCGTGATCCCGACGGCGTCGAGAGCCACTTTATTGATTTCGATGACTGTCCCTTGGGCATCCAGCAAGCCCACGAACTGAACCATCGAGTCCAGCGTCACTCGTGCGATCTTTTGCAGCCGAACGCGCGGCGGGTCAGTGGGAAGGATCTGTGTTCCCCGCACGACAATGGAAGGCGGTGATCTATCGACTGACATACGACGATGCTTCTGTCATATTCCTGAGGCTGGATTTGAAATTGAAATTGTCCCCGAATACCGCGGACAATCGCCGCGGTGTGGCTGGCTGTTCACCACTTTGGGAATCAGGATTCTTACGAACATTGATCATGAGTAACAAGTCTGTCCAGAATTAGAATCGGCATCAACAAACGAACAACTGTCGACCCGCGGTTGTGGTCAGATTATAGCCATTTTTGAGCAGCTCAACATCGAGGAGCCAGAAGATTATGGTCCGAGCCAAAGGCGACGATGCCGACGAACAGCGTGTGATCGACGATATTCGTGAGCATGGCTGGCATGTGGTCGGTGTTGAAGCCGACGAGAGCGGGCCCGCGTTTGCGTATTCGGTGGGACTGCAGCATTCATTCGATCACCCGGAAATCATTGTGTTCGGCCTGAATAATGCCGAAACGATGATGTACATCATCAATACGATCGGCGATGCGGTGAAAAACGGTTCTACTTTTGAGGATTGGCATGAGAGCGATCAGATCCTGAACGGCTACTCGTGCATGTTCCGCACGATTCCGGTCAAGGCGTATCCCGACTATCTCGGTTACGCGAATTGGTTCTATCGTCCGAGTCCGTTTGCGGTGCTGCAGTGTTTCTGGCCTGATAAACAGCATCGGTTTCCGTGGGATCGCGACTGCAACCCCACGGTCCAGCAGCGACAACCGATCTTGTCTGAAAAAGATGATTGGCCTTTCTGCGAAGGCAAGAACCGAATGGCCTTCACGACCGCTCCCGTCATTGAGGGAACGCATCCGATATCGCTTGTTGTCCATTCCGAGGACGATGACTGGCAGTTTCTGTGCGGGACGACCAACAAGACTGAGGACGGAAAGCTGGTTCGCCTGGAGACGATCCTTGCGATGGATGCTTCCGTCGCATCAATCGCCGATCTGCCGCGAGGCTGGCGGGCGAGTCGTGATTCTATTGATGGCGACTGGCAACGTCGCGAGCGTGAGTGAGTGAGTGAGTGAGTGAGTGAGTGAGTGAGTGAGTCGTTGTATCAACGAGATGAAGTGCGGTGCGTATCAAGAAATAGCGACAAGGAGAACGCAGCCAAGATCGCGGGCGCGTTCTTCAACGCCGTGAAGCATTTTTACCTATGAATTCAAGGTGGTCGTACCACTCGACGCGCGTAACGATTTTTGAGATGCGAAGGTGGTCCTGGTTCGTTTTTTTAGGCCCAATGGGCCGGAACATGATCCAGCCAGGGCCCTGCGACCCTGGAATAAAGCCCACAAATAGACCTTCCTCAGGCCTGAAGGGCCGGCAATTTCAATGAGTCGCCCATGCCACATTCCGGTTCATCCGACTATTTGGGGGGATGAGTTGAAAAAAGCGGACATGCTGGTCACCCCTGGAGTTGTGTTTAGCGGCACGACATTCCAGAGGAGAGTTCAGCATGTCCACAGACTCATTGTAT
>CAIMFH010000089.1 GCA_903840265.1 uncultured Schlesneria sp. | reverse complement strand
GTCTGGAGCGTCTTCGCGAAGGCCCGGTGGATGTTCAAGCGGCGTTTCATTCACGGGATGGGCTGCCAAGATGTGGCCGAGAGGCGACCTGCTTGAGTGTCTATGAGACGTGGATATATATAGAAAACCCGGTTCTTCGCGAATACGCTCCAGACCCGGCCACCCTGTCGCCGTCACGAACTGCAGAATCACTTCACACGAATCTTCTTCTCAGAACACGCTGCGTTTGATGCAGTCACGCGCGGAATGTTGTTAATCGTCGACTGTACTCATCGGTTTGTAAGACAGGAAGCTACGAGCGCGATGAATTGAGAAGCTGACATGTTCGAGCTCTGCACAAAATCGTCTCTGCCTGGTTGGGTCATCATGTGGTGCCTGGCGCTGGCGATTTATGTGGGGTTGAAGGCTGTGAGTTGGGTTAGTGTGCGGATGGAGGCTCCGGCTTGGAAACATGTGGCCTATCTGTTGGGTTGGCCTGGGATGGATACCGTTCATTTTCTGGCGGGGCACGCTTCGCGACCCTTGGTGAGCGAGTGGTTATTTGCATCCTTCAAGATGGGGTTGGGGGTCGTACTGATTTGGATTGTTGTCCCCTTGATCCGTGGAAACGACCTGCTTGCGGGTTGGGTCGGGATGATCGGCATCGTGTTCATCCTGCATTTTGGGTTGTTTCATTTGTTGTCGTGTTGGTGGCGAAGCTTGGGGATGGCGGCCATTCCGATTATGAACTGGCCGATCGTGGCGACGAGTGTTGCCGAGTTCTGGGGGCGACGCTGGAACTTGGCGTTTCGAGATCTGACGCATCGTTTTCTGTTCGTTCCACTGGTGCGCAGGATTGGAGCCGTGGGGGCTTTGTTGACGGGGTTTCTGATCAGCGGGTTGATCCACGATCTTGTGATTTCGGTCCCTGCGTGCGGAGGATGGGGAGGGCCGACTTGCTTCTTCGTGCTGCAGGGACTGGGAGTCCTGTTGGAACGGTCGAAGCTGGGGCGAAAGGCCGGCTTGGGAAGGGGAGTTGCGGGCTATCTCTTGTGCATCTGCGTGATTCTGTTGCCCAGCCCGCTGCTGTTTCATCGACCGTTTGTGGAACGAGTCATCCTGCCGTTTCTGGCAGTGATAGGGGCTAGATCATGACATCACTCTCGACGGCGATATTTGGAGCGGGGGTTGGTCAACTGTGCGTGCTGGTCGCGTCGGCGATGGTCCCCGTTCGATTGGACTGGAGACGAACCCTGGAGCCGCTGCCACCGCTGGTTCGACAATTGTTCTGGGTCTACGGCGGATATGTGGTGCTGTCGATCGTCAGTCTCGGAACGATCTGCCTGGTGAACTCGCAGGAGATCGCCTCGGGCAGCATCCTGGCTCGGTCATTCTGTGCGTACGCGATGCTGTTCTGGGGCATCCGACTCTCGCTGCAACCGTTCTTAAAGGCCAAGCCGTTCCTCACCACGTGGTGGCTGGTGGCGGGTTATCATTTGTTGACTGTATTCTTCATCAGCTTCACACTGATTTTTGCTTGGGGACTTCTGCATCGCTGACGCCTGCGATTGGCACGACCGCGATCGCACTAGTTGATGCCGACCACGCTGTGGATGAAAAGTTATACTGAAGCATAACCCACGGGGCTGCGGTTGAATTGGCACTGGTTGTCCGAAGCGGCCAACCAGTGCCACGGCACATCGACTACTACCTGGAGAGGGGCTGATCAGGCTTTGCAAGGGAAGTCGTCTGGGCCGTACATCTGGCGGACTTCGCACTCGCCTTCCCAGCCGGGCCAGTGTTGTTTGTGAAGTTCCATAAACTTGATGGCGGACTTGACCGCTTCTTCCTTTGATGTCAGTTCAAACTGAGCGTAGCCGCCGACGACTTCTTTGGTCTCGGTGAACGGCCCGTCGGTCACGATGACTTCCCCTCGCGTAATTCGGACGCTGGCGCCCAGCGCGGTGGGGCCCAGTCCTCCGCTGCCGACCATCGTGCCCGCTTTGACCGCCTCCTCGGAGAGCTTTCCAATGGCGTCCATGAGCGCCTGGGGGGGAAGGCCCGAAGTCTCAGCGGACTTAACGATCATCATAAAGCGCATGGTCGTGACTCCTGATAGTTTGTGGCTGGCGACCCGCATGGCCGATCGAGCCCGACGGGCGAACCCTTGCGGCTCTGGTTATTGTCGAATGAGGGGCCGCGAAATCGACAGAGTGACCAATTTTATTTCTGAATTTCGGGCGCGGCAGAGCCGCGAGAGAGTTGATTGGAGTGAGTAGAGAGTGGAGGGGAGTTGGAACGCCGTGCTAAATTGCTCCTCTGTTCGCATTGGCACTGGTTGGTCGAAGCGGCCAACCAATGGTTCGGCACATCTACTTCCCGGGGTCACATCCTGCGGCGGTGCCGAGCCCTACCGCTATGGAGTGGACGTGCGATTTCCAATTTGGATGGTCGACGGTCGCTCACTTGTCGTGGGATCTGTAACGGTGAATTCGAGAATCCTCTGAATGTAGTGAGATGCGACTCTCCAGCGGTCTCTGAGGTGATGACTTGGGGCACCTGACTTGCCTTGTGCGCAGGGGGTTATGGCGAATTCCATCTGCGTGCGGTGGTCGATCTGTGGCAGTGGTGTACGAACAGAGTTCTGTCCTCTTCTCATCTGGATTCGACGGATTGGCAGGCTTTGGCATCTAACTTGCCAACCATTCCGGTGCGGCGTTGATACGAATACAGATTAATGAGGGAAGGATCGAAATGAGCCATCTAGCCAGGACAGTGACTGCCGGTTTGTTGAGTACCGCGATTGCCGGTGCCGCTTATGCCCAAGCGTCCCAGACAGAGACGCCAGTACAACCCAATCCTCCGAAGCCAGGAGTGAACATCCAGGCTCCTGGGGTGAACATTCAGACTCCTGCTGCTGGTGCCGCTGTGCAAACGCCCGGTGTGAGAATTCAGGCACCCGGAGTCAACCTGCAAGTTCCGATTGCTCGAGCGCAGATCGGTGCCCCTGCTGGTGCCAGCGATGATGGTGTCGGCGAAGCGGGTTACTACTCACGTAATCCCTGGTTCAGCAATCCGAGCGTTCGCGAAGAGCTGAAGCTGAACGATGATCAGTACAACGCTCTGAACCGACAATATGAATCGGCTTGGGTCGAATACAACAAGAATCGAACCGTCGTCGACAGCAGCCTGAGCCTACAGAAGCAGGCTCAGCGCGAAGCGGCCCTGCGTCAGAGCTTCAACAAGCAGTTCTCACCGGCTGTGGACGCGACCATTACTGATCAGGCCGCGCGGGATCGATACTATCAGTTGCACAATCAATATCGGGGTTACAGCGCCTTCCAAGATCCAACGATCCAAAAGGAATTGAACCTGACTCCCGAACAGCAGCAGAAGCTGGATCAATACAACGCCGACTGGGCCAAGCAGACGGCCAACTGGCGAACCGATTATCCGGCCAAGCGAGAAACCGTTGCCAAGCAAATGCGCGAAGCTCGCCAGGCCGCTCGTCGTAATATCGATGGCACGCTGACTCCAGCTCAGCGTGCTCGTTGGAATGCGATCACGGGACAGCCGTACGAGTTCCACTCGGACGTCTACTTCCCAGGGCAGACCACACCGACCACAACCTTGAAGCCGGTCAATCCGTAATACTCAACGGTGCAAAACGCCGTTCAGTCGTCAAGATGCCGAGGGTGCTAGCCTTCGGCATCTTGCTTTCTTTGACGGTGAAAATCCGCTGGCGAAATGATTACCATACGAGCGGGGTCCGATTGAATGTATTCACCTGCTTAATCGCCGTTGACGCTAGCTAGCAGATTGAAGTGGATGATCAGGGTCAATGTCCTGCCAGCATCTTGAAGGAACGCTTCGATGGAGGAACACGCATTCATGTCGGATAGGACGGTTGCGTTGTTGGAACAGATCCTGGAGTTGCAGCAGGAGCAACTTGACATCACCAAGCAGGATGCTGAACTTCGCAAACGAGCCTTTCGGTATCAGCAGATTCACATGCGTGTCTGGGGTGTTCTGGTCGCGTTCCTCGTGCTTGCCATTTTGTTTGCTCCGATGATCGTGCGTTCGATGTTCGTTGAAGCTCCATAGAGACCGGTAAATCCCCAGAAAGAGCCAGTATCTTGTACAAATCAACTGCCTTCATTTTCGCGATGCTTCTGGGGGCTCTCGCTGGTTTTGGCAGCTTGGTCCTCGCAGAGAATCCACGAGACCCGACTGCAACCGTAGTTAAAAGCGATGTGATCTACGGCCGCCGAGCCGATATGGCGCTGACTCTGGATGTCTTCACTCCCGCGGCACCGAATGGCATCGGGATCATTCATCTCGCGAATGGGGGTTGGCATAAGGCTCACTATGAACCGAGTATTTTCGCTGAACTGTTGAAGCGAGGTTACACAGTCTTCCGAGTGCTGCTACCGAGCGAACCGAAGTTCACGATCGTCGAGCAGGCCGTCGATCTGCAGCGCGCGGTGCGGTTCATCAGGTATCATGCGAAAGACTATGGCGTGGATCCGGATCGGCTGGGCATCACCGGGGCTTCGTCAGGCGGGCACATGTCGATGCTGCAGGCGAATGCGGGTAACGCCGGGAACTCGGAAGCGGCCGATCCTATTGATCGAACCTCCAGCCGAATCCAAGCAGTGGCCTGCTTCTTCCCGTTGACCGATTTGCTGAACTACGGCGGTCCGGGTTTGGTGCAGGGGGGCGATCTGGGACCGCTGGCTTATCATCGAGCGTCATTCGATTTCCACGAGTTCGATCCGCAGACGCGCACCTATGTGAAGGTGACGGATGACGCCAAGCGGAAGGAACTGCTGAAGCAGATTTCTCCGATCACTTATGTGACGAAGGAGAGTCCGCCAACGTTCCTTATCCACGGCGATCAGGATTTGGTTGTCCCGCTGCAGCAATCCGAAGTGATTGTCGCCAAGCTTCAAGCGGCGAGTGTTCCTGTGGAACTGATGATCAAGAAGGACGGCGGGCATCCGTGGCCAGACTTCTGGAACGTCGACGGCCCTAAGCTCGCCGATTGGTTCGATAAGCATCTGCGAGGCAAGTAACCGCGATCATCCTTCTGCAACTGGACGACCCGTTCGCGGCATTTCCGATCCTCCTCGCATCTTTAAGTAGCCTTCTCGCTCCCGCGAGAAGTAAGCTGATGAACGCGACGCCGTAATCGCCATTCCGTTCCGATACATCTGGGTGCGCGGATTTGCGGTTGGCGTACTTCTCGGCGGAGCGAGAAGGCTACCTAAAAGACGGCACACGGAGTGTGCCTACTACTGAAACTTTATTTCCCTCGTGGTCTCGCGAGGTTCAACACTGCGGCGAACAGGGCGGCGCCTATGATTGACCAGACGACTGGAAATGGTTGCCCGCCGACTTGGATCGTCAACAGTTCTGGCAATCCCATCTGATGGGCGATCCACGTCCCCAGCACAGCCCCGACGAAACCGAGGGCGATGGAGACCAGGCAGCCCGAATGCGAATAGCCGGCCATTGTCTGCGCTAAGCTTCCGCAAATACCGGCGATCAGGAGCAGCAATAAAAATCCACCGAGAGTCATCTGGGACAACTCACTTTCTGGAAAAGGTACCGAGCAAAAATTGACCTATGAGAGCCTTAAGCAACCGCGATGCCATGGCCAATGTGCTTTCACTTTTTGACATCAACAAATGGCATATTGTTTGCAAATCATCATCGCAGGGGGAGTACGATGAGACGGTTGCTGATGCTGCTGATTCTGGGGTCGGTCGTGAGTGCGATCGGTTTGTATTTAAATGTTCAAGCTGGCGCGTTTGCAAGCTATTCGCAGGCTTTCGGCTCTGGAAGCTGGCTGGGAACGACCGACGCGGGCTTGCGTCAAAGCTACCGGGAGATCGGCTTGGTTTGCCTGTGGCTGGGGGCATCGCTGCTGGCCGCGGTTGCGTGGTCTTGGACCATTCTGAGTTACGATCTGTCAGGTCGCTCAGAAATCGACGGATTACTGTTCCGCGAATCCCCACGGCGATCGCACCCTAAAACTCGCGTCAGCTCACATTAGTAACGCCGGGTGAAGCTTAGCCTTTCCTTCCGCTCCAATCAGCCGCTGGTCCAGTCCCTGAAAGTTGTACGTCAGCTTGAAGGGGTCTAAGCCAAGCAAGTGCAGGACTGTCGCCTGCAGGTCTCGGACGTCCATCGGGTTCTCGGTGATGTAATAGCCGATGTCGTCCGTCTGGCCGTAAGTTTGACCCCCTTTGATTCCGCCACCAGCCAGCATCATCGTGAACGCATACGGATGATGATCGCGACCAATGAACGGCTGATTCGGGGCGTTATTCTGTTGCATCGGAGTTCGCCCGAACTCGCCGCCCCAGATAATCAATGTCTCGTCGAACAGACCGCGTTGCTTCAGATCCTTGATGAGGGCTGTCAGAGCGCGATCGATCTGCTGAACTTTGATTGGCAGGATTGTCGGGATGTGCTCTCCGGGGCTCACGCCGTGATGATCCCAACCCCAATCGTATATCTGCACGAAGCGGACGCCTGCTTCGACCAGTCGCCGCGCGAGCAGACAGTTATTTGCCAGGGCCGCATCGGTCCCTTTGTAGACGACTCGTGGATCGGAAGCGGCGTCGGAATCGGGAACGAAACCCGGTTTGGCACCGTACAGATCAAGGATATGCTGCGGCTCCTTCGAGATGTCCATGATCTCGGGGACAGACATCTGCATGCGATACGCGAGTTCATACTGAGCGATTCGCGTGATCGTTTCGGGATCGCCGAGCTTTTCGGCCTGGAATTCATTCAGTGTCCTCAGTGCATCCAATGTTTCGCGGCGGCCGGCGCGATCGAGGCCGTTGGGGTTCGAGAGGAACAGCACCGGATCGCCAGGTGATCGGCATTGAACGCCCTGATAGATCGACGGCAGATAGCCGCTGCCCCAGACGCTTTTGCCCGCATCCGGTGTCTTGCCGCCACTGCTGAGCACGACAAACCCAGGTAGATCTTCGTTGTTGGAGCCCAGCCCATATGTCGCCCACGATCCCATTGCCGCGCCACCGAACAGGTTAGTCCCTGTTTGCAGAAACAACTGAGCCGGCGCGTGATTGAACTGCTCAGTCTGCATCGATTTCACGATGGCGATGTCGTCGATCACTTCGGGCAGGAACTTCCAGACTTCGCTCAGTTCAGCTCCCGACTGTCCATGCTTCGCAAACGAAAATGGAGTGCCCAGCATGTTGGGAACGCCCTGAATGAAGGCGAATCGCTTCCCTTCCAGATATTCCTTGGGGCAGGGCTTGCCGTTGTACTTCTGCAGGGTCGGCTTGTAGTCGAACAGATCAAGCTGAGTGGGGCTGCCTGCCATGTGCAGATAGATCACATGCTTGGCTTTCGCAGGCAGCGGCGGCTGTTTGGGAGCCAGCGGATTGATCGCTGCGGGCGGTGCGGCAATGCCATCACGCTGCAGCAGCGACGCCAGCGCGACTGCTCCCAGTCCGACGCCTGACTGACCGAAGAAGTGGCGGCGTGTCACAGCCTTCAGGTATTCTTGTTGCAGATTCATCTTAGAACTTTCAGCGCAGCATCTACTGCCGCTTCTTGATTTCGTCTGGCTTGGGCGGTGCGATCAGGAATTCGGCATGACGGTACTTTTGAACGATGATTTCAATTTCGACGGACGTTGATGTCGGCTTGGGATCGAAGAACCAGAACAACAGCCCTTGTGTTCCGCTGCTGCCTCTTTGTGGCAGAATTTCGCCATCCTGATCGCGGAAAACGATCGTCACGTACGAGTCTTGCTGACCGAGACTGTCGCTGGTGATGAGAAACGGCAGCCCCGATGAAAACTCCACGTCGCATTGATTGTTACTGCAGCGTGACGACATACCGGTTCCGTACTGTTGCGGTTGATACTCCCCTGTTTTGAATCGCGCGTTCGAATTGCGAAGTGTGAAATCCAATGGCCCCTGGCCTCCCATGCCGACGATTGAAACAGAGTGTCCGTTGACCTTGTAAGTTTCCGAGACTGCGTCGAGCTGCCGTGCCGGGGTCAGGGGTCGCGAAGGGAGCTTCTTCGTTTCCTCGGGCAGGAATCGACCGTTCGTGTGTTGCGACATGCGCAGTGTCATTTTCCAGGCTGATTCGGCGGGCGAAAGATCGCAGTTCCAGGCATAGGATTGATTCCCCAACAGATCATGAAAGATCTCTGAGGAACCCCAAGTCGTCGATGTCATTCCGTCATGCTCGTATGTCAGGCGAGGGCTGACATAGACGCCGTTGTTCTCTGACGTTGCGAAGAAGTCCACGCTGTTCAGCGTCACAGTTAAGTTGACATCCATTCGGCTGGCGGGTAACGGATCGGGCTCCCATTGCACTGTGGAGAGACTCGGCGGTGGGATGTAGGGGAGCGGTAATTCCGCAATCAGCGTATCGCTACCGTCGAAGACTTTGACGACCATTTTCGTATCGCGGGGACGTAACAGTGGGAAATCAAAGTGGATCAATGCGATTTCCATCGGAGTGGCTGCCGCGAATGGCTTGGCGTCGCTGAATCCACTGGATCCCGTCCCTGAACCACTGCCGCTGTTGGACTGAATATTCTGTCGATGGTACTGATGAGGTGTGAACGGACGAGGATCGCCGACATCGATTTCAACGCGTTTGAGCCAGTCGAGATCCAGCTTCTCGCCGCGATCGTTCTCTCGCATGAGCCAGACGACAGTGCGGTCTTCGGAGGTCATGTGCGGCTGCTTGTAGCTTGGTTGCCAGCGCCTGAATTGCACGTCCAGAGGATAGGGGATCTCAATCGCATGGACCTTGCCAACGGTGACTTGTCGTGCGACCAGCCATGACCCGTCCGGCAATTTGACGCGCGGATACTTCGAAGAGGTGATGTTGCCGCGCAGCGAGATCAGACCAAAAAGGCCCGCGACGACCGCCACGAACAGGAACAGCAGGCGCGCCGCGAACCAGCGTTCTTCGCGTTTGCTGGAGATCTGCTCTGTTGGAATACTCGTCATGGGGGCTTCCCACGTCATCGTCTTCACGGCATCTTGACTTCGACACCTCGTTGCTTGAGTGCCGTTTCCAGTTCGACTTTGTCGATCATCTCAGGATTGATCAGAGCTGTCACGCGACCCTCCTTGAAGCTGGCCGTCGCACACTCGACTCCTTTCAGCCGAAAGACTGCTTCATAGGCCGCCAGGCAACACGCTTTGCAGTCCAGTCCGGCGACTGCAATTTCAATTCGCTTCAGCTTCTCCTTGTCGATCGAGCGTAGCGGCTTCACCCCAAACGTGTGATTGGATGCTCCACGCACCAGGTTGTCGAACCGTTCGACGATCTGCTCCGGCTTTGCTCCCGGGAATGCTTTGGCCGGATCATATTGCACGGTGGCTTCGGCATTCTCGAAGTCGATCTTGATCAGTGTGATGTCCGGCAGTTTCTCAAAGACCGCCTGCAGATCCTGCTCGCGATCAGGGGCGAATAGACCCGTGATCTGATGCTTGACCGTGACATTCCCCGCAGGAGCGTCTTCCGCTTGAGATGCGGACGATACTGCGACACAGCATAGTAAAAGCAACGCCGCTCGGATCAGGTGAATCATAGAATTATCGCGTCTGGAAGAAGGAGCTTTGGATCACTTGATGAATCAGTGTGCGAATGCCGCCACCGTCGCGTTCCGCATTGGCGACGATCGCTGATATCTGGTCGCGATCGGCGAACGCGATGTCTCGGCCTGTGCTGTAGATCGCGAGTTGCTCGGCCAGGTTCTTCAACAGGCGGTGAGTATCCGACGCGATCAGCGATTGGAACTCCTGCACGTTCTTGAACGATCGCCCATCGGGAAGATCGCTGGACGGATCGACCGCCGGACCCAGCTTGAAGCCGATACCGATGAATGGATCGATCGCACCTCGCGGGGCAGGATCGCCGTCGCCAATCGATCGATAGCGATCGCGGAAGCCACCGATGACGTCGAACGCTTCGAGAGCAAAGCCAGGCGGGTCCATCTTGGCATGACATGACGCGCAGGCCATGTCGGCACGGTGCTTCTCCAATTGCTCGCGAATCGTTTTGGTCCCGCGAACGTCAGGTTCAATCGCGGTGATGTTCGCTGGCGGCGGGTCAGGCGGTTGGCCCAGTAATCGTGCCATCACGAATGCACCTCGAGGGACCGGCGATGTCGTGGTTCCATTCGCCGTGATTTTCAGGATCGCGGCCTGCGTCAGGAACCCACCACGAGGACAATCAGTGGGAAGTGCGACGCGGCGAATCTGCGAGCCGCTGACTCCGGGGATCCCATAGTGGACAGCCAGCTTTTCGTTAATCATCGCGAAGTCTGACTTGATCAGATAGCTCGCTCCCAGGTTCTGATCGATGAGTTCGCGAAAGTAAGCTCGCGTTTCGGCGACCATCGAATCCTGCAGGTAGGCGCTGAATTCGGGATACAACTTCCGATCCGGATCGGTCGATGCGATCTGTCGCAACTTGAGCCACTGACCCAGAAAATCCTCCACGAATCGCTGTGATCGAGGATCTTTCAGGAGCCGCTCGACTTCACCGCGCAGGATCTCTGGAGTGTGCAACTGACCTTTCGCAGCGAGTTCGATGAGCCGATCGTCGGGAGTTGAATTCCACAGGAAATAGGACAATCGCGACGCGAGCGAGAAGTCGTCCAGTTGTCCGGCCGGTTCAATGTGATACAGAAAGTCCGGTGAACAGAGGGCGGCTCGATAGGCCCAGCGCATTGCTGTTTCGAAGCAGTCGCCAGCCTTCAGACGATCATCGACCTTAGTGACATACAGCTGTCTTGTTTCCACGTCGACCGGACGACGAAACGCTTTGGGAAGGAACGTGGCGAGCAGTCGATCGGCATCGACCAGAGGTTGTTCGCTCTGAACGGTCCAGACTCCTTCGTCTTTGTCTGGCTCATTCTTGCCCGCACCGACTTCGCGTCGAACCGGAGTTCGTTTGGGAGGCCGCACATTGGGATGATCCGTGGCTTTGAACTCGGTCAAAGGGAGATCGCCAAATAGTTGCTGGTGGCTGACGGGCGGCCAGACGTCATTGATCGGGCCTTCAATATCGAACCAGTCGCACGCGATGCCAGGGCCCGTGAACGCCATTGCTCGACCCTTGCGGCTGTAGTTCGCCACGGGAGCCAACGAGGCGGTGTTGAAGCCAATGATTTCTTTGTAGTTCAACCAGTGAACGACTTCGTGTTCCTGTTCCTGCATCGACGGAGCATCGTAATAGCCGAGGACATAACTGGGGTGCCCGCCGCCGCGACCATCGCCACTGAGTTGTACCACGGAGAGCCGTGCCGCTTCGGTGCCACGTCCAGGCAGGACAGTTCCCTTGTCCCATTGGAAACTCCACAGCGACGTTCGCATCCGATAGCGACCGGGATAGAGCGTGACATGTTCGATGAAGTAGGGGTGGAACGATTCGTCTTCATGTCGAAACAAACCGACGCTGGCCCCATTGCGGAACGACCCCATCCGTTCATGAGCCCCCTCGTCGATGTGGCCTTGATCTCCTGCTGGCGGAAAATCGGGATCGGGCTCTTTGTTCTTCAGCAGGATTCCATCACCATTGGTCAGCACGTGCGCGACAAAGCCGCCCGAGTTAGCGAGCGAAATTCGTCGCTTGGTCGAAGTCGGGGGCTTCGGCCGCGTCGCAATCGCCAAGTCCAGAGTCCGGTCCGCCGCTTCCACATACTTGGTGAGGTTCACGTGTGAGATGTCGAGTGCGTCGCTGTTCTTATCAAACCCATGAGCCGATCCGTCGACAGGAAGTTCCCCCTGTAGAGGAATGCCGGACATCTGGAACAGGTCGCGCACGGTGTTCTCATACTCAGCACGCGTCATCCGGCGAACGCCGGTCCGTCCGCCGTCGTCCAGACGTGCTCGCTCGGCATTGATCAACGATTGCTTCAATAGCGTAGTCGCTGCGTTCTTATCCGTTTGTGCGGGGCGAGGCTGCTCGCGCGGCGGCATTTCACCCGATTCGATGCGATCGTGAATTTTCACCCACCGTTCGAAGTTCTCGCGCGAGGCGTCGTCGAACTTGTACATGGAGAGATCCAGATCGCCTTGCTTCGACTGCGTGTCATGGCATTCGTAGCAATGGGTTTTCAAGAATTCGGTGGGGATCTCGGCGGCGGATGCGCTAGCGGTGAGCAAGCACATAATCGCGGCGGTCATAGAAGTGAAACGCTTCATATATTGTTTAACTCTAAAGTCGAAAGGTATGGCGTTTGTTCTCGTAGGTTATGCTTCAGCATAACTCGTCGATCATTGCCAACGGTTCACTTTGAAGCAGTTATGCTGAAGCATAACCTACGCAGGCAATTGCACTGCTACGCCATGTCCAAGCCGCGGAAGGTGCCTTTGCCGGTGGAGAACTCGTCGGTGCCGATCCCTAATCGCTGCAGCATTGAGACGAACAGGTTCGTCAGCGGGTAGTTGTTCTGCTGGTCGAACGCGAGATGCTGCCCATGCTTGAAGCCACCGCCGGCCAGCAGGACGGGGAGGTTCACATTGGAATGCGAGTTCGCGCTGCCCATGCAGGTGCCGTACAGCACCATCGTGCGGTCGAGCAGCGATTGTCCTTCTTCCTTGGTTTCGGTGAGAGACTTCAGGAAGCCTGCCAGCACTTCGAACTGGCGCTCTTCGTGGCCTCGTAATTCGGCCAGGGCTTCGGGGCGATTGCCGTGGTGCGTGATGTTGTGGATCACAGTGGTGTCGACGAACAGGGAGACAATTCGTGACGAGTCCGTTTCCAGAGCGAGCTTCACCACATCGAACGTCAGCTTTGTCCTCTGAACGAAGGCGCGAGCGTCATCGATATCGTCGGGTGCCTTCGCTTCCACTTTGGGCTTGGGCTTATGTTCCCATGATTCGGAGCTTGCCAGTCGTTGCTCCAGATCTCGAACGGCGGTCAGGTACTGGTCCATGCGATGCTGATCGGCTTTGCCCAGCGATCGGTTCAGTCGCTTGGATTGATCGCCGACGAAGTCGAGCATGCTGCGGCCCTGTTTGATCGCCTCCACATTCGCTGCGACTTCATCGGGTTGACCTTGCACGAACAGCTTTTGAAACAGCTTCTTCGGGCTACGTTCCGCCGAGATCGGGGCGCCGCTGCGCGTGAAGCTCAGCGTCTGTCCTCCCTCGCTGCTCATCGCAAGCACCAGCGACGGATATCGTGTTCGATTGCCGACGAGTTCCGCAGCGTATTGATCGACGGAAACCCAGTTGCGAAAACCACCTCGTTCGGGATGGGGCGTCCCAGTCAGGAAGCATTTCTCGGCCGAGTGGGCTCCTGTCACGCCGGGATGGCTGGTTCCAGAAAAGACGGTGAAGTCGTTGCGGAACGCCGCCAGCTTGTCCAGGTATGGCGTCGAATCGTAGTCGCGACCCGCTTTCTCGGGGAAGAAGAACTGTGGCAGGATCCCCATGTTGGTTTCGATCGCCACCATGCGCCGCGGCATCTCGGCGTTGGCCTCGGCTCCAAAGGTTGGCCGCATGGCGTCGAGGAACGGCAGGGCCATGGCGACGCCAGCCCCGCGCAAGAATGTTCGTCGAGACAGCGTTTTGCCACCAATGGCGATCGAATTCTGCATTCCAGCGTCCTGACGAAAGTTGTATCGCGTGAGGCTTCAGTTTCGAGTGACGAATTCGTCCAAGTTCAAAATGACGTTGCCGACAGCAGTGAGCGCCGCGAGATCCGCTGCCGCCACTCCTTCTGGCAGCGGACCGATCGGATCGGTCGCCAGTTTTGTGGCTTCTTCTGAATACTTGGCATAATGAGCCCGTCGGGTTTCATATAATTTCGCCAGCACGGCCACTTCGTCAGGTTGAGCTGGTCGGATGAGGGCCAATTCCAAGCCCTTGGCGAGTCGATCTTCGAGTTTCGGGCCCCCCTCTCTGATCATCCGGCGTGCCAGCGCCTGGGCTGTTTCGACGAAAGCGGGATCGTTCAACGTGACCAGGGCCTGTAATGGAGTGTTGGTGTTGATCCGGCGAACGGTGCATAGTTCACGGCTGGGGGCATCGAACGTCGTCATCGCAGGGTAGGGGGTCGTCCGTTTGATGAAGGTGTACAACCCGCGCCGGTAGCGATCTTCGCCCTTGCTCGTTTCCCATTTCGTCGTGTTGTAGGTCGACTGCCAGATCCCTTCCGGTTGCGGAGGCATGACCGATGGGCCGTACATCTTCTGGCTGAGCAGGCCGGAAACAGCCAATGCGTTGTCGCGGATCATCTCGGCTTCCATCCGGAAGCGCGGTCCGCGCGCGAGGAACTTGTTGAAGCGATCGCGCTGCAGCATCTCGGTGGTGGTGCGAGCTGATTGCCGATACGTTGACGACATCACGATCAGCTTGCACAGTCGCTTCATCGACCAGGGGTGAGGTGATGTCTCCGATGGTGAAGCGGTTGGAGTCATGAATTCCACTGCCAGCCAGTCGAGCAGCTCTGGATGCGTCGGGGGCTGGCCTTGTGATCCGAAGTCTTCTTGGGTTTCGACCAGCCCCGCACCAAAGAATTGAGCCCACATCCGATTCACGGCGACCCGAGCGGTGAGCGGGTTGTTGGGGTCGGTCAGCCAATCGGAAATCCCGAGTCGATTGGCAGGAGCAGTCGCCGGAAACGGATGAAAGCTGGCGGGGATTGCGGCCTCAACGGTGTCGCCCTGCTCCAGGAAGTTGCCGCGAACATGCATCTTGGTCGTGCGCTTCTTTCCTTCAGCAAGCTCTCGCAGGATTGGCGTTTGAGGGACCGGTGCTGCTAGCTCCTGGTTTAACTTGGCAAGCTGGTCACGAGCGGATTGAGTGGATGGCGCGAATGAAGCGATATGCTTCATCAATTGAGTTTGTTGTTCGGCCGTGCGGCTTGCGGTGGGTGTCTTGACGATCGCCAGGATCGGCTCAGGCACGGTGGGGTCCAGCGAGGGATTGTCGTCACTGGAGATGGACAGCCGGAAGCGTCCAATGCTGAATCCGGGGTACGCGAATTCGAACTGATGGTCGAGCGTCACGATGACTTCGGCATCCTTGTCAATCATGATCGGGGCGGCCGGTGTGAAGACGGCGGTGTGTGTTTGCGTCTGCTGTGGCGAGACCGCCCAGCCGCGTTTTGCGAAGTCGGGGTTCTTGATCGCGTGCTCGACGGGATAGTCTGCCTGCGCGAAGTCGGCCTTGGCCGTTGTCAGTGGGATCTCGGTCGTTTCGCCTGCACGACGGATAGCGACTTTGATGCTGCTGAGTACGAAGTTGCCGTCGTTCGGTGAGCGACCGACGCCCGCTTTCGGGTGTGACTTATCGGGCAATGCTTCCAGCTTCAGGCCAGTGAAACGCGTGGCATCGACGGGTGAGACAACCGTATAAGTCTCTTTCGCAGGAGACTTTGCTTCGGCCAGGATCGAGCCGTCATCTTGTCGTGTCAGGGTCGATTGACTGGCCGCTGACATCTCCTTCGGTGTCAGCACTACCCAACCGCGTGAGGCACTGACTTTCGCGGTCCATTCGTCGGCGAAGGCGTTCAATTCCGGAGTCACTGCGTCGCGATCCTGCTCCAGCTTAGCGATTTCGGCTTTGAGACGGGTCTGCTGCTTGATCTGCTCGCGCGTCGGTGTGGCCAGCTTGGGGCGTTCGTCAAAGTCGTCGGCGTCTTCGGTCTGATTGAAGTAGGCATAGAACTGGTAGTACTCGCGCTGGCTGATCGGATCGTACTTGTGGCTATGGCACTTCGCGCAGCCAAACGTCAGGCCCATCCAGACCTGCAGGGTCGTGTCAATCCGATCCTTCACAGCGGCGACTCGGAACTCTTCGTTGTCCGTTCCCCCTTCGTCATTGATCATCGTATTGCGATGAAAGGCGGTCGCCAGCTGTTGCTCCATCGAGGCGTTGGGCAACAAATCGCCCGCCAATTGCTCGCGCGTGAACTCGTCATAAGGAAGATCGTTGTTGAAGGCGTCGATGACCCAGTCGCGGTATCGCCACATTGTGCGGGCGAGGTCTTTTTCGTAGCCCTTCGTATCGGCGTAACGAGCCAGATCGAGCCACATGCGCGCCCAGCGTTCTCCGTAGGCCGGTGACTTCAACAGGCTATTAACTAGCCGCTCGTAAGCTTGCGGTGACGCATCCTGGAGATAGGCATTCAGCAAGGTGTGATCGGGAGGCAGGCCGGTCAAATCGAGGGCGACTCGTCGAGCCAGCGTGTGCTTGTCGGCTTCTGGCGATGGCGACAAGCCCACCTCGACCAGGCGGGCCAGCACAAATCGATCGAGCTCGGTGATGGGCGACTTCGTCGAATTCAAAGCCGGGACTGCTGGTCGGGCGAGCTTTTCAAAGGACCAGTGATTGCCCCACGTGGCACCTTCCGCAACCCAGCGCTTTAGAAGATCGATCTGGTCGGGGGTGAGTGACTTGCCCGAGTCTTTGGGCGGCATTTGCTGATCCTCGTTTGCAAGGATGCGCTTCACCAGTTCGCTCGCGGCTGGGTTCGAAGGGACGATGGTATGACGACCATCGTGTTCGGCCATGGCTCCTTCGCGAGTATCTAGACGAAGCTCGGCTTCGCGATGCTTGTCGTCAGGACCGTGGCAGGCGAAGCAATTGCGAGCCAGAATCGGTCGGACGTCGCGCACGAAGTTGACGGGCTTGGGGCCGTCTGCAGCATGGGCCGTGAACGAGAACATGACGCATGCGACGAGGAGAGTACCGGGAAGCAGTCCCAATGTAGACTGCACACTCCGTGTGCGGTGCGCCGCGTGCAGAGTGTGCGGCCTAAATTCAACTCGGCAGGAGCCGCGCTCTCCCGGTATCAAATGGTCACTTGGTCGCGACGTCAGATTTGGAACCGACATGGGAGGCTATCCGTGGATCCAGAGGCGGTCTGTTTGAGAGCGGACACTTGGGCAGTCGAATTCAACGCTGGCATTTAGGACAGTAGAACGTTGAACGCTGCGCTTGTACAAGTCGCACGATGATGCCGATGCCACAGGTGGGGCAGGTCTGATCGTGCCGCATGTAAACTCGATGTTCGTTCTGATAACGTCCGCTTTGACTCAACGCGTTGCGGTATGTGCCGTCGCCCAGGGTCGACCCTTCATATTCGATCGCCAGCTCCAGGACCGCCTTCGTGGCTTGAGCGAGTCGTTGCACCTGCGGCTTGGTGAGCTTTTTGGAACTGCGGCGCGGATCGATGCCCGCCACGTGCAGAATTTCGCTGGCGTACAGGTTTCCGATTCCCGCGACCAGCTTTTGGTCGAGCAATGCGACCTTGATGGCTCGTGACGTTTGCGTCAGGCGTTCTCGCCAGTGATCGCTGGTGAAATCGAGGGCATCGGGTCCAAGAGCGGCGGGTCCGTAGACCTGCTCCAGTTCCGCTGGCTGATAAAGTCGGATCGTCCCCAGGCCACGGCGATCCCAAAACCAGATCGAGTTGTATTCGCGCGTCCCTTCCAACTGCCATTCGATGCGCAGATGTTCGACGTCGGGGGGATTGGCGAGCAGCATCAGGCCCGTCATCCGCGGCTCAATCACGACAGACGTCAAATTCGATAAATCCAGCACGACTCGCTTACCGAGTCGCCGAACGGCTGTCACCGTTTGACCGATCATCGCCTTGGCAAAGCGTTTAAACACGGGAGAGATGCTGATCGGGCGGCAATGAGTGGGGCATTCTTTCACGGCCAGAATGCGGCGATTCGCCATGAATGGGCGGATTCCGCGGACCATCGTTTCCACCTCGGGCAACTCAGGCACCAATCTGCTCCCGTCAATGCGTGCGTGTCGCGGTGAGTTTTCCGTTCGGGTTCTCAATGCATAGACTTCCATGCACGCCCGAGTACGGCATTCTAGCGGCTACCCTGAATAATTGGATGGATGAGCACGAGCTGCACGTTCAGCGGCGGAAATCGCGGAATCTGCTTGACGCAGGTAGTCCGCCGGACGATTCTATTTTGACGAACGGCTGCGATGCGCGCAGTTGTGTTTGTCATATTCGTGCGTCCGCACCTAGGAGCCTTTTCATGGTTCACCCTCGTCACGCGATTTCCGCGTTCCTCGTCGCTCAGCGATGTCGGGCTGCGGTCAGTCGATTGATCGCCAGTCTGAGTTTAGTCGTCGTGATGTCGGGTCTGGTCCACGCAGCAGCTCCCGCTGACCAAGTTGCAGCACATCTGGCTGCGGGCGAATTTGGCCCCGCACTCGATGTTGCGAAACAAGTCTCTAATCCCGCCGAGCAGGCAGGCCTTGTTCAGAAGGTCGCCGCGGCTCAAGAGGCGGCTGGTGAACCAGTGACGGCGGCTGCGACGTTGTCGCGGATCGCTCGGACCAGCGGCAAGGGATCGGGCGGGGGTGGCATGATTGGCCGCGCCGGTTTCGGCGGCGGTGGTACACAGGCTGACTTCCAGACGCTGATGCAAATGATTCAGCAGAACACGTCTGGTAAATGGGTTGACATCGATCAGGAAGGTGGTGCGATGTCGCCCTATCCGATGGGTGTTCGCGTCGCTCCGACTGGTCTGCTTCACAAATTGACGAATGAAGAACAATCCGGCTTGTTGGCATCGCTGGGAGTGCAGGCTCGCAAAGCCGACCTCAATGCCGATGTCGCACGCCGTTCGGATCTCCGGTTGGTGTCGCTGACCAGACTTGAGCGAGCGGTTGCTCAACGGTTGTCTGAAGGCGAATCCGTTCCCGAGACGATGGCTCAACTGGCCGGTCTGTCTCAGGTCAAGTATGTCATCGTCTATCCCGAAACGAATGAAATCGTAATCGGTGGTCCTGCCGAAGCCTGGCAGTACAACGCTCAGGGTCAGCCTGTCGGTGCGACCAGCGGCCGACCAACGCTGCAATTGGACGATCTTGTCACCGTGATGCGGACGTTTGCTCGCGGCGATGCCGACTTCGGTTGTTCGATCAATACCCGTGATGCCGGTGTGCGAGCCTTGACCGACTTCGTGCAGAAGTCGCAATCACGCGGTCCGCTGAATGCTTCGTCGGTGCGAAACTGGGTGCAACAACTTCAGGCGAAGCTGGGACGCCAGGACATCGAAATCTGGGGCATTCCAACCGATAGCCGAGTTGCTCGCGTGATCGTTGAAGCGGACTACCGCATGAAGTTGATCGGGATCGATAAGCTCAAGGCTGGGAAGGAAATCCCCAGCTACTTCGATCTATTGGCGGCCACTCAACCGAAGAATGTTCAGACCATGGACGCTCTGCGTTGGTGGTTGACGATGAAGTACGATGCTGTATCGCACAGCCCTGACAAGACAGTGTTCGAGATCCAGGGATCGTCGGTGCTGTGTCAGTCGGAAAACCAGTTCCTGACGGCAGAAGGGAAGCATGTTCCCACAGGTCAAACCGAACCGACCAACCGCGCTTTCGCCGAGAACTTTACTGCCAACTACGATAAGCTGGCGACTCGTGATCCGGTCTTCGCCGACATGCAGAACATCTTCGACCTGGCCCTGGTTTCCGCGTTGATTCAGCATGAAAAGCTGAACGACAAGGCTCACTGGGACCTGGGCGTGTTCACTCCTCGAGGTGACTACGCGACGGCTCACTACGCCGTTCCGAAAGAAATCGATTCGGTTGTCAATCACCGTGTCTACAACGGCCGTGACATTGTCGTGCAAGTCGCCGGTGGCGTCCGTGGCGACATGATGTCTGTCGTGAAAGACGCGAAGTTGACTCCCGAATCACCTCGCCTCGGAAGCATCGCGACCACAGGCAAAGCACCCGAACTGCCAGCCGGCCGCTGGTGGTGGGACGCTGCGAAATAGTCGGCGAGCTAGCTGATAAAACTAAGAACGCGACTGGAGAAATCCAGTCGCGTTTTTTGTTGGCAGCGACCTGAAACGAGACAATGCTAGTGCGGGTTGCATTTAAGTGTCGCGTTGAAACATGGGTTAAAGAGCGGGTTTCTGCTCGCGGGACGCCACAGGTAAGTGGGCTGCGCTCCAACGTTCAACTATCCGACCCACGCACTTGTGATTGTCTGGTGCAGCGCCTCAACTTCACCATCCACGTCGTCGCAGGAGAAGTAGGAGATGGCGAGGGCGTTGTGCTGATTTGGAAATTGAGCCACTTCGCGCATTGCCTTGGCCGCGACACCGGGCGTCACATCGTCACCTCGAATAATCGACTCGGCAATCGGCAGCAACGTGTTATTTAGAGAGTGCTCAACGGCCTGCGACCAAACGGCCAGGAGTTCAAGCCGCGCGTTCAGATCGATTTGCTCTCGTCGCGGCGGGCGGCAAATTTCATGAAGCACCATGAACACTGCGTTGCAGGAAATGCCCTTCGCTTGCTCGATGAGGCTTCGCACCAGTTCCAAGTTGCCGTACGGAAGCTGGCAATCGATCGACCGTATGAACTCTGACTCGGTCATTTGCTGCGGCGCCTCACCAGGGATGATCCATGGCCTTCAGCGGTCGATGATTTCGGCGTCTTCGATGTAGTACAGGCCGAATGGTTTGCCGTCGATGCTATCCATCTCGATCTTGAACTTGCCGATCACGTCGAAGGCTCGTGTGGCGGGGATGTAGTTTGTCGTCTTCCCGTGTTTCATGTCGACTTGGACCAGGTCATAGACCTTGGGGTCGCGGCCGAAGCAGCAGATCTGGTTGTCGCGGGCCAGAACGAAGCGTTCGATCCCTTCAGCTTCGAACGTGGGGAACATGAAACCGCGGATGCGGATCCGTTGTCCGGAAAGTTCCTTCAGCCAGGCCGGCATTAGTTCGACAGCGTTCTCGGGCACTGGTTCGAGATTGATGACCTTCAGCAGATCGAGGTCATCGTACGAGACTCGTAGGGCCTTCGACGAAGCATCGCGCTGAAACGATTTGTCGGGCACCAGCAATTCAAAGGTGTACTTGCCACCGGTTGTGGCACTGGTCGCTGAAGCAGGTTGAATGGGATTAGTCGACGCAGAGACCGAATCGTTCGGGACGATCTTCATCAGGTTCGCCACGCCGGCCCCGTCGATCACGTTGACGGGCCCCAAGGCTGATACGGGAATCTCTTCATCTGCATGGAACGGTAGATCGTCGGATGCAGAGATCGAAGCCCGACCGGTGTCAGAATTCGCCTCAACGTCGGACGCGTGCGACCCGGATTGAACCTGGTTCACGGGGCGGTAATCACCAAGATTGGGGTTGGTGCATCCCGCAAGTGCGAGGGCCGCGAACCCGGGGAGGGCAATGCGAAGGGACCAATCAGTTAACCGCATCACAGCCCTCACTCGATCCATCGATCAGTACCAGGTTTTTGCCGGCCCGAAGACATCGCATTCCAATTGATAAACGGGTTCCAATCCCGATTCATCAACTGCTCGCTGGGCATGGAAGACCCCTGCCACGGCAACCAGCCCCGTTTTGTAATAGGCTGCTTTGTCGCCGCTCATCCGGACCAGAATCATATCGGTCGTTTTGGGTTGACCACCAAAACAGCATTGATCGTTATCTTTGCACAGGACGAACTGCTTGATCCCGTCCATCGTCTTGGAAGGATACATGTATCCTTTGATCATAACCTTTTGGCCGATCAGCTTTTGGACATCGGGATGCAGCCCCGTCATGCCGGCTTCGCTGACGAATCCCTTTTTGGCGATGTCGGCCGTGAAGTTAATTCGTTCAAAGCCGGGCGGGACTTCCGTGGCGAAGCTGTAGGCATGCATGGCGGCGAACGAAATTCCCACCACGGCCTGAGCCGCGATGCTGCCAATCGCCATCCAGCGACCGCTCAGATTCCCTTGGCTCTGACTGATTTGTCGCAAGGCCAACACTGCCAGAATAATCCCAATGACAGGAATCACAAGGAGTTCCGGAATCATTGCGGACGTCAGCGACAGAAAAACGAACCCCATGCTGATAGGAATCAACATCGGGATCGGGCGGTATAGGAATTCCTGCCCTTCGTAGGACTGATTCGTCACAGATTCGTGTCTCGATGCTTCCACGACAGACATACTCGCCACCTTACGTTCAAAACACTGTCTAAGAGATATGTTGCTACGCCGAATCGGAGAAGTCCAGCCGATCTTGGTTTCGATCTGCCTTTCTCCCCGCCTGCAGGCTTGATGTCGAGACACAACTATTGATTGCCAAAAAGGATGCGTCTTCGCGTCGGCCGGTGCAGTCAGTCCCATTAGGGAGGTGGCCGTCGACAGGACTACTCCAGCGTCCTGATGCAATCCAGCGGACGCCACGAATTATACGCCAAAACGAGTCACTGTGTTGGTGTCTCGCCTGGTTGTCAGGCGGCGAGAACTGCCGGGTTTAGGGTTGAAAACGGGGTTAAAACCGGTCGCGCGGCAATTGCTGCCGAAGCCGGCGCGCAGATCAAAAATCAGAAGGAATCTGCAACGGAAAGCGGAAGGAATCGTATTGACCCTTTCTTCAGCTATTCACTATGACTGCGAAGGTTCTCCGCTCCCTTTCAAAGACATTTCGTTCGCTCCCTGCTCTGGGAATTCCGGTGCCGGTCTCCGGCTACCGAATCCAATATTTTTTGTGTGAAAAGACGACGGCCTGCCGCTCAAGGATGAGCGTCATTCCGCCGGAAACAAAGGTCGACGCATCGTCAACGCCAGACCTGTAGGAGGAATCTACCTTGGGTAGGATTATTGGGCTCATCGGTTGCACGTGCCTGGTCATCATCGCTCTGCGAATGACCAATCTTCAGCATTCGGATCACACGCTGAAGGGTGGCGAGGATCGTGTTCATGCGGGGGGACGTCTGTCGCCACGCGAACACTACAAACTCGGTAAAGAGATGTATCTGCGAGGGAAGTACCGCGATGCGGTTCAGCACCTCGACGCGGCTTCGGCTGCGACTTCCGGTTTGACCGGAACAGAACGTCGGACTGCCGACGAATACCTGGCTCGGGCTCGCACCCGATTGCAGGATGTCGCCGAAACTCGCACAGTGCGAGCTCAGTCGGACCCCTGGGGAGAAGACACTCCCGCCAAGTCCAGTGCTCCGCCGAGTTCTGGTCAACGGGCCACACCGAACCGAATGGAAGACATTCGGCATCGGGTTGGGAACCTGATGAATCAGGCTCAGGCCCATCTGAAGAAGGGCGATCGCAAGCAAGCCCGCGACATGGCGAATCTGGCGAATCAAATCGCCAAGGATTCGCAGATGAAGTTCGCTAAGAACGAAAGTCCTGCGGATTTCCTGGCCCGGATGCAATCGCCGGCAGGAGCGGCCGTCACGGCTGCCGCCGCCGTTCCCGACTGGGCGACTGACGACGCGTCGGTAGGGAGCAATGCGAAACCGCACCGCACCATGATTCAACAAACCGGCGCCGAAGAGGCTCTGGAAGAAACCCCGGTCCAACATGCGACTTCCTCCGGTCAGCAGTTGTCACCACGGGAACAAGCTGTTGCGTTGATCGCTCAAGCCCGTCAGGACTTCAAGGCGGGGCACTATGACGAAGCACGTCGCCGCGCTTTGGCTGCTGACGAACTGGAAGTCACCTTCGACGTCTTCGACGATCGTCCGGAACTTGTTCTGAACGACATCGATCGCGCCACCAGCACGCAGACGTTTGCCAACGCCACACAACCGAAGAAGGCCGCTTCGCAAGAAGTTGCCGCTCGCGGGAACGCCAAGCCTGCCGATGGCAAGAAGCAGCAAGCCAACCGATTGCTCGAACTCGCACGCCAGGACATCGCCAATGGCAACCTGGATGCTGCTCAGGCCAAGGTTGAGCAAGCGGCCGAGATGAACGTTGCTTACAAGCTGTTCGAAGACATGCCCGAAGTCGTGATGAACGAAATCGCGGCCCGTCGCGCTGCTGAAGGAATTGCTGCGACTCCAAATCCAGCACGTAATCCCAACAGTGACGCCGCATCACCAGCGAAACCAAAGGCTCTGGCCCTGTTGGTGAAGGCTCGACAAGCTCTGCAGGAAGAACGTCTCGACGAAGCTCGCCAGTTGGCGATCGAAGCCGAACGTTTGAAGGCCTCGTACGATCTGTTCGACGATCGTCCAGACCTGGTTCTGACCGATGTCGCTCGTACCGCCAAGTGTGGTCCGGCCACTTCAGGAACACCTGTCAGCGAGAAGGCTCCAACCGAACCCGCAAACGTCAATTCGGCTGTCGCTCGTCAAAATCTGTCGCCCGCTCAGACCGAGGCGATCGATATGCTGCGTCAGGCTCGTCAGTTGATGACCGCCGGACGTTACGACGAAGCTCGTGCCAAGGCTGAAGAAGCCGAGCAAATGAATGTGACATTCCCGGTCTTCGCCGATCGTCCAGACCTGGTGCTGACTGACCTGGCCGAGAAGATGGGCAATGCCAATGTGGCCTCGCGTAACCCACGCAAGACCCGCGTTGAAACGGCTAGCGGATTCGATGCAAACGATAACCCATTCGCTCCATCGGACGAGCAACCTGGTCGTAACTTTGCGGTGACCCAGGCTGATTCGATCAGCGAGATCGCTCCTTCGGGTTCGGCAAGCGAACTGTACGCTCGCGGGATGAAAGAACTGAATCGGGGCAACCGTCAGGCTGCTTACACCAACTTCCTGGCCGCTCATCAGACCGGTCAGAAGCTGGACTATGTGAAGACGCAACGGATGCAAGACTACCTGCGAGAACTCGCTCCACGAACGAATCGATCCGGGATCCAACTGACGAACGGCCAAGTCGCCGATTCGGAGCCAGGATTCGCTTCGGACGAAGCACAACCAGCTCCGCTGGATGCTGCTCAACAAGAACAGATGGTTCGCGTCGATCGAGTTCGCAGTGACGCATTGAACGCCATCTTCAAGGCCGAGCGCTTAAAGGATAAAGATCCAGAAGCGGCGTTGAGCCTGATCGATCAGACCATGGCCAAGATTGAAGGTACGGATTTGCCAGCCGAATCCACCAACAATCTGATGAAGCAGTTGACCAAGACACGCTCTGGACTGCAGTCGGAAATCGTCCGTCAGCAGCCGAACCTGGAGTTGAAGAAGCGGAACTCGGATGCAGTTGCTGCTATGGAAGGCTCCGTTGCGACCAAGGTCCGGATCGAGCAAGACATGGCCAAGATGATCGAGGAATTCAACGACCTCTACAAACAACAGCGATTCTCCGAAGCGGAAATCATTGCGAAGAAGCTGAAAGAAATGAACCCGAAAGACGGCACTGCAGAAGCGCTGTTCTGGAAGGCACGATTCGCTCGCCGCAAGGGAAGCAACGACAAGTTGCAACTCGACAAGGAAGAATCGTTCTGGAAGCAGTTGGATGATGTCGAACAAGGTGTGATCGTCAACGTGACCGATGATCACCCGCTCGATTTCGGCAAAAACTGGAAAGAAGTCTCGGATCGACGCAAAGGCAAGTACCGCGCCGACAATCGCAAGCGTGGTCCGGAAGAGCTGAAGATCCAAGAGAGCTTGAGCAAGCGAATCTCGCTGCACGAAGACCAGGTTCCGCTGGGCGACGTGATCAAGAAGATCCAGGCGATTGCTGAAATCAACATCCACCTGGACACCCAGGGGATGGAAGAAGAAGCCGCGACCACGAACAGCCTGGTGACGATCGATGTCGACGGCATCCAGGTGAAGAGTGCCTTGAACCTGATCCTGGGTCGCTACAACCTGGGCTACATGATCGACAACGAAGTGTTGAAGATCACCAGTCGGATGCGTCAACAGGGTGATTTGGAAGTCCGCGTGTACCCGGTCGCCGACCTTGTTGTGCCCATTCCTGATCCTTCCAACCAGATGGCTGACCCCTTTGGCAACCTGAACCCCACCGGCTTCGGTGGTGGACAGATGAGTGTCCCGGCGAACGGACAAGGTTTCGGACAAGTCGGCCAGAATCAATCTGGTTCATTCGATCCGAGCACCCCAGGCCGTCGTGAACGCGGACAGAACATGGACCCCGACTTCAATGCCCTGACGGAACTGATCGTCTCGACGATCGCTCCGGATACCTGGTACCAGGTTGGTGGGCCAGCATCGATTCGTTCCAATGAAACCACGTTGAGTCTGGTCATCCGCCAGACTCAGAAGATTCACGAAGAAATCACGGACCTGCTGGACCAACTGCGTCGTCTGCAAGACCTGCAGGTGACGATCGAAGTCCGCTTCGTCACGGTCAGCGATCGATTCTTCGAACGAATTGGTATCGACTTCGACTTCAACCTGTCGCCAACGACCGGTCGTCCTCAAGTCGACAACACGGGACTGCCACTGCAGACGTTCGGCTCCGTCAATCTGCCTCAGTTCGGTCAGTCATCATCGACAACGTCCGTGCAGGGTGGTGTGGCCGGTGCGGCCCAGGCCGGTGGGGCTCAGCAGGGTCAGCAGGGTCAGGCCCAACAGGGTGCAGCCCAACAAGGTGGTGCAGCTAGCACACCATTGTTCGGTGCCGGACCAACGTTGAACCTGTTCAACAATCCTAGCAACCCTTCGGTTGTGGGTTTGAGCCAGCCGAATCAGTTCAGCTCAGACCTGAGTGTTCCATTCCAGCAGGGTTCGTTCCAAGTTGGTGTTCCCACCTTCGGTAACTACAACCCACAAGCTGGTATGGAAATGGGTCTGGCAATCCTGAGCGACATCGAAGCGTTCTTCTTCATCCAGGCTGCCCAGGGTGATCAACGCAACAACCTGATGTTTGCTCCGAAAGTGACTGTGTTCAATGGTCAGACCGGTACAGTAACAGACTCGAAGGCTCGTCCGTTCGTGACCAGCTTGATCCCGACTGTCGGTTTTGCATCCACCGGCTTCCAGCCTGTGATCACGACCGTCAACGAAGGAATCACCCTGTCGGTCACCGCGGTAGTGTCTTCGGATCGCCGATACGTTCGTCTGTCAGTCAACCCGCTGTTTAGTTCGATCACCGACGTCTTCACCTTCTCCTTCGTGGGTGGTGGCGGCGGAACTGGTGGTGGTCAGCAAGGCCAGCAGGGCGGCGGCCAGCAGGGC
>CAIMFH010000088.1 GCA_903840265.1 uncultured Schlesneria sp. | reverse complement strand
TACCCGTCGGGCCCGAACCCCAGGCTGCCGCCGTTGTGATCCTGCGTTGCTCCGACAATCCGCAGGATCTCTCGGGGCTGTAGCAGTTGTGGCTTCTGATCGTCGATCTGAGCCCAATGACGTTCCTCGACGATCGTCGTAATCCGGCCCTGATCGTCGATCTGGTATTTCAGAAACACGCGGCCGTTCTGAGCAAACTGAGGATGAAAGGCCAGGCCCAGCAGGCCCGTCGCTCCGCCCAGTCGCACGGTGCGACCCAAGTCCAGTACACCTAATGCTTCCGTCTGCGGCAGAGACTCATTCAGCCAATAGATTGCCCCCCCATGTTCGATGACCACAAACTGCGACTTCTGCCCGGGGACAGGTTCCATCGCGACAGGCCGAGTGAACGTCACGTCGGGAAATCGAGGGGCCAAATCGAGTGGGCTCTGGCACCGATCAATCTCGATCACCGCGCCGCGATGCGCAGGCAGCGATGTCTGGGCCTGCTTCAATGTCTCAAGATAGGCGACAAGATCGGCAAACTCCTGCTGGCTGATCAGCGTTTCGATCCGCTCGGGCATCAGTGATGTGGAACTTTCTCGCTGTTCTTCGATGGTTCGAGTTTCAACTCGAACTGTTTTCGAATCCTTATCCTTCAGTTCGAGGAAGTCATCTGTGACTCGTTGCAGCACCCCTTGATAGGCCTGACCAGACTCGGTGACGACAATGGTGATGCCGTAGCCGATGGCAATGGAACTCGACGGATCGAGGATCGACTGAATCAGGCTGGGGCGTTCGAACTTGTTGCCGATCGAACCGAGATCTGGCCCGACGCCTCGTCGCGAACCATCAATGGAATGGCACTTCACACACGCGGCCTTACTCGCATCTTCGAAGACACTTTTCCCAGCAGCGGCGTCACCCGGATTCGCCGCCGCGAATTCGCGATACCCGGATTTGCGATTGGCACTGTCCTGCGAATAGCCAAGCTCTGGAATAAGAGCCAACGACAGTAGACCGAGCAGTTTCCAAAACACAGCAAACCCTAATCTGGACGGCATCGAATAGTGGTAGAAAACAGGGACGGTAATATCGTAGCCAACTCAATCACGCCCGCGTTAACGATTCCGGCGATTCTTTAGACGCTCCACCTTTAGTATAAACCTGCCCGCACCGCACTATTCTCAGAAGCAAAAGTCCACCAGAACTTGCCGAAGGCATTTGTGAGAGGACGAGTTGCCCGCAGTCGTTCGGCGTCAATTCGTCCACCTCTGCTCCAGCTTCTTGCGGTGATGTTTCCGCCCGGCAACATGTGGCGAATAGGCAACAGCGTCGTGGTGTTGATGTTGCTCAATCGCCACATTGGTTGTGATGTCCGCGAGGGGTTCACAAATTGTTTACCGAACTTAACTGCTCATTCCATTGAGGATTGCAACCAGAACCATTTGGCTCGTTAGCGCTTTGGCATTCCATTTGTTTAGCACCTGATCAGACCGTTTCACTGACTGAACATTGAACCTCACAAATCAAGACCTCAAGTCAGTCGCCATTCGCCAAAGCTCGACAGGATTCATTCCATGAACAAGCCAGTCATCGTCGTCCTAAGTCGCGATCAAATCATGACGTCTGAAGTGCCGGGGCTGTTCGATGGCAAGGCGGACATTCGCTCGTGCGATTCGATCGACGAACTGATCGACCTCAGCGGCCATGTGGAACCACAGGCTCTGCTGGCCGACTTCCGACGCGTTGGCAGCGGCGGACATGCTGAGAACCGCATTCTGGAAGTGGTGGCCCAGCGGTTTCCTAAACTTCGCGTCGCCATGCTGACGGCTGAAGAATGCCCCGAACCACTCGCCCGTCACGCCGTGATGAACGACATCGTCATGTGCCGCGGCAAGCTGGACCGAGCGACACTGCTCAAAGCTTTTCAAAATCTGTTCCCTGGCGAGCCAGAAGTAGAACCCGTTCCCGCCCCGGGCCCCGTCGTTCGCGTGACCACAACTTCGCAGACTTCAGCACTGTTGCCGAATGATCTTGGCGAAGAGAAAACACTGGGAGTCTTGACCGGGATCGGTCGCCGCTTCGAAACGAACTCACCTCAATTGCAGCAAATGCTGCTTGACCTTGAAATTGCCGCACGACACGACGTGACAATCCTGCTGATCGGTGAAACAGGTGCTGGCAAGACATTCCTATCCAAGCTGATTCATGAAGTCAGTCCAGGACGACATGAACCGTTCCTGCCGGTGGCTTGCGGAGCTTTGCCGTCTGACTTGATCGAAGGTGAACTGTTCGGACATATGAAAGGATCCTTCACCAGTGCTCATGCGGACAAGGAAGGAAAGTTCCTGGCGGCTCGCCGTGGATCGATCCTGCTGGACGAAATCGATGTCCTGGGCCCTGAACAACAAGTGAAATTGCTGCGTGTGATCGAAACTGGCGAATTCGAGCCAGTGGGTTCGAATCAGACCCAACACAGCCAAGCTCGGCTGATCGTCGCGAGTAACCTCGAATTGCAACCTCTGGTTGAGCAAGGCCGGTTCCGCCCAGACTTGTACTACCGCCTGAACATGCTGAAGTTCGTGATTCCGCCGCTACGACAGCGACGAATGGACATCGTGCCGCTCGCCAAGAAATTCGTGCGTCAGTTCGCGATCAAGCACAGTGTTCGCATCGAACACATCTCGCCGTGCCTGTTCAGTGCCCTGGTGAATTATCCTTGGCCTGGTAATGTCCGCGAACTGGAACACGTGATCCAACGGGCGGTGATCTATTGTAATGACGGCACATTGACCCAGGCGAATCTGCCCCAACATGTACTGTCCGGGACTGCCGGACCAACTAACGATCCGACAGTTGTCCTGGGCTACGGAAACGCACCAGCCGCCTCCACAGTCGCAACGACAAATGATCGGTCGCTTGGTGGTCAGATTGCTCTGAGCGAAAAAGAAATCATCGAGCAGACGCTGTTCAAGAACACTTTCAGCCGAACCAAGACCGCTAAGGACTTGGGGATCAGTCGAGTCACGCTGTACAACAAGATGAAGAAGTACGGCCTGCTGAGATAGTCCAGTGAGTGCGAACCCAGCAAGAGAATCCAATTAGAACGGATTGGAACTGCCACCCGCTGGGGCCGTGCCACCTTGTCCACCTGGCTTGGGCTCATTCTTGGTGATATGGAAACTCTCCAGCATCATCGGAATTCGCTCGACCAGCTTTTCCTGTGACGAGATTCGATCGGGAAGAACAACCAGCACGATTGCTTGAATGTTGCCATTCTGTTTGGCGTACATCGTGAAGGTATAATTCGTCGTATCGTCGCGGTCGGTGATCGCCTTGGGTTGATAGCTGAAGACGCTGTAGGACTGAGCCGGAAGATATCGGCCTGGCTTCGGGTGAAGTTCGACATCAGGTGCTTCCAGCTTGTTGGGAGGAATGTGATTGTCGAGCGCATCACCGACTAACTGCACCATTTTCCCGAGGAACTTCAATGCTTCGGCGGGGTCTTCGCCCACGAACATCCAGTAATTGCTGAGGACGTAGATATATCCTTTGCGAGTCCCTGCCGTTCCATCGGCACCATCAACCATGAAGGGAGCTTCCCAAGCGGCCACGAGTTGTTCGTGCGGGAAAATCAGATTCAAGTAGTCGGGCTGGCGTGGATCGACCGCCGGAAGTTCGTCCTCGCCATTCTCATTCTTGACCGGAACTGGCGCCGGAATCTGCTGGAACTGCTTGGGGACTCGCATGAGATCGACGATGCGACCGTCGGACCATTTTGGTCCTAGATTCTGCTCGATCTTTTCCAGGTAGTTGAAGTAATCCTTAGACTGACGCAGCCGTTGTTCGTACTGTTCGGCCCCACAGCCAACGAAAGTCAGGGTCAACGCCCCCAACAGCAGCGGCTTCTTTAAGGCGAGCAAATCAAACAACGACATCGCGAATTTCCTGAGTGCGAAGGATTTCACTTGGTTGGTCATCACAAGACCGAATGACTTGGGTGAAGATTCTGCTCGAACCTGCCGCGTAGGTCAATCCGGTCGCAGGGAAGTCAACTCCGCAGGAGTTCTCAGCCGGTGATTTGCGACATCGTCAGCTATTTCTTACGTCGATCGGGTGGTGGTGACTTCAACCACTCGTCCAGATCCGCCTCATTGAGCTGTTTCTGCAGATCGTCGAGGTTTTTCTGCCACTGATCGGTGGCCGCAGGCTTCGCGTCGGGGTCGTCGAGCTTCCCAATCGCGTCGACATCAATTTTGCCGAATTCGTTCAGCCAATACGATGTCTCCTCCTGCGAACTGCCGGTACTAGTCACGCTTGGCGTGGCCGGTTTTGCTTTCGCAGCTTCCCTCGCGCGAGTTGCCAGCTGCTGCAGAAACTCTTCGCTGTCGACGCTCTTGCCTCGCCGCTGCTTGGCTGCTTTTTGAAGGCGATGATCGCTGGAGACCACGAGTAGTTGCGCTGGCGCAGAATGAGCTTCGATGAGTTCTTCAATGAGAGAATCCGCGTCATGCCCCGGTTCGGCAAACATGACCGCGATCTCGCCGTGTCGAAATTGGCGTTCCAGACCAGACGGGGCCTCGATGGCGTCGAAAACCACGGTGCAGCGGATTCGTTCTTCCGCACTCAATTCGTTCGTCAATCGCACGAGTAACCGATGACGCTGGCGGTGAAGGTCACCCGGCGCGTACTTGGCCTGAGACAATCCGGCCTCGTGCAGCAGGTTGTAACCATCGATAATGAGGAACGCGGCCGACATCGATGGGAATCCAGAACTCGAAAACGAACGGCTCGACGAGGAACCATTCCTCCCTGGCCGGATCAGTATTGTACGAGATCTGTCAAACTTCGGTGACGCGGAAGCGAATTTCGCCGCCGATCACGACCGCTTTGACCTGTCCCTGCATTGTCCAGCCGCCAAACGGGGTGTTGCGGCTTTTGGAACGAAACTTCGCGGGATCGACAGTCCAACTCGCTGTGGGATCGATTACAGTGACATCGGCCGAAACACCAGTGGCCAACATCCCGGCTTCGGTCCACCCCAGTATTCTCGCGGGGCCCGTAGTCAGCTTGCTGATCAACTGCAGCCAGGAGAGTCGCCCGGGCTCGACCAGTGTCTTCACGCAGAGCGGCAGCAGCGTTTCGAGTCCGACGATTCCAAACGGAACTTGATCCAACTCGCGATCTTTCTTTTCCGACGCCCAGGGCTGGTGATCGGCCGAAATCGCATCGACAGTGCCGTCCACCAGGCCGTCGATCAGGGCTCGCACATGCTCTTCGGTTCGAAGCGGCGGTCGCACTTTATAGTTCGCGTCGTATTTCTGCATGTCGGCATCGGTCAGAACGAGGTGATGTGGCGTGACATCGCACGTCACCTTGATCCCACGCTGTTTTGCTCGGCGGACTTGTTCGACGGCTCCTTGAGTCGAGATCGACATCAGGTGGATGCGGCCGCCAGTTAGTTCGGCGAGCGCGATATCGCGGCTGACCATGATTTCCTCGGCGGCTGCAGGCATACCGCGCAGACCGAGGGCGGTTGAATAGTAGCCTTCGTGCATCACTCCGCCAGCAGTGAGCGTCGGGTCTTGGGGATGAACGAAGATTGGCCGATCGAACATGCGAGCGTATTCGAGAGCCCGTCGCATGATCTCGGCGCTGGCGATGGGAAAATTGGAATCCGTGAAGGCAACTGCGCCACTTCGAGCAAGCTGCCCTAAGTCGGCGAGTTCTTCGCCTGCATGGTTACGAGTGACTGCTCCCAGCGGATAGACGCGACAGTTTCCCGCGCGTTTCGCCTGTAGGACCACATATTCCGCAGCGGCCGCGTTGTCGACGACGGGAAGTGTATCTGGCAGTGCAGCGATCCGAGTGAAACCACCGGCGAGAGCAGCCGCTGTGGCAGTGGCAGTGGTTTCATCCTCTTCAAAGCCCGGATCGCGGACACCAACGTGCGTATCGATGAAGCCCGCACAGACAATGCATCCGGTGGCATCGAGGATTTCGTCGGCCTGACCCAGATTCGAGCCGATTTCGGCAATGCGGCCATCACGGACGATCACGTCACCGACGCGGTCCAATTCCCGGCTGGGATCGATCACTCGACCGCCACGAATCAACAAGGAAGACATGAATTGCAGGGCCTTCGGCGCGGGATTGCTTCCATCAAAATCTCAATGCTGTCCCGACACAGATCGGGCCTCGTGTAACAACGAAAGGCATGCCATGCGGATGAACAGACCGTTCGTCACCTGATCCAGAATCACACTATGGTCGCCATCCGCCACATCGGGCGTCAGTTCGACACCCCGGTTAATTGGTCCGGGTGCCAGGATCAGCACGTCCTTGCGGGCTCGTTGGACGCGATTGCCGTTCATCCCGAAGAAGTGGGCGTACTCGTAAATCGACGGAAAGAACGCACTCCGCTGTCGTTCGGCCTGGATTCGGAGCAAGTTGATCACATCTGTCCTGGGGACGATGGCGTCTAGACTATGACTGATTTCGACACCCAGTCGTTCGATTTCCGGCGGGATCAACGTCGCCGGACCACAGACGATTACCTTCGCTCCTAGCGTCGTCAGGCCCCAGATATTGGATCGGGCGACGCGACTGTGCAGGATATCGCCGACGAGAGCGACCGTCAGGCCAGCAATCTGCCCGCGATGTTCACGTATGGTGAAGATATCAAGCAGCCCCTGAGTCGGATGCTCGTGCGTGCCATCGCCAGCGTTAATCACTCCCGCCTTGAGATGTTTCGTCAAGTGATAGGGGGCACCCGACGTGCTGTGCCGCACGACCATCTGGGTCACACCCATCGCTTCGATATTTCGGGCCGTGTCGATAAAAGTCTCACCCTTCGACAGGCTGCTGCCCGATGCGGTAAAGTCGACCGTGTCGGCCGAAAGTCGCTTCGCAGCCAGGCTGAAACTCGTTTTCGTGCGGGTGGAGGGCTCGAAAAACAAGTTGCCGACCGTCACGCCCTTCAGGTGATCCAGCTTCGTCTGACCAGCGGCGTGCAAACGTTTGAAATCGGCCGCCCGATCTAGAATGACGGTCAATTCGGCAGCAGAAAGCCCCTGTAAACCCAGCAGATGTGGGCGGTTCCAGAGCGCAGGTGGTGCAGCAGACGGGGAGGCGGAAGGCGACATGGCAGGATGCTATCAATGCCAGACGGCATTCGTCAAATTGACGAATCCTGATGGATGAAAATCTTCACCGGACTTGGTCAAAATTACTCGTGAGGACCGTCGTTCGAGCCGGCAGAAATCGGCCACGTTTTGACGGATATCCCGCTGTACCTTGAACATTCTGCCGGAGTTAGGGACGATATGTTCGACGGAAGTCGCCTGGTCGATCCGCTTCGCAGATCTTTTGATCCCCAATCGAGCTGGATGTGACGAATTGAGAAGTGGAAGTCGCCTGCAACAGCGGGAACAGGCTGTCCCAATCTTGCGGGTTTCTTCCGGATTGCGGGCGAACCTGCCACCGCGATGAATCGTCTACTTGATGCTCGCAAGGCATTCGTAGATTCCGATATTGATGACGATTGAACGGAGCTTTTCCCATTAGCGCGACACTGACCACCAGCGAAACGACCACCACCACCACCACCACCACTGCCCCGATGAGCGCGAAGCAGAAGGCTCGTCTGGAAAAAAGCCTTGCGGACGCCTGCCAGATCGCTCGCGCTTGTGAGGAATTCCGCGGCAAAGAAACCGTGGTGCTGGACCTGACGGCGATCACTCCGATTATGGATTTCTTCGTCATCACGACCTGCAACAATCCCCGTACGATGGCCGCGCTGGCCAGTGAATCGCGGGTTTTGATGAAGGCACGCGGTAACTCGGTCCCCAACACCGAAGGCGAACGCGTCAGCACATGGCTGTTGCAGGACTGGGGCGATATCGTCCTGCATGTCATGCTGCCAGAAGCTCGTGAACTGTACGACCTGGAAGGTTTGTGGGCCGACGCACGCCGCGTTGATTGGAAGGCCATCGCCGGTGAGCCATTGGCCTCTGGTAGCAAGTAAGTGAATTACTGCTGACGAATGTCGACCGCACGCTCTCTGCGTCCGGATTGTGACACACGGAGTGTGCCTACTACTTTACAGGAACACGGCTCGGCGGAAGCCTCGCGCCTCCCCGTCCCGGAAGAGTTTCGATTGAGGACTGACGTTCATGAATCTGCTGGCTGAACTTCGATCCCGACTGCGACAGGCCCTGGTATCTTTCACGGACGCGCCTGATTCGTTTGTCGAAATGCTCAAGCCAACCACGGACACCAAGTTTGGCGACTTCCAAGCCAACTGCGCGATGCCGCTGGCCAAGCAGCACAAACAGCCACCCCGCGACATGGCACAAGCGATTATCGCGAAGCTGGATGTCGCCGACATCTGCGACACGCCTGAAATTGCAGGCCCTGGCTTTATCAACCTGCGGGTCAAAACAGACTATCTCGCTCTCGAAACCGCCAAGCTGTGTCGCGACGAGCGGTTGGGCGTTGCTCCTGTCGGGACTCCACGGACGTATATCGTCGATTTTTCATCACCGAACGTCGCCAAACCGATGCACGTGGGACACCTGCGAAGCACGGTGATCGGCCATGCTCTCTACAAAGTGCTGAAGTTTCTCGGGCACCATGTTCTGTCCGACAATCACGTCGGCGACTGGGGCACTCAGTTCGGCATGATCATCTACGGTTACAAGCACTTCCGAGATCAGGCGGCGTACGAACAAGCCCCGGTCGCGGAACTGGCTCGACTCTATCGTCTGGTCAACCAGCTTTCTGACTATCACGAGGTCGTCGCCAAGCTGCCCAAGCTGCAGCAGGAACTACCGCTGAAAGTGCAAGCTGTGGCCGCAGCGAAAGCAACCGCAACAGCCAATCCCGCTGATAAGGATGCGGCTCGAAACCTGAAGCGACAGGAACAGGATCTGGCCGCATCGAAGGATGAGATTGAATCTGCGAAGAAAAAGATCGAGGCTGTCGACGCCAATCCGCATCTGAAAGCGTTGGCGGATGCGCATCCGCAGATCGCGGAACTAGCTCGACGAGAAACGGCAAAACTGCACGCGGGTGACGCCGAGAATAAGCGACTGTGGGACGAATTCGTGCCGCAATGCCTGCAGGCCCTGGAATCCGTCTACCAGCGATTTGGCGTCAAGTTTGACATGACGCTCGGCGAGAGTTGGTACAACCCGATGCTCGCTGGGACCGTCGAAGAGCTGAAGCGAAAGAAGCTGGCGGTCGAGAGCAACGGCGCGACGTGCGTCTTTATCGAAGGAAACGAAGCTCCCTTCATCGTGCAGAAGGCAGATGGTGCTTTCACCTACGCAACTACCGACCTGGCGACGATTCGACATCGAGTGGAAACGCTGCACGCCGATGCAAGCCTGTATGTCGTCGATTCACGGCAGGGTGAACACTTTCAACTGCTGTTCTCCACAGCCAAGAAACTCGGATTCGACAAGACCGAATTCCGCCACGTCAGCTTTGGGACCGTGCTGGGCGATGATCGACGTCCGTTCAAGACGCGATCGGGTGACACTGTTGGTCTGGAAAGCTTGCTCGACGAAGCCGTGCAGAATGCTCGCAAGATCGTCGACGTTAACAGCGTTCACCTTCCTGACGAAGAGCGAGGACGAGTCGCGGAACTTGTTGGAATTGGCGCGATCATCTACGTCGACCTGAATCATAACCGGGACAGCGATTACGTCTTCAGTTGGGAGAAGATGCTGGCCACCAACGGGGACACAGCGACATACATTCAGTACGCGTATGCTCGTGTCTGCGGAATTCTGAGGAAGGGTGAAGTCGACGTTGCAGCCCTGCGTGGTGAAGATGCCCCGATTATTCTCGGTAGCCCTGCCGAACGAGTGCTTGCATTGCAGTTGAATGCGTTCGATCAAGCTGTGTCCGACGTTGCGGTGGACTACCGACCAAACCTGCTGACTCAATACCTGTTCGAAACCGCAAACATCTTCGCCCAGTTTTATGACAAGTGCATCGTACTCAAGGAGCCAGATGCCGCCTTGCGTACGAGCCGCCTGCTACTGTGCGACGCGACCGCGCGAGTCCTGAAGCAGGGCTTAGAATTGCTTGGGATCGGCGTTACGGAGCAGATGTAGCTGAGATCGGTTTTGCACTTCTCTGCGCCCTTCGTGCCTCTGCGTTTCAACTAGTCATGTGCATTGAAATACAGACGCACGAAGAGCGCAGAGAAGACAGAGGTGCCGCCGGTTCTTACATTTCAGGCGGATTGATCGCCACGTCGTAACGCAACGGTTCCATCGAGAACGAGGCGCGACCCTGCGACAGGCTTCGAACGTCGTTCGAATAGCCGAACATCTTCGACAACGCGACTTCGGCCGTAATCGCGACTAGGTTTCCACGGACTTCCGTGTTGACGATGATCGCTCGGCGGGAATTCAGGTCGCCGGTGACGTTGCCAACGAAGTCTTCGGGAACGACGACTTCCAGCTTCATGATCGGTTCGAGCAGCACTGCCCCGCCATCTTGCAGGGCGCGTCGCATGGCGTCGGCCGAGGCGGCTCGTAGAGCGACTTCTGTTGTTTCGCCTTCGCGATAGTCGACATCCTTGAGGACGACTTTCACGTTGATCAGCGGATAACCGACGATGCCGCCCCCCTTCAATTCGTCTCGCAAAGCATTGAGCAGCACTTCGAGTGAATCTGGCGGGATCGCATTCGGCTTCAGTTTGCTTTCGACAACCAGCGTTGTTTCGTTGATGACCGGTTCGACGCCGATTGTGACCCCTGCGTATTGGCGCGTGCCACCCGTCTGGCGATCAAATTTGCCTTCAGTATCGATCTTGTTGGGAATCGTTTCGCGATAGGTGACGCGTGGCTTGTGCGTCCGGAACTTCATGTGGAAGTCGCGTTCCATGCGTTTGCTGATGATTTCCAGATGCAGCTCGCCCATCCCGCTGATGATCGTCTGACCCGTTTCTTCACTGATCTTGGCAGTGAAGGTCGGATCCTGCTTCATCATCAACTTCAAGGTCGTTTCCAGCTTCTTGCGGTCCGCGCTGCTGTCCGGCTCGATGGCCATCGAGATCACGGACGCGGGGAAGGTGATGGCTTCCAGTAAGATCGGGTTCTGTTGATCGCAGAGCGTATCGCCGGTCACTGAATCTTTGGGACCGATCACGCCAACAATGTCACCGCAGGTGGCTTCATCAAGGGCTTCTCGCGAATCGGCTTGAACTCGCCACAGTTGGCTGACCAGTTCCTTTTCTCCTGTCCGCGGATTCAACATGCGTGAGCGACTCTTGAGAACGCCCGAATAGATACGAATGAAATACAGTTCAGCATGCTCATCGGCGTGAATCTTGAAGACCAATCCGCAAAACGGCTCTTTCTCCGAAGGCTTGCGCACTTCGAGCTTATCGGCCTTCTTGGGATTCGGGTTGCGGCCTTCGACTGGTGGGACGTCCAGTGGACTGGGCAGGTAGCGGATCACGGCGTCCAGCACCGGCTGGACTCCGATGTAGTCGAGTGATGAGCCGCAGAAGACGGCCTGGATCTGGGACGAGACAACGGCTTTGCGCAGCACGCGAATAATTTGATCCGCGGGCAGGTCGCCAGTTTTGTCGTAGATCCCGAAAGCCTCGTCGTCGGTGAGGGCGATCGCGTCGATCAACTTGCCCCGCCATTCTTCGGCGCGCAGTCGTTCGTCTTCGGGAATCGGCTGAATGTCGATCTTGGTCCCTTGGGACTCGCGATCGAAATACATCGCTTTCATTTCGATCAGGTCAATCACACCGCGGAACCCGTTGGGGTTCGTGATGGGCCCTTCTCCAATCGGAAGCTGAACGGCAATCGGGTTGGCTCGCAGGCGATCTGAGATCTGATTGAAGACCCGTTCGAATCCAGCGCCGATCCGGTCCATTTTGTTGATAAAGCAGATGCGCGGAACATGGTACTTGTCGGCCTGCCGCCAGACAGTTTCGCTTTGAGCTTCGACCCCTTCGACGGCACTGAAGACCACAACGCCACCGTCAAGCACTCGCAGACTGCGTTCGACTTCCGCAGTGAAGTCGACGTGCCCGGGGGTGTCAATGATGTTGACGGTATAGCCCTGCCACTTACACGAGATGGCCGCTGAGTAGATCGTGATGCCGCGTTTGGCTTCTTCCGGGTCAAAGTCGGTGACGGTCGTACCCTCATCGACACTTCCCATTCGATGCGTCTCGCCCGCATAAAACAGGATCCGTTCGGTGGTCGTCGTTTTTCCGGCATCGATGTGAGCAATGATGCCGATGTTGCGAATCTGTTGAATGTCGGTAGCCATGGAACGGTACTTATCGAATGAACGGAAAAAATCTTGAACTCGTTTAACCGCGTGAGCATTGCCCCGCGCGTCGGCAACATCGTAACCCGGACCCATCAAAAGCTGAAACCGCGCGGGGCGATGCCCACGCGGTTAAATGATGTCCGAGATGCACCAGCTACTTGGTGGCGTAACGGCCCACCTTGTTGATCCGACCGTGAATGTCGTTCAGGATCCAGTGAAAAGCGACCAGATGCACGGATTCGACCATGCCCATGTCGTCCAGCGGGACATGCAGATTCTTCTTGCCGAGTGGCTTCAGTTTGCCACCGGAGTAGCCGGTAATCCCCCACGTCACCAGTTCGTGGCGGTTGGCCCATTCGACCGCGTTCAGAATGTTCGGGCTGTTACCGCTGCCGCTGATCGCGATCAGAACGTCGCCAGGAGATGCGAAATTCTTGAGCTGCTGAACGAAGACCTGATCAAAGCCTTCGTCGTTGCCCCAAGCAAGGATGTACGGAGTATTGTCGGTCAGGCTGAGGACCTTCAGACGCTTCACGGAATCGTTGGTGAAGTCCTTGCGATCCAGCGTGCTCTTTCCCAGGTCTTCGCAGAAGTGCGAGCAGTTTGAACCACTGCCGCCGTTCCCGATCAGAAAGACGAACCGGCCGTTTTCGTAGGCTGAGTAGATGTCATCGGCGAGTCCTTCAATCTGGGAGATGTCGAGCGTGTCGAAGACTTCGGCGCAGCGTTTGAGGTATTCGGCGGGTTTCAGTTGCGTTCCGAGCATGTCCGATGTTCTTTCCAAAAATGAACACAGACACCGCAGGACCAAAAAGACTGACAAGTCTCGGCAGAAAAGGTTCGGAGCATTCGGATGTCGCGAACCAGTTTTCTGTCGTTGTTCCCGTCGCTTCGGTCTGGATGTCTTGGTCGTAAAACCAGTTAGCCGGCCGACTTGGCCGCAATGACTTTATCCAATTCTTCTTTCAGCCGCGGTAGGATGGCGTCATAGGGAAACGCCCCCAATTCTGCTGGCCCCTTCTTCAAGTTCACAAACGTAGGACCGCACCACAGTCCCAAATCGGCATCGTCAGTCTCGCCAGGGCCGTTCACTCGGCAGCCCATGACTGCAATCGTGACGGCATGATCTTTGGCGTACGAGGTCATCTCTTTGACTTGTTGAGCCAGGTCGATGAATGCTTCGTTTTCGACGCGCGAGCAGCTCGGACAACTGATAATGTTCAGCGTCTGCAGACCATAATCAACAAATGAACGAACTCGCCCTGCCGCAATGTCTTCGAGAATTTTGCGCCCCGCCACGATCTCTTCGGGCTTGCGCGAATTGGGTACGGTCAGCGACACACGGATCGTGTCGCCGATTCCCTGACTGATCAGTTGCTCAAACGCCATCCGAGTCTTGATGATTCCATCAGGCGGCATCCCCGCCTCGGTGACCCCCAAGTGTAGCGGAATGTCGGGACGCTTTTCCGCAAATCTCCGGTTGCCTTCAATGACCTTGCTTGGATCCGAATCTTTCATCGATACGCAATAGCGTTCGAACCCGAGCGAATCGAGGAAGTCGCAGTGTTCCCAGGCGCTTTCGAGCATCGGGGTGATCGAATCGGCGGGGTCGTACTTTTCTTTCTTGGCAGGATCGACCGAACCGCAGTTCACGCCGACACGCATCGCGCAATCATGATCGAGGGCGATCTTCGCCAGATAGCCGACCTTTTCCTGCCACGGCTTTTCTCGCTCGTGGTGATAGAGGTGTCCGGGGTTGTAGCGGATCTTGTCGACGTAAGGGGCGACCACCTCGGCGAGTCGATAATTTTCCTGCAGGTCAACCGCCAGATTCGCCTTGGTCTGCTTCCGAATCTCGGCCAGAGCCACAGCATCTTTGTTGCTGTCGACCGCGACACGAATGACATCGGCACCGGCGGCATAGAGCGCTTCGATCTGGGCGACTGTCGCGTCGATATCCTGAGTGTGAGTCGCCGTCATGCTCTGCACGGCAATGGGGTGACCCGCACCAATCGTTGCCGAGCCAATCTTCACCGCACGAGTCGGATTTCGCCGAAGTTCCACTGTTGCCTCCGTGTTGACGCAGCAATCGCTGCCAAATCTCACCCATTTCCGTCCGGATTGTAGACAGCCTGCCCAACCTTACTCACGGACAGAGCGCATTGTCGAGTCAGACGAGATTTTTCGCAAGTCGCGGCGAGTTAAGAGCATGCCGCTTTTTCGGGGTTGGGGTCGTGCAGCACAGAATTTAGTTCGCTGCGACTCTCTGCGCCTTCGCGTAGATCCAATTTCGCTTGCTCCACCTTCAGGGAGCGTGCGGAGTAAGTTATCCGCGTGTTGACCAAGCGCAGCTCATCTGAGAGTCGGTATCGGCGAGGCATTTTCAATGTAGAAGGCACACTCCGTGTGCCTCGTTCTCGCTTCAGGAATCGATGCTGCTCGCCTCACTCTGTCCCCCAACGGCACACGGAGTGTGCCTACTGCATTGGGCTTACATCACCGAGAAATAGGTCTCACAGGCGAAGTCAATCGCTTCGGGTGTCAAGCGAATCGGCTGATCGTTGTACTGACAGAAGAATTTCACTTGCAGCAGGATGTCTCGTGGCTGACAGGCACGCAGCGGTCGCTGGACGGGCGCGTAATGTTTGGCCAGAAGATAGTCGACGGCTCGCTTTTCATAGGTGAAACCGAGAGAGTTCGCCATCAAGACAAACAGCTTGTGGAACTCATCAACCGACGGATCTGGAACCGGAATCTTGTAGGGGATTCGTCGCAGGAAGGCGGCATCGACCAGATCGCGGGGCTCCAGATTGGTGGAGAAAATGATCAGTTGATCGAAGGGAACCTGGATTCGTTTCCCACAGGGAACGCTCAGGAAGTCGTACCGCTTTTCCAACGGAACGATCCAGCGATTCAGCAGTTCCACGACGGGCATCCGCTGACGGCCAAAGTCATCGATGACTAATGTGCCGCAGTTACTTTTCAACTGAATCGGAGCTTCGCAGATCTTGGTGGCCTGGTTCTGACGAATCTCAAGTTCTTCCATTGTCAGTTCGCCGCCGGCAATCACCGTAGGCCGGCGAATCTTGATCCAGCGCGAATCGACTTTGGATTCTTTCATCAGACCGCCACTTGACGGGGGATCTTCAATGCGTTCGTGAATGATCGGATCGAAGACGCGAATGATGTCGCCATCAACCCCAATCGCCTTGGGGATATAGATCGTCGATCCGAAGCAACTAGTGACGCGTTCAGCAATGCTTGTTTTACCGTTACCAGCCGGACCGAACAGAAACATCCCCCGCCCCGAATTGATTGCAGGGCCCAGGCGGCGCAGCATGCTGTCGTTGATGATCAGATCAGAAAACGCTCGCTTCAAATCAGCGTTGGTCGTGCTGTAGTTGGTGATCGTCTGCGCCTTCACCGATTGCACGTATTCCTTCAGTGAAACCGGGGCCGCACCAAAATAGGTGCATTCTTCGCTATAGCGGCGAGCCCGTTCGCGACCCAAGTCAGTCAGGATATATTCGTAGTCGCCCATCGACGTGGCATTGCGATAGGCCACCAGTTGCAGCGCCTTCAAATCATTAAATATGGGTGCCAGCAATCCAAATGGCAGGCACAGGCTTTGGGCGATCCGGCGTCCCTCGCTGGACCCACGACCCAACAGGTACTTGAGGATCAATCGCTCGACTTCTTCGGGAGACATGCCGGTCGCTTCCAGGCGATCGGGTTCGAGCGGAACGAATTCCGCCGGCTTGCCTGTCTCCACAGCGAGCGATGCCAGCAACAATTCCGTGCTTTTCAGTGTCTGCAGCGCCGACATGCCGGCGAGGTCAGGCTTCGCACTCGGTTTTGCACCGGATACCACGTCGCTGACGGGGGCCGGCGATGGTGCGGCATGCGATGCGAGGTCGGCAAAATCAATCGGGACGAGCCCGCGCGACGGATCACTCATGATAGAGTCAGCACAACCGAGAGGATTCCCAATCTTCCGGGCGACGCCCGAACATCTTGGGCGCAAAACCTATCAGCTCTGCCAAAACGTGTAAAGGTGAATCCCCAGAAGGAGATGTGTCGCGGGACCGATCAATTCGCAGCGGCAATTCTGGCCGCGGTCAGCGTGTTTTTCAGCAGCATAGCGATCGTCATCGGGCCGACTCCGCCCGGAACGGGCGTGATCGCAGAAGCAATCTCTCGGACACCCTCGAATTGGACATCGCCCACCAAGCGATCGTTGACGCGATTGATCCCGACGTCGATGACGACCACTCCCGGTTTCAGCATGTCTGGTGTGACAAATTCAGCCTTGCCGATGGCCGCGATCAGGATGTCCGCCGAGCGGACGATTTCCGCGAGGTTCTTCGTCCGGCTGTGACAGATGGTCACAGTGGCATTCGCAGTCTCGCCTTTCTGAACCAGCATCATCGCGACGGGCTTGCCGACGATCTCGCTGCGACCGAGAACAACGACGTGAGCCCCGTCCACTTCGGCTCCCGATTCAGCCAGCAAGACCTGCACACCGTGCGGCGTACACGGAAGGAATCGTGGTCGTCCCTGCACCATGAGGCCGACGTTTTCGGGATGAAAACAATCGACATCCTTCAGCGGAGTCACTGAATCCAGGATCGTTGTTTCGTGGATATGCTTGGGCAGGGGAAGCTGAACGAGAATCCCGTGCACGAGCGGATCGGCGTTCAGTTGGCCGACCAGATCCAGCAATTCGGCTTGCGTCGTTGATTCTGGCAGACGATGAACATCGCTGGCCATGCCAATCTTGGCGCAAGCCTGTTCCTTGTTGCGGACATACACCTGGCTGGCCGGATCGGCTCCAACCAGCACGGCCGCGAGTTTGGGAACAATTTGCGTTGACTGGTGAAACTCCGCGACCTCACCGGCCAATTGCTCGCGAATTCGTGCCGCAATGGCTTTGCCGTCAATCAATCGAGCTGTCATGAGAACAGAATTCCTCAATTCGCCTTCTTCGGAACTGCCCACCAGGCATCGATCTGCTTGGTTAAGTGATCGACGACATCCGGATTCGAAGCAGCCAGATTGGACTCTTCGCGGGGATCGTGTGACAGATCGTACAGTTCCGGTCGACTGGCTGCATCTTGAGGCAGAATCAGTTTCCATTGATGCTCGCGACACCACCGATACTGCAAGCTGGCTTCGGGACGGTCGATGTCGGCCACATCGTGATCGAATGTGGAACCGAACAATGTCGTCCGATCTGATTTCCCACGGGAAACTTTTGCAAGGTCGATTCCGGGAAGTGATTCTTTCGGAGTGATGCCCACAGCGGCGAGAACAGTCGGCAGGATATCGATCGAACTCACCGGCGTTTCAACTCGCTGCGGGACGATATGGCCTGGCCAGCGGAGGAGGATCGGCGTTCGCAACCCACCATCATACGGGGATCGCTTACTCTTGGGACCAGCCTGATCGGAATCTGGTTGCTGAATCCAGCCGTTGTCTGCCAGAAAGACGACAATCGTGTCTTCCGCAAGGTGCTTTTGATCGAGGTGCTCGAGCAATTGACCGCACGTTTCATCGAACCATTCGCACATCGCTTGGTACTTGGCGATTGGAAGCGGTTTGCCGTCTCGAGTGTATTTCGCCAGCAGCCGTTGCGGTGGATTGTGCGGCGAGTGTGGCAATAAGGGTGCGTACCACAGAAAGAACGGTTTTCCCTTCGTCCCATCGATGAAGTCGAAGACGGGCTGCATTCCATCGCGACCGATCTTCAATCCGACATCGCCGTGGCGGCCACCCTTCGCAGGGTCACCGTGGCTCATGAAGGCGGTGAAACCCCCTTCCGCAGGGCTGCCTTCCCACCATTTGCCGCTCTGAAAACTAACGTAACCCGCGTCGCCCAAATATTTTGGCAGAGTCGGCGCACGGCGAATATGTCTGAGCATCTCCGCTCGATCCGTCCCTTTGGGAGGGTCATTGCCGACAATCTTGTGCTGGTGTGGATAGAGGCCGGTGATAATCGAGGCCAAGCTTGCCCGGCACAGGCTGGTCGGACCATATCCCTGTGTAAAACAGGCGCTCTGGCTCGCCAATCGATCCAGATGCGGCGTCTTAATTTCCGGATGGCCCAGAAACCCATAGTCAGTCCATGCCTGATCGTCCCCAAGAATGACAACGACGTTCGGTGGGCCGGCTGAAACGGCCGAACTTAAGAGCAGAAATGCCAGGATCAGACAGGCGAATCTTGTGGATCTCGACATAGCAAGCTTTTCGGCATGAGAAGCGGGACGCAACACCTGTCGCAGGACACTTGGAATCTTGTTGTTTTCGAAGTCTTCACGACAGTTTAACGTGATTCGATATGTGATGGCAGGCAATGGCTTGAGTTACGGGAAGTCACGTCGGCCACTGTTGACATGACCTGGTCACGTGCGTCTAATCTCGCGTGGTTACGGGCGGTGTGCATCCACTGAGGATTTCGAACGTTCTGGTCTGGAAACTGGGTCGACAATGAAGTCGTCCAAACCAGGCCGCACCGTCATTTGACAGTCACACGGTTAGGAGACAGTTCATGCGGAAGAGTTGGACGTGGATTGCCTGTGGCGTGGCCTTTGTCGGAGCCGCCCTGGTGAGTGCACCTCAAGCTGCTCAGGCTCGTCCTGGCTACTTGAAGGCCTTCAACGCGACATACCCCGCTCTGAAGGATGCGGCGGAAGGCGCGAAGTGCGGTATCTGTCACTTCGGCGAAAAGAAGACAAACCGTAATGACTATGGCAAGGCCATGGGCGAAGGCTTGTCGAAGAAAGATGAAAAAGACGAAAAGGCCATTGTCGAAGCCCTGAAGAAGGCCGAAGCTGGCAAGAGCAGCACCGAAGGCAAGACCTTCGGCGACCTGATCAAGGACGGCAAGTTGCCAGGCAAGAACCCCTGATCGAAATGAGACACGTGTCCCGAATCAACCGCAGCGCTCGCGGCCACCGGGACATGACTTCTCAATAGACTTGCCGCAGCCCGTCCATCATTGGCGGGCTGCGGTTTTTCGTAGATGCGGGTACGCTCCGGATCAAGGAATAGGCCGGAAACCAGCTCTTAGAAGAACGTGTCACAACAAATTCGCGGTTTCCACATCCAACGAGTGCTTAAAGATGCAGATCTCCCGTCGTGATATGATCGGTTTGAGTGCCGGCGCAGCCATTACATTGCCGCGGCTGACTCAAGCGGACGAAGCCCCAAAGCGGACTGTCGTATACCCGAACCGGATTGGCGTCTCGACGTACTCGTTCTGGCACTTCCGAGGCGAACCGACTCCGATTGAGTCCTGCCTTGAGCAAGCTGCCGACATGGGGTTTGATGGTGTCGAAATCCTGCATGTTCACATGGAAGAGGCTGCGAAGGCGGCAGGAGTGCCCGTCGACAATGCGCTGTTGGGTCGCATTAAGCGCCGAGCGTTCTCATTGGGACTGGACCTGATGGGGTTCTCGACTCACCAGGGATTTGTGACTCCTGATGACGAAAAACGACAAAAGAACATCGAACACACCACACGTTGCCTGGAGCTCGCCCACGAATTGGGGATTGCGACGATCCGAGTCAACACGGGCCGGTGGGGCACCAGTAAAGACTTCGACGAGTTGATGGCCAACAAAGGGATCGAACCGCGGCTGCCGGGCTATTCGGACGAGCAGGGATTCGAATGGGTGATTCGCAGTTTTGAAGCGTTGTTGCCCAAGGCCGAAAAGCTGGGCGTCGTGATGGGACTGGAAAACCATTGGGGGCTTGGCCGCGAAGCGACGGGCGTCATCAAAGTTTTGGACGCGATCAAGTCGCCGTGGCTGCAAGCGACGCTCGACACAGGAAACTTCCTGGAGAATATGTACGAGCAAATGGACGTCCTGGCACCGAAGGCGATTCTCGTCCAGGCGAAAACCTACTTTGGTGGCGGCGAGTGGTATTCACTCGACATCGACTATGCGAAAGTCGCGCAAATCCTGCGCAAGCACAATTATCGAGGCTACATCTCATTGGAGATGGAAGGCAAAGAAGCCCCCGCGACAGCCATCCCGAAGAGTCTGGCGATGCTGAAGAAGGCATTCGCGTAGGCTATTCCCAGGCGTCGATCGCTTCCTGCAGCAGTTCGTTGGACCCGGACCAGCCGGTTCGTCGATCGCTAATGGCTGACAAAGCATCGGATTGGCCGTCGGCCGCCGAAGAACGAGTCGGTTCTGGGGCCGTCATCACCTTGGCGATGATCGTGTCCATGGAAGTCTCGTTCCGAATATGTCGCGTCAGCCGATCCAGCTTCACGCGGAATTCATCACGGGAAAACGCAGTCTTGATTGTGTAGTCGTCGGCTCCAGCGTGAATGGCGGCCAAGACCGTCTCGCGGCTGGAATCGGATGTGAGGACCATCACTTTGACTTCGGCCAGCGACGGATGGGCGCGGAATGCTCGCAGGGTCTTCAGCCCATCCCAGCCAGGCATTTGCAGATCGAGAACAGTGACGTCAGGCTTGCAATCCAGTGCTCGATAGAACCCATCGGCACCATCGCACGCAACGGTCACATCAAAATCGCGTCGCAGCACTCCCACCATCAAACTACGGAACAGCGGATCATCGTCGACCACCAGTATATGGCGTCGCCGTTCCGTGGGCTGGGGATTCTGCAGATCCTGTTCAGGATGCATCATACAACTCGTCGTTGGCTAAGGGTGGCCCATGCAAGGTCAGGAACGATGTCGCGAAGGCCATATCGTTCCAAAAGCAAACATAGGCCACGAATCAGCCGGTGCGCCGATTATGTATCATTTTTGCAACGTTTCCAGATCGTGAATCGCCGCAATCTGGCGAGCGAATTCGATGACCTCGCTTGTACCGATTAAATCGATTCCACTGATCAGAACGGAAATCCGTGCAGATACGAGGCGTTTCGTCTGAAACCCGCTACTTCGCTTGTCGAGCCGATTCGACGAACTTTACGAACTCTTCCCGTCGAGCGGTCAAGATGGCCGCCGGTCCCGTCAGCTTGACGAAGTAGTTTGTCGGCCCCATCGGAACGGCGACGCCTAACATGCGCCAACTGCGATTGGGCGTGCCACCGCTGAACATGTCGGTGTAGGTTCCAGCCAGCTCAACCAGAGTTCCCTTGTTCCCATCGAGTGTGATTTCGGATTCGCGGGCTTCGGGATCGTTAGGGCCTGGATTGAATTGCCCTCGCCATCGTTCGACGTTGGCTTCAATCCCGCCACCGGCCGATGAGAGCGTCAGCCGGGCCGGACCGCCTTCACCCGGAATCGAGAACTCGCCAAGGACGAACTGGCTCTTTGGAGGCTGCTCCTGCCAATCGGCTGGAACTGTAAACTTGAAACCCGCGACCGTTGCTTCGTACGGTTCGGTCTTCGGCTTGGCGTCCTTTTTCGCTGGCATCTCGCTGGCCGATTCCAGAGCGGGAGCCTTGGCAATCGGAACGTCTCTCGGTCTCTGTGCGTCTTCGCAACCGATCGCGGCCATGCCGCAAATTAGCCACACCACATTTCGCTTCAAGTTCATCATGATCGCCTCTTCCGTAGTCATCTCTTTAGAGGACCGAAGTCTTCTGGAGTGTTGCGTCTGCCAATGTCACGAACTGCTGAACGCGATCCGCAATGATGTTCAGGCTCTTGTTCCAGAAGTCCGGCTTACGCAGGTCAAATCCCAAAGTGGATCGAACCGCGTCTTCGGCGTCCTTGCAACCTGTAGCGAGCAGCAGCTTACGATAAGTGTCCGCAAATTCGCCGCCGGAATCTTTCCCGATCGCATAGACACCCAGTGACAGCAGATAACCGAAGGTATAAGGAAAGTTGTAGAAGGGAAGTCCCGTAATATAGAAGTGCAGCTTCGAAACCCAGAAGCGAGGGTTCCAGCCCCCGTCGGCCAGTGAATCGAGATAGGCCGTTTTTTGAGCCGCCTCCATCAACGCGTTGAGTTGCTCTGCGGTCAGTTCACCCTTAATCCTGTCGCGATGGAACTGATCTTCAAACAGAAACCGAGCGTGAATGTTCATCAGGAATGCGACAGCGTCACCCAGCAAACCATCCAGCATTTGCAATCGATCATAGTCGGAACGAGCACGTCCAAAGCGCTGTTCACCCAATACCGCTTCGGCAAATGTCGACGCAGTTTCCGCCAGGTTCATCGGATAATCCTGGAGAAACGTCGGCTGATCCCGCAACACATACGAATGATAGGCATGCCCCAGTTCATGAGCGAGGGTGCTCATGCTGTCTGCACTATTCGTGTACGTCATAAAAATGCGAGATTGCTTCGCGACCGGAAAACTGGTGCAGAAGCCACCCTGGTGCTTCCCCTTCCGATTTTCAGCTTCGATCCATTTCTCAGTCAATGCCTTCCGCGCGAAGTTGCCGAAGTCGGGGCTGAACTGCTGAAAGGCGGCGATAATTTGTTCGCAAGCGTCGTCATACGAGATTTCATCGGCACTGCCACTGCCTGGCAACTGAGGCAACGGGGCGTTGATGTCGTACCAGGCCAGTTTCTCGATCCCCAGCAGTTCCGCTTTCTTCGCCAAATATTTTTGAAGCACCGATTTCTGCGCCGTGATCGTCGACCACATCGAATCCAACGTTTCCCGTGTCATCCGGTTAGATCGAAGCGGCACAACGAGGTGATCGTTGAGCCCCACGTGACGATAGGTGGTCAGCCGTGTACCGGAGATGTGGTTGATCGCATCCGCGCAGGTGTCGGCGATCGTTGACCACGCGGCGTCGGCCGCGAAGAAGTTGTTCTCGCGAACTTGCCGCTGACTCGAATCGAACTGAACCTGCCCGGGCGACTTCGTAACGATCTTGCCTTGTTCCTGCACTTGGACCTTCAGCGCACCGGACAAGCGATCAAAAAGCCGCCCCCATGCATGCAGTCCATCAACCGCCAAATCGGAGGCCAGCAATTCCTGAGATTTTGGCAATCGCAACGCGGCATTCCGACGTCGCGTCACAAAAAAGTATTCGTTCTTCTTGAGTGTCGCATGCGCTGACAGAAGCGCCGCGAAATCATCGTCTGTCGCCTCTTTCAGAGCGAATTCGATATTCGTGGCGACTTGTTCACGTAGCGGGGTCAATGTGGCTAACTCTGCCTGAAGCTGTTGATAGGATTTATTCTCGGCATCTCCGGCGGCATAACACTCGATCAGCGCACGCAGATCGGTCGCCTGCGAATCGAGCAATTCGTAGTCTTCGATCAATTTCACCCACTGAGCAACAACGCCTGCATCAGCGCTCACGCCAGGCAACTGATTCGTGGAGGCGGCGAATTCAGCCAATCTAGCCTTGAAGCGATCCAGGTTCTGACGAAACTCGGGTGCCGCAGGGGTGGGAGCCAGCGAAGCCAAGTCCCAGGTTTGCGGATACGAAATCGGAGCCATAAGTTCAAATTCCAGAGGATCGTCGGTTGCTACAGAAGTCGTCGAACACTAGCACTCAATCAGAACCGGATCATATCAACTTATAGTGCGGCCTTGCACGGTGAGGACCAGCGAACGCTGGCCGCCATGGTTGCGGTGTTCACAGAGATAGATCCCCTGCCATGTGCCCAGACAGAGCCGCCCTTTCGTGATCGGTATCGTCACCGAACTACCGAGCATTGAGGCCTTCACATGCGCTGGCATGTCGTCAGGACCTTCACAGGTATGGACATAGGGAAAGCTTTCCGGGGCGATCGCGTTGAACGACGACTCCAGGTCAGTTTGCACATCGGGATCAGCATTTTCGTTGATCGTTAGAGACGCGGAGGTGTGACTGATGAAGACATGCAGCAATCCGACTTGGATCGTCGCCAGTTCCGGAATCGCTTCCACGATGTGACGAGTGATCAAATGAAAGCCTCGACGATACGCCGGAAGCGTTAACTGGTGCTGAAACCAATTCATGCTGAAATCGTGTCCCGTAGGTGAAACTACTGCTGTCCGCGCCAACGCAGCCAATGGTCGGCAATGACAATCGCGACCATTGCCTCCGCCATCGGAATGAAGCGAGGCAGCAGGCACGGATCGTGTCGGCCTTTGGTTCGAATCGTCGCCGCCTCACCCTGACGCGTGACCGTCGGCTGTTCTAGAGGCAGACTGCTGGTCGGCTTTACGGCCGCTCGTAAAATGATCGGGCGACCGGTCGTGATTCCACCGAGCATTCCGCCGTGCCGATTGGTGTCGGTGGTGATCCCGGCATGACCATCGGTCGGATGTTCTGGATCAGGAATAAAGTGGTCATTGTGCTGGCTGCCGCGCATGTTGACGCAGCCAAATCCAATCCCATATTCCACTCCCAGCACGGCAGGAAGGCTGAACAGTGCTTTGGCCAGATCCGCCTTAATCTTGTCGAAGACCGGTTCGCCCAACCCTGCGGGAATGTTGGTTGCCACGATTTCGGCCGCGCCGCCGATCGAATCCCCTTCTTTGCGGATGTTCTCGATCAGTTCCACCATCTTCGCGGCGATCGCCGCATCGGGGCAGCGTATGATATTGGGTTCGCCATTAGGCAGCTTTTCGACTTGCTCCAGCGTGACCGATTCAGGATTGCCAATATTAGCTTTGATGTCACCGACCTGTGTGACATAACCCACGACACGACCGCCAAACGCTTGTTCGATCAATTTCTTGGCGACGACACCGGCAGCGACACGCACCGTCGTCTCGCGAGCACTCGATCGGCCGCCGCCACGATAGTCGCGAAAGCCGTACTTGGCATCGAAGCTGTAGTCGGCATGGCCGGGCCTATACAAATCCTTGATTTCGCCGTAATCGCGACTGCGTTGATCCTGATTGCGGATCAAAATCGCCAGGCTGGTTCCTGTCGTCCGGCCTTCGAAGACTCCAGACAGGATTTCCGGCGTGTCCGATTCGTCTCGCTGCGTCACAATATGACTTTGCCCCGGCCGACGCCGATTCAAATCGAAGAGCAAATCGTCTACGGATAGCGGCAAGCCCGAAGGCACGCCATCAATAATCACCACATTAGCGGGGCCGTGGCTTTCCCCCGCCGTTGTGATACGAAACGACTGTCCAAATGAGTTTCCTGACATAATCGACCATTGTAACGCCTGACGACGGGTTGGTCAGCCGACCGACACCGACTACGATAGTGATTGTGAAGAAAGCACGATTCGCGCGATGGCCGCCGCAGTGGCCACCCGCTGCTGATCCAGGGAAGAAGGGGACGTGATGCAACGAGCATTGATTTGTTTGGGCCTGAGTCTGGCCGCTTCGACCGTTCTGGCAGAGACTCCATCCACCTCTGCGATTCGTGGCTATGAAAATCTGCGAACGCATCAGTATTTGCCACCAGATTTCGACGATGGCGTCTTTGACGCCTTATGGACGGTCTGGCCCGAGCCTGATCGATCTGAAGCGGCCAAAGCCGATGCGGCGTCCCAACGAAAGCTGACATTCTCTTATTACGGCCTGACGCCGGACCCGGAGGATACGACCGGGACTAAGCCCGCGCTCGGATATATCGGTGACAAAAATGGCAATTGGGTCATGAACTGCCTGGCCTGCCATGGGGGAAAAGTCGCAGGCCAAGTCATCCCGGGACTACCAAACTCCCATACGGCGTTGCAAACGCTGACCGAAGACGTGCGGATGATCAAAATTGCTCAAGGCAAAAAGCTATCGCATCTCGATCTGGGATCTCTCAAGCTGCCACTGGGCACGACCAATGGAACAACGAACGCCGTCATTTTCGGAATCGCGCTTGGAGCAGTGCGGAATCCCGACATGACCGTGGATTTGACGCGTGGCACCCCGCCGATGCTGCATCACGATGTAGATGCCCCACCGTTCTGGAACGTGAAAAAGAAGCGGTCACTTTACGCCGATGGTCATGCCCCGAAAACCCCGCGGCCATTGATGCAATTCATCCTGCTTCCTCGGGTGACACCGCAAATGCTGAATGACTGGGAGCCAGAATTTGCCGATTTACTTGCGTGGATCGAGTCGCTCGAACCACCGAAGTATCCCTACGAAATCAATCGAGACATGGCCCTTCGCGGTGAAAGCGTCTTCAAGGAGACGTGTGCGCGCTGTCACGGCACCTATGGACCCCAAGGGAAATACGAACAGCAGACGATCGCTTTAGACGAAATCGGGACAGACCCATTGCGATGGAAGTCGCTGACGCCGAAGTTTCGGATGTGGTTGAAAGAGGGTTGGCTCAGCCACTATGGCCAGGACCCGGTCGAAGTGGACCCGGTGGGCTATGTCGCACCGCCTCTTGATGGCATCTGGGCGAGTGCTCCCTACTTTCACAACGGCTCGGTCCCAACGCTCTGGCACCTGCTTCACTCCGACCAGCGACCGGTGGTCTGGAAACGAACCGAAGATGGCTACGACCGCGATAAGGTCGGGTTGGAGATCGAGACCTTCGAAAAAGTTCCTGCGAACGTCAAGGCGACTGCCCATCGGCGGCGCTACTTCGATACCAAGCTGTCCGGTAAAAGTGCCGCGGGTCACACGTTCCCCAATGTGTTGGATGAAAATCAGAAACGAGATCTGCTCGAATACTTAAAATCGCTGTAGCAAACCAAACTAGAGGACGAAGATGCCCGTACCAGTCATGGCCGACGGATTGCCGCCAAGCTTGCTCGACATGCTTGGCCCTGATATCGAGATTCTGGAATGGGACGACAGTCCCACATCAGCAGCACTCGCCCGCGCCGTCGCGTTCATCACCTACGGCCACCCTCGTGTCGATGGCGCGCTGATGGATCGAGCTCCGAACCTGAAGCTCGTTAGTAACCATGGCGTTGGCGTCGACCATATCGATTGTGCGGCAGCCAAATCGCGCGGAGTTCTCGTCGGAAACACCCCGGGCTGCCTCGACGCGGCCACGGCCGACATGACGATGGCCCTGCTCTTGGCAGCCGCCCGCAATGTGGTCGCTGGCGACAAGTTTGCTCGGTCTGCTGCGTTCACGCACTACGATCCTGCGTTCATGATCGGCTACGAAGTCTCTGGCAGTACGCTGGGAATTGTGGGACTGGGACGTATCGGCAAGCAAGTGGCGAAGCGAGCCCGCGCCTTCGACATGAAGATTCTCTACCACAACCGCGGGCGCGACGAAGCAGCCGAGAAAGAATTGGGAGTCACCTACGCATCGCTTGACGAACTGCTGAAACAGAGCGATTTCGTCGCGTTGAATTGCCCACTGACCGCCGAGACCACGAATCTGATTAGTCGACGAGAGCTGAGCCTGATGAAATCGACTTCGATACTAGTGAATGTCGCTCGTGGCGCGGTTGTCGATCACGACGCCTTGCTGTCGGCGCTCAAGTCACGACGAATTGCAGGTGCAGCTCTGGATGTCACTTCACCCGAACCACTGCCACGCGATCATCCCCTGCTGGAACTGGACAATATTGTCATCGCGCCGCATTTGGGGAGTGCCGCCAATCGAACACGTCGTCGCATGGAAGAGATGACAGTCCAGAATCTGAACGCTGGGCTTCGCGGTGAGCCACTACCATGGCGAGTCGTTTAGACGAATTGCGGGATTTGCTTGGAAGGAGCCATTGTGAGCGAGATCGACGACAGGCCGGCTCCGCATGGCCGCGGTTCGGCTATCAATCCGCCGAACCGCTTCACCAGCGTTCATTCCGTACCGGATTACGCCGACTTCGAGAATGATCCTGATTTTCTCGCAGAGCTGCGTCGCGTCCCGACACGGTTTCTCGACGATAACTCCAAGAGCATCGTCAGCGCAAACGACAGTCCTGATGTGTACTTCCGCTATAGCGTGAACGCGTATCGCGGCTGCGAACATGGTTGCTCGTACTGCTACGCCCGCCCCTACCACGAGTATCTGGGACTGAACGCCGGGGTCGATTTTGAATCCAAGATCTTCGTGAAGCATAATGCAGCCCACCTTCTCCAAGATTGGTTGGCTCGTGAGGCATGGATTCCTGAGCATATTTCCTTCTCGGGTGTCACCGATTGCTATCAGCCGTGTGAGCGTCAATTCGAACTGACTCGTCAGTGCCTCGAGGTCTGCTTGGCGAGCCGTCAGCCCGTCTCCATCATCACCAAGAACGCGCTTGTAGTCCGTGACTTGGATCTGCTTAGTCAACTCGCCGCCATTGATTGTGCGCATGTCAACATCAGCCTGACGACGTTGGATGCCAAGCTTGCTCGACGGCTGGAACCGCGGACAAGTTCTCCCGACGCTCGATTGCGGGCAATCCGCGATCTCTCCGCTGCCGGCATACCAGTTCGCGTCATGACCGCCCCCGTCATCCCTGGCGTGAACGACAGCGAGCTACCGGCGCTATTGCAGGCCGCATCTCAAGCGGGTGCTCGCCACGCTTCGTTCACCATGCTGCGTCTTCCTTTGGCGGTGAAGCCGGTGTTTCTGGAGTGGCTGCAACGCGAAGAGCCGCTGAAATACGACCGTGTCGTCGGACTGATCCAGGCGGTGCGTGGCGGCGAACTCAATTCCTCGAACTTCGGTGAACGGATGCGTGGCACCGGTCAAATCGCCGACCAGATCAAACAAACGTTCAAACTGTTCGCTCGCAAGCACGGGCTCGACAAATCGCTGCCACCTTTGTCGACGGACCACTTTATCCGGCCGCAACCAACGTCGGGACAACTCCGGTTGTTCTAGGTCAACAATCCGAGTCCCCTGAAGACATCGACGGTCGTTGCCAACTCAAACAGCGGCTTGTTACGATTCCTCGCGCATCGTGACTTACGGCAAATTAGTGACCCCAAGTTCAATAAGGACGGCCAACCATGCGGCGCACTCATCTCAACGCCCACTCGCTACGCAAATTTGTTCTGCTCAGCGGAATTGCCGTGCTGGCATTCGGTTCGATGGCCGTCTCCAAGGAATGGGTGAGCGGAATCATTTGGCCCGAGCCTGCCGTTGTGGTCCCGGGCCCTGTCGGCGGTCCTCCCTCGGACGCAATCGTGCTGTTTGACGGCAAAGATCTGTCCCAGTGGAACGGTGCTGACAAGTGGGTGGTCGAGGACGGGGCTGCGTCGCCACGTGGCGGCGAGATCCGGACCAAAGCTGCCTTCGGAGATTGCCAGTTCCATATCGAATGGGCCACACCTGAACAAGTGTCTGGCAGCGGCCAGGGCCGCGGCAACAGCGGCATCTTCTTTGGTGGCCAATATGAAATCCAGGTGCTCGACTCGTTCGAGAACAAGACCTATTTCGATGGCCAGGCAGGTGCACTCTACAAATCAAAGCCACCGCTGGTGAACGCCAGTCGCAAGCCCGGAGAATGGCAGACCTACGACATCGTCTACAACGCTCCTCGCTTCAATGAGCAAGGAACGATTGTGAAGCCCGGCTATGTGACGGTCTTACACAATGGCGTGCTCGTGCAGAACCATACCGAGATCCTCGGCGAAACGGCTTATGAAAGTCCGCCGATCCTGAAGCCGCACGGCCCTGCACCGATCCGGCTGCAGTACCACGGAAACCCTGTTCGCTTCCGAAATATCTGGCTGCGAGAGATCACAGAGCCTTCACCTGTTCGACCTGAGTAACAGGACGAAGCCAGCGTTACTGCTTCAGCAAAGCTCGTCCAAGGACAGGGCCGGATCGCGTCGTCGCTTTGTCCCGCAGCAGGTTGCCGGTTGCGGGCGAGTACGAATCGCAAAGCTGCTGGAAATCGTCGCGCGATTGGAAATAGGCATCGATCACTCGCGGATCCCATTGCTCGCCGGCTCCACGGCGAAAGATTTCCTCGAGCCGATCGATGGGCATTCCTTTGCGGTACGGCCGGTCGCTGACCATGGCGTCGTAACTGTCCGCAACGGCGATAATGCGAGCCATCAACGGAATGCCGTCTCCCTTCAGCTTGTCTGGATAACCCTTTCCGTTGAACGCTTCGTGGTGATGTCGAACACCCGGCAGAATATGAGCCAGGTTTCTGAGCTGACAAAGGATCTGATAACCGATCATCGGATGCTGCTGGATCTGGCGGAACTCATCTTCTGTCAGTTGGCCCGGCTTGGCCAGGATTCGATCATCGACTCCGACTTTGCCGATATCGTGCAGCAAACCTGATAGATAGATGTCGTCCAGATCGCTCACTTCTAGACCGATCTGCTGACCCAGACGTCGAGCCAACAGCGCGACTCGTTCACTGTGGCCGCGCGTGTAAGGGTCTTTCGCATCAAGTGTCGAAACCAGCGATCTGACGAAACCAACCAGCAGTTCATCGTGTTCGTCGTAGAGTTCGACGTTACGAATATGGGTTCCCAGGATAGTAGCGATCGAACTGATCAGGTTCGCTTCGACAGTGCCAAATTCGCGTCCCCCTCTCAGGTTGGTCGAGACAATCCAGCCACGTCGATGCTGTGGATCACCGATTGGAACGATGACGACGTTTTTCAAGCCGGGGAAGTCTTCGCCCAGCAGCGTATGCTGCAGCTTGTTCTTGACCAGCGGCTTGCTCCAATTGTGCTGATCGAATCGAGCCAGCAGGCGGGCGAACCCCATCTGATCAAACGGCAAACGTCCCTGGGAGAGGAATCGCATCGAATGATCAGAGTTTTCAACGCAGATCCCGACCCCAGCACATTCGATGAGTGGATAAAGGCCACGCACGCAAAGTTCGGCCAGTTCTTCCGAGGGTCGCGACAACTGCAGATTCTGCGTCAATCGGTGCAGCAGGCTGATCTCTTCATAAGTGTAGTCGATTTGCTGGCTCAGCGACTCCAATTCCAGTTGCAGATCAGACTCAAGGCTTTGCTGCTTCAACTGCTTAAAAGCGCATTCCAGTAGTCGGCGTAGCAGACGCACGTCGCAAACCGGTACCGCGGCCAGCCACTGTTCAAGCTCTTTTTCTGAGCGCTGCGCTTCCATGGCTGCGAGCTGCAGTTCCGGCGGGCGAGCGTTTCGCGAAGACAAAACGTATCCGGCGATGGCCAATCCAACGTGGGACGGCAGCGGGATAACGAAATATGTCAGTTCCTCACTGATGATCTGAACATCGATGTTCGAGTCGGCGGTGCGAGCGAGAGAATTTGGCGGGATGTAATGAATCAGATCGGGATGCGACTGGGCGAGTACTCGTCCAAATTCTCGATCAACGAGCACGCATGGCAATCCGGTGATATCACCGAATTCCTGCAATACTCCGATCGTGGGCGAATCGGCTCCGGGAGCAAACGACACTTCGCCTTTATCGACATCGCCATGCTCGGACGGAGTTTCGAGCAGCCAAGTTGACATCATCAAGTTCCCTAAACGCCGAATCGGGTTCAGCAGATCAACCAACCGACCCTTCTCCGTACAAATGCACGGTGTCGGCGCGGTAGGCTTAGGAACTGTAGGTCATGCCAAGCAACGAGCAAATCGACATCGATTTTTGCGGAAAAGCGTAAGCTGGTTTTTCCGGCACAACTGACTCAATCGGAAATAGCGGGGAAGGCAGAGGAATTCTCGCCGCCGGAATCATCCAGATACCCGATCGCTTCGACAGTGTTCGGATGACGATCCTGTCACGAAGGACGTTTTCCGCGTTCACGCAACAAGTCGCTGACTTGCTTTAACAGTTGCTGTTCGTGCGATGTCAACGAACCCATGCCATTGGCATGGACTTTGGCCAGGAGGTCGTCGAGCTGACGTTCGGCGTCTTCCTGTTGTCGACGCAGTGCCTGCTCCCGTTGCAATCGACGGCGTTCACGCCATTGTTGAAGCAACCCTCGATGCGACTCTGCGGGCTGGATGCTGGTGTTCGCAGGAGTGGAACGATCTAGGCTGGTGTACCCTTCCGAGAAGTCGTAACCCAGGAATGAATCTTCGTCGCGGTCGATCGATTCGCTTTCGAAAAGTTGAATCAGATTCACGATCAGCAGGACGCCGCCAAGAAACACAATGACAGACCAGTCGCCCAGCAAGCCACCCAAGGCCAACAGTCCGGCGGCAACCATACTGACCTGAACAGCGAATCGGTCCACAAGTTCAGGATGCATTCGCGACAGCAGCATCGTTCGAACAATCCGCCCACCATCCAGCGGAAGGATTGGCAAGAGGTTGATCAACAACAGCAACCAGTTCACTGCAAACGTCAACAGAGCAACGTCCTGTAACAAATGCTCTTCACTCAGTTTTGCAATCGGCAGCTGCAGCGGGTTGAGGATCCCCCACAAATACTCAGGTGCGTAGTACTTTGGAAACACCGCCATGCAAAGCACAAGATTCACGAACGGACCGGCTGCAGCTGTCGCGAACTGCGACCAAGGCGTGCGACCGGCTTGGACCATTGCCAGCCCGCCGATCGGGGAGATATGGATTTCAGTCGCTGATCCACCTGTCCAGCGAGCCAGACAGACGTGTCCCAACTCGTGGAGCAGCACCGAGACGACCAGAATCGCCATGACGGTGCCACCGAGCATCCAGCCAAGACGAATGACAAAAACAGGCAGCAAGGCCAGAAAAAACAGACTGACCCGAATCTGAATCGTCCCGATTCGGGCCGCTTCGAACGACGGCAACATCCAATTCAGTCGTTCGCTCATGGGCGGAATGCCTTTTCGCTTGCCTCGGAGGGGATTCTCTCCGTTTTTCATCCGGCAAAAGTCTATTTCATCTTAGCCAGCCGAGCGATGGCTGACAATCCGCACTAAAACTTGTGTCCCGGCTTTGGACCGTTTTCAGTTTCCGTCAGGATGTCCGCCCCTGTTTCCGTGACCACCACGGTATGTTCAAATTGCGCGGACAAGGACAAGTCCATCGTACGGACAGTCCACTTGTCGTGTTTGTCGAGCATAGTCCGCCAAGTGCCGGCATTGATCATCGGCTCGACGGTGAAGCACATTCCTGGCTCCAAAATCACCGTTGAGGGATTCAGTTTCGGAACGTAATGCGGAACCCCAGGCTCCTGATGGAATTCACGTCCCAAACCGTGACCTTGGTATTCCTGCACGACTGCATATCCACGCAGTCGAGCAAATCGCTCGATCGCTCGGCCGATGTCGGTCAGTTTCCCAAAGGGCTGGATCGCATCGATTCCCACATGCATCGCGTCGAAAGCCGCTTGAACCAGTTTCCGAGCGTCCTCGGTAACTGGTTCAAGCAGAAAGGTTTCCGACGAATCGCCGTGCCAGCCGTCGACAATCGTCGTCATATCCACGTTGACAATGTCGCCTTCGCGTAACGGCCGGCTATTCGGAATTCCGTGGCACACGACTTCGTTAACGCTGGTACAAATCGTGTTCGGATACCCCTTATACCCCAGACAAGCGGGCGTGTGACCGTGGTCGATCGTGTAGTCGTAAGCCAGGCGATCCAACTCTAATGTTGTGACGCCAGCTTTCACGTGGGGCCTGATAAAGTCCAGAAGTTGAGCGTTGAAGCGGCCCGCGCGTCGCATTCCCTCCCGCTCTTGCTCGTCATAGATGGGAGGTTTCGGTTTGACTTTCTTTTGTCCGAGCGCCTGCATAATGGTCAACCACAAACCCTTCATTGAAAAATCGCGATTCCGCCGCGCCTCTGACCTTCTTGCGATCTTGCAGCCAATCACTGCATGATTTGCGGTTGCTATCGCCCGGGCAACATTGCATTCGATGAGTTAAGTCGAAGTAAACGTGACCGCGACACCTGTTGAATGACACCAATAGTGTCCACTGATCTTCGCGGTTTGGCAAGCGAGGTTATGACTGGTCTTTCTGCATATTTCTGCAATCTCGTCTGCTTGGATTGACCTGCTGTATAGAGTTTTGTGGAGTTGTTCACCGTCTCGTCAGGTGCAATTGGTTTTTGATCTCGCTACCTGGGCCTCAAACATGACACCCCTTCCCGCCCGCGAATTACTTGAGTCCGTCCACACATTTCCCGGCAAATTCGTCTTCAAAGCGGTCGGCAAGACCGACACCGAATTCGCCGCGGTGGTCGTCCAGATCATTCGCGAAGCGTTGGAGATGGAATTCGATCCGCCGTTCGAAACTCGCGAAACCCCCGGTGGCAGACACATTGCTATCACGGTGACTCCGTGGGTCGAGTCGTCTGACGACGTCTTGGCGGTCTACGAAAAAATCCGCGTGGTGCCCGGACTGGTCATGTTGCTGTAGAAATCCGCCACGAAACGGCCGCGGCGAAGCTCTTGCTGAATTGGGATACCGATTCTTGACGCGGTCTCCGTGTCTCGACAGTTGGTGGATGCAGTGAAAATTGTGCAGGCTGTGTGGAGTTGATAAGTGATCGCATTGCAAGTCACGATGGCGGACTTCACACTGGCACCAAGTGTCGTTGTCTCCCTCGTCCCACTTGGAATAGTCTTGTGCCTGTCGCGAAGGTTTCGAGCGCTGCAACTGGCGTCCTGATTGTCAGTTGGTGCCTGATTGGCGCACTCGCTGCGATCGCTTGGCTGCTTCCGCTCGATGTTGCGCAGGGCTGGGCGGTGGGTCGTGCTGACAACAATGATTTCGCGATGTTCGAAGCCTACGGCGCAATCACGGCCACGATGTGGTTCGTGCGCTGTGGATCGACACTCCTGGTGGCGCTCCTGAGCGTTGTCTGGGCTCGGCATCGAATGACCGCCCCAATACTAGCGCGAGCAGCCAATGGTTTCTGGCTAGCAACAGTTCCAGCACCGAATACTGATTCCAAACGCTCGAGCTTTCGCACGGGTGCGGTCCGACTGATTGTGGTGGGTTGGTTGATGCTTGGTGTCTATCAATTGGGTTGCAGCATCAATCGCCGGCTCTGGGACTGGCCGTTGTATCAACTCCACACGGGTCAAATGATTCTGCCCAATATCAGCGAAAGCAATCGGGAAGTGATTCGCTTCTTGGCAGCGACGACGCCGCCCAATGCTCGCATTCTCGTGGTCAGCGATCAGAAGCTTTACTTTCTGTCGTACTACCTGCTGCCGCGACGACTCTATCATCCGTCGCATCCGGATAGCGTGTTTGTGATTGCCAAACCCTACAACCAGCGCCAACTGGCGTCCTATCGGTTACAGGATCTAACACCCGAGCAAATCCAGGAATTGCACCCTGATTTCATTTTGGAGTACTTCGAAGGAAAACAATTCATCGAAGGAGAAAACCTCAGCCGCGATTCGAATTGGCTGAATTTTCAACGTCGGCGATTCGGTCCGAACTGGCAACCGTCATACTTGGTGTCGCTCCGTCCCTACTTGGCGGAGAAAGGATCATGACTGACGCTTTTTGGATGATACTTTGCCTGGCGGGATTCTGGGGCCTCGGTTGCGCGATCTCGCTATTAATTGTCGGCCCTGACCTACTGTCGAAGCCATCGCGCGGCGTCGGGTTCATGGTTGCCCGTGCAGAACTGATCGGTCTCTCTTGGACTTTAGGAATAGCGGCAACGAGCTACCTGCAGTTTATCTGGTCTTTTGCGGGCGGCAAACTTGGGCGAAGCTGCAGTGTGACTCTTGCCGTGGGAGGGCTGCTACTGGGATTGTTGGCAATGCGGCGGGCCCAAATGTCGCCTGCATTGGTGTCTTCACAGGGAAACCATGCCGAGCCAATCCGCCGGCGTACGGTAGGCGACAATCACTCCACTGATGATGCGTTCCTGACGCGAGTCTGTTCGCTGATCGTCATTGGCCTCGTTGCGATCGCCTTCGTTCAGACACTACTGTCTCCGCAGAAATTTTGGGATGAGCGCGCTTACTACGGACTGAAAGCGATTGTGCTGTTTCAGGATCGCTCGATCGACAGCGCGGACTTGGCTCATGCCGACTTCGTGCAGGGTCACCCTCGCTATCCACTGTTGATTCCACTGGCAGAACAACACATCTATGCGTTACTGGGGCACGTGGATGACCGCCTGTCGAAAGTCATCTTCCCGCTCATGTTTTCAGGAATGGTCTTCACATTCGCCGGTGTCATGATGCGGCACATCCCCTGCGGAACGGCGTGGCTGGGGGCTGTCCTGTTGGCGACGACACCCGTTTTGATGCCTGACGACTACGGTTTTCTGACCGGCCAAGCCGATGCGCCGGTGGCCTGCTTCGAAGGGGTAGCACTGCTTTATCTCTGGGATTGGCTCACTTCAGCACGAAATGGCATGGCATCGACTTCGCGATCAAGTGTGATCTTCGCAGCCGTCTATGGTGCTATGGTTGCGTTTACGAAAGACGAAGGAATTTCGCACGGCCTGATCCGCACGTGCGCTTTCGGTTGCGCCGCTCTTTTCGGAATCATAGTCCACCGCAGAATACATCAGCAGGAAAGTGACGCGAGGAAACAACTCTCGGTGCGCGCATTAATTGTCGCGGCGACTGCCTTGGTCGTTATTCCGGCACTGATACTCACTCCGTGGTTTCAACATCGCCGACATTTGCCGATGACAGGCGAAATGAACTATTTCGGTCGCTTGAGTATCAGCTCCCTCTGGCATGGCATGCCGACTTTGAAATGGTCCGTTCCACATCTGATCGAGCGAATGTTTGGCGAGGCGACGATGTGGGGACTTCAATGGTGGTTCGTCGCGTTGACGTTAGTCCTGTTTCCGATGCGCACATTGCGACCAGCCCAATTGTTTTTACTGATCACATTATCGGTCGACATTGCCGCATTGTTGCTGGCTGGGATGATCGCACCCATCACGTTAGAAGAGCATATCGGCGGTTCGAGCCATCGCTTTCTGATGCAATTGGCTCCAGGGGCGCTGCTGTTCGCGATCGGGCAGATCTGGGTCCGTGAACCTTCCCATAATGCCGCGTGAAACTGGCAACTATCATGCCCGCCGCGCATGATGTATGGGGTTCGAGTTTCCAGCCAGGAGCTTCCACGATGACGAGTTGGCGTCTGACCGCCTGCGCGATCGCATTGACCCTATCGACACTGAGCGTTTTGGCCATCGCTGAAGACTCGCCAATTCCCGATGTCGTCGAGTTCAATCGCGACGTTCGGCCGATTCTGTCTGAAAACTGCTACGCCTGCCACGGCCCTGATGGCAACAAGCGCGAAGCGGAATTGCGACTGGATACAGAAGCGGGGTTGTTCGGCAAAGGAGCCAAGAAGCATCCGGTCGTCCCGTCGCAACTGGCCGAGAGCGATCTCTATCAACGCATCACGACTTCCGTCGCTGACGAGAAGATGCCGCCCGTCGATTCTGGTAAGTACCTCACGGCTCGCGACACGGCGGTTCTTAAAAAGTGGATCGAGCAAGGAGCACGATGGCAGGGGCACTGGGCATTCATCAAGCCAGTTCGGCCCACACCTCCTGAAGCGACGGAGCCGGGATTCAGCCGTAACGAGATCGATCGCTTCGTCTTGTCACGACTGCGAGCAGCTGGATTGCAGCCCTCTCCGGAAGCAGATCGAGTCACACTGATTCGGCGGTTATCCTTCGATCTGACCGGACTGCCACCGATGATCGAGCAAGTCGATCAATTCGTTGCTGACACCAGCCAGGATGCCTACGAAAAACTGGTCGATCGGCTGCTCGAATCACCTCACTACGGCGAACGGATGGCGCTCTACTGGCTTGATCTGGTCCGCTTTGCCGATACCGCGGGCTATCACAGTGACAATCCGCGAGACATCACGCCATACCGAGACTATGTCATTCAGGCATTCAACCAGAATATGCCGTTTGATCGTTTCACGGTGGAACAATTGTCTGGAGATCTACTCCCCTCTCCCACAACCTGGCAGAAAGTGGCTTCGGGCTACAACCGCCTGCTACAGACTACAGAAGAAGGGGGAGCGCAGGCCAAGGAATATACCGCCAAGTATTCGGCAGATCGCGTTCGCAACGTCTCCAGCGTCTGGTTGGGCGCGACGATGGGCTGCGCCGAGTGCCACGATCACAAGTACGATCCGTTCACTCAACGCGACTTCTACAGCATGGCAGCGTTCTTCGCAGACGTGCAAGAGACCGCCGTCGGTCGACGCGAACCCGGCATGCCGGTGCCATCGGCAAACGATGAAAAGGAATTGGCACGTATGAGTTCAGAGGCGGCAGCGGCGCAACAACGATTGGAATCAGCCGTCGCCGCACTGGTCTCTTCGAAACCCGATTGGAATGACGAACTGAAGACCGCATCGACATGGCGGCCACTGGAGGCTTCGGACATCAAGGTCGACGGTGAATCACAACTCCGCAAGCAAGAGGACGGTAGCTATAAGTCACAAGGAAAGGTCGCCGCGCAAGAAGCCTTCACGTTCACTTTCCAATCGGACGAGAAGCTGACGGGGCTCAAGCTGGAAGCGATCGCCGATGATGAACTACCCGCACGTGGACCGGGGCAGGCACCAAACGGCAATTTCGTACTGACCGAGTTCAAGGTTCTGCGAACCGGCGAGAATGATAAGCCTGTGGCGGTGAAGATCGCGAAAGCCGTCGCCGATCATTCTCAGAATGGACACGATATCGGCACGGCGATCGACGGCAAAGGGGGCAGCGGCTGGGCGATCTTGCCACAGACCGGCCAATCACACGAAGCAGTCTTCGAACTGGCCGAGGCTGTCAGCGGGTCAATCGTCGTGACTTTAGAATTCAAATCGCAGTATCCACAGCATGGAATCGGTCGCCTGCGAATCAGCGGAACGTCCGCGGACAAACCCTCCTCACAATGGGTTCCACCGGCCGTCCGAGCGACAATCGCTAAGTCATCTGCCGATCGGACCGATGCCGAATCAAATCAGTTAGTCGGTTTCTTGAAAGATCAATCGGCACGCTTCCAACTACAGCGGGCCGAAGTGCAACATTGGAACAGCCAGCGAGATACCTATTCCAAGAATATCCCCGCCAGTTTGATTACCGTTTCCGCCGCACCTCGAATGGTTCGGATCCTGCCGCGTGGGAATTGGCAGGATGACTCTGGCGAACTGGTACCTCCGGCGATTCCGTCATTCCTCGGTAAGCTGGGCACGGGAGAGCGACGGCCAAGTCGATTGGATCTGGCGAACTGGATGGTTACGGCTGACAACCCGCTGCCCAGTCGTATCTTTGTCAACCGAACATGGCGACTACTCTTCGGCAATGGATTGTCGAAATCACTGGAAGACGCGGGCAGTCAGGGAGAATGGCCGACGCATCCCGAACTACTCGATTGGCTGGCGGTGGATTTTCGCGAGAGTGGTTGGAACGTGAAGCAACTGGTCAAGCTGATGGTGACCTCAGGGGCCTATCGTCAGAATTCAGTCCAAACCAAACAGGCGCGAATGCAGGATCCCTTCAATCGACTACTGTCTGCTCAAAATCGCATGCGACTTGATGCGGAGTTCATCCGCGACAATTCGCTGGCCATTAGCGGCTTGCTGTCACTGCGTCTCGGCGGCGAGAGCGACAAGCCTTACCAACCGGATGGGTATTGGGAGTTCCTGAACTTTCCACGTCGATCGTGGGAGGCAGACAAGGGCGAGCAGCAATATCGTCGCGGGCTCTATACTTGGTGGCAACGTTCGTTCTTGCACCCGTCACTCATGACGTTCGATGCGCCAAGTCGCGAGGAATGTACGGCCGATCGCCCGAGATCTAATACGCCGCAACAAGCGCTTGCTCTGCTCAATGATCCCACTTACGTGGAAGCTGCACGTGTCTTCGCAACGATGATCTTGAAGGACGGCGGTTCGACTGATGATGCTCGTCTGACTTGGAGCTTCCGCCGTGCCGTATCGCGTTCCCCAAGTGCCGATGAACTGGCGATCCTGCAGAAACTACTGGCGAAGCACCGGGAAGAGTTCCGCGCGAACGCTGCAGCCGTCGAGCAACTTCCACGAACAGGGCTGGCACCACTTCCAGCAATGATCGACAAAACCGAACTGGCCGCGTGGACCAGTGTCGCTCGCGCACTGTTGAATCTGCACGAAACCGTGACGCGACTGTAAGAGAGTATCGCGCAGGCAGCACGCACAGATCACACGACCGCATGTCCCGTCGCGGCCTTACTCGAGACGTTGACTGGCACCCAGCCCTCGTCAGTGGCTCGCAACACTTCCTCGATCGTCGTCAGTCCTTCTTTTACCTTCCGCAGACCGTCATAGCGAAGCGGAATCATCCCGCTTCTTTTCGCGTGATCGGTCACCGATTGAAGCGTCGCACTCACATTAATGGTCTCACGCAGTGCTTCATCCACGACTAGTAGTTCGTGGATCGCGATGCGGCCGGTGTAACCGGTATTTCGGCAGCGGGTACATCCAGCCCCGCGATAAAAATGGTCGATGTCGAGTCCCATCTGCTGTACGATTGTCCTCATCGCGCGTGATGGCTCGTAGGACTCTTTGCACTTCGCGCAGATTCGGCGACACAAGCGCTGGGCCAGCACAGCATTCAGTGACGAACTGATCAAGTAACCTTCCAAGCCCATATTGGCCAGTCGAATGACGGCACTGCAGGCGTCGTTCGTGTGCAGCGCACTAAACACCAAATGCCCTGTGAGCGCCGCCTGGATCGCAATCCTGGCCGTTTCCGCATCGCGCATTTCACCGACCATCAAGACATCAGGATCCTGGCGCAGGAGGCTGCGAAGCACACTTGCGAATGTCAGTCCAGCTCGTTCGTTGACTTGAAACTGATTGACGAGTTGCATCTGGAATTCGACGGGATCTTCGACGGTGCAGATATTCTTTTCAATCGTGCTCACCGTGTTGAGCGCTGCATACAAAGTTGTGCTTTTGCCGCTGCCTGTCGGCCCCGTCACCAGTACGACTCCGCTGGGACGATTGATACTTTGCTGGAATCGCTCCAGATTCTCGCAACTGAAGCCGAGTTGAGTCAGCGACAACGGGATGTTGCGGTTGTCGAGGATGCGGATAACTGTTTTTTCGCCATGCGTGAGTGGCAAAGTGCTGACACATAAATCGACAGAGCGACCCTCCATCATCACATGGATGCGGCCATCCTGAGGCAGATGCGTCTCGCTGATATCCAACGATGCCATGGTCTTGATTCGACTGGCAATCGCGGGCGCGATATGGCCTGGCAATTCGAGAGCCTTCTGCAATGCTCCGTCGACTCGAAATCGAACTCGCATCTGGCGTTCGGTGGGCTCGATGTGAATATCACTGGCCCCCTCTTTCACGGCCGTGTAAATTACATAGTTCACCAGTCGAATGATCGGGCTTTGGCCGGCCAATGTCGTGGAATTGACGATATCGTCGATCGATTCTTCGATCAGTTCGATGGCGTCGCCCTGCACGTCGTCGACAACGTTATCGATAACGAAGACCTGCGTGTCAGGTAGATACGTTTGCAGGGTGCGGCGGATATCCCTGGCCGAAGCAATCGCCAGTTGGACTTCGCAGCGAGAAACCGCTTTCAAGCGATCCAGCAAGAAGACATCCGAGGGTTCGGCCACCGCGACCGTCAGCGTGTTCCGCACTTTGAACAAAGGCAGAACAACATGCTTTTCGATAAATTCTCGCGGCAGCAGTTCGACGACTTTTGGATCGAACAGACGAGGATCAAGGCGAACGAATGGAATCTGGAATTCAACGGCCAGGCATTCTAGAATCTGTTCTTCGGTGCAGTATTCGCGAGCGACCAGCAGCTCGCCCAGCAACTTGGTTTGACCACCTTCAGTTTGAACGCGCAATGCTTCTTGAAGTTGTTCGGCTGTCAGAAAACCTCGACGAACGAGCAGATCGCCAAGTCTCGGACGTGACAGCAACGGCGAACGAAGCGGTGTGAGTGTGGCTACGGACATCAGCGGAAACTCGCTACGGCATCGATGACTGAATCGAAGAGATCAAATCGCTGATCCAGTCGTGTCACTTCGAAAATCTTGCGGCCCAAGTCCGGCAACCCGCTGATCTTGACGGCCCCCCCGGCCTGGCGAGCTTGATCCTGCAAATTAACGATTGCCGTCAATCCGACGCTGTCAAAGGCATCTGTACGGTCCATCTGCAGCACGATCGCGGAACTTCCCTTGTGAAGATGCCCCTCAACCGCCTCAGACAGCAGGCGCGCGGTCTCTTCCATCAAGTCGTCCGGCGTATGGACGACAACGACATCGCCAAATGTTTCAGTGGTGATCTGCATTAGTGATCAGATGGAAGAGTAGCTGTCGCGATACGCCGCTGTGGACGGTTCAGCCTCGTAACCCAGGACTTCATACGCTTTGACAACCAACTCGCGCGGGCTGAATGGCTTATTCACAATGGCAGACAAGTCCAGACCATTCAGTTCCCCGGACTGTTCGGCAAGCTCAAATCCCCGAGCTGTCAACATGATCACGGGCAGATCGGCTAGCGATTTGCTCTCCCGGATTCGGCGCACCAGTTGGGCACCATTCATCCCCGGCATAGTATAGTCGGTAATCAACAAAGCGGGTGGATGCTTTAGCAGCAACTCCCAGCACGCCTCCGCATCGGCAGCTCCGTGCACATCAAATCCTGCACGCGAGAACTTCAGAGAAATGGCACGAACGATGTGTGGTTCATCGTCACAAACGATAATGCGAGGAGACATGATGAATTTCCTGAATGGGAATGAGACAACGCCATCGAGTTACAATTGTCTCTGGGCCAGGTGACATCGACAAAGTAAATTAGTTGACCGCTTTCTGCATTTGTGAAGCGCGGCTTCCACGGCCCCGATGACCCAATGGAATTCGGATCGAAAAGACACTGCCTTGATGAACCTGCGATGCGGCGGAAATCGCCCCATCATGAATATTGGTGACGATGTATTTCACGAGTGCCAAACCCAGTCCCGTTCCCGGCGCTGCCTTTGAATTTTGGGGAACGCGATAGAAGCGCTCAAACAATCGCGGCAACGCATCGACGGGGATACCCATGCCATTGTCTTGAACTTCGATAACAGCTTCGGTGTCCTGCATTCTTGTTCGAAGTCGAATCTGACCACCCTTCGGTGTGTATTTGACTGCGTTCGAAAGCAGATTGATGATGGCTTGGCCGAACAGGTCCACGTCCAGATGCGCAGGCAGATACAGATCACTCAGTTCATCGACGATCGCAATCTGCTTCTCTTTAGCGGCTGTGGCAACGACTTCCAGTGCCTTTCGTGCGATTCGATTGACATCGACATCTTCCCGCTGAACTTTGATTACGCCACTTTCAACGCGGGCGAAGTTCAGGAGATTATTGACTAGACGTGTCAAGCGATCGACTTGTTCATCAATGAACTGCAGCAGTTCCAGTCGTTCGTCTGGATCGTCAACATCGTCCATCAGCAGTTCGGTGTAGGCTCGAATGCTCGCCAGCGGCGTCTTCAATTCGTGACTGACCGACGAAACGAACTGAGCCTGTTTCGCTGTCTCCAGGACTTGCTCTCTGATGTCGGACAGCACGATCGAGACAGAAGTCTGGCGACCGTCATCATCGTACAAATTAGCCGCTTCGGCACGATAGGTGACTAATTCGCCTGAGCACTTCAATTCCAGTTCCGCAGTTCGCTTATCGGCAGCAGCCGACCTGCTGCGAACGGATTCGACCAGCGATTTGAGACTGGCCATCGAATCCCATGCCGAGGCGGCAGGGATCTCCGCGTTACCCGTGACAGCGTTCAGTAGCGTCGTCGCGGCGGCGTTGCGATAAACCAGCGTGTTTCCCGAGTCCAGCAGAAAGACGGGCTGTTCGACAAGATCCAGCGTATGAATCAGCCGCCGAACTTGTGTTTTAAGTAAGTGGGTTCGTGCTTCCAGACGTGCTCGTTGATCCGTTAGCTCACGGAATTTCGACTCGTGGCGTTCCACGCGATGGATTAGTTCGCCCAGCAGCGACCTGAAGACGCCGGTGGAGTCCAAACCAGCGTTACGCACATCCGGTCTGTTCAACATCGCAATGGCAGCCGCTTCCTGCCGTCGGAATAATGCGATAGTGATCAGCAAGCCCGACAGACATCCAGCAAAAGTAAACAGCGACGCACTGGGTGATTTGAACAGCCATGTCCCCAACACGACTGCAACCATGCCGAGGGCGATCGATGGAAGACACAACGGCAGTAGCAAAGTCCCTTGATGCGCCGGAGGAATCGGCAATGGGCCCGAATCAGAGACGGACGTCGAGTCGGCCGGCAGCGAACCGCGATCCAGTGGACCACTTTGACTGAGGTCAAAAAAGTCGGTTGCCATCGTTTCCGCCCGAAGTGCGACCAGTGATAGTGCGGCCCGCGAGATCCTATTGGAGACTCGATCCGCATCCTGAAACCTAGGTCACACTTGATGTGTTGTCCAATCGCAACATTGGTGGCGTTCCGACAACACGACTTTTCTCAGGATGGATTGAGATGACTGTCGCGATTGTGCCGACGATGACGTCGTTCGTATGGATCGACCTTTGCCAATCAGGCCAGAATGTCGTGAACGACATGTCCGTGGACATCAGTTAAACGGAATTGGCGCCCCGCATGGAAATAGGTTAATCGTTCATGATCGAATCCCAACAAATGCAGAATTGTGGCCTGCAAATCATGGATGTGAACGGGGTTGTCGACAACATGAAATCCGAGATCATCCGTGGATCCATAGACCACCCCGCGCCGGATTCCGCCCCCCGCCATCCACATCGTATAGGCCTGCGGATGGTGATCCCGTCCCAAGCTACGACCAAGCGCCGTGTTGTTTTCGACCATCGGTGTGCGACCGAATTCGCCGCCCCAGACGACGAGTGTTTCATCCAACAGGCCGCGGCGTTTCAGGTCTGTCACGAGCGCCGCCGAGGCCTGGTCTGTTTTTCCGCAGTTGTTCTTCAGGTTCCCCACAACATCAGAGTGTGCGTCCCAACCTTCGTTGTAGATGTTGACGAAGCGGACACCTCGCTCGATCATTCGCCGAGCCAGCAGGCACGCACGAGCAAATGACGGGACGTCAGGGTTGCAGCCGTACATCTCTAGAGTCTCTTTCGATTCACTCTTCAGGTCCATCAATTCGGGCGCGGACGTTTGCAGCCGGTATGCCATTTCGTAGCTGGCAATGCGCGTCGCGATCTCGGGATCCCCTTCCAGTTCCAGACGACGTCGATTGAGTGTTCCAATCAAATCCAGCGACTCGCGCTGCAGTCGCGCATCAATCCCGGCGGGACTGGAAACATCGAGAATGGGGTCGCCCTGGTTGCGCAATCGCACCCCTGAGAAGACTGTCGGCAAGAATCCGCTGGACCAGTTCGCAGCACCGCCACTGACCCCCGAGCCGGTCGACATGACGACAAATGCCGGCAGATCGTCTGCTTCAGAACCCAAACCGTAGGTGACCCACGAGCCCAGGCAGGGTCGCCCCGGCTGGGAGAATCCTGTGTTAAAGAAGATTTGCGCCGGCGCGTGATTGAATTGATCGGTATGAACCGATTTCACAATCGCGATGTCGTCGACAATCTTGGCCAGATGGGGCAGCATCTCGGATAGCTCGGCTCCACTCTCGCCGTGCTTCGCAAATTTGAACTGCGGTCCAAGGCAGTTGGCATCTGGCCTGATGAAAGCGTATCGCTGCCCCCCGATTACCTCAGGAGGAATCGGCTTGCCTTCAAACTGGGCCAGTTTTGGCTTGTAGTCGAATAGATCAAGCTGGCTGGGGGCACCGGCCATGAACAGGTGAATGACCGCTTTCGCCTTGGATCCATAATGAGGCTGGCGCGGAATTAACGAAGTCTCAGCAACCGGTACCGCGGCGCGGCTTGATTGCGACGTCGCCGATGTCAGCAACGACGCCAGAGCCATCTTGCCGACGCCCAGTTGGCACTCACGAAAGAAATGGCGACGGGCCAGACTCGTGCAATTTGACAGAATAGGATTCATATCAACCTCGCGTTAAGGCGCTTTGTCTGCGGATCAATTCTTAGTTACAGCTTCGTCGAGATTCAAAATGGCGCGCGCCACCAGAGTCCACATGGCGCGGTCTTTGAAGTTCTCGGTTCCTGGACCAGCAATCGCTTTCGCGTCAACGGCCCCCGCTTCCAAATACGAATGCTGCTTCTGATAGAACTGCTTCAGCGCCGCTAACTCTTCCTCCACAGGAGGCCGCGTCAAACACCGACGAAACAGCGAGGTCAATCGGTCGTCAATATCGCCACTTCGACCGCTGAACTCACTTCCCAGCGATTGCGCTGCTTCGACGAAGACCGTATCGTTTAACAAGGTCAGCGCCTGCAGTGGAGTGTTCGTCACTTCACGACGGGCGATACACGCTTCGCCGCTGGGACCGTCAAATGTCAGACTCATGGCAAACGGGGCAGTGCGCTTGCTGAACGTATATAGCGTCCGCCGGTAGCGATCTTCGCCTGGACTCAGGTTCCACGCGAGCCCGCCGTAAGTCCCCTCGGTTGTGACACTGGATGGTTGAGTGGGAAATACGCTGGGCCCAAGCATTTTGTGCGAGAGCAGCCCACTCGCTTGCAGAGCCGCATCGCGCACGATTTCGGCTTCCAGACGCGACCGAGGTCCACGAGCAAGCGATTCGTTCGGTGCATCTTTTGCCAGCAGTTCCGGGGTAACTCGCGAAGATTGCCGGTACGCGGCACTGGTCACGATCAGTCGATGGAGACGTTTCATGTCCCATGGGGCAACATTTGTCGGCGCTTGCTTGGACCCGCCAAGTTCCACAGCGAGCCAGTCCAATAGCGCGGCGTGAGTCGGGCTGGCTCCCTGACTGCCGAAGTCGTCGACGGTCCGAACAATGCCACGACCGAAGAACGCCATCCACTCGCGATTCACGGTCACTCGAGCCCCCAGCGGATTGTCGGGACTCACCAGCCACCGGGCCAATGTCAGTCGATCAACCGCTTGGCCTTTCGGCAACTCAGGAAGCGCCGACAGCATCGCCGGCTCAACCAACTCCTTAGGCTGCAAGAATTCGCCGCGATGATATCGATGAGTTGCGCGCGGGTTGCTGGATGGGCGTTCTTTGAAAACGAGCGTAGAGGGATAGGCCGCGAGTTGCCCACGCAAACTCGCAATAGCTTGCCGCTCGCCGGCTAACTCAGGAGCAACTTCGCAGAATTGCTTAAGCAGGACGGAGTTTGCGTCGCTCGACACATTGCTGCTCGGCGACCTCCGGAGTGACAGTAGCAAAGGCTCAAGCTGCAGGGGAAACGAACTGGCCTCGACCGAACCGGAATCGTCTGTAACCGAAACGCGAAACCGCCCCAGCCCTGCAGCGTAGTATCTTTCAAACAACATCGACAAAACGAATTGAGCGTCGCGATCGATCGGCTGCTCGAAGCGGAATACCGCGACATGTGATTTGCCTTGCCCACCACTGATCGACCAACCAGTCTGTTGATTGCCATCTAGCGCCATCGCAGCCGTGTTGCCACCGTTCGCAAAGCTCTGCGAAGGGTTAGTCAGTTTCACTGCTTGGCCATTGGCTCGCAATGTGATTTCGCTGAGGAAGAAATCACCAAACGGTCCCTCATAGTAGACGCGGCCAGGACCATTTTTGGGGAGCGAAGGATCCGGCAAGGCTTCAATTCGCAACGCTGTCCAAGCCGCCTTTGAATTGCTAGAGGATCGACTGGAAGCGGGGGCAAACTTGACGTTGTAGAGATCTCGTTTGGACATGTCGCCGCTAACCAGAATTGAATCGTCATCCTGGATCGTCAGCATTGGCAAATCAGCAGATGCCGCAGTCGGCTTTAAGGCCATCCATTCCACGACCTTGTTCTTTTCTGTTGCCTGCCATTCACTGAATTTGCGATTGCGGTGGGCCAACCTGCGCTCACCTTCGCTACCTGCATCGGTCGGGTTGCGGCGACCAAGGCTGATGCGGAATTTGCCAATTGTGTGCTGTTTGCCAAATTGCTGCTCCAATCGAAACGTCCAGCGCATCAGCTTGCCTTGGGTGACGACTGGTTGCTCTACCATAAAGACTGCTGTGCGAGTGACGTTCCATTCTCCAGGGCCCTGAATTGCCCAGCCACTCGTCTTTGCGTCTCCGTCGATGGCCTTCTCAACTGGGAAATTCTCTTGCGCAAAATCAGCGGACGCGCGGCTGAACTTCAATCGCTGCGATTCACCGGATGCACCCGGCGTCTGGACATCGGCGGTGAACTCACCAAGCACAAAATTCCCATGTGGGGTACGGCCGGGGCCTTTACTGGGAAGCTTTGGATCGCTGAGTGCCTCGAGTCGGACGGCAATCACATCGGAAAGGTCGCTTTCGAGGTCGATTTGGTACGTGTCTGTCTCAGGCGTTGGACCTGAAACAAAGACGGCCCCGTCTGCCTGTGTCTCGAGAGTCGCGCCGTTCGCTGATTTTGCCGTCGTTGGCTTGGCAACTGACCAGACGAATTCATCAGGCAACGGAAACCGATTGGGAAGATCCGCCTGAAGCAAGGCGATTCTTCGTTCCAGTTCCTGCCGCTTGGATTGAATGTCGGATTGAACTACATCGATTTCTGGCTCGTCCGCGTTGTTCAAGAGTGCAAAGAAACTGTAGTAGTCACGGTGCGTGATCGGGTCGTACTTGTGCGTATGACACTGAGCACATCCCAACGTCAGCCCCAGCCAGACAGTCGCCGTCGTGGCAACGCGATCGGTCATGGCGTAGAAACGAAACTCCAGCGGATCGATGCCCCCTTCTTCGTTCAACATCGTATTGCGATGAAAGCCGGTTGCGATGAGTTGATCCTGCGTCGCCGCAGGCAACATGTCGCCCGCCAATTGCTCGATTGAGAACTGATCGAACGGCATGTTCGCATTCAACGCCTTGATCACCCAGTCGCGATACGGCCAGATTGATCGAGTCCGGTCTTTTTCGTAGCCATTGCTGTCGGCGTAACGAGCCAGATCCAGCCAGCGCCGTCCCCAACGCTCACCATAGTGAGGTGACGCCAACAGGCGGTCGACAAGTTTCTCGTAGGCGTCGGGTGCCGGGTCATCCAGGAATTCGTCCGCTTCTTCAGGTGACGGAGGCAGACCGATCAGGTCAAAGGAAACGCGACGAATCAGCGCCGTGCGGTCCGCCTCAGGTGATGGCGCGAGATGTTCCGACTCCAGCTTCGACAGAATCAACGTATCGATACCGTTGCGAGGCCAGCTTCGTTGTGAGACTGAAGGGAGAACTGGTCGCATGGGTGGAACGAATGACCAATGCGGCTTGTATTCCGCACCGGCCGCCACCCAGTCTTGCAATGTCTTCTTTTGAGCTTCCGAAAGCACGGCCTTCGCCGAGGGCGGCGGCATCTGTAAATCGCCATCTGTCGAAAGAATGCGTCGGATCAGTTCGCTAGCCGCGGGTTCAGTGGGAACAATCGGCCGTTCTCCGGAACTGGCTGGCTTGATCGCTTCTTCACGAAGGTCCAGCCGCAGATCCGCCTCTCGCTTCGTCTCGTCCGGGCCGTGACATTTGAAGCAAAACTGCGACAAGATCGGCCGCACGACGCGGCCATAATCAGGCCCATCTGCAGCATGAGCCAAGTTCAAGCTGATTATCAGCCCAAAGCCGAAATGAGAGACGATCGAAACAAAACGATTCAGCATCTGATAAATGCTCCACCCAATTAATCACTGTACCGCTGCAACACCTCATTCCGGGTGGAAGTTTACTCAATCGCATCAACGATGAGCTGCTGTACTTCCCGACGAATGTCAGAAGCATCGGCATTCGCTATCCCAAGGCGTTGAATCAACAAGATCACAAACAGATCCTTTTCGGGATCGATCCAACCTTGTGTCCCGAAGGCACCACCATGGCCAAACGTTCCGGACGACAGCATCGCGTGAACGCCGTTGGGCTGACGAGTCACCTGCCAGCCAAGCCCCATGCCAATATTGGGAGTAAAGCCTGCAGTCAAACCAGGCACCTGATCTTTGGTCATTTCCGCGACACTCTTTTCTGACACGATTCTCAACTCGCCGATCGCGCCGCGAAGCAACATCACCTGATACAGCCTGCCAAGATCTTCGACGGTCGAATAAAGGCCGCCCGCAGGAATGGGATGCTTTGCGCTTTTCGTGGGACCGAGTAACTGGAAGCCAACATCGTGCAGTTTGCCTTCCTTGATGTCGTATAGTCCTGCCAGGCGCGTCAGTTGGTTGTCGGTGGGGTAAAACGTGGTATCCCACATCCCCAGCGGTTCAAAGATGCGATTTTGCAGGAAGTCCTCGTATGATGATTTCGAGACCACTTCGACGATTCGCCCCAGCGTATCGATTCCGGCATTGCAGTAAGACCACTTCGTCCCAGGCTCGAAATCCAGTGGGCGTTGCGAACTGATGGCGACCGCTTCCCCCAACGTAAGTTGTCGCTTGAAGTAAAGGTCAGCAATTCCATCAGGAAATCCTCCCGGAAGTCCCGAGGTGTGGGTCAGCAGATCACGGATGGTGATTGCTCGCGATGGCTTCTTCAGCGTGATCGCACCAGTCTCTTTGTCTGCCGCGGTCAAGATCATCTGACCTTTGAATTCGGGCAGATGCTTTTCGACCGCGTCGTCGACCGACACTTTCCCTTCGTCGACAAGGATCATGATAGCCAGCGCGGTGACTGGTTTTGTCATCGAGGCGATGCGAAACATCGCGTCAGGCCGCATCGGCAGCTTTTGCGAAAGGTTCTGGTATCCGGCGACCTCGACCAATTCCAAACCGCGATGCGTTCCTACGGCAACTACGGCACCGGCAACAACGTTCTTGTCTACAAATTCCTGTAGCTTGGGTTGAAGCTTCTGCAGGGCATCAGCATCAAACTCTGCCGCGCGAACATCCGCCGCATGGAGTCCGAACGCAACAAGCATCAGACAGACAATGCCTGACAGGCTTCTTCGGATATCATCAAACATCACAATTATTTCTCCGCCGGTGATTGAATCTTACCTTGCGACTCTATCGTCTCCAGTGGCGGCCGGTAACTCAACTCCAACTCGATTTGTTGTCGACTCGCTTTCGAATTCGTTGGGATCATTCTCGCACGCCCCATTGCCGTGTAAGATGCACGGCTAGACCTTCGACAATTAAGGATTGATGGCCCGATGGCGCAGACGGTTCAGGCGACAGCACTCACAAAACTCGGGCAGCACGAGGACCACGTCGATTCCCGGCCACTCGATTTTCGCCTGATCGCGCGACTGATGGAATTTATGAAGCCATACGCTCGACAGCGTAACTGGCTACTTGTCGCCGTTGTGTTCAGAGCGATTCAGCTTCCGGCTCTGTCGTGGGTGCTGGCCGCGGTGATCGATGGGCCGATCCAGCGCAGCGATGTGAACGGAGTCATTTGGGGAGCCGTCGCGTTCGCGTTCCTGGCACTCTTCACTCAAGTGACAATGCACTTCCGCCAGCGCTACGCATTGGAGCTAGGCGAAGCCGTCGTCTTCGACTTGCGAAATGCCATCTTCGCTCATCTGCAGACGATGCCAATGAGCTACTTCCACAAGACAAAAGTCGGACGGATCATCAGCCGGATGATTTCCGATATCGAAGACGTGCGGATCGGCGTTCAGGAAGTCCTGTTCGTCAGCCTGGTGGCCGTCGGACAAATGGGGGTCGCGGCCGGATTCATGATCTGGCTGGATCCAGTGCTGTTTTTGTTAGTTCTGGGAATGGCTCCGATTCTGTGGGGAATCAATCGGTACTTTCATCGTAAATTGAGTGTGCTGTTACGACAGATGCGAGAATCCTTCAGCCGAGTGACTGCGACGCTTGTGGAATCAGTGATCGGCATTCGCGTCACGCAAGGATTTGTTCGCCAGCAAGAGAACGCCCGCCTGTTTCACCAGCTTGTGACTGATCATTCACGTTACAACACAGCAGTGATGAGAACCCACGGGTTGTTCCTCCCCCTTGTCGAGTTGAATACGCAAGTGTTCGTGGGCTTGCTGCTTGTGATCGGCGGTTGGCGCGTGCTGAACTCAGGCAACGCGACGGACGTCGGTGAGTTGGTCGGCTTCTTTTTCATGGCGAATGTTTTTTTCGCGCCACTCACGATTCTGGGGAACCAGTACAACCAGGCGATGACCGCGATGGCCGGGGCCGAACGGTTGTTCTCGCTGTTGGATCGTCAACCTGAGTGGCAGGATGCACCAGACGCATTGCCAATCTTGCGTCTAGAAGGAAAAGTCGAATTCGATGAGGTGTCGTTCGCGTACGACCCTGGCCGCCCGGTCTTACACAAGATCAGCTTCGTAGCTCAGCCGGGTCAAACGATAGCCTTGGTAGGACACACAGGAAGCGGCAAGACTTCGATCATCAACTTGCTGGCCAAGTTTTACCTGCCAACGACAGGCCGAGTTTTGATCGATGGCCAGGATCTGAACCGGCTGCGAACGAAATCCCTGCACACGCAATTCGGCCTGGTTCTGCAACAGAACTTCTTGTTCATGGGGACCGTGGCAGACAATATTCGCTTCGCCAAACCCGGCGCAACAAAGGAAGAACTGCTGCGAGTTTGTCGGCGGCTGGACTGTCTCGATCTGATGGAATCGTTACCACAAGGTTTTGACACTCCTGTTGGCGAACGTGGTGGCCAATTGTCACAGGGCGAGCGGCAGATGGTCTGCTTTGCACGCGCACTGCTGGCCGATCCCCGACTGTTAATCCTGGACGAAGCCACCAGCAGCATTGATCCGCAGACCGAGGTTCGCCTGCAACGTGCTCTAAACGTGCTGTTATCTGGGCGCACCAGTTTCGTGGTCGCACATCGGCTCAGCACGATCCGGCATGCGGATCAGGTGCTGGTGCTCGACCACGGGCACCTCATCGAGCGCGGCACTCACTCGGAACTGGTCGCTGCTGCGGGAGCATATTCGAAGTTATACGAAAGATTTGCGAAAGCAGGCTGAACCGCATGTCGTCGGTCAGCCATCTCATTCAGGCAGCGACAGCACGTCGGCTTCTGCCTGCTTCGCTTTCTGAGCGGCAATATCCAATCGCTGCTGATAGCGAGAGCGGACTTCCTGCAATTGGTTGTAGAGCAGTTCGAGAGATGATCGGCCGCTCATCAAAGCCTGTTCCTGATCTTCCCGTTGCCGCAGGTAGCGCGCCAGGATCGTATTGCGATCGACATTGGGAATCTTCTCGCGCGGGCGGAATTTGAACTTTTTCTGAATCGCCGCTTTCCAATCGAGCAGGGCCGACCTCGCGATTTGGCTGAGACCGTTGATATTTGCCAACCGGATCTCGTTCAGGTCATAGGCAGTCTCGATCCCGAACGATTCCAGAGTCGATTTCTGCCAGTCGTTCACAAATGAGATCGTCGTTGAACGAATGAGATGGGATTGCAGATACGCGTCCAATTGACGGCGTTCCCGCTGCAGATTGAGAGCATCAAGGTCCGCCTGGTATCGCGGACGCAATCCTTCGATTTCCGCTTTCGTCAGATCCAGGCGATGAAACTCGTGCTCAACGGCCAACCGTAGTGAATCCAGTTCTGTTGCCCCTGCGGACTCCAGCACGCGAAGTTGCGCAATCGATTCCCTCAGCCGCCTCTCGCGACGATCGATTTCGGGTTGCAGCCCATAGTAACGATTCAAGACGAACCACCAGATTCCGAATCCAATTGACAACACCGTGGCAATGTACAGCATCGGTGGAATCCACCAACTCACAGCGAGCAATGCCACGATTCCGAGGAAGCAGCGCCCCAACAAGAGGGCGAAGGACTGGTTCTGTTCGATCTCGGCAGGAATCGGATTTGCCGTGACGTGCAAGTTTTGAAACGAGACCTTCTGCAGCACACAGTCTATTGCCGCTTGCCGGAGGTCCAGCAGCGGCTTCCAAAGCGGGTCAAGACTCGCGTTCAGTTCTCCCTCGCGCCGATCAACAAGATGAGCCGTGACGGAGGCAAACAGATTCGGCGCCCCTTCTCGTTCTAGAGCACACCAGGGACACGTTCCCAGGTAATTGGGATACTTGTGGCCGAGATCGGCGGCGCAAGGTTTAAGCTGCAATTTCAGGTCACGGAGAGCGGCATGCCATTCAGTCGCTGTCGGACGCCCATCGGAAAGCTCACTTCCCTTCGTAAAGGCCCGTTCGAAGAGCTCCGCGAGCGCTGGCATGACGGCCGGAACCATCAGTGTTTGCGGCGGGGGAAGCATGTTTGTTTTCACGTTGCGGCTGTAGGCATAGCGAAACTGCTCAATCGCTTTCTCGAGTGGTGGCGGTTCTCCCATTCCAGTGAAGCGGCCGGCAAACGGATGTCGTCCCATGCACAGGAGATGAAAAATCAGAATCGCCAACCCGAACAAGTCGTGATTCGCCGTTCGGACAGTGCCGTGAAAGGATTGCCCCTGCAATTCGGGCGGCGTGAAGTGTGCCACCCCTACTTCGCACGGATAGACTCGGCCGTTGGCCGACACCTGAAATGAATCGCAGTCGATTAACGTGACCGTCCCGCGCGATGAAACAAGCACATTGCCTTGATTGACGTCGCCAATGACAATCGACTTCTCATGCAAAGAATCAAAGACCGCCGCGACGTTCATGGCGACATGAATCAGAAAGCCCCAATCTTTTTCCGGATAGTGCGTCTTCCGATGAGCCGGGCTATACAGGGTATGGATCTCAGCCTGATCCCGAACTCGCGGCATCACCATTCCGGCGACCGGCCCTGATCGAATCTGCGAGAGCGTGGCGATTGGGAGAGCCGCGAAACGAAGTAACTCTTCCGTGGCCAGCAACGTCATTGCCTCAAGCTTTTCGGCCTGAGTTTCTTTTGCGGGTCGGTGATAGATTTTGGCGACCAGTCGCGCGTCGCCTTGCACTTCGAAGACGGCTCCTTCGCCACCTGACCCTAGCTTCTTGCCCAGACGGACGAGATGCCCATGTGAATCGAAATAGTCGGTCATACCGAATTGATTCGCGTGGCAAGAACCAACGTCAAGTCGTCATCAGTCCGGTCGGTCAGGTTCTTCGACTCCAGGAACGACTGCATCGGTCCGAGCAGCTCGGCGGGAGCCTCATGTTGCCGGAGTGCGTCTAACAGGGGCGTGAAGAACGGTTGATGAGCCTGGCGAGTCGCATAGTTCAGAGCGACCGATTGCAAACCGTCCGTAAACATCGACGCGTCGTCGATCGGCGCAGCACGCCATTCAAACATCAGATCCTGATCGATTCGAGAGGACGTGACAAAGTTCGTCGTGTTGGCATATTCACCCGACTGCGGCCAGAACACAGGACGCAATTCGCCTTGGTCGCGAATAACGATGGCACCGTCTCCAATCTGACAGAATGCCGCGCCGGCCCCTCCGATCACGGCGACGAGTAGCGTGCAAGCCAATTGCCGTATTGGAACGGAGCGAGATTCCGCTTCTCGCAATATCTCGGCCTGGACGTGCTCGTACCAGGAAATGGCTTCTTCACGCGTGATAGGCAAGAGATCCGTCTGATCTCTCAGTTTGTCAGCGATCAGCTCTTGGACTGCACGGCAAGCGGTCTCGGAACCGATCTCCGAGTATTCAGCGCTGCCTGCCCCGTCAGACACTGTCAACACCAATACAGGCAGTCCACCCACATGGTGAACCGCAGTCTGACAGGCGTCCTGACAAACAGTTTCCAGTCGTTTGTGGCTGAACCCTTGAACGCTTTTTGCGAGCACCTTCCATATCATTTGGACATTCAACCTCGACAGACATCAAAGATCGAACCATCGGACCGCAATCAAACAGCCGCCCAACCGTCTGGCGTCGTCGGATTCTGCAAAGGAACCTCCTCACCGGGAGTCGATCGCGAAACGGACTGCTGCGAGTTTGACAGCCACTGAAAGAGATCGCGAAATCGCAGCCCTTTCAGCTTCAATGGCTCTCGTTTGGAAAGCTGCTTCAAGATGTCCATATTGGCCCCCTCGACACCGACAGCGAAGAAGGAGAACGCCTTGCTCGTTTCGCCCTCAATCACACGCTGAGCTGCGGACTTCCATTCGTCGGTCGGAGCCCCATCGGTGATCAAAAAGATCCACGGGCGATAGTACGCGATTCCGTTAGCGCGATAGATCTGTTTTCGTTCGTGAACCATGTCGACCGCCTGATTCACCGCTGCTCCCATCGGCGTATCCCCCGTCGCCGTCAGGTTTGGTGGATAAAACGCATCGGCCGTAGTGAAGTCACACGCCGTCTGCACCATGCCGCCAAACGTGACAACGGCGACTTCCACTCGCTTTGACGCCAGCGAATCGGCAACAAGCTCATCCTTGTAGATGGTCAGCCCCTCATTTAATTCGCTGATCGGCTGCCCACCCATGGACCCAGAAACATCCAGCAGCAAAACGCAGGGGACGCGCGGTTCGGGATTCTCGGCAAAATCATTGGTCCCAAATGGAATTTGGTCCATGAAGAATATCTCCCCGAGAGAATTGAGATTGATTTGGAATCAAGTCAGAAGTGTGACATCGATCTTGGCAGAGTACCGCCGATTTCGCCAGTCCGTTCAGGCCAGCAATTCCGTGGCGACTCGCGCATGGGTGACTTCAGCATCGGTCAGGCTGGCCTCACGTCCCTCGTGGGGATGGGTCAATCGATGATGATCGATCCCAAGCGAACTAAGTAACGTCGCATGCAGATCATGAACTGTAACGACATCCTGAATCGCGGAGTAGCCCCATTCGTCGGTGGCGCCATGGACATTGCCCCGCTTGAATCCACCTCCGGCAAGCCAGAGCGAAAATCCTTTACGGTTGTGGTCGCGACCGTCGGCTCCCTGGGACACGGGCAGTCGGCCAAATTCACCCGTCCAGAGAACAATGGTGTCATCCAGCAATCCTCGCTGCTTTAAATCCTGCACAAGCGCGGCACTCGGTTGATCCGTTCGCGCGCAAAGGCCCTTCAGGCTTTCGGCATTCTTGCTGTGTGTATCCCAAGGCTGACCGTTGAGAAATATCTGTACGAATCGGACTCCTCGCTCGATCAAGCGACGTGCCAACAGGCAGCGCGTCCCATATTCCTGACTGGCGGGATTGTCTAAGCCGTACAAAGTTCGAGTCGCCTCGGTTTCTTCCGACAGATCAAGTGCGCCCGGGACAGCCGTTTGCATGCGCGCTGCCGTTTCAAAGTTCGCCAATCGTGCGGCTAGCTCATCGTTTTCAGGATGCCGAATCAAATGATCGCGATTGAGTTCCTCCAGGAGCGCCAATTGATTTCGTCTCGCCCGCGGCAACGTTCCCGATGGTGACTGGAGATTCAGAACGGGGGATGGGCCGGAACGAAATGGCGTTCCCTGGTACACAGCCGGCAAGAACCCCGCAGTCCAGTTTCGCTCTCCATCGACCGGTAAGCCACCGGGGTCGCCCAAGACGACGTACGCGGGAAGATTTTCATTCATGCTGCCCAGGGCATAATTGACCCACGCGCCCCATGCAGGCATGCCCGCCAGGAATTTGCCGCTGTGGATCAATCGCAATGCGGACTCGTGATCAACCGATTCCGTATTCATCGAACGGACAAGGCAGATGTCGTCGGCGATCTGTCCCGTGTGAGGAAGCAGTTCGCAAAGCTCCATTCCCGATTTGCCGTGCTTCGAGAACTTGAATGGACTGCCGAGGACATTTCCCTGTTGTTTTTCAAAATGAACTTCCAGATTCCCTCCGGGATAGGGCTTGCCGTGCCACTTTTGAAGTTCGGGCTTCGGATCAAACAAGTCCATTTGACTGGGGCCACCATGCTGAAACAGACAAATGACCGCTTTGGCGCGCGGCCGACCGGTCACTGCCGACCAGCCCGGCGTGCGTGTTTCCGAATGCGCTGCGCTACTAAGTAAGTGAGCGAAGGCGAGGCCGCCGAGGCCGCCAGCGTAGTGACCGAGAAACGCGCGCCGAGTCGGGGACTGCCAATTGGTCAAAGCAAGGCTCCTTGTGTGTCCATTGGGCAAGATTCTGACTCTTTGCCCTTCTGACCGCTACCAGCGCACGAATTGGAACCCGTTCCGGTCTATTTTCGTGTGCCGACCACAAGACGGAAAAATTTCCAAATCTTCTAAAATTTGGTCAGCACGACCGAAAACGCGAACTAAGTTTCTGGTGGTCAGACGGAGCACCGCATCCCCTTGCCGTGGCTGACCCAGGGACGGGAACTATGATAAGCATATATAAACACAATTCGAATCGCAGTACGCGCCGACGTGGATCCACCGCGGTTGAAGTCGCGTTGACGTTGCCTATTTTCATCATGTTCCTCGCGGCGCTGATGGAATTCGGGCATGTCCTGTTTGTTTCGCACATGCTGAAGGCCGCCGCGAAAAGTGGCGCTCGCTACGGCAGCACAGATGGCATCACCACGGCCCAGGTTCAAGCTCAGGTCCTGCAGATCGTGAATACGGCAATTAAACCAGGTGCCGCGACAGTTCTGATCCGCGATGCCGGTGTCTTTGACACGCCCAACATGAACGCGTCAACGATTAACTACAGCACTCTGCCCAATGTCGAACTATCGACCATCGAGCAGGGGCACCTGTATATCGTGCAAGTGACGGTTCCCTACAACCAAGTGGCGCTGATGCCGCCATTCTGGGTTAAGAATGCCACCGTGACCGGACAGTCCGTATTACGACATGAATAACTGATTGGACAAGTGTCCAAGGATCTCAAAATGCGTTCCGAATCAGCCACTGCCGGTCCCACACCGCGAGCGAAAACTCGTTCGACGAAGCGGAGCGGTGCGGCCACCGTGGAAATGGCATTTGTGCTTCCAGTCTTCATCACTCTGGCGATGGGGACGATTCAAACAGGGATGCAGATCGTGTCGGCTCAGACGCTGACGACGGCCCTGCGTGAAGCAGGGCGATTGGCCTCGATGGACTACTCCAGCAGATTGCAATCGGGACAAACGATCAACCAAAAAGTGATTCAAGACATTCGAAATTTCCTGACCGCGGAAAAGATCGATGGCAGCAAAGTCACGATCACGATCACTCACGCGGATGGCACGGCCTCCGGAACGGCATTCGACTTGGGCGATCCCAATAACAATCTGCAGATGTTCAAGATCCAGGCCAGCGTCCCCTTTTCTGCGATCTGCTCAGTGACGTTTTACCCGACTACCAAGAACACGATCAACGCGTCGGTCGTCTATCGGAAAGGGAAAAACACCATGGTGCAGTAGCAGATCCGCTTATCTGTCGCGTCTTGGTCCATCGTCTGCAACCAGTTTTTCTGCTGTTTTTACCGAATATCATCCACCCCGTAGTGGCCGTTGGCGACCGGTTTGCCGCCCTTGAAGGATGTTCCTCATGCGTTGTTATTTCAAAAAGCTTCCTACCACATGGTCGGAGATGTCTCCGACGCGACGCGGGGTCTTTCTGGTGGTCGGTGCCATCTGCATGATCGCCGCCCTGGCCATCACAGCGCTGGCCGTCGACATCGGCGTTGCTGCATTGACGAAATCCCAGATGCAAGCCGCCGTCGATTCCGCTTCGTTGGCAGGAGCGATGGAAATCACCAATGCTTTGGCAAATGCAGGGAATCAACCAGGCGACGTTTTTGCCTACGCCCAGTCCCAAGCCAGAATTAAGGCAGCCGCGGTTGCGCAGATGAACAATGTTTACGTCGCTTCGACCGACGTGTCGTTTGGTCGCCGCTACTACGACAGCTCGTCAAAGACCTACAAAATCGACTGGACTGCGGGTGCCAGTCAGACGAATGTCGTCAAAGTCAGCGCCCGTCGCGACGGGGCCAATACGTCGGCTCCAGACGGCAAAGTGCCGTCATTGTTTGCCACCAGCGGAACCACGATCCGTACCGACGCTGTCGCCTTCGTTGACCCACGCGACATGGTCATCGTACAGGATTTCTCGCGCTCCATGAATTTCGATAGCTATTTCACAGACGAAGTCGCCACGGGTTTGACGCAAAGCCAGATCGAGGACGGTCTGGCCATGGTCTGGAGCGACTTGCAACCGTTGACGCTGGGAACTCTCCCCTATACGCCTCAATACTTTTCGCAAGCTCAAACCAGCTCCAGCGTAACAGGGACAGTCACGTTCAAGGGAACCAGCGTCGCAATTACCAATACAACCGGGATGAAAAGCGTCGTGCTGACGTTCACCAATAACGCCACTCAAACGTTCAGCATCAGTGGTACGACGACCAAAACCGGAACCTATTCCGGAACCGGCGGCAACTCGGGCAAGCGAATCTCGTCAGTTGCCATCACCGCTTACAAAGTTGGCAGCACTTCGCAAACGGTGGTACTGCCAACGCACACATACTCGGCAACCAGCGTGATGGCAAAATACGGTTTGACAAACAACAACTATCCCTACAGCGGTGGTAGCTGGTCAGGATATGTCAGCTACGTGCAAACCAGTACGGCACTGCCCAACTATGGGTACCAGGATATGTACGGAGGCATGACTTACCTCTGTTACATCATGAAAAGCTATCCTGAGCACTCGGTAAACAAAGATTTGTGGAAAACACGCCACTATCCGTTTCAAGCGTGCAAAGACGGACATCAAATGCTGTGTGACTACCTGACGCAATTGGGGTTTGACGATGAGTTGGGGATGGTCAGCTACGATACCAATCACCGGATGGAAACGACCCTGAACGATTCGAATCCATTGTTTCCGTTAATCAATATCGCCGCAAATCCTATCACCAACGATTATGCCACGATTGCGAAGCTGATGCAGTACAAGCAAGCGGCCTACTACAGCGACGCCACGAATATGGGGGGTGGCATGAAGGACGCGATCGCAATGTTGGACACCTACAAACGGGACGGCTCGCGACCCGCGATCATCCTGATGACGGACGGACAAGCGAACACGATTGATTCTGGCGACAGTTCGGCCCTGCCATCGGGTTGGAACTGGAACACGATGTTTGACTACAACGGAGACGGGGCCGCGGATTACACAACCACAGACTCAAATTGTACGTACGTGTTGGCCAAAGTGAAGATTGCCATCGACAAGGGATACACCGTTCACACGGTCAGCGTGGGATCCGTCGCAGACCGCAACCTGATGAAGGCAGCAGCCTGGCTCGGAAAGGGATACTGGCTGGACGTTCCTGCGGGAACGACTGTGGCTTCGATGTCCGATCAGATGCGAACGGTCTTCTCTAAGATTGCCTCGGCGGTGCCGCCAGCCCGGTTGGTCCCGACAAACTGATCTGACATCGGACAGATCATATCAACAGCAGACGGCTGACCTCTTGGGTCAGCCGTCTATGTTCTTTGGTGGGTGAATCGCTGTCTCACCCGGTCACTTACTTCACCGAAACCCCGAAGTCGCCACTCACGTTTCGCCACATGGAATGCACGTGATTGGCGTTGTTCTGAGTATTATTGTACTCGACGACGAACGACGGTCCCTGCAATCGGTAGTGATGGGGATCGTGCAGTTCGCTTCCCCCATACCACGCAAAAAACAGCTTCTCGATACCGGCGTTGTTGATTGCCGTGCGACGTTCTTGTTCGACATCACTTGGCAGATTCTTCAAGTACTCCGTCAACAGCTCTTGCACCAGTTTTTTCTGGTCTTCCGACATCTGAGCGTAAGGGAGACCAACCGGCGCTACGACAACCGCTTGGGGCAGATTCGGTCCCGGAACTTCGCCAGGAGCCTCTTTGCTGATCCAGCACAATTTCTGCTGCTCAGCCGTACAGTGCTTCAGGATCTGTCGCGCAATATCTTCCTCGGGGCCTAGGACGCGAATCTGCCGCCCCTTGCCCGCTTCGACTGTTCCAGGGTTGGCCCCGAAAAATTCGGGAGTGCTCGAAACAACCTTCCCGTCTTTGATTGTGAAGTTCAAGGAAACATGGTGTCCTTCCAGACGCCAGCCCCAGTCACCCGTCTCAGCTGGCTCGCCGAAGACGCTGAGAAAGTACTTGTTTGGATCACGGCGCTCTCGGCGCTCGGTTCGATCCCCTGTTTCCAGCAGATACAATAGTTCTTCCAGACTCATGATGTTCAGCGTCTGATCGTATCCGGCATCCGAGAGTCCGCTGCGGATGAAGGCATGGGCCGCTTTGAGCGCCCCTCCTTCCAACGACTTCAGCGGCAATCCCTTTCGCGGCCGCGGAATGAAGTGCCAGTTCAATCGCTCGGGATCATCAAATTTGAATGTCGCCTCACCCTTTTGAGCGGGGGTGAGCGCCGACAAAAAGCCTTGCGCGGCGGCCGACATTGCCAAACCGGTCTTCGGCGTCTGAGCATTTTGTGCCGCGAGCAATGTGACCATCGCGACCAATACCGCGCTGACTAGAACAAGCTTCCTAGCTGCCATCAGGGGACTCCTCGTTGGGAAATCAAAGGTGGGACTTTTATGAGGCGACTTCCTGCCGCACTCGACTCAAAAACTGTAACTAGCCCGGTGGCCAGCCCAAAGACCGACCGCCAAGCAAATGCACGTGCAAATGATCAACCGTTTGGCCCCCATCTCGACCGCTATTCAAGACCGTGCGAAAACCATCGGTGAGGTGCAATTCAACCGCCAGTTTTCCCGCGACGAGCAGCAAGTGACCCAGCAGGGATTGATCTTCCACAGTCGCATGCGCCAGGGACGGGATTGGCTTGCGAGGAATGATCAACACGTGTGTGGGAGCCTGGGGATTGACATCCCGAAACGCCAAGCACTCCGCATCTTCGTAAATGATGTCTGCGGGGATCTGGCGATCAATGATTTTCTGAAAGATTGTCATCGCAGCGATGCCTGGCACTGGTGAACGGCAGTATTTGCATCGGGACGTTATCACAACACGCGATAGAACTCAATTTTGCGGTGTAATCCTCTTTAAGATCAAATTCGGAGTGATTACCACATTCAGCAGAGTCCCAGGGTCGGCGACTTTGCGGAATAGAGAAGTCTGGGAATTTACTGCGGTCTATCCCGCTGCGCAAATCTTGTCGCTCGCGACCACAAAAATGGATCGCGACGACGACACACAATCCACTCACCGTGACCGGCGGCGCAGGCCGATTTTTTTCAATAGTCGGGTCGCTTGCTGCGAGAAAAACGCTGGATTCGCAACGGAAGGCATTTGCCAGCCCACCTGTCGAAAATTCTCAGCCTCCCATCGTTCCACTTCGTTCACCATCGCAATGCGTCATGCCCCGGAGCACCGTATGAGATTTCTGCTGCGCCGCATCAAAACCATGAAACCCGAGCAAAGGGCAAACGGATCAGCCGCGATGGTGGCGATGTTTACAGCGGGATTTCTCTATTTGGAATGCCCCGCTCGCCCCGCCGGAGCGGACATCATCCGACAATCCGTCGCCAAAACGTCGCTGGTGATCAACACCTCCAAGCCAGCGACACCAGCCGACGACTCATTGACGCCTGAACAACGAGCCGAACAGAACCTTGCGAAAAAGATCGAGTTGCTGAAGAAAGGGATGGCCTTCCTCCAAGCCACTCCAGACTACACCGCCCAGTTCATGAAGCGTGAGTTGGTGAATGGCGAATTGCTCGAAGAACAGACAATGGCAATGAAGGTGCGTCACGAACCCTTCAGTATCTATTTGAAGTGGCTGGACGGTGATGCAGGCCGCGAAGTCATGTATGTCGACGGAGTGAACGACGGCAAAATGCTGGTACACTCGGGAACCGGCTGGAAATCTCGGTTGCCCGCAATCCTCATGGAACCTGATAGCACGTTGGCCATGCAGGAAGCACGATACCCTGTCACACGAGCAGGCATGTTGGCACTGGCCGACACGATCATCGGCTTCAACCAGAAAGACTTGGAATCAAAGTCGTTTTCACATTGTCACCACTTGGAAGATCAGTTAGTCGGCAATCGCAGCTGTCACTGCTTCGTCCTGGAATACAAAGATCGCGCGGCCAACGGCGACTATCGGAAGTCGATGACTCTGATCGACAAAGAATGGTGTATTCCACTGTACATCAAGAATTTCGGCTGGCCCGCAGATGATGTGAAACGCTCTGAAGAAGAACTCGACGAACTGACTCTGCTCGAACACTACGTCTACACCGACGTGAAATTCCGAGCCGCCTTGACGCAGTTGGACTTCGATCACGCCAACGAAGACTACCGCCTCAGCCGCCAGTAAGATCACTGTTCACGAAGGTACGAATCGCCGAGCCAGACTATTCAAGTCTGGCTCGTGGCGTTCTTTGAGCCGAATTCGCTCCTGCGCTAATATCATCCCGCCATCCTTGGCGCGAACGATCCGCGATCCTATCGTTCTAAGCAGCCAGCGATTCTGTCGCTCTGCGGTCACTCTGAATCTACTTCGCGAGGTGCGGCATGTTGAATCGAGTCTGGTTGGCTCTGTGTCTCGTGGGATTCTCGTTCATGTCGATCCATCATTCGTCTGCTGCCGATGCCACCAAGAAATTTCGCGTCTACATTGGTACCTACACCAGCCCCACCTGCCGTGGTATTTACCAGTCTACTTTCGACGTTGAAACGGGCCAGTTGCAGGCCGCTCAGTTGGCGGCCGAAATTGTCAGCCCGTCGTTTGTGGCGATCCATCCGAACCAGAAATACCTGTATGCCGTCAATGAAATCGAAGACTTTGAGGGCAAGAAGAGCGGCGCGGTGACGGCGTTGTCCATCGACGAAGCCACAGGCGCACTGCGCGTTCTGAATCAGCAACCGTCGGAAGGGAAACATCCCTGCCATCTGATCGTGGATGCCGCCGGTAAGAACGTGCTGGTCGCGAACTACAGCAGCGGGACGGTCGCCGTATTGCCTGTGGATGCCGCCTCCGGACGACTGAGCAAGTCCGTAACGACGATTCAGCATGCTGGTTCGGGCCCTGATAAGAGCCGCCAGGAAGGACCGCATGCGCATTCGATCAACCTCGACGCAGCGAATCGATTTGCCTTCGCTGCCGATCTGGGTTTGGACAAGATCTTCATCTATCGGTTTGACGGAGCAACTGGCTCGCTCCAGCCAAACGAACCTCCGGCTGGCACTGTGGCACCAGGAAGCGGGCCGCGACACATGGCATTTCATCCCACCGGCAAGTACGCGTACGTCAACAATGAATTGAATTCGACGGTGACGGCGTTCCAATACGACGCCGGCAAAGGATCCCTCACCGAGATCCAGACCTTGTCTACGCTGCCTGCCGGATTCACTGGCGAGAATTCAACGGCCGAGACGGTGGTTCATCCCTCGGGCAAATCCGTCTACGTGTCAAACCGTGGCCATGACAGTATCGCCGTGTACCAGGTTGATCCTGCCACGGGAAAATTAACCGCCAAGGGAAACACTCCGACGGGTGGCAAGACGCCGCGAAACTTTAACGTCGACCCCACTGGCGCGTTCCTGCTCGCCGCAAATCAATCGACAAACGACGTGGTGGTCTTCCGGATCGATCCGAATTCAGGCGATTTGACACCAACCGGCGTGAAAATCGAAGTCGGCAGCCCTGTCTGCATTCGATTTCTGCCACTGAAGAACTAAGACTTTCGGAGCAGGCGCTGCGTGCCTCGCTGTTCTGCGCCAATGTTTACTTGCCAGTTCAGGAGCATCACCATGCCACGATCGCTGCCAGGTCTTTCGCGCCGCGACTTTTTAGGCGCTTCATCTGCTCTGATGCTCGGTCACCAGGCATTTGCAGCAGAGGTAAGCGAAAAGAAAAAGACGCCTTTCGCACGACCTCGCGTCGCGGCGATCAATTCCATCTATCGACTGCGATCGCACGCCTATCATATCGCGGGACGATTTATTCACGGCTATACCCGCAACGGGTTTCACCATCAGCCGCCATTCGACCTGGTACGGATGTGGAATCATCAACAGCCGAAAGACGACCTCGGCCACAGGGTCTGCAAAACACACAATATCGAACTCACCGAGACGATTGCTGAGGCTTTGGGAGCGAATGGCGGACTGGATGTCGACGCCGTCCTGCTGATCATCGAACACGGTGACTATCCCGTGAACGACCGTGGTCAGATCCTCTACCCTCGCTACGAATTCTTCGAACAGATCGTGGACGTCTTCCAGAAAGCGGGCCGCAGCGTGCCAGTGTTCGTCGACAAGCATCTGTCGTACGATCACAAGCTCGCAGCCAAGATGGTCGCGACAGCGAACGAGATGAAATTCGGATTGATGGCTGGGTCGTCATTGCCTGTCACCTGGCGACGACCAGAAATCGAACCGCCAGTGGGAACCAAGTTTGAAGAAGCCGTCGTCTCGTTCGGCTTTGATCGTGGAACGGTCGAGATCTATCTCTTCCACGCCTTGGAAGTTCTGCAGTGCATGCTGGAGCGAAGAGCAGGCGGCGAAACCGGCGTGAAATCCGTCCAGTTCTTGGAAGGAGACTCGGTCTGGAAAGCCGGAGACGAAGGACGCTGGTCATGGCGACTCCTCCACGCCGCATTGTCGCGTTGCCCCAGCACCAACACCGGCCCAATCCGTGAGAACGTCTTGCAACCGCAAGCGGTGCTCGTCGAATACCGAGACGGAACGCGAGGCGCCGTCCTGAATCTCATCGAGCAGACATCAGAATTCGCGATCGGAGCCAAAGTCACCGGCCAAACGGAACCCGTCTCCAGTTGCTTCTACCTGCCCGCTCCTCCCGGTGCCCGGTTCTTCGATCCATTAACGTTCAACATCGAGAAGTTTTTCGCCACTGGCTCATCGCCATACCCTGTCGAGCGAACGCTGCTGACCAGCACGATGACGGACCTGGCCATGCAGTCATTGAAGGGCGGCAGCAAGGTCATCACCGATCCAGCCCTGGGAGTGACGTACTCCGCTCCGGTCGACAGTGGTTTCTTCCGAGGCCCGTACGTCGATGCAGGCTAACTACAATCAGAGACGCTGATGGGAGTCGAACCCACTGAAAGCGGCTTTGCAGGCCACTGCCACGCCGTGTGACTTCAGCGTCACCCAACAGAGCAGCCCGCGACAACAAAAGTTCGCGCTAATCCAGTCAGCGGCGGCATTTCGCGAGCGACCAGAACCTCGTTATCGGGATCACGGCGTCGTGTCGAGTCGGACGATGCGGCCGGATGCAAATCCCAGGATGACCCAGTCACCTAAAGGCGAGACCAGGATTCGACTCAGATCCTCGGGTAATGTCAGATTCCAAACCAGTTCACCGGCATCGTTGATCGCGAACAGTTGGCGTTCCAGCGTCGCCGCGATCAACTGTTTTCTCGCATAACCACAGGCCACCAGTGCCACGGTACCTTCCGTGATGAATGAGCCACGTGATCCACCATCGTCACCGTCGTACGATTGAACGCCGTGAGCAAATCCGGCCAGAAACAAATTCCGTCCGTCTCCAGTGACGGCCATGTCGCCCACATTCGACCACAGCTTCTCGGTCCAAACGGCCTCGCCACGCATGGAGAATCGGCCCACCAATCCATGTTCGGCCGCGGCCACCAGATGAGTGACTGTCGCCAGCAGATGGATATAGCGCAACGGGCGAACCGTTTCGAACCGACTAACTTTGCGACTCTCAGACGTGAGCACTGCCGTCACACCATCGGCCATCGAGACGGCGACATGCGTTCCATGCGGATCCATTGAGATCGCGAGCACATCGTCGGGGACTTCGCGAGTCCAATCGAACTGCAACTTGCGATCAAACCAGACCACAGTCCGATTGTCGATCACAGCTGTGCCACCGACTCCCGAATCCGCCCAGGCGACCCGTTGAATCTCGTGGCGAGTCCTGATCAGCGAGGCAACACGGCCGCGGCGATCGAGCAAGTACAATCCGCCAGAGACATCGGCCGCAAGGATCTCGCCCGTTTCTCGAGCCAATCTGACATCAGCGAGTGGAGCATCGGCCGTAAATGACCAACGGAGCGCCGGTGCGGCGCCCCGTCCTGAGTAGAGCCATGCTTCAGATTCGCCCCTCATCGCTTGGCCATTTGCTTCCGGAGGACATCCAGTCCCGCTTCGACATCGCGATCATCATCCAGCGGATCAGATCGACGACCACGATAACCCGTGCGAGTCGATTCGCCAGCGGCAATCTCAATATCAGGTCGGATTCCAATCTTGCCGTAAGTCTGCCCGCTTGGCGAGTAGAACTTGGCAGTCGTCAATCGGAAGCCCGATTCAGCGTGGCCAGGCAGGATGCTTTGTACTGACCACTTGCCGTAGGTCTTGCGTCCCACGATCGTCCCGCGGTGATGATCATGAATCGCTCCCGCCACGATTTCACTGGCACTGGCACTGTCGCCATCGGTCAGCAACACGAGTGGCACCTTCCAGGTTCCAGGAGCTTGAGCGGAGTACGTCGAGTTCTGATCGGGTGTGCGACCTTGCGTCGAAACCAGCACTCCATCGGCGATGAATCGATCCAGGACTTCAACAGCGGCCGTCAGCAAACCACCGGGATTTCCACGAACGTCCCAGATCAGAGCTCGCATCCCGTCCTTGTTGAGTTTCAGCAGAGCCGCGTCCAATTCCTCAGTCGTATTCTTCTGAAAACCGGTCATCTTGATGTAACCGATGCCATTAGCTCGGTCGATGATCTTAGCGACCGGGATGCTCTTCACTTTCACGGCTCGACGAATCAGCGTGGCCTTGCGTTCTTCCGAAGAGCTTGGATTCATCAGTGTCAGTTGCAGACGCGTTCCCGCCTGGCCTTGCAGCAGCGAGGCGGCTTCTTCGGTCGACATCTTGCGGCTATCGACGTTGTTGATCATGACGATGATGTCCCCAGCCAACGCGCCCCCTTCTTCAGCAGGGCTTTCGGGCAGGACATTCACCAGCAGCAATCCTTTGCCGTTTTCGGCCTTCATCTCGATGCCGATCCCGACGAACTCACCATCGATGTTGTTGTACAGGTCACCAAGTTTTCCAGGGGTGAGGTAGCTGCTGTAGTCATCTAGTGAATTGCAACCACCGAACACGAACTCCAGTACAACGGCCGTCGCAGGCAATCCCAATTCGTACTGGGCGGTATCACATAGTTCGATGACAGTTCGACGAGCTTGATCCTGACCGTTGACTTGCTTGTTCCAGTATAACGTTCGCAGCATTCGTCGGAACGTCGTGATGCGATCCGGCGAAGCACTCGGCAGGTTCTTCTTCAAGAACTTCTCGTTCGCCAAGGCGAAATATAGACTCTCTGTTCCGTGAGCAACAAAAGCGGTCGCCGTGACAGGATCGACGTAGTAACGTCTGACCTTTTCGAGTACATCATCCAGATAGACCATGGCCTCTGGACGAGACAACGGCAGCATCTCAAGGAACGATCGATCCGAGTAGCGACGTTCAATCGAGAAGTGAATCTTCGACTGACGCAGCCCCTGCTTCAGTGAATCGTTGTCGGGCCACTTTTTAACCGACTTTTCGTAGAGATCGATGGATTCAGCCCAGCGACGCTCAGTTCTCAGCCGATTACCTTCACTGACGGCATCCGATTCCGTCTCGGGTCCGCTGTCTTTCGCCGAGCTATTTTCTCGAGCGAGCAGCGTCGGTGAGCCACACAATCCAACGGCGGTTGTCGATATCCAAACAACGAGCGCCCACTCAACGAGTGTTGAAACAGACATGACAGGTTCCCCCGGATTTGCGGATCCGACAAGATGTACGCCGATCCCATCCATTCCCCCTCGAAATGAATGCTGGCGGACATTGCGGCCCTCAAATCCCTGTGGCACATTGCCGTCAGACGTTGCCTGACGACAACAGCCGCGTTGTCAAAGTTGAATATAGGCCGGGTTCCTGCAGTGGTCAAACTGCAACTTTTTTTTGCACTACATCCACATGGCATAACTGGACAATCTTCGCGCTCCAGTTCCGATTACCCGTTCTACGGGGATTTCAGCGGCTCGGCCCAGCTACGGCACCCGCAAGTCTCGAACCACACTCACGAGATCCCACAACAGTTAACTGCGTCAAGCGTTACGTCGATTTGCCCGAATGCCGATCCGCTCGCAACCTGAAAGAAGTACAAACTGGCGTGGTTGAGCTTTCAATAACGCCTGAGCCGGTCCGGCGGGCGTCTCAGGGATCTGGCGTGAGATGAATCAAGTTCCAACCGTGTCGATCATAACGATCATGGAAGCATGGTGAATCGTACGAACGGGGCGCTGATTGACGCTGCCAATGCGAACAAGACGTTTACGGCAGGATCAGCATTGATGACACGCGTCTGTAATCAGAGACTCCGCTGCCGCAGCACACCATCGGATTGCCGACATGATGATCGCTAGATTCGAGAACATCACCTGCCCGGCCATGACCGCAACAATCATGACTTCGAATACAGGCCAGCCGGTGAACGATCTCTTCATTGCGGCCTAGACTCCGGACTGAGCGATCCTGACGTGCGCCAGCTTGTCCGGATTGCGGATCGAGAAGCAGCGCCTGACATGGCCATCGACAACGTCCATCACCCACACGGTCGCCAGTTGTCCCGCCAAAAATGCGGCGAACCCCAGTTGGCCATTCACGCGAACCCGTACAATCTCCGCTCCAGACAGCCCCTTCTTAAACACTCCGATGAGAAACCGCGAGGCCTTGTCTACCCCTTCCAACGGGCGCAACGCTGCCAGCGCCTTTCCGCCGCCATCCGAGTAGATCACGACATCGTCGGACAGAAGTTCCACCAGTCCTTCCAAATCGCCCGTCTCACATGCGTGCAAAAACTCGTTCGAGATTCTTTCAATCTCAGCGGACGAAGTCTCGAAACGCGGCCGCTCTGATTGGATATGACTTTCTGCTCGACTCACAAGTTGCCGACAGTTCGCCTCCGACTTGTCCAGGATCGAACTGATCTCAACGTAGTCGTAGTCGAACACTTTTCGAAGCAGATAGGCCGCCCGCTCAGTTGGTGACAATGTCTCCATGACGTGCATCAGCGCGAGTGAAACCGTCTCGCCCATCTCGATCCGGTCTTCTGAGACGAACGATCCCGATTCGACAATCGGCTCAGGCAGCCACGGCCCAACGTACGTCTCTTTCCGAACATCGATCTCGCGCCGCCGATCAATACACAGTCGCGTAACGATTGTATTCAAGAAGGCTCGAGTGGATCGAACCTCGCCCCGATCGGCGTTCGACCACCGCAAGTACGCATCCTGCAAAATGTCGTCTGCATCGGACCGGGTTCCCAGCATCCGATAAGCCAGACGAGCCAAATCCGGGCGCAGCTCTTCGAATTCGAACGTGGTGTCGAGCTTCATAATCTTCTCGCATTAGTTCGCAGGCGTGCAGAGTCTCTGGCACTCTGAACTACCATCCACTCTGATGAAACTTTCACTCAATCCTGCAGCCCGCTGCGGTTTCACGAAACCGCACAGATCAACCCCAATTGATGTCTTGCCCGTTCCGGTGGCCCCCAGCATAATACCGCCTTACGTCATCGACTTCTCGTGCCGGACGATCCGCTATGACTCCCTTTGATTCCATGCGTGCTCAGCGCTTGCAATCGCTCGTCTGTCGTCGCGATCTGCTGAAGATCGGTCCGCTGGCGATTTCGGCGTCGGTCCTGCCCAGCTTGATGACAGGATCAGTCCGAGCCGAAATCGCGGTCGCTCCGACCGCCAAGGCGAAGTCCATCATTTTTCTGTGGATGGCCGGTGGTGTCACGCATATCGATTCGCTCGACCCCAAACCGGAAGCCCCTGAACAGATCCGCGGGACACTGAACGCAATTCCCACCGCGATGCCAGGCGTCTTCTTCAGCGAAGCCTGCCCAAATCTGGCTCGCGTGGCGAAAGACCTGGCCCTCGTTCGATCGTTCTCACATGACAGTGACGATCATCTCCTCAGCCAGGTCTACACGCTCTCTGGTCGGAAGGTGACACAGGCACAGCTCTTCACGGAACCCAATATCGGATCGATCGTCCAGTACCTGCTGGGGTCACGCAATGGGATGCCCGGCTACATCGCCGTCCCCGGAATCACGCGGCCAGGCCCCCCACCGCACAACCTGTTCGTCGGCGGTTGGCTGGGAAATCAGTACGCTCCGTTCTGCATCGGGGGCCAGCCCGAGCAACCCGACTTCACTGTCGGCGAAAAAGAAGATGATCCCTCTCCCCGGGCCGCTGAAGACTTGAATCCACCCGAACTCCGTTTTCCGCAAGAAGTCACGATCGGTCGACTCCAGCGCCGCAGCCAACTGAGATCCAGTTTGGAAGACTCGCTGCGTGAAGTCGAACGAACCGGAGCGTTACCGGCGATGGAAGGGCATTACGGCGGAGCGCTCAAACTGCTGATGGCACCACAAGTGCGCAATGCGTTCGATGTCACTGCGGAATCGACTCAAACGCGAGATGACTATGGCCGTACCAAGATCGGTGGCCGTTGCCTGCTGGCCCGTCGGCTCGTCGAAGCGGGTGCCCGATTTGTGATGGTCGACTACGGATACGATGCCGACTACGGCAACCTGTGGGATATTCACAACGTCCGCGAGCAGAAGTTTCCGCACGTGTCAGAGATGGTCATGCGCGGCTACAATGTCGCCGGAATGGACAAGGCTTTCGCTGCCTTGGTTACCGATCTGAAACAACGCGGTTTGCTGGAAACGACGATGGTGGTCTATCTGACCGAGTTCGGTCGAACTCCCAAGATCAATAGCCTCGGGGGCCGAGATCACTGGGGTAAATGCGGCTCGATGTTCTTCGCCGGCGCTGGAATCCAAACCGGGCAGGTCGTTGGCACCACAGATCCGCATGCAGCGTATCCTTTGACGCGTCCCTTTGGTCCCGCTGACATTGCCGCCACAATGTATCAGGGCTTGGGAATCGAACCCGAGTCGCGCGTCCCCGATCGTCTGGGTCGGCCGGTCCCCGTCCTCGATCACGGCGAAGCCATCGCGGAAGTTCTCGCGTGACGGCCAGCAGTTTGTTTCTGAACGAACTCCGTCGCGGGTTGGAACGTTGCCAGATCGCCAGCACCGGCATCCTGATCGGCGTCTCTGGCGGCGCCGACAGCGTGGCTTTGCTGCTGGGCCTGGTTCAGGTCCGCAACGAATACGCGCTCTCGCTCACCGTCGGGCACCTCAATCATCAACTACGCGGCGACGCCAGTGATGCCGATGCCGAGTGGGTACGCTCGCTCTGTAATCGGCTGCAAGTCCCCATCGAAATCGGCATCGCCGGGGATCTTCCACAGAGTCGGGGCATCGAAGAAGCCGCCCGCGATGCTCGGCATGCCTTTCTTGACCGCACCGCCCTCGCCCGCAACTGCGAAGTCATTGCGACAGCACACACCGCCGACGATCAGGCGGAAACGGTGCTACATCACATCTTTCGCGGCACAGGCCTGTCCGGAATCCGCGGCATTCCCGAGATTCGATTGACCCCATCCGAGCGGCGGCTGGTCCGCCCGATGTTGACGATCCGGCGCGAGCTGATCGAACGCTATCTGGCTGAGCTAGGGCAGTTTTTTCGAACGGACGCGACCAACGCGGACACCTCCCTGACCCGGAATTGGCTACGTCACAAGCTCTTACCAGACCTGCGAACTCAATTCGGCCCACAAGTCGATCTGTCGCTGAACCGGCTCGCCGAACAAGCTGCGGATGTGGAACAAACGCTTAACATCCTCGCAGAACGCCTGCTGGATCAGGCCGTTCTCGATTGTCAGCCGAATTCGGTCCGCCTGAATGCGCGGCTGTTCGCAGACCAGCCGCTTCACCTGATTCGAGAATCATTCCGACGACTCTGGCAGCGTCAGCAATGGCCTCTGCAATCGATGGGATTCGCTGAATGGAATCGCCTCGCCAACGTGGCCCTCACCACCGGGAATATCAACCTCCCCGGTAAACTCCGCGTTCGGCATCACCCCCCCGGGCTGTTGGTTCTCGAAAAAACAGATCGGTAATCAGCGCTGCGTTTGTAGAAAGATGCGCTGTAACCGGATAGCATTCCGCCCCACACATCTGCGCGACGGATGTCCGCGATCAGGAATGGGTGGCACGGACGCGCCGAACCGCAATCTACAACATGGTGGAACAACAATGAGCAACGGGGGCACCGACGCCGTCGCGCCAAATGCGCAGCGTCTTCTTTGGGCAGGCTTTATGGCGATTCTCGCCGCAGGGGTCGGCTTCGCGATCCGCGGCGGGATCTTCGACAACTGGTCGGCGGCCTACAACTTTAACAGCACGCAACTGGGTGCAATCGGGGGAGCCGGGTTTTCGGGCTTCTGCTTCGGAATTATTATCGGCGGCATACTGTGCGATAAAATCGGTTACGGCAAACTGGTGGCAACAGCATTCCTGCTGCACGTGCTTTCCGCCGTCGTGACATTCGGGGCTTCCACTCCAGAAAATGCCTACTTCATGCTGTACGTGGGCATGTTTTTATTCGCCTTGGCGAACGGCTGCCTGGAAGCAGTGGCCAACCCGCTCATCGCGACCTTGTTCCCGAACAACCGCACGCACTATCTGAACATTCTGCATGCCAGTTGGCCTGCCGGTTTGATCCTCGGCGGTATTCTGGGCTGGATCCTCGACGACCGGATGAAGGTCGACTGGAAGATCCAACTTTCACTGTATCTGATCCCGACCGTGCTCTACGGAGTGATGTTCCTGGGTCAATCCTTCCCGAAATCAGAAGCATCGAAAAAGGGGCTCAAGCTCGGCGACATGCTTCAAGACGTGGGCATCCTCGGCGGACTTGTCGTCTGCTTTCTGCTGTCGATGTTCATGGGCGATGTCCTGAAGAGCGTGTTTGGACTACCCGATGACACCGCAAAATACGTTGGCTATGCCATCGGCGGAGTGCTCTTGGTCGGTATCGGCATGATCACCAAGTTCTCGATGGGATCTGTGCTGTTGTTCGTCCTGTTCGTCACCCACGCACTCGTCGGTGCAGTGGAACTGGGGACAGACGGCTGGATTCAGAACATCACGGGTAACATCCTGTCGTCCGAGCAGGGCAAAATCCTGTTCGTGTTCACATCAGCGTTAATGTTCGCCTTGCGATTCTGTGCCGACTTTATCGAGAAGAAAATCGGGGTCTCTCCGATCGGTATCCTGCTGATCTGTGCGATCCTCGCCTGCATCGGCCTGAACCTGACCAGCCGTATTGATGCCTTCGCTGGCGCTATCCTCGCGTTGACTGTCTACGGCATCGGCAAGACGTTCTTCTGGCCCACCATGCTGGCTGTGGCATCCGACCGATTCCCGCGTACCGGGGCCATCGCCATCAGCATCATGGGCGGCATCGGCATGATGTCGGCCGGTCTGCTCGGTTCGCCAGGTCTCGGTTATTTCAAAGACCGCTACTCGGGTGAATCGCTGCAGGAAGTGAATGCCCCCCTCTTCGCGGCGAGCAAAGCCGAGAAGTCGAGCAAATTCCTCGTCTTCCCTGATGCCTTTGGCCTCGACGGCAAGAAACTCGGCGATGCTCAAGCCAAGCTGAACAAGCTCCGGGACGACGGCGACGCCAGCGACGTGGCTCTGAAGAAGCTGTCGGACGACGATCGTGCCCTGATCCAGGCCAGTATCTCGGGCGACCGAAAAACGCTCGTTGCCGACTCGTGCATCCCCGCTACCATGGCGGCGATCTACTTGGTCCTGCTGATCTACTTCAAGGCGATCGGCGGCTACAAGCCAGTCACAATCGAGTCGGGCACGTCTCTCGGAACTGCAGAGAGTTAATGGGTTGGCCATCCGCTGATGGCAAATGACCCTCGTGAACTTCCCAGCAGCCGGGAGTGTCTGTCAAGATGCTTCCGGCTGCTCCGTTTTCATCCCTCAACTGACGATCTCGCATGTCCTCAAATAGTCCTCAGCGCGAGTTTGCGATTGAAGTCGTCCGCAAATTGCGAGCGGCAGGACACACGGCCCTCTTTGCCGGTGGTTGTGTCCGCGATCTATTACTCGGCCGCCCTGCCAAAGACTACGACGTTGCGACAACCGCCCGGCCCGAGCAGGTGCGAGACCTGTTTGGACACAAGCGAACTCTGCCAGTCGGAGCCAGCTTTGGCGTCATCATTGTCATGGGTCCTCGCGAAGCTGGCCACGTGGAAGTCGCGACGTTTCGAACCGAGGGGCCGTATCACGATGGCCGGCGGCCCGCCAGCGTCGCCTTCTGCACGCCCGAGGAAGACGCTCAGCGGCGTGACTTTACGATCAACGGGATGTTTTACGATCCCATCGACGCCCAGGTTCTCGACTATGTCGGCGGAGAATCCGATCTCGCGGCCCGAGTTGTCCGCGCGATCGGCGATCCGCACGAACGTGTCCGCGAAGATAAGCTACGCATGCTACGCGCAGTCCGCTTCACCGCCACGCTCGACTTCGCTCTCGAAGAACGCACCGCCGCGGCCGTCCGCGAAATGGCGGACCAACTCACAATTGTCAGCGCCGAACGGATCGCTCAAGAACTCAAAAAGATGCTGGTCGACCCCCACCGACGGCGAGCGATCGAACTGTGCGCCGATGTCGCTCTCCTGCCGCTCATCTTGCCTGAACTCAGTAGCGATCCGAGTGAGCGCGAGATCACATTGCGAATGCTGTCACTCCTCGAACAACCTTCATTCGAGTTGGCCCTCGCTTCCCTGCTGCATTCACTCCCCGCACGGCCCGTGGTGTACGACATCTGTCGTCGGCTGAAATTGTCAAACGACGAGACCGACCAAGTCACGTGGCTGGTCGCTCACCAGAACGATCTACTCGACGCCCCGACACAAACCTTGGCCCGGCTGAAGCGAACGCTGGCCGCGCCGTTTCGTGATGATCTAATCAATCTATTGCGTGTCAAACTGCTGGCGACCGCAGCCGACTTGCAACCCGTCCTGTTCTGCGACGAATACATCGCTCGAACGCCACAGTCGGTTATCGATCCCCCGCCGCTAATGACGGGCGACATCCTGAAATCGCTGGGGCTGAATCCTGGACCCGCTTTCAAATCGCTGTTGGAAACAATCCGCGACGCCCAACTGAACGACCAGATCTCATCAACAGAGCAGGCAATTACGATCGCCAACGAACTGACATCCCAAAAGTAGAGGTCCGTTTCGTGTAGGGTCCAATTGGCAATCGGACCTTTGCACTGAATCAACACTCGGGCCGAATCTTTTCCAAATTGGGTGGCCGGGGAGGAGCCCTGAGTGTTACCCACATTTATCGCTCTTCGTCTTAGTCCCGGTAGGGACGGTCGACAATAGCCCACCGTTTCAACGGTGGGGTACCACGCCGCAATCAATGCTAAGTCCCAGCGGGACGACAGATCACCCTCGATCGTGACGGACGCGTGATCTCACGGGCCTCGGTCGTGTCGTGGTGTTCTGTCGTCCCTGGCGGGACTGCCCTTGAGGATGCTTGCTCACCCACCGTTGAAACGGTGGGCTATTGTCGGTCGTCCCTACCGGGACTAAGAGACACGATGGGTCGTCTCCGCTGATCGGAGGATGGCTCCCAGGCCACCCTGCCTGTTTTCAAACGAGGCTCGAATCGCAATCTAACTTTCGCTGCGAAACAATCCCGCCCGACTTCCCCTTCCGCTGATTGCCCTGTAAAAACAGGGCGACGGACAAATCAATCGGTGACGATACTCTACAGATTCACGAAAGACAGAGATGGCCAACGAGAAGGTACGAATCGCGATTATTGGTGCGGGACTCGTCTCCGATTTTCATCACGTCCCCGGAATCAGGCTCGATCCGCGCTGCGAATTGGCTGCGGTCTGCGATCCCAACGAGCAACTGTTGGAGCAGCGCAAGAAGGAGTGGGGACCGGCCAAGTACACGACCGACTACGAGAAAATCGCCGCCGATCGCGACATTGATGCCGTGATCATCGCCACCCCGAATTTCAATCACAAAGACATCGCCCTCGCCTGCATCGAAGGCGGCCAACATGTGATGTGCGAAAAGCCGCTGGGGGTCAGCTACGAAGAAGCAGACGCCATGTACCAGGCCGCCAAAGCCAAAGGCGTACGGCACATGACCGCATTCACCTATCGCTTCGCCCCGTCCATGAGATACCTGCGACACCTCGTGAAATCAGGCGCACTCGGCGAGCCGCGACATTTCCGCAGCCAGCGATTCTTGGATTGGGCCGAAACAAGCTGGGGCTGGCGTCAGTACAAGAAACTGGCCGGGGCGGGTGACCTGTACGATATGACCATCCACCGGATCGATTTCTCCCAAGACCTGATGGGACCAATCCAAAGTGTCTGTGGTGCCGTGAAGACATTCGTCCCTCGCGACAAAAATGCCGATGGAACAGCTTGCGCACCATCCGAAGTCGATGACTGGTCCGCCCTCATTGGACAGTTCAAGTCCGGAGCGGTCGGCGTCTGGGAAGGGAGTACCCTGATGAAGGGGCACCATAACAGCGGCGTCGGCTTCGAATGGGCCGAAGTCAACGGCAGCGAAGGTTCGGCGGTGTATCAACTCGTCGATCCTAACTACATCCTCGTCGGCAAACACGGAGGAACGATGGAAAAGTCGCTCGTTCCGTCCCAGTTCATGAAGCCAGAAGGCAGCCCCCGCGATCCAGCAGTTGGCAAACCGAGCACCGTCTTCCGCTACGACTTGGTGTATGAACTGGTCAGCGCGATCGTCGAAGGCCGCGACGCCACGCCAGGATTCGATGACGGTGCCAGTGCTCAGGCCGTCGCCGATGCCGTGCTCAAGTCGTATGCTGAACGCCGCTGGATCGATGTTCCCAGCTATTCCAACTGATTGAGGTGAGAGGAATAGAAGCCTCAAATTCGCAGCGGGTGCCACGGTGTTGGAGTCTTCGACAAGGCCGTGCGGGTTTGGCATTAACGTCGATGCTGGTCGCGATGCGGCGATAGTTATGGCTACTCCACTGCGACGTAACGAGCGGTCACGACGTGTTCTCGTCGTGACTGTTGGGGCTTGCGCCCTTTTCTCGTTCGCCGTTTTCGCTTGGATCTATGGTGCGACATACGTCGCCTTCTGGAGCTATCAGCCTCTGGAAGGCGACATTTTGTTTCAATCGCTGCCGCATTCGCCGCTCGTTGACGCCATCGAAGGAGTGACCGCGTCTCCCTATTCCCACTGCGGCATCGTCGCGAATGAGAATGGACGATGGGTTGTCTACGAAGCGTTTCGCAATGTTGAAACCACGCCGCTGAAGCAATTCCTCTTTCGCGGTCGCGATCGAAGATTCGCGGTCTATCGCCTCAAGGGCCAATTTCAGCAATACGTCCCAGCAACAATCGCCAACGCGAAAACATACCTGGGCCGCCCGTACGACGTCCGATATCGGATGGACGATGAACGGATTTATTGTTCGGAACTCATCTACAAGGCCTATCGTGTTTCGTCAGGCCAGCCACTCGGCGAAATGGTTCGGCTAGGTGATCTCAACTGGAAACCGTTCGCAAAGACCATCGAGCACTTCGAAAAAGGCCCCGTCCCTACAGACCGCGAGATGATCACTCCCAGAGACCTGTCAAAAGCCGAGCAACTGGAACTTGTTTTCACCTCTGGCCCCAGCTGATTTTCCCGCCGATCACGCCACCCCGGAACCCTCGTCATTCCCGCGCACGCTGTAATGCAGCTCTGAAGCGAACCGTGTTATCGACGATCACTAATCCCCACCTTCTGGATCTGCGCCTGCGCGGAACTGACGGGGGACTAGAGAAGCAATAATTCGTTATCAGGCCACGATTTGTCGTGGTTTTGGACTGAATGCCATCGGCAATGTCGAATCCGTTAGAAATGTCTAGAAAGTTCTCTTGGAGCACTTCGGGCTTCATGGTACAAGTCCAAGTGGCGCAGGTACCTTAGGGAAGGCATGATGCCTTTCAACTTGCCAGCAGGGAAGCACCAACGATGTCGACTCACAACCTCGTTCTGACGCACGGAATTGACGAACCGCTGCCGGTCACTCGTGGTCGCCTGTTCGATTTTCCCGACGATCCGATTGCCTGCATGAAAAAATTGCAGGCCCGGCATGGAAACATCGCTGCCCTGGAAGATGAGGGACAGCGGATCTACTTCGCCTTTGGACCTCACTTCAATCATCAGATTCTGAGTGATGGAACAACCTATCATTCACAGTTCTTCGCCATTCGTGGATCTCGGAAGTCGCCGCAGCGCAATCTTTCCTCCGGCCTGCTCAGCATGAACGGAGAACAACACAAACGGCAACGACGCCTGGTCATGGACGCGTTTCTCAAAAAAGCGATCCTGAACTACGTCCCCACGATTCGCAAACTGACCGAAGAGATGTTGTCCGAATGGAAGCCCGGCACTGAACGCGACATCAATCGCGACATGACCGATCTGATGCTGCGGATGACCAGCACAATCCTGTTCGGTATCGACGACGCCGATATGGCTTACCGCATCGGACACATGATCGACCATTGGGTCCATATGAATCACGAACTGGGAATGGGCGCCTTCGTCGCGAACCAGGACATCGCCAATCGCTACGGGGAACTGCTGGAATACGCTGGGCTCCTGCAAACTGAAATCAAGGCCATGATCGGCCAGCGGAAGAGCAATCCGAATGGCAGCGACGCGCTATCGCTGATGATCAGTGCCCATGATAGCGAAGGGAGCATCTCCGACGAAGAACTGATCGGACAGGCGGCGTTGATGTTTGGAGCCGCTCACCTGACGACGGCTCACACACTGGCGTGGACGCTGTTCCTGCTGGCCGAGCACCCCTCGGTGATGTCTGAGCTGCATCAGGAACTGAAGACAAATTTGAGCGGCGGCTTCCCCAGCATTGAGCAGGTGGAGCGTCTTCCATGCACGGAACGCGTCATCAAGGAAAGCATGCGCATTCTGCCCGCCTCGTCATACTCGCAGCGAATGACGGCGGTGCCAACCCAACTGGGCCCCTTTGCTTTGGCTCCAGGGGCAGGAATCGTGTTCAGCCAGTTCATGACGCATCACATGCCGGAACTCTATCCGAACCCCGAAGAGTTTCGTCCGGAACGGTGGCTGACGATTAATCCTTCGCCATATGAATACCTCCCCTTTGGGGCCGGACCACGGATGTGTATCGGTGCTCCCCTGGCCATGCTGATCTTAAAGACCGTGCTGCCGACCATCCTGCAACAGTTCAAGGTCACCGCGATTCCCATGTCAGAAGTCAGCGGCAAAGTGATCTCCACCATGCTGTGCCCAACCACCGAGATGATAATGCGGTTGGATGCTCAAGACGGCCGCTTCGAAAGCCAGCCCGTTCGAGGCAACATCCACGAGATGGTCGATCTGCGCGAAGTCCGCACTGTTCGTAAGGCTGCCTGACGGTATTGGACGGACGGAAACGACTTCGCGGAAGCAATTCGACCTTCCCAGTCCCAGGACTTGTAGCCTGCGACCAGCCTCCCGTTACGTTCCGTGAACCAGCGAGGCCTCGGCCTCCAAGTGTTACGCTCTCGGAAACCTCAGGGCATTCGCACAACGCCGAATAGTCTATGTTACGAGGCTACTGATCGCTGATTCGAAGCTGGGACAAACGTCTCACTCGCGACCACCGGTCGGTTTGGTTGTAACGTTCATAGCGATTGATTCAGGCATGTTGCGAACTTTCTACGCGCCGTTGCCAGATCGCTGCGAGGTCTTGTTGCGCCCGGGCATCAATTTGATGCTAGGTTTCCGTTATTCTGTAGACGGTTGGCCGGCAATCGACGTTCCCCGTTCGGGAATTGAATGCACCGTTTGCGGCGAAATATCTGAGGAGCTTCTGAATTGACAACATTTCTGGTAACTGGCGGAGCAGGTTTCATCGGGTCGCACCTGGCAACGCGGCTGGTCAAAGACGGCCATACGGTGCGTGTGTTCGACAATCTCTCGACCGGATCACTAACCAATCTGGACCACATCCGATCAGAGGTCGACTTTCGCGAAGGCGACCTCTGCGACCTGGCTGCCGTTGAATCGGCCGTCGCAGGTGTGGATGTTGTCTTCCATCAGGGCGCGCTAGCATCGGTGCCTCGCAGCGTCGACAAGCCACTGGACTCGCATGCCGCCTGTGCCACCGGGACGATCAATATCCTGGATGCCAGCCGCCGATCCGGTGTCAGGCGCGTTGTCTACGCCGCATCGAGCAGCGCCTACGGCAACCAGAAGACGATGCCTAAGCACGAAGGCCAAGTCCCCGAAGTTCTGTCGCCCTATGCAGCGGCCAAGCTCGCCGGAGAACTTTACTGCGAGGCCTTTGCTTCCACATACGGTCTGGAAACAGTTCGCCTTCGCTATTTCAACGTGTTCGGACCTCGCCAGGACCCCAACAGCCAATACTCGGCTGTGATCCCTCGGTTCATCGCGGCATTGTTGAAGGGCGACCAGCCAACGATCTACGGTGACGGCAGCCAGTCGCGCGACTTCACGTATATCGACAACGTTGTCGAGGCCAACATGCTGGCCGCATCCGCTCCCGGCGTGAGTGGTCGCGTCTACAACGCCGCATGCGGGGATTCGCTGGACCTCGTCACCTTGTTGCGATTGATCTGTGATTCGCTCAACGTTCCGTTCGCTCCTTATTTCGCTCCATCACGCGTCGGCGACATTCAGCATTCTTGGGCGGACATTTCGGCCGCAGTGCGAGATTTGGGTTACAGCGCCAAGGTCTCCGCTCGAGAAGGCCTTGATCGCACGGTCGCCTGGTACGTCGATCAGCATCAGCGTCAGGCCGATGCTGCCAAGGTCGCGCAGTCAATTCCCACCACAAAATGATTTGAGACAAGCAACTGCCGCAATACCTGCGGCACGCTGCCTTGCACGAGCAGTAACGCGAATCCATCGAGAGATCATCCGGTGAAGCAAGAATTTGAATTCCATGCTGATTCCCTTCCGGGACACATCAATCCCGATGATGAGGCTCAGCGCTTGCCAATCAACTACATCCAATTGGCGATTAACAATCGCTGGTGGCTGCTTTGTGGTTTGGCAGCCGGATTAGTATTGGGTCATCTTGCCTACACGAAGGCTGGCCCTGAATACGAAGCAGTGGCTCAGATCCTCGTGTCGCGGAAGTACATGCCGCCAGTTCGCGAAAGCGAACGCATGCTGCAGGATACCGGCAAGCCGAGCGAACACATTCCGCTGATCGTCAGCCCGATGATCGCGGAAAAAGCGATTCGAATCGGCAACCTGAAAGACCTGCCAACGTTTCGAGGTCAGTCTGATCTGGTGGAAGCAGTGCTCGACGGACTCAAGGTGAAACGCATCTCGGGCCAGGATCGTTCGCACTTCAGCGTGCTTGAAGTTCGCTACCCAAGCCGCGTTCCCGCCGACGCTCGTCAGGTCGTCAAGGCGGTGATCGAAGCCTACGACGAATATCTGATCGAAGAAAGCCGCAAGCATTCGTCTGAAGTGTTGACGTTGGCGAAAAAGACCACGTCGGACTTGCAGGAGAAGATTCAACTGAAACAGTCTGAATACAATGACTTCTTGCAGACGGTCCCTGAAGAATTTCGTTCAAATGTGGGACCCAAAGCTCAAAATGCCCCGACGACAAACATCTCGCCTGAAGACGTCATCCACACCTTAGGTGAAGAACGCAACCGCAATCGCATCCGTCAGACCGAGCTTCGCTCTCGTCAGAAGAGCCTTGAGAACGCGATCGCTGCTGGCGATCCACGGGATGCCATCGAGCAAGAGATTCGCCGCTTTATGAATGCCGATGGCCGTACGGAACGAAACTCACGCAGCACCGAAATCAGCATCTATCAGTCACAGCTACTCCCACTGTTGCTGCGCGAACAGGATCTGGCGCGTAGCTTCGGCAAAGATCATCCCGACCTGATCTCGGCTCGCGAGAGCATCACCAAGATCGTCGAGACGTTCCAGAAACTTGGCGTTCAGTTGCCCGAAGGCGTGGAACTTCCAGCAGCCCAGCGGCCAAAAGCGATCGACTATGTCGGTATCTACATGGACTCGCTGCGCCGTCAGATTCAGGAAGTGGAACTGAAAGAGCAGGAACTCGACGCGATGATCAAGTCGGAAGGAATCCGATCACACAACTTTGCCAGCTTTCGAGCCACTGATCAGAGCTTGAATTCAGAATTGATTCAGCTCAAAGAGCTATGGAAAAAGCGGTTGGATCGTGAAGGTGAAGTCACTGTCGAAAAGGACACGAACGGATACTCGCTGAAGACGTTGGCGCCCGTGAAAGACGCCCTGGTTTTGAAGAGGCTGATGAAGTTCTACTTCGGCGGCTCTGTCTTCGGGATGTTTGTGGTGGCGATTATTTGCCTGCTGCGAGAGTTGAAAGATCTGACCTTGAAGGACGTTCGCGATGTCCGAACAACCCTGCGCCAACCCGTGCTGGGAAGCGTCGTCGCATTCGAGCCTCCAGCGGACAATGACCGTGCCGGACCTCACCCGGCCCTGAGGTACTTGGTTGCGTCGCACTCGGTTGAGGCGGAAGACTATCGATCGATTCGAACGGCGTTCCTCGTGACCGCCGAGCAACATGCGGCACGCACCGTCCTGATCAGCAGTGCCGAACCAGGCGATGGAAAGACAACTCTGGTCTGCAACCTGGCGATTGCACTCGCTCAATCAGGTAAGAAGATTCTGCTGATCGATGGCGACTTGCGCCGACCCAACGTTCACAACTTGTTCCGATTGGCTCCGGGAATCGGCTTCACGGAAGTCCTCTCTGGAGAAATCGACCCACTCAACGCCATCCGTCCTACGATTATCAACGGGTTAAGCGTGATGACGGCGGGGCATGTCCCGGCCAATCCAGCGGAGCTACTTTCGTCGCCACGGCTGCATCAAATCATCCGCGACGTTCGAGACGAGTACGACTTCGTGTTCATTGACGCTCCGCCGTTGCTGGCAGTCAGCGATCCATGCATTCTGGCTCAACATACGGACGGCATGCTGATCGTCAGCCGCATTAACAAAAACACCCGTGCGGCAGCAATTCGAGTTCGCGAAATCATCCAAGACCAAAGACTCCGGGTCTTGGGAGCAGTAGCCAACGGCGCGACCGCAGGGCCAAACCGCGGCTACAACTATGGCGAGTACTTGTCTGCTAATCAGGCCGCGAAGAGCATCACGCCTGACCGTAGCAGCGAACTGGTCAGCTGACGGAGGGCTAAGCGGCCCGGATTTTTTCGACGAGTGGGATCGAGATCAGAGGCACGATGCGGTCGATGGTCTTTACGGTCGCGCCTTGTTGTTCCGCGACAAATTCACGAGCCGTCCGGCCAAGCTGTTTCGCCAGGCCGGGGTTTTCGAGCAACTCTTTGAGTGCACTTGTCAGTTCGTCGGCATTTCGAACGACCTTAGCGGCATCGCGCGATAACAACGCTTCGGTGATGTCCTTGAAGTTCCAGGTGTTGGGCCCAAACAAGACGGCCGCGCCGTACCCTGCGGGCTCCAACATGTTCTGACCGCCTCGATTCGTCAGACTGCCACCAACGAAAGCGATATCGGCTAAGCCCCAACAGGCCGCTAGCTCGCCTAAGGTGTCCAGCAAGATCACTGGATGTGACGAAGTAGAACTCGCTGAAATTACACCAATGAGTTCACTTCGCCGAAGCAGTGTGACGCCGCGTTGATGGACCAGTTCGGCAACATCGTCGAATCGCTCTTTGTGTCGCGGGACGAGTATCAACCTGAGCTTGGGGAAGTCAGCCCGCAACGATCTCCATGCATCAAGTGCATACATTTCTTCGGGTGATTGAGTGCTGCCCGCGATAAAGACTTGCTCGTCAGGTTGGATTCCAAAGGCGCGCCGCAGGTCCATGGTCTTCGCTGAGGAACGGTCGGACTCGGCTCGATCAAACTTGATGTTGCCAGTCACGACCACGCGATCAGTTGGGGCACCCAGCGAAATCAGACGCTGACCGTAGGTTTCATTCTGAACAGCGAGGACATCGAAGCATTCCAAGACGCGCCGCAGGAGTGGCTTGATCTTTGAATAGCCGCGATAGCTTTTCTCTCCAATGCGTCCGTTAATCAGAGCTAGGGGAATCGCACGCTTCTGACACTGAAAGATAAAGTTCGGCCACAGCTCCAATTCCACGAGCACAACGAGATCAGGGTGAATGGACTTCAATGCTTGCGAGACGGACCAAGTAAAATCCAACGGGAAATACGCAACTGTGTGCTGGGGGTATTTCGTGCGAGCGACCTCGTAGCCCGTATCCGTCGTCGTGGTGATGAAGAGTTCGGCTGCGGGGAATCTCGATGCGGTCTCGTCGAGAACCTTCTGTAGTTGCAAGACCTCGCCAACGCTGACCGCATGAAACCAGATGCACTGTCGATCGGGGTGCTGACGGACAAGTTGTCCGGTTAACTTTTCACGCCAGCCGCCACGGTACTTCCCGAACCTGATGCGGCGATAGACCAACACTGGAGCCACGGTCAGCAACAGCAAGGCATACACACAATTGAGAACCCAGCCGACGATGAAGGGCATCCATTCCCTTTCGATGCGATCACTGTTCAAGTCCGATTCAGGCCTACAGGCCAGCACCATGGCACTTCTTGTACTTCTTACCGCTTCCACAAGGACAAGGGTCGTTCCGGCCAACTCGATCGCCGAAGTTGCGAATCGGGTCGATTGACTGAGGATCTTGACCAGGCTGCATGCCGCTGCCGGCGAGGGCCGGGTGATCATCGGGAATGTCTTCGACAGGAGAGGCGTGATCCGTCGAAGTGATCTGCCAGACTGACCCGGATGACTCCGGAACTTCAACTTCGATTCGGAAGACGGTCCCAGTGACTTGAGCTGCGATTCTGTCCCACATTTGTTCAAACGCCGCCATCCCCTCGCGACGGTATTCCGTCTTGGGATCCTTCTGAGCATATCCGACCAGGCCGATTCCGGACCGCAGATGGTCCATGAAGTAGAGGTGGTCCTTCCAGGAAGTATCCAGGGTGTCCAGAATCACTGATCGTTCGGCCTGATAAAGTTCAGGGCGGTAGCAGCGTTCATAAGCCCAGCGAACGGCATGTTCCAGAGTTTCGCGGTTCGTGTGCTTATATGCTGCTGCATCGAGTTCCGAGCGGAATTCTTGATTGGCCCATTCGATCAACTCGACAGCAGCCGCTGGATTTGTGATCGCTCCTGCGACGGTTTGGCCAGCGGGTGCGGGATGACCATTCGCAATTGGCCCCTGACAGGCTTTGTCGAGACGATCGTCGAGTTGCTCGATGCTGCGTCCCTGCGCAAAGTACGCGGTGCTGAGGGCCATCAATGCCTGAGCGAGATCAGCGCGTGAGCGACCTTCAAATTGCTCGGGAGTGATTGATGCCGCGAAGCGTCGTGCGGCCCAATTGGCCAAACCTTCGCGGTTGTATCGCTCGCCGCCTCTGTCTTCGGCCATGAAGTGCGACAGACCGACTGAGACGGGGTACTCCAAGTCGCGGTGCTTGTAGAGTGCCACAATCTTTTCTTTGATTGTGGCGGCAGCAGCTTCGGGCTCCCGGCCTTCAAATGTGGCAGGTGCCAACTCGATGCCGTACTGCTGCTTAACCCAACCCGAGAGCGATTGACGCCCCCAATCATCGTGGAGGAAGACTTCGACTGGAGAGAAGTCGAATCGTTGAATCGATTCTTGAGCTCGAACGTAGAGCGTCTGATGGATCTCCTCCAAGCCGATCTTTTTCAATTCGCGGTCATTGGTATTCAGACCGAAGCGGCGATTCGCCCACATCGACATTGCCTGCCAATTGCGATCGCGTTCGTCTTCAACATCGCGTGGCAGGTTCTCTTCAATCTTCTCCTGAATTTGGATGTCGGCCTGACGATCGGCGGTGGATTTCAGGTACTCGATCATCACATCGGGTTCCATCCCGCGGAGATCCCGCAATTCCAGTTCGAGTTCGCAACGAGCCCGTGCCCATTCGACAACCGTGTCCCAGCGATACGTCGGCTTCAGGAAGTGTTCGGTCCAGCGGGTAAGCTGCTTGTCGATCATCGACATAATCAACGCTCGACAGTCCGCTCCTTCGAGTACGGACTGACGGTATGTGTAGACTCGCTTCCGCTGCTCATCCATCACTTCGTCGTATTCGAGCAGATTCTTACGCTGTTCGAAGTGCTTCTCTTCGACTTTCTTCTGCGAGTTCTCGATCTGACGGGTGACCATCTTGCTCTCGATGCGTTCACCCTCTTGCATCCCTAATGCGGCCAGCCATTCCTTGACCCACTCGCCGCCGAATTTGCGCATCAGATCGTCTTCAAGCGACAGGAAGAAACGGCTGGAACCGTTATCCCCTTGGCGACCGGCACGACCACGCAGCTGCAAATCGATACGACGCGATTCGTGTCGTTCTGTTCCCACGACATGCAGTCCGCCGGCTTCAGCAACCTTGCGACCCTCGTCCGCCATCCCTTCACGAACAGCGATGGCCTTCGTGACTTCTTCCCATTCGTATTTGGGAACTTGCAGCCGCGATTCGTATTTCTGCTTCAGATCATCCCACGCCAAGTATTCGGGATTACCTCCCAGGATGATGTCTGTCCCGCGACCTGCCATGTTAGTGGCGATGGTCACCGCATTCATGCGACCGGCCTGGGCGATGAATTCGGCTTCTCGCTCGTGGTACTTCGCATTCAGGACGGAGTGCTTGATCCCATTGCGAGTCAGCATGTGACTGACTTTTTCGGAGTTCTCGATCGAGACTGTTCCCACCAGGACGGGGCGACCGGTCTCGTGAACTTCTTTGATCTCCTCGATGACCGCGCCCCATTTTTCTTTTTCGGTGCGGTAGATCGCGTCGGGGTGATTGATCCGCTTGAGCGGCCGGTTGGTCGGAACCGAGACCACGTCCAGATTGTAGATCTTCACGAATTCCGAAGCTTCGGTCATGGCCGTCCCGGTCATGCCGGACAGCTTCTTGTACAGCTTGAAGAAATTCTGCAGCGTGACCGTGGCGAGCGTTTGAGTCTCTTCCTTGACCTTCACGCCTTCCTTCGCTTCGACTGCCTGATGCAAACCGTCGCTCCACTGGCGACCTTCCATCATACGGCCGGTGTGAGTGTCGATGATGATGATCTCACCATCACGGACGATGTAATCCACGTCCTTCTTGTAGAGGTGATGAGCTCGCAACGAATTATCGAGCAGATGCGGCCATTCCATATTGCCGGGAGTGTAGAAGCTTTCCACGCCGGCAAGTTCTTCGGCGTGACGGATCCCCGCTTCGGTCAGGTGGCAGGTGTGTTCTTTTTCCTTCAGTTCGAAGTGAACATCGCGCTGCAACTGTCGAGCGAGCTTGTCCGCCACCGGGTACTTCGACACGTCGTCGTGAGCGCGTCCCGAAATGATCAGCGGTGTTCTGGCTTCGTCGATCAGGATGTTGTCGATTTCGTCGATGATCGCGTACACCAACGGACCTTGAGCCTGCTCCTCCTTGAAGCTCTTCATGTTGTCACGCAGGTAATCGAAACCAAACTCGTTATTCGTTCCGTAGGTGATATCACAGGCGTAGGCCTGGCGCTTCTCTTCCGGTCCCGTGTTGGACTGGATGGCACCGATGGTCAGACCCAGCCCCATATGCAGCGGGCCCATCCATTCCATATCGCGTTGGGCCAGGTAATCATTCACGGTGATCACGTGAACCGAACCGGCAACACCGTTAAGGAACGCGGGCAAGGAGGCGACAAGCGTCTTCCCTTCCCCGGTCACCATTTCGGCAATCATGCCGTGGTGCAGGATATAACCACCCACCATCTGCACGTCGTAGTGACGCATCTTCAGATAGCGCTTGCCAGATTCACGGACCGCGGCAAAGGCGTCGGGCAGCAGATCATCGAGTGTTTCGCCCGCAGCCAGGCGTTGACGCAGCTTCGAGGCCGTCTCACGCAATTCGGCGTCCGACAACTTTTCCAGGAGAGGTTCAAGCTGGTTGATTCGATCCAGCGTTGATCCCGGTACGATCGACGAATTGCCCTGCTTGTCGCGGACAAAGCCAATCTGGCGGACTCGTCGTTCGTTCGAAGAACCGAAGATTCGAGTGATGAATCGCTCTGTCCCGCCCAGCACTACATTGAACGCGTCGCCAAACTTATCGAGGATTTCCATTTTTCATCCGTTGAAATGACGCGGGGACGCGTCTTGCCAATCCCATCTTCCTGCGATCGATCCGTTCCCGAATGGTGCCAGCACCAATCCGTCTGCCGATCCGACAGTCTTCCGGATCGCCTGATGTCCGGGAAGGCTGTCGCGCCCGAGGGTTCCGCAATCGGCCAATCTCGGACATTAACGACGTAACTTGCTCTCCGGCAAGTCTATTGGGGTTGCGAAAGCTGGTCAATGGCGGGGTAAAAGTCTGCCAAAAACGCCAATCCGGTCCAATTTAGGCAATCACCGTGCCGCTCGCGGTTTTGGCCAGCATCATTACAATCTGAGAAATGTCCGTGGACTGAAGTCGCCCGGCGACGAGACACGGGCATTCGGCAGCACTCGCTTTTATTGAAATGAACGAATTGATGAACGTCCCACTCGAAAACGTCGCCGCCGCTGCACCCCACAAGACACAGGAAATCTCTGGCAAAGCTGTTGTGATTGGAATGCTGGCCTTAGGAATTTGCGCCACCGCCACGCTATTCATCTATTTTGAGCTGCATACCGGCCCATTTCGACCACTGCGCGAGGCGATCGGCCGGGAATTCAGACACTCTCGGCCTAACGTCGAAGGGGGCCGCGTCCGCGGCCGGGGCCCCTGGATCCTGCGGATCTCGATGAGCGTTCCGTTCGACCCCTATGCCGAAGAGGCAAAGGCGGTGGAGATTGATGAGCGCGTCCTGGAGATTGCGAAAACATTCGAAAACCTGCCGACCTTCGAGCAAATCCAAGTCAACTTGATCTACTTCGCCCCGGAGAAGGAGGCGGTACGCCGGACGTTCGATTGGCCGCCCAAGGTGCCAGCGAAGAAGGCTGAGGGCGAAGAGCCGAGTGGCAAGGGACAGCGGGACGAATGAGTACGCAGTACTGAGTGCGGAGTACTGAGTATGCTGTTATCCTGGGTTTTCGACACAACCCCCGCTCCCGGCCGTGTGACACAACCCCCGCTCCCGGCCGTGTGACACAACCCCCGCTCCCGGCCGTGTGACACAACC
>CAIMFH010000087.1 GCA_903840265.1 uncultured Schlesneria sp. | reverse complement strand
CCCAACTGCTTAAGGTTGTTTTTGCATTGCGTTCGGCGTGCTGCTTCGCGAGCCTGCTGGACTGCAGGCAGCAGCAATGCGATGAGAACTGCAATGATCGCGATCACGACCAGCAGTTCAATTAAAGTAAACGCCTTTCTCTTCAGCAACATGATGTGATTCCTTAGTAACAAAAAGGTAGCGAAGAACAACGATTCGCGCCGTCAACATGTCGAGATTACGTATCTTGGAAATACGTCTATGAAGACAACATGAATAAGGCAATATTGGTGTTAGACTCGACTCGACATCACGGGGCGGCAGACTCAACTTTGAAATCCAACTTGTTGGGACCAGGCTTGACCTCTGCAACAAGTGAAGATTCAGAATTATATTTGGCGGCAATCCGTTCCTTGACCGTAGTAGGTTCAGCTCCCTTCATGATCTCATCCGCGGTACGTGTCTCCTTCGTACGACTGGAGATCGATACGATGTACTTGCCGGGAGGCAATCCATGTTCGGCAGCAAGTTGATATCTACCTTTTGAGATAGTCGCTCCAGAGTCGAGTCTTACTTTTAACTCCACGGACGGCTCAAAATGAATCATCCCTTCGTCCAGTGGTTGACCGTCCAGAAGAACTTCCCCTGAAATCGGCAAGCGACCACCCGTCGACGTTCCACCGCAACCGAGGAAGAAAGTTGTGACACAGACGCAAATTGCCAGAGAAATTGCGCGGGGGTTCAAAAATGAATGCGTTAAATGCACCGCCATCAGATGCCCTTGCTGAAATTGAAGTGCGTAGAAAATGAAATCAGAAGTGTTCAGTGCTGAGGACGATATCGCTGTCGTTTCGGAAACTCAACACTTTAAATTCAGATTTAATGTTGCGTAGTCTATTGAGGGAGTGGCCCCTAAGTCCGGCCCGCCTTAGAGCACATACATGGATACTTTGTGACCACGAACCATCGATGCAGTTTTGGATAAAATATGGCCTGCAAGCAGCGGTATAAGATTAGGGAAATGTGCCACCCCGACTAGCCGGCATCGTCCAGGGAAAAAGGGCGCTAAGACGCTGGTTTGGTGTCCACAAAATTTATTCTCTTTCTTGACGACTTGACGGTCTCGTCTTACAAGAATCGAGGGATCTTGATTCGCGATGCGGCAGAAATAGAGTCACTGAAAAGCCTTCGGGAGAAATCACTTGGAGAAACCACTGGCGGGTAAGGTTGCGTTGGTCACGGGAGCCGGGCGGGGTCTCGGGCGAGCATTTGCCGAGCGGTTGGCGGCGATGGGCTGCGATATCGCCGTTCATGGGATGCGCGAAAACGGGCCTTCTGAATATGGCGAGGGAACGACGCTGACCGATGTGGCCAAACAAATTGGCGAGCAGTTCGGTGTCAGAACGGTTCGCATACTTGGCGATTTGACCGTGAATGCCGATGTCGAACACGTCGTGAAGACCGCTCAGCAGGAACTGGGCCCCATCCACGTTCTGGTACATAACGCTGGAGGAGACGTGGCGGCAGGCGGGGGGAAACCCAATCCCAATGATGCCGTGATGGTCAAAGAGATCGATGTCAAAGCGGTGCTCGACCGGAACCTGCTCAGTACGATTCTGATCTGCCAGCAGACTGCTCGGGGAATGATGGAGCGAAAAGCTGGGCGAGTAATCACCATCAGCTCGATCGCGGCGTTCAAGGGAAGCGAAAACAGCGTGATCTATTCGACCGCCAAGGCCGCCGTCGTCGAGTACACGCGTTGCCTGGCCGTGCAGATGCGACCCTACAACGTCACCGTCAACAGCTTGGCACCCGGCGACACACGAACAGGTCGCTTCCTGGGGACTCGCCAAGTCCCGGGAGATCGGATGGTTTCGGAAGGGACACTCGATCGCATTGCCTTGGTCGACGAAGTGGCTCGTGTTGTCGACTTCTTCGCAGGCCCCTTGGGTGACTTCGTCACGGGCCAGGTCCTGCGAGTCGACGGCGGCGGCCAGTGCTGGCCAGCATGATGCGACACGCGTCCCTGAAGATCTACCAGGTGAGCCGCGCCGGTCAGCACGCAGACCGATGAACACGGTGCCGTGAAGGAAACACGGGCTCATCCATCGACACCCACCAAAAAACAAAGCCCCGCCGAATTCACTTCGGCGGGGCTTTTGTATTCACTCACTCACGATCAGGCGGCGGCCTTTTTCGGAGGAGACAGTCGGTTCTCACGATCGACCAGCCAGAACAACACGGGGTTAGCGATGTAGATCGTGCTGTAAGCACCTGTCACGACCCCGATGATCATCGAGAACGCGAAGCCGTGAATCCCGGCACCACCAGCGACATACAGGACCATGACCACGATGAACACCGTCAAGGCGGTCAGGATCGTACGAGACAACGTCTGATTGACGCTCAGATTGATCATATCGTAAGTGATCTTCGGGCTCTTCCCTTTGATTTCACGAATACGGTCGAAGATCACGATCGTATCGTTCAGCGAGTAACCAACGATCGTCAACAAGCAGGCGACCTGCCCCATATTGATCTTAAAGTCTTCCAGGCCGAGGTAGGGGCCAAGTGGCGTCTTGCTGAGATACGCTCCAACGGCGATCGCACCAAGCACCACCAGCACGTCGTGAGCGAGTGCTGCCACAGCCGCGTACCCGAAGTAAACTTTCTCAAATCGGAACCAGATGTAGATGACGATCATAATCAAGCTAGCTGCGATCGCCAGCAATGCCAGCTTCTTCGTCTCGTTTGCGACCGAAGTATCAAACGCATTCACTTCTTCGAAGAATGGCTGCTTGCTCAATGTCGCCTGAATATCCTTCAGGGCGGCTTCCATGTCCGTCGTATCAATTTCCTTGGCGGTCAACACAGAGAATTCAGAGAACTTTGGACTGGCTTTGCCAACCGCCTGGTTCCCATCTTCCGCAGCCTTCGTTCCACGAGCGGATAACAGCAACTGCACAGCATCGTATTTCGGCTGCTCTTTGCCGACTTTCAGCTTGGTCAGTTCCTTGGCGATGTAATCGATCACAGTCGCTTCGGACATGGCTCCCGTGAATTTCAGATCGGCTTGATGGCCACCCTGAAAACGACTCTTATTTGCAGGCAACTTCTCGGTAATGTCGCCGACTTTGAAGTCGTTGAGAGTGACGCGACGCAAGGCAAATTCGGGACCTCCAAACGCTTCATTGATCTTCTCGCCGACCTTGGCCGTATCGGGCTCGGTGGTCCGCACACGGAATCGCTTCCCTTTAACAGCCGCTGCATCTTCACCGCTTAACGTCAGCCGTTCGAGGCTGATGCCATTGGGGAATGCGGCTTCCAGCGGGGCGCGAACCGCGTCAGTCGTCTGAGGTTCGACAAATTCGAATGTCACCATCGTTCCACCGCTGAAGTCGATGTCCATGTTCTGCTCGCCCCGTGAGATCAGGCTGAACAGACCGACACCGATGACGATGGCCGAAAACGCGTAGGCAATCAGACGCTTGGCGAGGAAATCGACTTTCGTTTCCCCTAGGAACTGCATCATTTTCAGTGTCTTGACCCAGCGTTTGCGTTCGAGGATGTCGAAGCACAGATGGCCGAAGTACAAGCATGAGAACAAGCTGACCATCAAGCCGATGAACAGCGACACAGCGAAACCACGGATCAGGTCGGTACCGATCAGGTACAGAATGACGGCGGTGATCAGGGTCGTGACGTTACTGTCGATAATGGCAGCGAACGCTTTGTCGAAACCGTTCTTGATCGCCAATCGCAGACTGACGCCGCGAGCCAGCTCTTCGCGCATTCGCTCGTAAATGAGCACGTTTGAATCGACGGCCATACCGATGGTCAACACCAGACCTGCCAGGCCGGGCAACGTGAAGGTGGCCGAAATGAAAGCCATCGCTCCGACGACCAGCAGCAGGTTTAACGCCAGCGACAAGTCGGCGATCACACCTGCGACCAGATAGTAGACCAGCATGAACACGAACACAGCGACGGCCGAGATGAGAATCGCGGTGATCCCCTTCGTCTGTACGTCGATTCCGAGCAATGGGCTGATCGTAAACTCGCTGACAGGGTTTTGCTTGAGCGGTACAGCCAAAGCACCGGCATTCAAGACGCCAACCAGACTGTCGATATCGGCCTTTTTGAAATCGCCGGTGATCTGACCGGTGGAACTGATGACTTCGCGGATCACGGGTGCCGACTGGATCTTGCCGTCCAGCAAAATCGCCAGTTGTCGTTGTGCGCCGTCAGTCTTGTCCGGAAGGTTGTCGCTAGTCAACTTATGGAACAGAGCGGCTCCGCGGGCATTGAACGTAAACGAGACGGCACCGGCACCATTGTTATCGGTCGTGGCCCGCGCATTTGTCAGATACGACCCGGTCACAGCTCGGCTGGGGGGATCATGCTTAATCAGAAGTTGCGGAACCTTCACTTCTTTACCGTCTCGATCAAGCCGCGGGACAGATCGAAAGCCGACGCCTTGATGTTCGCGTTCGCGGTCCTTCTTCTCGGTCAAGTCATGCCAGGCCGCGACAATCACGCTTTCATCGCCAGACTTGCTTCGCAGTTCATTAATATCGGGAGGCAACTTGCTGGCTTGGTCAATCAGAGCCTGGTCGTTGCGCGTGGTCGCAACGATTCCGAATTCCAGGCTTCCCAGCTTGACGATCAAGTTCTTCTTTTGCAGGACGAGATCAGGATCGGCACCAGGGATGATGACTTCGATGCGGTCGGTTCCGACGCGTCGGACATCAACTTCTTCTGCGCCTGACGGATTGATACGCTTGCGAATCGCATCAACCATCTTCTCGAGGGTGGCCTTGTCGACCGACTTCCCCTGTTCTTTCGCAGCAGCGAGATCGACTTCATAAACGAGGTTCGTTCCCCCGGCCAGGTCGATGCCCCAATGAATGGCATCTCGCCACGTCCGGCGAACATAGGGTTTTTCGTCGGCGATCAGTTCAGGATCGCCAGCTTTCATGTTCTCTTTGCGGACGGCACGCTCTTTCATCACCCTGGCTTCGTCCAGCCGACCAACAATCTCTTGGTAGGCGAACGGCCCCAGGGCCATGAAAATCGTCATCAGGACGACGCCGATTCGGCCGGAAAGATCGTTCAGCTTCAATGCTCGAGCGATCACATTGCCCAGCAGGAAGGGCACAATGAAGATGACTGCCAAAACGCCGAGGATGAGCCAGCCGTGGGTCTTCGGCGCTTCCAGCTGTTCTTGAAGGAGAAGCAGGCAGTTTCCAAATCCGTCCATTCGTGAGTTCCGTCCTAACGTCGTTGTTCGTGAATTCAACTATCTCAGAGATGACGGACCGCCAAGGCCCGATTGGGGAATCAATGCGTCGCGACGAATGACTGGGATGTCATGTCGTTTTGGGAGGTGTCTCGGTCTCATCTCCAAAGACTTCGGAGATGGCGGTCCGACGAAAACGGATCCGGGTGTTGTCAGACACCTTCAAAGTGACTTCTTTTCCATCAGCGGAAATGTCAGCAACACTACCGAGAATGCCGCCAATCGTTGCCACTCGATCGTTCTTCTTCATGTTTTTCATCATCAGATCACGACGTTTTTGATCGCGACGACGTGGTGAATCCATGAAGTAGTACAGTGTGAAGATTGCCAGCAATGGCAACAGAATGATCCAGATGCCGCCCTGATCTTTCGGGGTTTCCCCCTCAGCGAAGATGACCAATGAAGTCAGTGAAACTAGCATTCGTTTTCAACAAGTCCCGCAGGCGACAGATGATCCGGCCAAATTTCGAAGTCGGCATCTTAAACGGATCGCTGCCAACCGGCAAGTTGAGCCGCCCGGAACTCTGCCGACTTTCCTTCCCGGATCGCTTGCCGCAAATTTTTCAGCATCTGCTGATAGTAGGCGATGTTATGCCAAGAGAGCAGGATCGGCCCAAGCATCTCCTTGGCCATAAACAGGTGTCGTAGATACGCTCGGCTGAACTGCTGGCACACCGGACAGTCGCATTCGGCATCCAGCGGCCGTGGATCGGTCCGGTGCTTCAGATTACGTAGTTTCAGCGTTCCTTCACTCGTGAAAGCGGTCGCATTCCGGCCATTTCGAGTCGGCATCACGCAATCGAACAGATCGATCCCTCGCAGGACCCCTTCGACGAGATCCACCGGCCGACCGACCCCCATCAGGTAGCGGGGACGATCCTCCGGAAGCATCGGGACTGTGTAATCGAGTGTCGAGTACATATCAGCCGGCGCTTCTCCGACGCTTAAGCCGCCAATCGCGTAGCCCGGAAAATTGAGGGGAAGCAAGCCCGCCGCGGAACGCTCACGCATTTCTTGATGCGTTCCACCCTGAACGATCCCGAACAACGCCTGATCGCCTCGCTTTTGTGCATCCCGGCAACGAGCAGCCCAGAGCGTCGTTCGATCAACCGCGTTCCGCATCTTTTCAGGGGGAGCATCGTGGGGCGGGCATTCGTCTAGGCACATGATGCAATCCGCGCCAAGTTGCTCCTGAATTTGGACGGCCTGTTCTGGCGAAAGTTGAAGCAAGCTGCCGTCGATATGCGAGCGGAACACGACTTTCTCGTCATCGATCTTACGAAGTGTCGCCAGGCTAAAAACCTGGAATCCGCCGCTGTCCGTGAGAATCGGGCCGTCCCAACCCATGAACTTGTGCAGCCCACCCATTTCGGCCACAACCTCTGCACCGGGACGCAGAGCGAGATGATAGGTGTTGGACAACACCATCTTCGCCCCGGCTTGGCGCAACTGCTCGGGAGTCAGGCCCTTGACCGTGGCCAACGTCCCCACAGGCATGAAGGCGGGCGTTTCAATGGTTCCATGCGGAGTCTGCCAGCGGCCCACGCGAGCCCCGGTGACAGGATCGACTGCATCAAGAAAAAAGCGGAAAGCGGACACGTATCACTCACTCCCAGTTGCCGACAATTCGGGAGCGGAAGGATACATGGATCGGCCACGACACGAAACCCGTCAGTAGGGTGTGTGCAGTCTTCGGAATAAACCATGATGACGTAGATCGCGTTCACGGTGAGTTCCGAAGACTAGACACACCCTACTTTAGAACGTCACACGGCTCGCCCGAGCCATGCGATCTTTCTCAAAATCCATCTGTCAGTAAACACGCACTTTTTTGAGGAAAACCGCCAAAAACAGGGCTGTTTTGTCCCCCAATGTCAAGAACTGTCCTGGGGTGTCAAAATTTGTCAGTGAAATCTTCGAAGGAAATTCCCAAGTTTTCCAAACACCGTCTTGATCAGCGCACAGCAAACCGGACAATCAGGGTCACGACAATAGTCGCAGGTGCACCGTAACCAACGGGCACGCCTCTGGGCCGCTCTCTTAGCGGAAGATCAGAGGTTCCTCGTTCCTCAGTTGATGACGACAACGACCACGCGGCCCCCACCTCATCCCTGAGCGGGAGGCGTAATCCACCTGGCCCAACAACACACAACTCCTCTGACCATAACGTTCGCAACACAACCTAGTGAAAGCACCTTCGAACTTGACTGCACGTCAATAAGGAGAGTTTGCCCCCAGGACGCCCTACCATCACACGACCGCGCGAATCCTGATCGCCAGTCCGACGTCAGGAAGGCTCGCATTTGTCAGTCCCTTTCGCGATTTCCCTTGTTTTCAAGGGGCAAATCTGCAAACACCCCCAAAACACTGACATGGACTGACAAATTCTGCCAAATCGTAAGGTTGCGACAGTTTTGACAGAGGCAAAGGAAGCCGAAGAATTGCCACAACTCGGGCATCTCAAGTCAGATGACCGTCAGCTCTTTGACAACTTGATGCAAATAGTGAGCAGCCGGTAGCAAGACATGCTCCTCTTACAGATGCGCTAACTCAGCATCTCTGTGATCACTCGGCTGGATTCCGGAACCACGGGGATCGGTCGACCAGTCTTATCGGGCAGGAAGTGATGAGGTTCGATGCCAAGCAAGTGATACATCGTCGCCAGCACGTCTTTCGGGCCGACGGGATTCGAAATCACTTCGCCAGCGTGCTTATCAGTCCCCCCCACGACGCGGCCTTTGGCGATGCCACCCCCGGCGAACAGCGCTGAATAAGCTTGTGACCAGTGATCCCGACCGCCACCTTGAGCGGCGTTGATCTTCGGCGTGCGGCCGTGTTCGCTAATGCAGACCACGAGGGTCTCGTCGAGTAAGCCGCGTTGTTCCAGATCAAGGACCAATCCAGAGAAGCCTTTGTCCAACCCTGGCAATAACTGGTCAGTCATGCGCGGGAAGTGATTCCAGTGAGTGTCCCACGCATCGCCCGCCAAGCCATATTCGTCCCAGAAGACGCTGACCAGCCGGGTTCCAGCCTCGACCATGCGTCTTGCCGCCAGGCAAGACTGCCCGAACAGTGTCATCCCGTACAGATCACGAGTCTCGGCCGATTCCTTGCGAACATCCAACGCTTCCGAGACTGCTTGTGATTGGATCAGCGAATAGGCCATCTGCTGAAAGCTACTGAGCGAGCGACCACGATCGGACTTGTCGAGATCTCGACGAGCGTCATCGATTTGTGTCAGCAGTGATCGGCGACGATCGAGGCGATCGAGCGTCAGGGACTCGGGCAGCGACGTGGCTGACATGCGGAACGAGGCGTCGGGCTTACATCCCACGTAGGGATCGAAGATCTCGACGTTCATGTCGCGCAGAACTTTATAGACCGAGCGATCGGCGGAGCCTAGGAATTCGGTCCAGATCGGATTGTATGTCGAGCCGAGATAACTGGCATACGGGCCCGCTCGATGCACTTCGCCCGTTCGCTGCGTGCTGAAAGGAAACGGCAGGGCGACGTTTTGCGGGAATGTTGCCAGCCCACCGCGACGGGCTCGATCGTTGTATTCGACGACGCTGCCAAAGTAGGGATGGTGCCGAGGGTCAGTGGGACTGAGCTCCATGTTCACGTCAATTGCCGGCGTGCCGGTCATGGCATACGCGACGCCGTGAATGGGGTATTCATGATGAATAGACCGCAACACGGTGACTCGATCCATCATCTTCGCCATCCGCGGCAGATGCTCGCAGACATCAAGTCCGGGCAATGACGAGGCGATAGGCTGCATCGACCCGCGAATTTCCACCGGAGCTTCCGGCTTCATATCCACGGTTTCCATCTGGCTGGGCGAGCCGTACAGAAACAGGATAATGCAGCGTTTGGCCGAACCGAAGTTGTCGGGGAGCGCTCGGATGGCCGTCGAATCGGCAGCGCGAGCCGCGTCGGCCTGCAGCAACTGCGGCAGGCTCAACCCCAGCAGGCTGGTTCCACCTGCTTCGAGCAGTTCTCGTCTGGTCAGGCCCGAACAAAGCCGTCTCGGCGAACTCAGAATCCGTAACATCGACGACTCCTTCTCGGAACGAATCGGGATCATCTTATGTCATCGGACGGTCGGCGCTCAAGGCGTGAGTCGACGAATCAGCTTCCGGAATCCGAAACAACGACCGGATATTTGTGACGTGGAAGGGAGAATTCTTTGGGCTAGTTGTTTTTGAGCACCGGGGCACCCCCTGCACCGTGGCTCTTTTCGGCCGCCCACCACAGCCGCCAGGTGCGTTCGTCAAACCCATAGTTCTGTCCGGTCAACTTTTGCAGCGTGGTCAGTACTTCCTGATTCGGCTGATCAACGCTCACCGTCACCATCTTCCGAGGAACCTGAATCCCACCAATTTGTGGGCCCATGACGGCCCCTTGCGGCAGTTGTCCGGTCCTGATGGCGATCTCCACTTCGGGAGGAAGTCCTGAGCCGCCTCCCCCGCTGCTGCCATCCGTGCTGCCGCTGTAGGACTGAACCGCGGGAATATTCGATTGAACCTGGTACTTGTGCGTTGTCACCAGCGCCTCGATCAACGGAGCTACCGCGCGTTGGTCGCCGACCCGCGCCAGTCCGATCCCGGCTCGACAGACGACAACATTCAGACTGTTGCGAAGTTCCCGGACGAATGCCGTTTGAGCAAACTCGTAGTCCTCTTCGTGAATTCCGTTCAACGAAGCATAGCGCACGTCGTCTTCGGGATCGTACAGCGACAGTTTGACAAGCCCCGAGGCCCCTTTTGAACCGGTCAGCTTTGACAAGGCGGCAACACCCAAAGACCGGATATCACGATTCTTGTCTTCGCAGAGAAAACGGATAATTGCCGGAGCGGCGTGCGGATCTTCGATCTGTTGCAGGGCGGTTAATCCCTGCCGATAGCGTTCTTCATGTCGTCTGGTGATCCAACCGTGCCAGCCTCTCACCTTCTGAAACCAATCACGCTCGATGGCCAGTTCGTCGGCGGTTTTCTGAATCAGATCCAACTCTTGGAGGGTGATGTAGCGACCTTTGTACTTCACATATCCGCGCTCAGCCATCATGTCGTCACGATCGACCCAGGCTCCCTCATGCCAGACGCGACCAAGTGCCGTTTGAGCCTTTTCATGATGGGGATCGAGTTCGGCGACTCGCAGGAGATGGTGTTCTCGCTGCTTCGACAGACTTTGTTGGCGGCACCATTCGGAAAGTTCCCAATGTGCTTGCAACGTGTCGCTGATTCGCCGCGACCGTGTCTCGTACTCTTCGACAATGACGGGACGCATGGTCAAAAACTTCATGTCCGTACGGGCGACGGAGACGACGACCCCGGACAAAGTTTCGATCATGATCGATTCGGCATTCAATCGGCTCGTTGCCGTCCCGCCGGTGATCCGACCTCGAAGTTCGCCGCCATTCAAGAGCTTGACGAGATCCGCTTGAACTGGAGGCGCGGTGAATGAAAACGCAACCACGACCGCGTAGGCAATGCCTATGCGCAACCAATCGCGACCCTGAATCGGGGGCAACGCGATCATAGTGGGACGAACTCCGGCGGGAATAAGTGGGGCGAGCGACTTGCGATTGTATGGTTTCCAAAAGTCGAACTGCAAGATGCTTCCGAAATCCACAGGCTTTGCTGATCCGTAAGATCTGCAGACTAAGTGACTTCAGCAGCCCGCGGCGGGGCCGAATTCGGCAGATCTAGCGAAGATCTCGGCTGGACAGTGGCTCAGCAATCGTTCTGATCGCGATGTTCGCTACAGTCGCTACGACCGATTCCGCCCGCTGTCGCCTGCCGCAGCGGTCACTTTGACTTATGGAGAAGTATTCCAATTGAATATTCAGATTGTTCCATCTGGCGGATGCTGTTGCCGGTTGGGTAGCATGTAGTGAATTCTGCGACGCTAAGCACGGCGCGAGCCCGTAGTTGTTTTCTCATCTTCAGGCTCGGAAGTGTCGACGCAAGTCGATGACGCTGCGATATGGACATCCTCCGCATCTCGATGTTTAGGGATGGTTTCTTAAAGCCACGAAAGTAACGCGATGACTGGTTGGATGACGGTGAGTCTTCGGGTTCGGGCGATTGTGGCGAGTACGGCCTTGCTGGCTTTCTCGAACAGTCTGTTGGCACAAAACTCCAACACCGAACGGCAAATTCCCAGCCAGCAACAACTCAGCCGCTTCGGCCTGGAGCGGGCATGGTGGGGTCAGGCCACTCTGAATCCTTCCCGCGACAAAGTACGTCACGTTTCCATTGATGAAGAATCCGTCTTCATCGTGTCGACCTCGGGAGTCGTGACCGCCTTTGATTCTGAGACCGGTCAAAAACGGTGGGCCACATTGCTCGGCCGGTACGATCAACCCGGTTTTCCCGTGGTTTCGAACGAAAACCTGGCGCTGGTCGTGATGGGATCGACGTTGTTCGCCATCGAAAAGCGATCTGGAAAAACCGCTTGGACGCTTACTCTTCCAGGGCAGCCATCGACCGCACCGGGGGTCGATGATCAGCGAGTCTATGTCGGGACAATCGATGGAAGCGTCTATGCATTCAGTCTCCGTAAAGTGCGGCAACTGTATCAGGAACAACGTCTCCCGGAATGGTCTGCCGAGGCGATGGTGTGGCGGTCAACGGCCAACGCCGAGATCACCTCGCCACCTGTTTCCACCGGGCGTACCGTGTCGTATTGCAGTCGTGACGGGTCCTTGTATTCAGTGGTCGCTGCGGACAAACAACTGATTTACCAACTGGAAACCGACGGGGCGATCGTCGCACCGATGGCGACCTCAGGAAAAATTCAATACATCGCGTCCGAAGACAACACGCTGTTCGCGATCAATGCGCACAACGGAGCCATGCTGTGGAACTTCACGCGCGGGTTACCGATCCGCCGAGCTCCCAATGTGGTCGGCAACGATTTGTATGTCACGCCAGATCGCGGTGGGATGTATTGCCTGAACGCGAATGATGGCTCGCAGCGCTGGTGGCAGGCGACACTGCAGTCATTCGTGGCGGTCATCGGTGATGCGGTGTTCGCGTCCGATGCCGATGGGAATTTGATACGAGCGACCCGCGCGGAAGGCGGGATTTCGGCTTCGATGCCAATGCGAGCGTTCTCGGTTCGCGTCTCGAATGACCGTACGGATCGAATTTTCATGTCGACGGATAGTGGATTGGTGATCGGGCTGCGTAAGCGGGGTGAGACCATTCCCGTGTACCATAAGTTCCCCGATCGATTGCCAATTTTGCCCGAAGTTGCCCCTGAGATCGCCGAGCCTCCCGCTGCGGAAGCCGCGCCAGAGACGAATTAGGTGCTTGTTGATGCGTTCCGCGATTTTCGATGCATTTTCAGGTTATTCGGAACTTAAGAAATTCTCGTTAAAATTCTGACTTCCCTGAAACCTCTCGTGTCCGGTATATTCCTCCCGCCCGCGACTACCTACCCTCGATGTACTTGCCTTACTTGATTCACAAGATTGTCAACGGCTCGTCTGTCTCTTTTGGTTGTAAGATCAGTTGATTTCAATCGAAGCGCTTGCTGATTCGGCGTCGATTTGGTTCGACGTTGATCGGCTGCTGTCTTTCAGAGCCGAGTGACATGAAGACGCCTATCGCCGATCGACGCAGCCAACCGCGTCTGCTATTTCATCCGCATGCCTACGTGTTCGTTTCGGAAGCGCTGAAAACCGCGCAAGAGTCCGTCAATCGCCAATTGGTGGCTGATCGACTCGACGAAACCCATCACATCTCCGGCCCGGAGCTTCTGGAAGGTGTGCGAGTCCTGGGGCTGCGGCTCTATGGTCCGATGGCACCCGTCGTCTTTCGGCATTGGGGGCTGGTCTCGACCGGTGATTTCGGTCGCATCGTCTTCGAGATGATCGATCGCGGTGAGATGCGAAAGTCCGAAACCGATCAACTCAGCGATTTCCAGGATGTCTACGCGATCGATGATTCATTCGCGAACGAGTACAAGATTGATGTCGCGAAGGTCTTCAAAGCTTCTTAGCGACCGATGAACAGGGTCGTCGCACGCAGACTTCGGACTCTCTGAAAGCAAAAAAACGGCACACGAATGTGTGCCGTTTGCATTTGTCCCGTCGTCATTCTCGCAGTTTGCTAGAACTGCAATTCTCCACCGACCGACAATCCTTGGATGATTGTGTCTGTAAAGCTTGGTGTAAACAGGCCGTTACCACCCGCGGTGATGTTGTACCCGATGCTGTCGTAGGGTCGTGAGATCGAGCCGACATACATCACGTTGTAGGCCGCATACACATTCATCCGTTGCGAGATGTTGATTCGTGTGTAGAGCCGCAAATCAGCAATCGGGCTGAATGTCGTGGCCGCCTTGTGAAAGTTGAAATTGGTATTCGATGCTGGATTGTCGAACGGCACATTGATAGTCGACAAGGAGGCCGTGTAGGAGTTCACGCCGAGCATGATCTTTGGTTCTGCTCCGAACGTGACTTTGGACAATGTCGCTTCGGCCCGCACACCGAACTGGGCACCATAGGAATTGTTGTTGCTCTCGGAAAATATTTGTCGGCCCTGTGGCGATGTCGTCACGGGGTTCGTCGTTGCATCGGTCACGAACGAGTATCCGCCGCCCTGGTAGAGCGACTCTCGATAGTTCAAGTATCGAAGACCGATCAAGGGGCTGAAGGTGAGCAGATCGCCGGTCCCCTTGTTGGGGGCATCGAAGATATAATTTGCTTCCGTGCCGTAGATACCGGTTTTCATGATGGCTTGATAACCGTTGTCATACACCATGAACGTCTGCACTCCACCAACATTGATCGGTTGGGCGATGAAGTTGCCCGGGATGGCGATCGGAATCGGTGGGGTCGACAAGAGGTTGGCCGGGATTTCGGGAGTAATCAGTGATGTTCCGTCGAATCTGTTCTGGCGATTCCCCAGGACGAACGCGGACAGTTCGATTGCACCGGGTCCAATTGGCAACCCAATCGTCCCTTTGAACCCGTTCATGTTCTTGACATCGAAAGCGGACAACGAAGGCTCGATTGCCGTCGCAGGGTTCCCGGTAACCGGGTTCGAAGAGATATTGAATGTATTTGGCGGGACGGGTTGCAATAGTGTCGATGGAATGAAACCACTGTTCGGTTGTGCACCCAGCAGAACGTTACCTGGTCGTGTACCCGACCAAAGCAGGTATTCGGCTCGGTAGTACGAATGTCGCAGGACATTCGTCAGCGCCCGATCGAGCGGCGAGTCTTCGTGCAGGAAACCCAGATCGTCGGGCAACTGCTCGTAGATGGTATTCGAAGGTGCCGGAGGTGGCGGGCAGTACCCGTACTGCTGCGGTGTGGGCTGTCCTCCTGGGGGAGCATAGCCGTAACCGCCTTGCGCATGGCAAATCCCTGGAATCAGGGCTGCCAGCACAAAGAGCGAACCAAGCGTCATTCGCCCGGACATGTTCGCATTCCTGGAAGGTTGCAAAATCTAGGTACCGTCCCTGTTACCGCTCGGTAACGGGGTCGCGCAACCGTGCCGACTTTGACGGTTGTAGTATGAGTATCGGTTGCAACGAGAGATACTCTTGGGAGAATTCTGCCAATCGAAACGGCTTCCGGAAGATTCCTAAGCCCGTACTCGAATCGCCGTTGGAAGATGAGCGTGATCGGCGAGCGCTAATCGGCAGCGCTCACCGACTGGTCGCCAATCGGGCGTCTTACCGCGATCTCGATGTAAGTCTCTCGTGGATTGGATGATATCGATGTGAACGGACTGGCTAGGGCGATCCAAGGCCAGCGTATTGCCACTGAGGGCTTGAGATCCTCAAGCGTCATTCCCTCGCAGGTGGAATGCAGTTCCACGGCGAATTTTCACCAGTCCTATCGCCGCCGTCCCATGCCGCTGGCTTCCCGCCTGTGCGGGAGCGACAGAAGACGCGGTTAGACGACGAAGCTATTAAGACGTGAACAACCTGGGACGGCGGCTGTCGTGGAAAGCTCCGACGAACCTTGGAGATTCCACACCGGGAAAAAAAAGTGGGGGACGCCAATTGCGTCCCCCACCTTCCGAAGCGAATTCCAGAACCCTGATCCCGTTTACGGGACGAGCGCGCCGTTGATATTGATCTGGCCGGTGGTTCCCGAGGCTGGCGTAAAGAACCATGGGAAGGTCGAACCAGTCTGGCCGTTGATCGAGATGTCGTTCAGCAGCGGGCCCTGAAGATTCAGAATTCCCGAGGTGACCGTCAAGAACCGGATGCCGTACAGGTTCGTCAATCCACCCGTCAGATTGATGAGGTTGTTATTGATCTGAACCGTGGATGGACCCGCCACAGAAGTGAATTGCATTGCTTCCAGATCCAGTCCGGTCATATCGATCTCGTTGCTGAAGACGCTGACGACGGAGTTAGCTCCGAGAGCAAATCGCATCGCTTCGTCATCGATGCGGCCTCCGATGACGATCACCGCGTTGGCCGGTTGAATGAATGTGAACAGGTTGCCTCCGAATCCATCCAAGGCACCAATCTGGATATTCGCATTTCCGCCATTCGTAGTCACATCAAGCCCTGTCGTGCCGCCTCCCGTGGGCGAATTGAAGGTATTGCCCGCGATGCGGAAGGTTGATGAAGCAGTTGTTGACGGAAGATTAATGACCAGGCCTTCTGCGGAATCTGCTCCGAAGTTAAACGTGTTCCCTTCGATGACACCCTTGGCAACAACTCCGGTCCAATTCACGCGCATGTCAGACAGGGGACCTGCCAGGGCATTGGTGCGTGTGACCGACATCAGGTTATTGACTGCGGTGAGGTTAAGTGTCGAACCGATGGCACCGGACTGAGTACGAATCAAGATCGCATCGTCGGTTGTCGGTGCGACCCCCGCCGCAGCGGGGCCGCGAGTTTCCAGGACACCGACCGCGAAGGCGGGGACCAGATCGTGCGTCAAGACGTTCTGGCCAGCAGTCCCAGCGGCACCAAGGTTGACGGTATAGGTTCCCAGAGTTGTCGCAGTGAATAAGACTTCCTGATTCCCTGATAGAACCTGTCCATTCCCCGTGACCGTCGATCCTTGCAAGGTGAACACTGGAGCAACTGTCTGCAAGGTCCGATTGCTCGACGTTGCCTGAACGGCCTCTGCATAGACGTTGATGCCGAAACCGTCGTTGCCGGTGATTCGATTGCCAATGACGGACAACAATGGAGTTGTCGCATAAATACCACTCAGGTGGTTGCCGCTGAAGTCCATGTTTCGCAGAACAACGCCTTCGGTATTCAGGAAGTAAGCACCTTCCAATGTCGATCCTTGAATCAACCCACCGCTGCCCGGGACCCCTGTCGTGCCGTTGACGGCGAAGATTGTCGGGTGATCCGTGATTCCATTAGTGTTCACCTTGCTGCCGACGCCAACGTTATCTTGCAGGAAGATTCCGTCTTGAACAGAATTGGTTGAACTGACCGAAGTCAGATTCACACCGATGACCGAATTTTGGATCAAAACTGCGCCGCCACCGTTCGCGAAAATATTACCCGACCCGATGCTGAGGCCCAGAGTTGGCGCCGCGCTGGTGGTGGTGATAATCGCCGGTTGAGTACCTGCATTGTTCACATACAAGGCCAATCCGCTGCCGACCAGGCTGTTCTGGTTGATGTTCAACGTCTGGATGGAAACGCTGCTTGGGTTGTCGTTGATGTTCAAGCCAGCACCACTGAGAAGAGGCAGCGGAGGTATTGGAGGCGCTGGAGGCACTGAAGGTGGATTGGCGAGCGGGCCTTGAGCCGCCAGAATGTTGAGCGTACGGAACGTGACATCCCCTGAAGTCCGAGGAATGATCGGGGCTGTCGTTGTCGCGGGGATCAGCACGTTGTCGTGGATATCCACAGCCGAGAATAAGCTGTTGGTGGTGTTCGCCACTTGCGTCGTGCCGGTGAATTGAACCGGCTGATTGACGTGGACGATCTCGATACCTTGCTGGCCACGGCGATCGATGCTGACATCTCCGAACGAGACGGCTCCCTGATTAGAAGGAGCGCTTCCCACAGCGAAAGTGGGATTTCCGATCAACAAGCTGACCAGGCCGGTTTGCTGAATGCTCGTGCTGCCCGTCACGCGGAACGCTCCGGTATTTGAAGCCGTCTGGCCGATCTGGATTCCGTTCCCGCCACCGCCCGAAATCTGAATCTGGTTCGGACTGGAGCTTGGCAGAATGGAAAGGAACGAGGCACTTCCGGAGTTCCCTTCGAAATCAATTGCAGCCTGCGCGGGCGTTCCCGAAGTCGAAATCGAGAGTGGCTCCAGGAACGAGATATTGCCGGCATTGTTCAGCATAGTGAGCCCGCCCGCATTGCGATTCGTGATACGAATCCCAGGAGCCAGCGTCCCGTTAACAGGATTGGGAAGCACAAACCGAACGGCGGAAACGAGGTTCGGACTGACGCTGGTGTCGACCTGCATATTCTCAATGCGAATGCCGTCCCCCTGCGGATTATCAATGGCGAGTCCACCGACGAAGCTGATCTGGCCCAAGCCATGTGCCGGGGTGATTCCCGTTGCGGCGCTCCCTTGAATATCAATGGCTCGACCAGTGGTGTTGGCACTCGCCACGGTGTTGACGATTGTTGCCTGGTCGACGATGACCACGCCGTCAATGTTGTTCAGCAGGATACCGCCACCAGTGAGGCCGGGAACCGTCACCGTGGCCAACGTACCGTCGTTAATGATCGAGCCCGTCATGTCAACCGTGCCACCGCGGGCGATTCCATCGATCTCCAGGGCATATCCGCCGGTGTTGTTGATCGTACTTTTCTTCAGCGTCACAGGTTCAACTCCGAAGAAGAGCTTGCCTGTCCCACCGACGACATGCAGCCCGTCGATGGCTGTATTCGTGTTTCCAATGTTGTTGATCGTGTCTCCCAGCATCACGACGGGGCCGGTCAGGTTGTTCATGAAGACGCCATCGCCCTGAGCGAAATTGACATCCGTCTGATTGACGACGACATTGGCGACGCCATCCCCGATGATGCCGATCCCGGCCGGGCCGCTGGTGGGTGCCGTGGGATCTCCGATCTGGAATCCGCTGAACTCACTAGGTGCGGCAGCAGTGCCGCTGACGAGCGTGACAGCGTTGCCCGCCTGATTCGAGAAGATTGGACGATTTGCAAACGTTGTGGCTCGCGGCAACTGGATCAAGCCCAGGCCCGGAACGTTGACGCGATGGATCACTCCGTTTCCTTCACCGAGGATTCGGACCGACGGAATCAGCGTCACGGTATTGTTTGGAGCCGTGTTGTAAACACTATTCGCATGGACATAGATGATATTGCCGGCCTGCTGTGCCGGGACTGGGATCGCAGCGTTGAGCGCAATCTGAGCTTGCGTCAGGTTCTGCCAGGGATGGTCAACTGTTCCATCCGCCCCGGGCGTGGGGGCGTAACTGGCGACGTGTTCGAAGAAATAGGGGTTGTTAGTCACAGGATTGATCGCGACTTTGCCTGCATCAAGCGTTGGCAACTGAGCCACGACGACGTTGTAGTTGCGGCGGACCATTTCGGTCATGCGGTCGAATTGCGTGCGACGTTGTCCGTCAGGCTGCTTGTAGCCCCCGTAGGTCCAGGTGGCCCCAAACACGACGCTGGTGTCGAAGACCTTATCGTTTAGGACTTCCAGCGAGACGTTCAGGTTTTGAACAATGTCAGCCTGAGCGCGCGCCTTCCAACCATAAAATCCGTTCGTCGTGCTGCCCTCGTAGTAGTAGGCCCCACCAAACAACTTCAGGTTGTGTCGCGTTGGGACGCGGCCAGGAACCGGGACGCCGACTTCCCAGTCCACCCCACGCAGGGAGTTTCCGAACGTCAGCAGGTTATCGTACAAAAGCTGGTGGCCAACAAATCGCTGGCTGCCATCGACCAGCGCCGTCTTCAACAGCTGAGCCGTGTTCCCATGCGGAATGTAAGCGTTTGCTCGCATGTCCCACAGTTGGCCCAGCGATTCCAGACCAAAACCCGTTTCGCGGAATAATCCGCCGCTGGAGTTGTCGTAGTCGTAGTAGGCGTTGACACCGAAGATTCGGTCCCAGCGATCAGAGTAGTAGCGAAGCCCCCCCCCCAAGTTCATTCCCCAGCCGTCGGTTGCTGCACGAAAGCCACGCAGGCTCCCGAACACCATGGCGTTGTTGATGAAACCATAAGGCATGATTTCCAGGGGAACGATGGTGTCGGTGCGACCGACAGCAGGACCGGTCCAGACGCCAGCACGGAACAGAGCTCCGTAAGCCTCACCGGTTCGACCAGATAACTGGTCACCGAACATGATGCCGTCCTCGACAACATCGCCAACATCGGACTGAGACAGATTCGGTCTCGGAGTCGGAGTTGATGCGGCATCTATTGTGTCGGGGGCACGAGGGGCCTCACCATACTGAGCTCGAAACACTTCAGGACGCGGCAAAAGCTCTAAACTGTCTTGTCCCAGAACAGTCTGCGCAGAGAGCGCCAGTGCAGTGCCCAGGCTAAGCCAGAACATGCACTTCAAGACTGTGGTCGTTGGAACAACGAGCCGCTGTGTCGACACGTACATCGAGTCACCTCTGCGGTGCGTAAGGGCGCGGACATACCGCGACCGAAACCGGATGGGGGCGATCAAAACATGATGTGAATTGGGAGAAACGGACGGCGGGTTGTAGCTTCCGCAAAAAACCGGAGCAATGCGAATCAAGGGCGTCTTTTGCTGTAAGTGCCTGTTTTGGACCGATTTCATCAAAAAAACGGGGTCCCCCACCAACACCAAAAAAGAGAATCGGCACGACCTGCCGTTCAGAGGCCCTTGGAAGGCTTAAAACACGGACATCAAATTCGCAGAAGAGGCGCCATCGGTTCGGACGATCGGAGAGGCTCCCGCCTTCATCCGCGCGACGATATCATACGCGCCTCAATACTGAGGACGTGCATAACCGGGAGTAGCGACCGATGGCCGAGCAAATCTATCTGGCAATTGACCTTGGGGCTGAAAGTGGCCGGGTGATGGCCGGGCTGTTCGATGGACAGCGAGTGAAGCTGGAAGAACTGCATCGATTTCCCAATGGTCCCGTACATCTCGCCGAGACGATGCGCTGGGATCTGGTTCGCTTGTGGTCCGAGATCCAAGCCGGACTTGCGAAAGCCGCGACGCGGTTCGGATCGCAGATCGTTTCCGTGGGGGTCGATACGTGGGGTGTCGATTTTGTGTTGCTGTCCAAAACCGGCGAAATGCTGGGCCAGGCGTATCATTACCGCGACCAGAGAACTCGCGGCACGATGGAGCAGACCTTCCAGCGAGTCCCGCGAAGCGAGATTTTCTCCCAAACCGGCCTGCAATTCATGGAGATCAATTCACTGTATCAAATGGTCGCCATGAATCAGACCAATGGCCCCTTGATCCAGCTTGCCGACCGATTTCTGATGATTCCCGACTTCTTTCACTGGCTGCTGTCGGGAAGTCGAGTTGTCGAATTCACCAATGCCACTACATCGCAAATGTTTCATCCCGTGGAAAGAAACTGGTCGTTCGACCTGCTGCGCAAGCTGAATCTGCCGACCCAAATGTTCGGCGACGTGGTCGAGCCGGGAACAAAACTGGGCACGCTTCGCGATGAAGTCTCTCGCCGAACCGGCCTGCCTCGCCTGAATGTTGTTGCGCCGGCAACACACGACACCGCCGCCGCCGTAGTGGCCGTCCCGACCGAAAATACCGGAAAGGCCAATTGGGCCTACATCAGTTCGGGAACATGGTCGCTGATGGGGCTGGAACTGCCGCATGCCGTGTTGTCGCAGCGAGCTCTCGAACTGAATGTCACGAATGAAGGAGGTATCGACGGTACGTATCGCCTGTTGAAAAACATCATGGGGCTGTGGTTGGTTCAAGAGTGCCGACGCTCTTTCGAGCGGAACGGCACCCCCTATGATTATGGATTGCTCGCACAAGTGGCACGCGATGCGAAACCATTCCGGGCCTTCGTCGATCCGGACGATCGAGCCTTCATGGCCCCGCAGGAAATGCCCGAAGCGATTCGTGAATGGTGCCGAAAGACAAACCAAGAAGTTCCAGATACCGAAGGGGGAATCGTCCGGTGCGCCTTGGAAAGCCTGGCGCTGAAGTACCGCACGGTCCTGGGCTGGCTCGAGGAACTTTCTGGCGAGCGGGTTGAGGTGATCCATATCGTGGGCGGTGGAACACAGAACGAATTGCTGAATCAGTTCACGGCGAATGCGACGGGGCGCCCCGTGATTACCGGTCCGATCGAAGCAACGGCACTCGGAAATATTCTGGTTCAGGCGAGAACAGCGGGAGCCGTAGGTTCACTCAGCGAAATTCGTTCGGTGGTGCGGGCATCGTCGACGATGAAGCGCTACGAACCGCAAAACGTTGCCGCGTGGAACGAAGCGTATGAGAGGTTCTCGTCGATCCTTAAGAAGTAGCGGGATCTCAATATAGACGGCAGACTCTCAATACATTTAGGTGAGCCGCGCTGCGTCAGCACGCGGATGACTTCGTTCACACGCTACGCAATCAGGGCGACGCTGACGAATAGCACAGGCACTCTTCAACAAATCCGACGTCTTCCGAGCTAAGTTATCCGCGTGCTGACGCAGCGCGGCTCACCTTGGATTTTGTTTCGAAACCAAAGAACGATTCGACCGCAGATCTCGTTGATACGAGAAATCTGCGGTCGAATTGTTTTTGTGCGGCAGAGCGAAGTGAGTAGCTAACAAGGTCTAGTACTGACCTGAACCGTTACCTGAGCCTTCGCCTTGGGTGCTGGCACTCTGGATGTCGCCAGTGGCGTCGCAGGTATCGATGTTGTCGCGGAATTCGGTACCGCTAACGTAGCCTTGGCAACCCAGGATTCCCTTCACGCAGTAGGTCTGGTTGATCGAACCGAAGGCGGAACCGACGTCTTCCAGTTCGTTATTGATGTTGATGGCAACTTCGGACAGGCCGACGATCATGGCCAGGACGGCAATCGTCGAGACGAGGACGAGTTCTGCAGAAACGATGAAACCGGCTTCGTCATTGATCAGGGCGATGAGAGTCTTCATTGGGTAAGGCCTTTCTGAGTGGTGAATCATTTTTGCAGTGAGACAACCCTGCTGAATTGTCTCGTTGTTGTTTTTTGTTTCGCAGGATGAACAAGGTGTAAAGCAGATTGAATGCCAAACGTATTTTTGCGTTTCAGAATCTTGTCGCGGCAGATTCCTCAATTCCACTAACCATTACACCGAAAATAGTTGCAACGTTTTTTGAAAAGCAGAACAGAAGAACTATCCGCTGTGGTCATCCGTCGCCGATGTTGCCAGAGACCCACGTCGACTGGTCTCTGCCTCCACAGAATTCGATGCAACCCTAATGCTAGACATGAGTAATGCTGCGCGCGGCCGCCTCGTTGCTGATGTTGCGGCAAGGCAACATGCCTTCGGGCTAGGGCGAATATGGCCGAATAGACATGATCATGGCGTCAGAAATAATGAACACGGCAGCAACTAGGGCCGGGTCGCTTGACGCGCCCGCTCGAACTGGCATAATTCGCATCCGCCGGGGCACCATGCGGGTGTAACTCAGTTGGTAGAGTACCACGTTGCCAACGTGGTTGTCGTGGGTTCGAGTCCCATCACCCGCTCTCTTTCACCTCGACGTGCCGGTTCCCCAAGTCTGAAAAAGAGTTGCTCCGACGCGTTGCCGGTATTTGGTGCGTCGGCAGGGGTGGAACTGAAGTTCTTGATCGGGCCAAACGGTCAAAGTCGATGAAGCTCGCCGCTGGCATAGACAGCGGCATTTAGCGATCACTAGCGAGGAATTGATTGTGACAGAGGCCGATACCGTTGTGGCAGAAGATCAGAACGAAAACGAAGCTGCCGAATCGCGTTACCGTCTGGCGATCGAAGTCGACATCCAGAATGTTGGTCCGTGCAAGAAGCATGTCCGCGTGAAGGTGCCTCGATCCGACATCGAACACTTCTCCACAGAAGCGATCGGTGAAATCGTCCAAACCGCTTCGGTTCCCGGGTTCCGTCCCGGTCGCGTTCCTCCCGCGCTGGCCAAGCGCCGGTTCAAAGAAGAGATCGCCGATTCAGTTCGCCAGCGCGTACTGATGACGAGCCTGGAGCAATTGGCCGACGAAAATTCGCTCGACCCGATTAACGAGCCTGACTTCGACGTGGAGAGCTTGCGCATTCCCGACGAAGGTGATTTCGAATACGAATTCGATGTCGAAGTTCGCCCCGAATTTGAAGTGCCGAACTACGGCGGCTTGAAGATTGAGCGACCGATTCGCGAAGTCTCCGAAGATGATATTTCGGCCTACTTGAACCGTTTCATCGCTCAATATGGCAGCTTCGTCGATCGAGAAGTCCCTGCCGAAGCGGGCGATTTCGTCACCGTCGATCTGGAATTTTCTCGCAACGGCGAATCATTCCGTAAGCTGCCAGCGGTCAATCTGCAGTTGAAGCCAACGATCCGCTTCCGCGATGCCGAGATCACTGACTTCGACAAGCTGATGGCGGGCAGTACCCCCGGAACGAAGAAGACCGCCGAGATCACGATCTCCAACGAAGCCGAGCAAGTTGAAATGCGCGGTGAGAAGATCAGCGTCACCATCGACGTGACTGCGGTTCAGCAGCAACAGCTTCCCGAACTGAACGCCGCATTCTTCGAACGCGTCGGTTATGGCGACGGACAAGAACTGCGGGACGAAATCCAGGGAATGCTGCAACGACAAGTGACCTACGATCAGCGTCAAGCTTGCCGTCGCCAAGTTCTCGAAAAGATCACCGAATCTGCCAGTTGGGACTTGCCCGAATCGCTGGTGAACAAGCAGACCGAAAACGCGCTGCGTCGCGAAATTCTGGAAATGCAGCAGGCCGGATTTACGACTCAACAGATCCTGGCTCGTGAGAACGAACTGCGTCAACAATCGATCAGTTCCACTCGCCAGGCCCTGAAGGAACACTTTGTTCTGGACCGGATTGCGACTCAGGAAAAGATCGAAGTCAGCCCGATCGACATCGAATCCGAAATCAACATGATGGCCGTGCAGCGGGGTGAAAGCCCTCGTCGCGTGCGAGCCCGTTTGACCAAGACCGGCGTCATCGAGAACCTCGAAGCGCAGATTCGCGAACGCAAAGCAGTCGACTTCATCCTGAAATCGGCTCAGTTCGAAGACGTGCCAGCTCCTAAGTCGGCCCCATCGGACGACGTGCAAGCGTTGTCTCTGTCCGTCTGCGGGATGTCATCTGTGGTTGTTGAACCGACCGAAGAAGGCGACGCCGACGAGTAAGCCTCTTAGTTTGCTCGCATAAATTGCCCTTGTCTACGGCCGACTGCTTGCAGTCGGCCGTATTCGTTTGTGGAACCGGCGGTCAGCCTTGTCTGGAAGCGTCCTGGCGCGTACTCTTCCGGCGGACCTGCTAATTCTGGGTTTTGTTCGGTCCGTGCCGCCCAGGCAGGTTCTTTTTGGCCCTAGTGTTGAGAGGTTCTGAATGCTGGATTCGCTGTCTCGTTCGTTCCAGCCCATGGCCAATGCCGCGCGGGACTATTCGCGCCAGCGTCAGATGGGTATTGGCGATCTGCTCCTGGAAAATCGGATCATCTTTCTGGATGGTCCCATTCACGATGCGAGTGCGAACGTCATCGTGATGAAATTGCTGTATCTGCAATCTGAGAACAAACACCAAGACATCCACTTCTACATCAATTCGCCCGGCGGTTCAGTGACCGCGACGATGGCGATTTATGACACCATGCAGTTCGTGCAGTGCAACGTCGCGACCTATTGCGTCGGTATCGCCGCCAGCGGTGGAGCGATCCTGGTTGCTGGCGGAGGCAAGGGAAAACGCTTTATTCTTCCCCACGCAAAAATGATGATCCATCAGCCGTTCGGTGAAGTCGGCGGCCAGGTCTCGGATATCGAAATTCAAGCCAAAGAAATCCTGGAAACGCGTGATGTCCTGAATCACATCTTGGCCGGACACACCGGACAGCCAGTTGAAATGATCGCGAAGGATACCGGCCGCGATCGGTATCTGAGTGCCATCCAGTCCAAAGAGTACGGCTTGGTCGATGAGATCCTGACGAATCCATCCAAGGTGAAAACACCCTGAGGTTCTCCGGCACATCAGCGTCATTTCAACAAATTTCCAATACCATGACAGCGAGTCTGCGATGACCTCACTTGTTCCTTTCGTGATTGAAAAGAGTGGCCGCGAAGAGCGGGCCATGGACATCTATAGTCGCCTGCTGCGCGACCGCATCATTCTGCTCGGCAGCGCCATCAACGATGATGTTGCGAACAGCATCGTCGCCCAGTTGCTGTACCTGCAGTTCGAAGACGGCAAGTCAGATATTCACATGTACATCAACAGCCCTGGTGGTTCGATCACCTCGGGAATGGCGATTTACGACACCATGCAATTCCTGTCCTGTAGCGTCGCCACCTACTGCCTCGGCCAATGCGCCAGCATGGGTGCGATGCTGCTGACCGCTGGAACGAAGGGAAAGCGGTTCGCTCTGCCCAATAGCCGAATCATGATTCACCAGCCGCTCGCCGGGATGCAGGGGACGGCTGTTGAACTGGAAATTCATGCCAGGGAAGTTCTGCGGACGAAGCGTCGCATGAACGAATTGATGCTGAAGCACACGGGCCAAACCCTGGACAAAATCGAAGCGGACACGGATCGAGATAATTTTATGTCTGCTGAAGAAGCCAAGGGTTACGGCTTGATTGACTCGGTTCTGGAAAAGCTGCCTGCACTGCCAGGTCATGCCGCAACCTGATCGGGAGCGATCTGCTGTTGTCCAAAACTGGCAAAAATGACTATCCTTCCGCCGCCCGGTCTCTCCGCCTGGGCGGCGGTTGTGCGTAATGGAGATGGATCGAATGCGACTTGCGCTGACATGGATGTCGGCTCTGATGCTCTGTGGATGCCTGGGACGGGCGAAGCCGGACCTGTTGCAGGCTCGCCTTCGTGAGCAGCAGGAGCATCTGGTCGAAGTCGAACGGCGCGCTGATGCAGCTCAGACCGAGCTCGCGCGGTCTCGCCGAGAATCCGAACAACTGAGAGCCGAACTCGCTCGATCCGGCAAGCGAGTCGTCGCTGCCGAATACACCGAATCACTGGTCCGCGCCAGCAAACTGCAGATCAACTCGCTCTTGTCGGGCGGCTTGAACCGCGACGAACGACCAGGCGATGATGCCTTGGTGGCTTATATCTCGCTGGTCGACGACGACGGCGAAATCATCAAATTGCCAGGCTCGGTCCAGCTCACGCTGATCGATCCCAGCCTGCCCGAGCCAGCACGGCAAGTCGGACAATGGAATTTCACAGCGGAAGAGTGCCGCAGCAAATGGACTCGCGGTCTGACTGGTGCCGGATACATGTTCACCGTCAAACTGGATCAGCCGTCTCAGCATGAGCAACTGGTCTTGAACGCAAAACTGACCACCGCCGACGAACGAATTTTCGACGCCACGCACTTGGTGCGGGTCGCACCAGGCAGCGTCGAATCGCGAGGCCGGGTTCCTCTGGCCGAGGACGAACCATTGCCACTCGACGATGTCAACGATCCACCTCCACCCGCCACTAGTTCCGCGGGGTCTGCGAAATTGAGTGATTTCGATGAGGGCTGGGATGCTCCGGCAGCAGGCGGCCGAGTCGAATCCGCGAATTGGATGAAGGACGATTTCCCACAGCGCCGGTAAAGCGCCGTTCCAGTTCGTGCTGCATTCTACTTGTCGGCGAGCCCACGAAACTCAATACTGATTGCTCACGACGACTGCACATCGTCCACGACCACCGTCGCCGACATCCTGGTATTCGGAACCATCAGTGCTGGCCTCGTCTATTGCGGTGCCCCGTACACAGGCAGCTTCGCCGCCTACTTCGGGTTCCGTGATTCCAACATGTCGACCCCATTTGTCGCCGCCGCATTCACGCTCTTGGTCGAAGCCGCGTACCCGGGGTGGGTGATCATTTTGACGCGCTGAACTTCCGCTGAGCCGATGGAAGTTTGGCCAGCCGCGTTCAGGCAACTTGGGCTTCCAAGGAGATCGCCGCCTTATGAAGGGCTCACACCCGAAGAGGGCCAGGGGACTTACGTCCCCCGCTCAGAAAGAGAATCAATGTCGGCGTTGGGCGCTCATCGTCTGGTTGCGAGCGAGTGCGTCTTCGGCTTCGGTGATGCGGCCGCAGCGTTGGCAAATGACCGAAAGCTGGGCGAACGAGAACGGGTCATTCGGTTCCAGTTCGACGACCTTCTTCGCGTGAGCGATCGCTTCGTCGAACTTGCCGAGCTTCTGCATCACCACAGCCAGGGCGGAGTGTGACAGGGAATGCGTCGGCGCCTCGGCGATGATCGCCAATAGCTTCGTCGCGGCTTCGTCGAGGTTGCCTTGATCTTTCAGTCGGATCGCTTCGTCGTACATTTCGTCGTGCGTCGGCATCGCATTCAGCTTTCGGCGGGAGCATAGATTCGGATCGATTCGTGCAGCTCCCATATCATAGACGGGCGACGCTCGCGTTCCAATCGTCCCGTGCAGGAAGGTAAGTAGAAGCAAGTCTCGATTGGTCATATCTCCCTGGACCAGTATGATCTTGGCCATGCCGCCATCGCTTCCGAATACCGAGCAACCTCGCCCCACACGAGCCGAACTACTCTGCCTGGCCGGTGCAATTCTGTTGGGGGCGATCCTGCGTCTGGGGTACCCTGGTCGAATGGCGATCGAGCACTTCGACGAGGGGGTTTACGCCTCGAACTTTTGGTTCGGTACCGAGGAGGGGTATGAGTATCCCGCCCGCCATTTGTACGCTCCGCCGCTACTTCCCGCCGCGATTGAATGGACGATGATCATCGCTTCGCTGTGCGGGATCCGGCCGACGGGGTTCATTCCGATGATCCCGTCGCTGATTGCCGGCATGGCCACGATCCCATCGATTTGGTGGGTTGGCCGACGCTGGTTCGGACCGAGCGCCGGGATCGTGTCGGCCTGTCTGGTGGCGGCGAGCGACTTCCATTCGTCCTACAGTCGAGCTGCGCTGACTGACGTTCCGGTCTGCTTATTCATCCTATGGGGTGTCTATTTCACCTGGCAGGCAATGCAGACAGGAACGCGGCGGGACATCATTCTTGCCGCCTTGTTCACAGCTCTCGCTTGGTGGACTAAGTACAACGGTTGGCTACCGCTCGCGGTCGGCCTGTCTGGGGGAGTTGCCTGGCAGATTACGCTCCCTCGAGCCGATCGCCAACTGGTCGAAATTGGCAAACGCTGGCTGCTGGTGGCCGGCCTGTCGTTCCTACTCTGGTCACCTGTTTTGTTGGGGCTGCAGAAACACGGTGGATACAGTGCTGTCGCCGCGAACCATCGGCAGTATGTTGGGAGAGTCGGCGGCTGGAGTTCTGCGGCGCTGAAGCAACTCACCTACGTCGGTCTGTACGACAATTGGTGGGGCATGCCGTATGAAGTTTTTGTGGATTCGGTAGGCCGGCAGAATCAGGCCAAGGCGGAAGCTATTGCGAAGGCAGAGGGTCGGCCGTTGTATGACCGACCCGAGCAACATCGCATTTTCGCCGCAGACCTGTTGAGCCAACAGCGTCTAAATCGCCTCGCTTTGTCAGGCGACTATTTAGGGCAGACCTCTCCTTTGGAGACCTCATTGCTGAGTCGTGCCGTACTCCCACACTTGCTGATTCTGGCAACGCCGGTCGGGCTGCTTGTCGCCGGTTTGCTGGGGTGCGCGGTTGCGTTGGTTCGGAATCGGTCGACCGCAGAGAGTAGCAAGTACTGGTTTCTCCTCGCTTGGATCTGCGGACTGAGTCTCGCAATACCCTTCTATCAATCCTATCCGCGACTGGTCCTGCCTTGGTTGATCGCCGTCTGGCTGGGTGCCGGAATGGCGATCGAGGCCCTGACCCGTCGCCGTGCTTTGTTCGGCGACACTGCTTTCGAAGGTAAGCAGCAAGGGAAGGTTCGATGGATTGAAATTCTCTTGCTCGCTTGGTTACTGATCTGCACTGTCGCCAGAAGCCTGATCGGGACCACTCACGCCTGGCAAGATCGAAGCTTGTTATCGCAAGCTGCGGAATCCATCGCGGCGCAGGTCAAAGGGCAGACGGTCGCGGCAGGGTTTCCCGGTGACGAAGCGATCGTCTACGTTTTCGGTGAACCGGCCGTCGTTTTCTCACTGAAGGCGAGCGGCCTTTCGCTCATCGGACCGGTCCAAAATCTCGACTTTCTGAATGGGCCTCATCCTCGACCGACATTCTTCGTTCGATCGGGCCGTGCCTATCGCTCGGACGTTTTTGGGGCCGCGTGGGAATCTCATCGAAACGACTTTGAAACATTCGGAACCAAGAGAGCGAGGGAAAGCTCCCTAGTTCAGTTCGATGAAGGGACGGAGTTCTCGAAGCAATCTGAGTTGCTGAGGAGCGACGAATCCTTGTGGGTGTACCGTGTGAGGTAGAGGAATGCCGCCTGATTGACGCCATCGTACCGAGCAATCGCCGGCATCGCTGACTTCGAAGTATATTGGTACAACCGCATCATGTCGAATCGCTGAATTTTCATCTTGTCGAACTCGGCGGGTCGCGGGTACATTCCCGACCTCAATTCCCCCCTCGCCAATTCGATATGCTCCGAGCCCAGGACGCTCTTGGGTGCGGGAGTGTTTTTATATCCAAGGAAGAGATCATGGATGACTCTGGTATCCAGGAACCGTCACGCCGACGACTGGGTCGCGGACTGAACGCGCTGATGGGCACAGGGGCGATGAACGATACGGACGGGGTCTCCGCTGGCGACCAGTCTGTGATTCACGTCGACCTGATTGACCGCAATCCGTTCCAGCCTCGGCAGGAGTTCGATCAGACGGCCCTGAATGAACTGGTCGACAGCATCCGCCAGCATGGCGTGTTGCAGCCGATTCTCGTCCGAACAGCCGGGGGTGGATACCAGTTGATCGCTGGTGAACGCCGCCTGATTGCCGCCAAGAAGGCCGGCCTGCAGGAGATTCCCTGCCGCGTTCTCGAACTGACCGACCAGCAGGTCAGCGAAGTCGCTCTCGAAGAAAACCTGAAACGGCAGGACCTGAACGTCCTGGAAAAGGCGACTGCCTTCCAGGACTACGTCAACCGGTTCCAGTGTTCAATCGAAGACTTGTCGCGTCGCCTGAGTCTCGACCGTTCCACCGTCAGCAACATGCTGCGACTGTTGGAGCTGCCTGAAGCCGTGAAGAGCGACCTGCTCTCCGACAAGATCTCTGGCGGTCACGCTCGGACGTTGTTGTCGCTGAAGGACCACGACCAGCAGGTCGCGATGTGCCAGCGAATTCAGAAGGAACACCTGTCGGTCCGCAAGACCGAAGAAGCGGTTCGCGAGATGTTGGCCGAATCCGGCGATGTCCTGCCCATGAAGGGGAAGAAGCCGAAGTCGGAGACGGCCGTCGTCGAACTCACTCCGCATGTCCTCAGCCTGCGAGATCAGTTGCGGGACTGGCTGGGAGCGGCTGTCGAAATCAAGCTGTCCGCCAAGGACAAGGGAAAGATCATCATCGACTTCCAGTCGACGGATGACTTCGAGCGGATCGTCGGGCAGTTGCATCGAGCGGCCTGACCCGGCGTTTGTGGAGTAAATGGTGTATTGATTGCTTCGACTCAATCTTACCCAAACGACGCGTTCCACGTGGAACGCGTCTCTTGTCGGCAAAGAAGACTTTTGCCGAAGCTGTTGACGAAGTGCGACACTCCTCCTAGACTGTCGCCCACACGAGCGGGATGTAGCTCAGCTTGGCTAGAGCGCCTGGTTTGGGACCAGGAAGTCGCAGGTTCGAATCCTGTCATCCCGATTTTTTCGCTTCGGGCGAAAAAATAGAGAGGAGAGCGGAGAAAGTAGTAAGTAGACAGGAAGAAAGCCTAACCGCTCTCCTCGGTCTACTCTCTACTTTCCACTCTCCTTCTCTTTTTTTATGAGCACCAAATGGCGTTCGCCTTTGAGAAGCTCGTTGTCTATCAGAAATCCGTTGATTTTGCGGACGCCATCTGCCAGCGCACCGAATTTTTCACCCGCGGTTATGGATTTCTTGTCGATCAGCTCAATCGAGCCTCGGTTTCAATCGCTGCCAATATCGCCGAGGGGAATGGCCGTTTTACGAAGCCAGACCGAAGGCATTTCTTCGGAATTGCGCGAGGGTCTGTGCAAGAGTGTGTCCCGCTTCTCGAACTCGCTCGCCGGCGAAATCTAATCGACGATGCGTGTCATGCAGATCTTAAAGGTCGGCTCGAGGAAGTCAGCCGCATGCTGTCCGGCCTGATCAACGGTCTCGACAATCGCGATGCGTAGGACTGGGCGTTCGATCGACAGATCACAGAGGCTGGACATTTGCCTCCTCAGATGGCAAACGGCCCCCCTCCGGCTAAAATCATCTGGGCGATTCCCAGACCGGGTTCGTGTTGCCAGCGATGGGGTTCGTTGCGAAAGGTCTTCCATTGAGTCCGCTGTCTGCCGTTGATGATTCGAAATCACCGCACCCTGTTCACCTGACGATTGTCTACCTGCTGCTGCTGGCGGTTGCCGTCGGGGTGTTTTTCTTGATTCGATCGTTTGGCGAGGGGTTCGTGCGAACCATTGCCGAGCCAGTCACGGGAGCCACGGTACCAGTCGCGAAGAAGGCCAATCTGCATTCCACGCTCCCGCAGGTCTTGTTGGCGATCGTCACGATCATGGTGACAGCTCGGTTGATCGGGACCGTATTTCAAAAGCTGGGGCAGCCGCGGGTCATTGGCGAGGTGATTGCCGGGATCGTGCTGGGCCCGTCGCTGCTTGGGCGAATCTCACCTGAGGTGACCTCGTTCCTGCTGCCGTCGGCAGTCATGCCGACGCTGGGAGTGCTGGCGCAGATCGGGGTGATCCTGTACATGTTCCTGGTCGGCTTGGAACTGAACTCCGAATTGTTGCGTCACCGAGCCCACACGACAGTGGCGATTTCGCATGCCAGTATCATGTTTCCTTTCCTGCTGGGGGCGGCTTTGGCTCTGGCCGCATATTCGCGATACGCGCCAGAGGGCGTCACGTTTACCAGCTTCGCGTTGTTCATGGGAATCGCGATGGCGATTACGGCCTTCCCTGTCCTGGCGCGGATCCTGACCGACATGAAAATGGAGCGGACTGAGTTGGGGGTCGTCGCTCTCAGCTGTGCCGCCGCCGATGACGTCACGGCCTGGTGTCTGTTGGCGTTCGTCGTCGGCGTGACGCAATCGGACCTGCAGGGAGCGGTCGTCACCATTGTGTTGGCAACGGCCTACATCGGGGTCATGTTCGTGGTGGTTCGACCGAGGTTGCAAGCCTGGTTGGAATCGACGAAAGAGAAGCGCCTGTCCAATACAATGGCGGCGTGGGTGTTGATCGCCGTTCTGGTTTCGGCCCTGATCACCGAAGCGATCGGGATCCACGCGATCTTCGGTGCGTTCCTGCTCGGCGCGATCATCCCTCACGACAGCGAACTGGCGACGTCATTTCGGCATAAGCTGGAAGACATCGTTTCGATCCTGCTGCTACCGATGTTCTTCGCCTTCACGGGGGCTCGAACGCAAATTGGTCTGCTCTCTCAACCGACCGACTGGCTGTTCTGCGGCGTGATTATTTTCGTTGCCACCTTGGGCAAGTTCGGCGGCACTCTGGGAGCCGCTCGGTTCACGGGGCTGAATTGGCGGACGTCCGCGGCGCTTGGAATCCTGATGAACACGCGTGGGCTGATGGAGCTGATCGTGCTCAACATCGGACTCGATTTGGGAGTGATCTCACCGACACTTTTCGCGATGATGGTCTTGATGGCCCTGGTGACGACGATCGCGACGACGCCGATCCTGGAGCGGTTGACTCCCGCGAGGAACCCGATCGTCCCTCCGATGGAAGGTTGATCGAGAGTTGTCCGGTTTGGGTGAGGACAGTACGAGAGTCTGCCTTGGGATCGGAACGGCGCTACCGACTCGGCAAAGCCAAGTCTTCTTGACGGATCTCGACGGGCACGCCTCCTTCGGGGATGTCGCGGTTCAATGTCCAGAGAACTCCCTGGAGGACCAATCGGCGATACTGCGGCAGCTTCCAGTTTTCGTGGTAATGAAGTCCGCTGAAGCCGAACGAGCGTCCGCCGTCTGGCCGCTCACAGGCCCAGGCGACGGTCTGGTCAGTACCGTCGATCGAGACTTGGAGCAGTGGGGCGACCTTCAACTTGAGGGCGGGAGCCGGTTGCTTCAGGGCGTAGTAGAACTCGTCGCGAACTTCAAAGGGAGTGATCCCGGTCGTTACTGGATGGGTTTCCAGTGGCTTCACGCTGAACGAAGCGAACTTGTATTTCCTGTCCGTTCCGCCGTGACAGCCGCCGAACAGGGCCGTGAAATCGACGATCGGCGCGGACTCTCGAGTTCCCATTCCCCAGTGCAGGCAGGTCAACCCACCGCCGCGGTTTGCCAGTCGCTGGAACGCCGCCAGCCGGTTGGCATCCTCGGTGACCCACTTTGCACCCTCGGACAGAAACACAATCGCGGCATCGGTGCCGTCGAGTAGCTCGGGGCCTTCCGTCCAAGGGGAATCCGCCTGAACGATAACGGTCTGAATTCCAGGCGAACGCTCCAGCAGCAGGCCCAGCAATCGAACCCCCGCCATGTACTCGTGGGTGGTCGCCGGGTGCGAATCTGCCTTTTGGCCCAAAAGCAAAACCCGGCGTCGAACCGGGGCGTCCGCTGCCCATCCTGAGATTGTTGCGGGCAAAACCGCGAAAAGGACAGCGAGTCGGAAAGACAGTCTCATTGGGAGGTTCCAGAAATCCACGCGCCGCAGCCACGATCCGTTTCCAGAATTCTCAGAAATTCTTGTACGGATTCCAAGGCGGTTTGCCACTGATAGTGAAAAGTGGCGATCCTGCACCACCCAAAGGCTACGGTAGCGAATCCATACGCACTTGGTGCGGAAGACGGAACGGACGGATTTCGTCCGGAAGGGAACAACGATGCGACTGACATTGCGAACCTTGCTGGCCTACCTCGACGACGTTCTGGAACCGGCAGAGACGAAACTGATTGGCGAGAAAATCCAGGAGAGTGCCGTTGCGGGGAAGCTGGTCAGCCTGATCAAGCTGGTCGTCCGCCAACGCCGGTTGAAGGCTCCCAGTGTCAGCGGCCCTAACGTCGGTATCGATCCGAACATCGTCTCGCAATACCTCGACAGCACCCTGCCTCCCGAGCAGGTCGTTGATGTGGAAAAGGTGCTGCTGACTTCCGACGAACTGCTGGCTGAAGTCGCCTCGTGCCATCAGGTGCTCGCCCTCGTGATGGGACGGCCGATGGAAATTTCCGAGGCGAGCCGAGATCGACTTTATGCGTTGGGGCCGGTCGATCAAACGGACCGGTTGCATGTCGATGTTCCTCGCTCTCCCAATGGCAGCGAAGTCATCGCCGCTGCCGTCAATGGTCGCGATGCGGTGGCTTCCCAGCCGAAACCGGCGGCAGAGATCCCCGATTATTTGCGTCAGAGCACATGGTCACAGCGTGTCGTTCCGGCATCCATCGTGGCTCTGCTGGTTCTGATTTGTCTCGGATTACTGGTTTCGGACACAGGTTTTTTGACCGGGATCAGCGCCGCCAAACGCGAGCTTACGAAAACCGATCGCGACTCGGGCCAGAAACAACCGGTTGCTGACAAGCAACCGAATGCAGACGCGAAGGTCGACGACAAGGCAATCAAGCCGGATCAAATGGTCGCGGCGACCACATCGTCCGATCTCCCCCCTTCCCCATCGATACCAGCCGACAAACCTGTGGTCGATCCCGGTATCGATCCAGCGCCCCCTGCTGATGCGCCACCCAAACCAATGCCGCCTGCCGATGCACCAGCAGACGCGGTCGCCGCGGCGGCTCGTGCGAAGCCAGCTGGAGTGGTCGATGTGCCGGCCAACGCGGCTGCGGGAAAAGAACCAACACCCATTCTGAACGCGGTTCCGGTTCAGTACATTTCCAATGACGGTGTCGTGTTGCGTTTCGATGACTCGCAACAGCACTGGTTCCTACTGCCACGGCGATCGGCGATCGCTCCCAATGAAGCGTTGATTGTTCTCGAACCGTTTGAAGCGGTGCTGGACATTGATCGCGGAGGGATCAGCGCGACCGTCCTGGGTGACACTGCCATCCGTGTGTTGCCGCCGGATCGAGCCACTTCCGCCGGGATCGATATTCGCCGGGGTCGACTGATCCTGAAGTCGAGTCGAAAAGATGCGAGCCAAAGCCCGGTCATTTCGATCATGGTTGGAAACGATACCTGGCGGCTGGAGTTGCTGTCGCCGGACACAGTCTGCACGGTCGAGGTCGCGCCGCGCGATCCCGTCAACTACGAGAAAGCCCTTGGTCCTAATTGGTATGTCGGTGTTTTGCGAGTCCTTGCGGGCAATGTGAAATGGACGGGAGCGGACGGACAATCGCAGCAAGTCGCCGCGGAATCCGCGTTGGAAATCGTGCCGCAAGTGGCCGAAGGTATCCGACCGCTACCGGTCTCGTCGAGTTTCACGCCCGAGTGGACTGACGCCCAGAAGCGAAAGCAGTCTCCGCTGCGCCGATTTTCGGCGTTGTTTGAAAAGCAGTTTGAACTCGACCAGCCCATCGAGATGACGCTGCTGGCGCTGATCAAGGATTCGAATGCGAAGATCGTGGAACTGACGGTTCATGGTTTGGCGCTCATCGATGCCTACCAGGCGATGGTCCAAGCGCTAGCAGAATGCAGTTTTGAAGAAGGTCGATTTGCAGCTCGAGATGGCCTGCGAACCTGGTTGGCACGTGAAGGCGATCGTGGGCCAGTTCTGAAGGATATTCTAGAACAGCATTACCCGACTGCCGAAGCGGGGGCGGTGTATTCGATGCTGTGGGGCTTCCGACCGGAAGATGCAACGAACCGGGCCGTCTCGTTGGAGTTAGTAAGCTGGCTGCGGAGCAATCACGTTGAGATCCGCGAGCTGGCCTATTATTGGATCGTGCATCTGTCAGGGCGCAAATGGGAATTCCGAGCGACTGATGTCAACATTCGCCGCGAGAGTGCAGTCCGCAAGATCGAGGCTCACATCGCCTCCGCCGGCGCTTTGGTGAAGCCCACAGAGAAAGAGGCGAAATAGAGATCCACGGAACATACCGTCGTTGACTCTCTTCCGCTGCGGGATGTCAGGTTGCCTTCGTTCGACTAGAATGCAGCTGCTGTTGTCCGAGTCGATTTCGAAGATTCATGATGATTCAAAAACTGCGTCACCTGCTAGAGCTGATCCGATTCAGCCACACCGTCTTTGCGCTCCCGTTTGCGTTGCTCTCCGCGATCCTCGCCTGGCACCAGCCTGACAGTCCGTTTCAGTGGACGCAGTTGTTGGGAATTCTGTTGTGCATGGTCTTCGCCCGGTCGGCGGCGATGGCCTTCAATCGAGTTGTCGATCGCAAGATTGATGGGGCAAATCCGCGAACGGCAAGACGCCATATTCCGGCCGGTCTGCTGAGCCTGCCGAGCGTGATTGCGTTCACGATTGTCTGCTCGGCGGCATTCGTGGCTTCGACTCTGTTGTTTCTGCCAAATCGGTGGCCGGTGATTTTGTCCATCCCGGTCTTGTTGTTTCTCCTGGGATATTCGTTCGCGAAGCGATTCACGGTCTGGTGTCACTACTGGCTCTCGGCAGCCCTGATGCTCTCACCCATCGCGACTTGGATCGCGATCCGGGGTGAGGTCGCTTTGGTTCCCGCGTTGCTTTCGGCGGTGATTTTCTTCTGGGTCGGCGGCTTCGATATTCTGTATGCTTGCCAGGATGCAGAGTTTGATCGCGCGCAGCACCTGCATAGTATCCCGTCGCGATGGGGCATTCCGATCGCTTTGCGAATCGCGTTGGTCAGTCACTTGCTGACGATCGTCGCGCTCTTCGCGCTCTGGCATTTCGCCGGACTGGGAACCGTGTTCCTGATCGGTATCAGCGCGGTGGCTCTCTTGCTCCTCTACGAACACTGGTTGGTTCGCCCCACCGATCTGTCGCGCGTCAACTTGGCATTCTTCAATGTGAACGCGGTCATCAGCGTCGGCTTGTTGTTGATCGGGGTCGTCGATCTCTGCTGGAGGTAGGGTCGAGTCTGGCAGTTTGTGACACTTCCCACCGCAATCACAGGGGATTACACCGGCTTGTTCGACTTTCGAATTGGCTCGGAAATCTGATTTCCAAGTCACCAAGGGCGTCTCGAAAGTGGCTGTCGACCACGTCGTCGACTACAATCCGGTGACTGCCAACCACACCGATATACCGACACTTTCCGAATCCAAAGTTGACTATGAACGCCGCCGACACGCTGAAGCAAATCGAAGAGAAGGTCATCGCAGGCCAGCGAGTTTCCCTGGAAGAAGGAATCTTCCTGGACAAAGAGGCCGACCTGCTGACGCTCGGTCGGTTGGCGAATACGGTGCGCGAGCGGAAGAATGGGAACTTCGCTTACTACAACACCAACATCCATCTGAACCCGACCAATGTCTGCGTTTATCGCTGCCGGTTCTGCGCGTTTCGCGCCGACCTGAAGGCCGAGAAGGCGTACGCCTTTTCGGACGACATGCTGCGTGAGCGAATTCTCGAGGCACGCTCGCAAGGGGCGACCGAGATTCACGTCGTGGGTGGATTGCATCATCAGAAGAAATTCGACTGGTACGTGAACATCGTGCGCGTGCTGCATGAGACTTGTCCCGAGATCCATATCAAGGCCTGGACCGCAGTCGAGATCAACTGGTTCAGCTTCATCACGAAGCAATCGACTGAGTGGGTCCTACAGCAGATGGTCGATGCGGGCTTGGGTTCATTACCTGGCGGCGGTGCCGAAATCTTTCATCCGGAAGTTCGCGACCAGATTTGCGAGCACAAGGCAGACGCCGAAAACTGGATCACCTGCCATCGCGCAGCGCATCAATTGGGGCTGCGATCGAATGCGACAATGCTTTACGGTCACGTTGAACGAGCCGAGCATCGGATGGACCATCTCTGCAAACTGCGGTCACTTCAAGACGAGACGGGGGGATTCCAGACGTTTATTCCTCTGGCGTTCCATCCCGACAACACGGGACTCGACTACATCAAGAAGCCGACGGGAGCGATGGATCTGCGAATCGTCGCCCTTTCCCGAATCATGCTCGACAACTTCGACCATATTAAGGCCTACTGGATCATGCTGGGCGAACAGATCGCTCAAGTCGCACTGGGCTTTGGAGCTGACGATCTCGATGGCACGGTGGTCCATGAAATCATCTATCACGATGCCGGTGCAAAGACACCCGAAGGTCTCACGGTCGATCACATCAACCGTCTGATTCGCGAAGCGGGCCGAGTCGCCGTCGAACGAGACACGCTGTATCGGCGAGTCATCCGCGACGGAGCAAAGTGGACCGTCGGTGATTCGGTGATGGCGGGTTAGTCGACTCGCAGTGACTCTGGTCAAGCAACGTAACTGGACCGATGAAGACGATGTCAAAGCCCTCGTTGCTTGTTGGCGGCAGCCTGATCTGGTGCATCTGGGCCACATTCAGTGCCCCGGTGTTGGCAGTTGATCGCAATCAGGAACGGGTCCAGCCCAACATTGTTTTTGTGCTAGCCGACGATCTTGGGTATGGCGAGCTGGGATGCTTCGGCCAGAAAAAGATACGCACGCCAAACATCGATCGGCTGGCTGCGGAGGGAATGCGTCTGACACAGCACTATTCGGGAAATGCCGTCTGTGCTCCGTCGCGTTGTGTGCTGATGACCGGACTTCATCCTGGTCACGCTTTCATTCGCAACAATCGCGAAACGAAGCCGGAAGGACAATTTCCGATTCCGGCAAACTCAATCACGTTGGGCAAATTACTTCAACAGCAGGGGTATGTGACAGGTGCGTTTGGTAAGTGGGGCTTGGGCGGGCCGGAATCAGTTGGCCGGCCACTTCAACAGGGGATCAATCGATTCTTCGGATACAATTGCCAGGCAGTGGCTCACAATTTTTACCCGACATCCTTATGGGACAATGAGACTCGGTTTCCCCTGAATAACGCTGAATCCTCGGCTCACCAGCCGAAGCTCGCAGAAAACGTCGATCCCAACTTGCCCGAGTCGTACGCCAAATTCTCGGGGCAGATTTACTCGGCTGACATCATCACCGAGCAGGCGCTGAAATTTGTGCGCGAGAACCGCGATCGCCCGTTTTTCCTGTTTGTTCCGACTACGATTCCACATCTCGCGCTACAGGTTCCCGACGACGCGTTGGAAGAATATGCGAACGCATTTCCGAACGATCCCCCTTATCTCGGCGGACGGGGATACCTTCCCAATCGAACACCGAGAGCGACGTATGCGGCGATGGTCACACGCATGGATCAGCATGTCGGAAAAATTGTGACGCAGATCGGCGAATTAGGGCTGGACGACAACACGATCTACATCTTCAGCTCCGACAACGGGCCGTTGTACGACAAGTTGGGCGGCACCGATTGCGAGTTCTTTGAATCTGCCGGGCCCTTACGGGGACGCAAGGGATCGCTCTATGAAGGGGGATTTCGCGAGCCGACGGTCGTGCGTTGGAAGGGACACATTCCTGGCGGAATGACAAGCGACCGTGTGACCGGATTCGAAGACTGGATCCCGACTTTGCTCGAACTGGTTGGGGCGAAAGCCGCGACGCCTGCGAATCTCGACGGCATCAGCTTTGCGCCGACACTGCTTGGACAGCATCAGCCCGAACGCCCGTATCTCTACCGCGAGTTTCCAGGCTATGGCGGCCAGGTTTCACTACGAATGGGCGATTGGAAAGGTGTCGTTCAGGAATTGATCCCACAAAGTCAGCGCCCCGCCCGCCCCTGGAAGATCGAACTCTACAACTTGAAAGATGACATCGGTGAGACGGCGGATGTCGCATCGAAACACCCCGACATCGTTGTCAAGATGGATCAGCTCATGCGAGAGCAGCACCTTCCGTCGGCCGAGTTTCCATTTCCAGCGCTGGATCAACGCAAATAAATTACGAGTTCAGACTGGTGGATGGCTGGCAAAGTGCATTTGCACGGCTGCGAGCAGCGGATTGATGGTGAACTTCTGAATGTGGTGAGGTGGGTTCCAGGGACGCCATTCGTGCCCGCCATGCTCGGTCACTACGATCTCGTCGACCTTGTCGACCCAGCCCAGGAAGATGACCAGCGTCTTTTCGACACGTTCAGATCCGAACCGCGGCTCGATCGGATAGTAGACTTCCTCGTAGCGAAATTCTGAGTCGAGAGCGACTTGGTTGGTAGGGATCCCGGTCTCTTCCCACATCTCGCGCAGGGCGCATTCGATCTCTGTTTCGCCTGCTTCGACATGCCCTTTCGGCAAATCAAAGCGGTGTGAGTGCTTCATCAACAGGAACGAGATTTCGGGTTGCCGCCTGAATACGATGACCCCACATGATTTTACCGGCCGCATGAATTCTCGTCCTTGCCTCTATTCGTTCGTCCCATGAATCACTGGTCGGCCTGTATTCGCCTGACACACTTTCCCACGGTCGCCACAATTCGTTCTTCGATCTCTTCTGACCAACGTTCGGTGGGCAGGCCATAAATCATCATCGAACTTTGCCCCTCGTAGCCACCTTCCCGAAGGACTCGCAACGACGGAATGTATGCCATCACATCATTCGAGTAGGCGGTAGTCCAGGTTCGCTCGCCGAATTCGCTTTTCAAACGCAGAGAATAGTCAACAACGACCTCACCGCCCAGTGTGATCCAGATTTGATCCGTTCCCAACTTCCAGGCGGTCACCGGGTAGGGGTATTCCTCCGGCCCGGTTGGCTTGGTGGTTCTCTTCAACATTCGCGCGGCCCAGCGCTGGCGATAGTCGGGCGGGCCGTTCGCAATCGTTTGCAATTCAGCCGTATCTGGCAACTCTTGCATGCGCAACGAGACGAATTCGTGCGTCGTTCTCAGCGCGGGTTTGATCGGCTCCATCTTTTCCGAGAGGACGGTTTCAACCGACGACGAAAGTCGTTTGCCATAGGCTTCGGCGAGTTCCACGGTGCGTCGCGGCAGCGGGTTCTGATCGGCGCCGCATCCCATGCAAAACAAGGCGACAGCTCCTGGGTGACTCGACTCCAGATTGAGTTGCGCGAATCCGGCGTAGTCGCCACACCACTTCATATAACTCAGCGTGGTGTTGTGGCAGGCATAGGCGAAAACAACGGCTCGCAAAGTTCCGTCGACCCCATGAACCGCCAGGACGGGAACCGTGTGATCCACGGGACCAAATAACAGATTCTGTTCGCGCAACATCGGAACATCGGGCTCGCGATTGGTACGGCGATTCACCGCGAAATCTGTTGTTCCCTGTCCGCGAGAAACGGTAGCAGGTTTCAAGTCCTGAATGGCGCGGCCGATCGTCATGACGATTTCGGTTGTCAGCCAATTCGAGTATTTGTCGATCAGTTCAATCTGAGCAGCATCTAATGGGTAGGCGTCGTAAAGGGCATTCTGCAGGACGGGGCCGCAATGGGTATGCGAACCATGCAGGACAAACTGCGAGCGATCCAGGCCATATTTCTGCTTCAATTGTTTCCCAAGTTCGTCGTACATCCTCTGTGGAATGCCCAGCGTGTCGCTGGCGAGCACGATTCCTCGGTGCCCAGTCTCATCCTCCAGGGCTAAGACCCGGACATAAAGATCGTGCTCCGTTCCCTCTGCCGGACCAGTGCGGCTGCCGTATCCCGCCATCCACATCGGCTGTTTTGGGGTGATGACCGCCTTTGCGATCCCTGCTTTCCAACCCGCCTGAACGGGTTGAGCGTCGCTGAAGGCGATGGCGAAGATGATGATTGATGACAACAGAAGTCGCATCCGTTTGGCCTTCGCAATGTAGAAGGCACACTCCGTGTGCCGAGTGAGCCGGTCGTTCAAAGGTTGATGTAGATGAAGAAAAAACCTCAGCACACGGAGTGTGCTTTCTACTTTGACTCTGTTTTACGCGTGTCGAATTGAAATTGGTACCGTCCTCGACGATCCGGGTTGATGCGGACATAATCACTCCCCCAACTTGGAAGGAATTTGTGAATGCTTGCTTACTTGCAGTTGATTCGTCTCCCCACCGTGTTCACGGCGATGGCCGACATCATTCTTGGCTACGTGCTAACTCACGCGTATGTCGTGGGGCCGAAAGGCTGGGAGGATCCGCAGAAGTTCTTTGGCTTGCTGATCGCCTCCTGCTGCTTGTACATGTCCGGAATGGTCTTTAATGATGTCTTTGACCGGAAGCAGGATGCGGAGGAGCGACCGGGTCGCCCCATTCCGTCCGGTCGTGTTTCCGTCACCGCTGCCATTGTATTCGGGGTCGTGCTGATGGCCAGTGGGCTGGTCGCAGCAGCGACCGTCACGATGATCAGCTTCCAAGTTGCGATACTAATCGTGGTTGCGATTCTGGCCTACGACGGTTTGCTGAAGCGAACTCCTTTGGGCCCTTTGGCGATGGGGAGTTGTCGACTTCTGAACGTACTATTGGGAGCGAGCGTTCAGCAGAATTGGGGCACCGGACTGCTTGATCAGCCTCAATTGCTGGCCGCGATTGGACTCGGTGTCTATATCGTGGGAGTGACAGTCTTCGCGCGAACCGAAGCCAAGACGAGCAGCCGCTGGCAACTGGTGCTGGCACAAATTCTCTTCAACGCGGGGATTGTTCTGCTCGCCGTCTTGATTGTCGCCTGGCCCGTTTGGACATGGCCGCCACAGGGTGACAGTCATCTCTCCTTGGGGATGCTGGCCATCATTGCGTTCACCTTGAATCGCCGAGCCTTGAACGCGCTAGTGAATCCATCGCCGCTCAATGTACAGGTGACAATCAAGTTGCTTCTGCTTTCGTACGTGATGCTGGATGCCACGCTGATTTTCTGGAAGATCGCCGACCCCGCCTATCGGACCCCGCATGCGATGGCGACGGCGGCACTCATCGTTCCAGCCATGCTGCTGGCGAGATTCATTCCAATGACCTGATCGTCGCGAAATTCGTTTTTGAGTTAGCTCGCAATGCCACTGAAGTCAGAGCACATTGACGCGGCGCTGGTCCATTTGTGCCAAGTCGATTCGATCATGAGCGACTTGATCAGGAAGGCCGGACCATTCACTTTGAAGCTGAATCGCAATCGGTTCGGCATGCTGGTCCGTTCCATCTTGTCGCAGCAGATCTCGACCACAGCGGCACGAGCGATCCGGCTGCGGCTGGATCAATTGTTGCTGCCCGATAAGTTGTCTGCCGAAGCGATTGCCAATGTCACCGACGAGCAATTGCGAGCGGTTGGCTTGTCAGGACAGAAGGTCTCGTACCTGAGGGATCTGTCTGCCAGAGTGCTGGATAATCGCCTGCGTTTAGATCGCATCGGCCGGATGAACGACGAAGCGGCGATTGAGCATTTGATTCAAGTCCATGGCATCGGTCGCTGGACCGCCCAGATGTTCTTGATCTTTTCGCTCGGCCGGCTGGACATCTTTCCACACGACGATTTGACCGTTCGCTCGTCCATTCGCGAACTCTATGGGTTAGAGGAATTGCCTGACAAACAAACCAGCCACGAAATTGCCCAGTTGTGGTCGCCTTATCGCAGCGTGGCATCCTGGTATTGCTGGCGTCTGATTGAAGTGAAAAAAGATCCGACATTTGCTGCAAGTCAGTACCCCGCGTGAACTGCAGCAGACAGTAAGTCCCTCGTTGGATAGACTCATCGGAAATCATGTTGGTCGCGAGCGACCTCGCATGCCGTCCAGAATGAGCTGTGTCGATGCATAGTCATTGCCGATCCATCGTCGTTTGTCTGTTCCTGCTGATTGTCTGCGGCGGACCAGCAACATGCGTCGAAGCTGATGATTCATTGTCGTTGTACTTCGATCAGTTGCGGCAACGCGGGCTGTTTTCGATTGGCGAAAGCTATGCAATCGCCCGCCTCTCGCAAGCGAATTTGACTCGCGCGCGCCGCGTGGATTTAACGATCGAACTCTCGCAAACGATCGCACGACACGCGGAATTTGTTTCGGAAGAGCAACAGGAGGAACTCTGGAAGCGTGCTCGATCGGTTGTCGATGACGAGCGGAACCGAGAACCAACCGGTCCCTATGCTTTGATGCTGGCAGCTCAAGCGGGACTCGTTCTTGGCAACGAGAGCGAATGGTTGCGAGTCGAATGCGAGTTGCGTCCCTTCGACGATGCGTTTTCCAAGCGAACTCGACAGCGATGTGCGGACGCCATCCAGTTACTGAGTACACTCGAGAGCGAGTTGCTGGGGCCGCAGCGAGATAAAAAGAACGTGGCCGATGGTCCGTCTTCGCACGTGTTGCGAGTTTCACTTTATCGCGTGCGGCTCGCGCTGGCTCGCTGCTTGAGAAATCGAGCTGAGTTGTCTCCAACGGATACACGACAGCGAACTGATGATCTCGTATTTGCAGAAACGACGGCTCGCAAGCTCGTCAATGTGTCTGACGAGCAGATTCCATTTTACGCGAAAGTCCTGTTGGCCGACTGCGCGCGACTGAAAGGCGATCTCAGCCGAGCGGAGGAAATGCTCAATGTTCTCGAAAAGAGCATCACCGAATCGGACCGCGAATTTTTGGAGATGGTGACTGCAGAACATGCGCGTGTCCTACTGGATCGTCATCAAGCCCACAACGCGTTGGAGTTGATTGTTCAGTTAAGGTCTCAAAATCAGCGTTTGTCAGGGGAACTGTGGTTCTTGCAAATTCGATGTTTGCTGTCCATGCGCGATATGGCGGTCGCGCGCAAGAATCCCGACTTGGCCAAGTCGCTTCGTGATCAAGCCGAACTGACGTTGCAGCGATGTGATGATCAAGTCGGTGGTTACTGGAGTCGCCGATGCCACCAACTTTGGGATGCCACGCGGACCGCAGAAAAGTATGGACCAGAACTCGACGCCGTGATGCAGCAGGCTCGCGCCGATTTCCTGGGCGGGCGAATCGAATTCGCACTCAAGGGTTATGCTCGTGCGGAAGCGTCGGCGCGAGCCGCCACACAGACCGACTTGGCCGCCGATCTCGGCTATACTCGGGCGTCGATTCTTCTCAATGACAAGCAATACGAAGCGGCCTGTACCGAGTTCCTGCGTCTGGCAAGCCAATATGCGCAGAGTGCTCGTGCGGCTTCATCGAGTCTCAACGCCGCGTATTGTCTGGGGCGGCTGTATGACCAGGAAAAAACTCAGGAGCGCCGCGAACGTTATACGCAGGCGCTCGATCATCAGATCGAGAATTTCCCGATCGATCCGACGGCCGATGACGCTCGCTTTTTTCGGGCGCAGCTCGAAGAACAGCGCCTGCAAGCTTCCGTGGCGTTGCCAATCTATTTGAAGGTGGCAGCAACGCATCCGCGCGCCGACGAGGCGCACGCTGGTGCCGCTCGCTGCTATGAGACCGTCCTGACCAGGATGCGTGAACGCAAGCTTTCTTCAGCCGATTTCGAGCGGACCGCATTAAGCACGCTTCAACAGTTCGTAACCTTGATTCAGAAGTCGAGCCAGCCTTGGACGGCACCGCAGGGCGAAGTTGTGCTGCACCTGGCTGCCATCCAACTCATGGTCGAGCCCCCGCAGTTCGATCGCGCGGAATCGTTGCTCGATCAACTTGTGCGAATTGGCAAAGACGTGAACAAGGAGGATGAACAATACGAGCGTTGGACTCGCCTTCGTCAGCGTGCGGAATCGCTGCTCGTTGTGGCGCTCGCGGGAAATGGAAAACCATTGGAGGCCGAGCGGCTTCTGGATTCTCTCGCTGCGGCCGCGCCACGAGACTTGCTAGTCATCATCGAACGGCTGGCACCATTCGTGGCGTCCACTAACCGCCAACGTCAACTGCAATATGGAGAGCTGCAACTTCGAGCGGTTGAACTGTTGTCAAAGCATCGAGGCTCCCTTGCTCGCGATGAGCAAGATCGACTGGATCAGTCGCTCGGCCGCACCTACTTGGCCAGTGGACAAATCGAAAAGGCGATCGAGATCTACGAGCGGCAAGCAACTGCCACAGCGAAGGACGCCAATCGACAGCGAGAGATCGCGATGCTGCTGTCCGAATTTGAACCGCGAGAAGCTGCGGTTCTGGCGAAGCAATGCTGGCGGCGCGTCGAATCGCTGAGCAAGCAAGGCTCGCCCGAATGGTTGACGGCTCGACTAGGCGTCATCTCGACCTGCATTAAACTGCAAGAACAGGCTGAAGCCAGGAAACTTCTGGCGCTCGCCAAAGTGCTGTATCCCGAACTGGGTGGTGGCGACTTGAAAGCGAAATTCGAAGCAGAGGAACGCCGATTGGGAATGTCGCCGGCGAAGTAAATAGCGGCCACATCAAAGAATGAAGAGAGCCCGCATGAATGCGGGCTCTCTGTTTGATTCACGTCAGCGGAGCCGCTTTAGTAGATGGCTCGACGAATATGTCCGCTGGCGGCAGCATTCTCGAACTGCCTTGGTGCTGGTGGCAGCGAAGCTTCTGGTGCTGCGTTGATTTCAGCAGGGATATCCTTGTTGACGGGTGTTGGGGCCGCGGGAGCCGCTGGTGTTGGCGTCGTCGTCTGGAAGTCGCAGTTCGACGAGCCTGCACCTGCTGAATAACCACCGTATCCGTATCCGCCGTATCCTTGATGGAAGCCGGAGGCGTATGCCACTGGAGCGGTAATGTGCCACTGGGCGGGCACAGGTCGCTGTGGCATCACGCTGGGATTTGGCTGCCAGAACGGGACGTGCTGATAGTGAAAGCCAAGTTGCGTCGTATCCGTTGGTTGGTAGACCACGGGAGCACCTTGATAGCTGGCTCCGGGTGCTCCGTACCATTGATTGGGGAAGTACTGGTTGTACTGGACCCCGCGACGTTGTAGCGGATACTTGGCCGGTGGCGAATAGCCATGATCGGGTGAATTCTTGCAGTATCGTTCCTGGAAGAACCCATGGAAGCAGGGGCCGTGCTGGCACGCGTTTCCATTTCCATACTGGCAGTCACCGGTGGGACATCCACCGTTGTTGTAGTTGTTGACGTAGCCGCCTTGATGGCCATGAAACGAGGCGGGTTTGACGGGAGTTCCCGGACGACGATCCGAGATCCGGACAATCCCCGTGGAGCCGTCGTCTTGTGCCTCGACCGCTCCCGTACACGAGAGGGCAGCGAGGCAGGCCGCTGTCATCCAGTTTGATTTCCTGAGCGTCATTCGCCTGTTCCTTCAGACCGCAAGACAACTGCTTGCAGAGATTTGTACGATGATCAATGGGTTTGCTGAACGCAGATGTCTTGAACCAACTAGTAGGCTGGTCGAGAGACGGGGGTCAGGCGGCTGGATGGGGTTCCCCATCCATAGTTGTAGGTATGGCCGACAGTCGGAGCCAATGGGACGGCGATTGGCATGCCATATCCCTGGGCACCCCAGGCTTGACCGTCACGTTGGTCGAAATAGTACGGATCTTGCGGATACACACGTGCATATTTTCCGCAGATGGGGACACCCACTCCGCCAGCACCGGTCGGAATGAAGTAGCCGAACTTGCAGCGGAAGTAATTCACCATGTCTTGCGTACACTGGCAGCGACCTTGAGGACAGGCGCTCCAACAATGAGGACATCCCCCGGCGGCACCATTTGGACAATCGCAGTTTGTCCCACTGGCATAGCCACCCTGAAAATGTCCAAAGCTGGCTTGCTGCACTTGTGGCGAGCTCATCGCCGCAGTGCTTGGTTTCGTAATTCGTACGATTCCAGGTGCTTCCTGAGCGACGGCGGTCATCGTGGCAATCAGGCACAGGCCCGCCACCACCGACGCTCGAACGAGCCTTTGCAACAGTGACTTCATGTCATCGGTTCCTTACATTCGAGCCGTATCGACGGCAGTGACCGGACGTATCGCGAGATGGCACTCGCGAAGCATCCGAACTTCGCGAGTTTGTATTAAACTTCAGGAGCGATGACCGAATATGATTCGGATCATCGGGATAGACAGCGCCGTCGCCAGCACCCCATTTGATGTCACGTTGTTCACCGCGACCAGGTTTAGTAGCGGTAGCCACCGTGCGATTGCTGGACTGGTGCATGCCAGTTGGCTTTGACCCACAGTGGTGGTTGCGATCGGTATTTCACTTCAACTTGGGTTCCCTGCAGTTCCCAACGTTCGTGCGATCGAACCCCGAACGGAGTCACAAACCAACCACCTTTGACACGGTGATAGAAAGGTGGGTACATCGCTCGGTAGGTATGTGGATACAGCATTTCATGCGGAGCGAAAGCCGGGGTGGTGATCATCGTCGCGCCACTCCAGATGGGAATATTTGGCCGTGGCGATGGATACAGTGGAGCCCCCAAGCGAACATAGCCAGGCTGCTGAGCCGGTGGGGCCATTGGGGTGGCATAGGCTTCTGGGTTGATCGCCATTGGTCCTGGTGCCACTGCGGCGGCTTCCTGGCGGTACATGGCTGTCTGAGGAACCATTGGACCGCGGCTGGAGACCGGACGCGCCATCGTGTCAGGCGTATCCAGCGGAGCTGGCACCGAAATTGGTGGAACCTGCAGTTCCGGCGCGAATGGATCAGCCAGTTCGTCGGCACGGCTCGAAGGCAGCATCACTGCGGAAAGAACCACGGCGATCGTGCCGGTGGCAAACACGTTGCGAAACATCTCGTCCCCTCCTGGATCGAATGGCTGCCGACCGTGGGCAAGAATCCGTGTCTGCCCCAATTTCTCCGGTCCACCATGCCCTATCCATTTCGGCAACGGGATGCGGCTTGAATGAATCATTCCGTGTTTAACGGACGAACACGCCAGTTTTTGCCAACTATTTGTGTGTAAAGACGTTACGTAGCATTGAAAATTCGATATAACCGTTGCAGACGGTACTCTCGGCAATGTTTCTGCCACTGGAAATGTCAGCGCAAACTGCCTCATTTCGATCGCTGCAGAGATCCGCGTTTCCGGTCGAAGATACTACCGGCAGCAAGTTGTGAATTGAGTCTGCATCAGGAGCGGGACGTTGGCGAAACGTGGTTCGGAGACTGTTAACGGCAGCGAAGAAGCTGGCGATCGAATCCAGTATGTCCCGCTCAGCCAGGAGACGCGACGTCGCTACCTGAACTATGCGATGTCCGTAATCAGCTCACGCGCCCTTCCCGACATCCGCGATGGTTTGAAGCCCGTCCAGCGACGTATCCTGTACGTCATGTACGATGGTCTGCGTTTGACCGCGGACAGCAAGCCCTATAAGTGTGCCAAGATCCAGGGTGATACGACGGGTAACTATCACCCGCACGGTGGCCAAGCTGTCTACGAAGCGTTGGTCCGTATGGCGCAGGACTTTACCTTGCGTTATCCGTTGATCGACGGACAGGGAAACTTCGGCTCGATCATGGGCCTGCCCCCCGCCGCCGAACGTTATACCGAAGCCAGGCTGACGAGTATCGCCGAACAGCTCATGAACGAGCTGCGGTATCAAACCGTCAATATGCGACCGAACTACGACGGTCGTCTGGAAGAGCCCGTTGTCTTCCCCGCCCGGTTCCCGAATTTGTTGGTCAATGGCTCATCGGGCATCGCGGTCGGCATGGCGACCAACATCCCTCCGCATAATTTTGGCGAAGTGATCGCCGCTTGCGTCCATTTGATCCAAAATCCCGAGGCCGAAACCAAGGACATCGCCAAGATCATCAAGGGGCCCGACTTCCCACTTGGTGGCCGAATCGTCACGGATCGTAAGGAATTGAAAACGATCTACGAAGAAGGCCGAGGCAGCATCAAAGTTCGCGGCGAATGGCGAATGGATAAGGATCGCAAAGGACCGATCGAGAACAAGGTGGTGATCTATTCGATGCCCTACGGCGTCGATTCAGGCCCGCTGGCATCAGAAATCGGAGCGATCGTCAACAGCAAGAAGCTGCCGCAATTGATCGACTCGAATGACGAGACAGACAACAAGAATGGTTTGCGGATCGTCCTGGATCTGAAGCCAGGGTCCGACGTCAACTCGGTCATGACGTACCTGTACAAACACACGTCACTCGAGCAAAACTTCGCCTACAACGCGACGGCTTTGATTCCAGACGAACATGGAGCGTTGGTCCCAGCTCGCCTGGAATTGAAAGCGTTCCTGCAGCATTTCCTGACGTTCCGAATGCAGACCGTTAGACGGCGACTCGAGTTTCAGCTGCGACAGCTTGAGTATCGCATTCACGTGCTGGAAGGTTTCGCGCTCGTCTTCAATGACCTTGATCGTGCCTTGAAAATTATCCGCAACAGTACTGGCAAACGGGACGCTGCTGACAAACTGATGAAGGTCTTTACGCTCGACGAAGAGCAGACCATGGCGATTCTTGAATTGCAGCTCTATCGCATCTCGCAGCTCGAGATCAACACGATCCTCGAAGAGTTGGGCGAGAAGCGAACCGAAGCCGAAAAGATTCGGAAGTTGCTCGCATCGGAACCAAAGCTGTGGAAGTTGATCCAGACGGAGTTGGAGGAGCTTTCGACACAATTCGCCGACAAACGCCGCACAGCGATCGGTAGCAGTGAAGAGATTGTCGAGTTCGACGCGGCCGCTTACATCGTACGCGAAAACACCAACGTCGTGCTGACGCGGGACGGCTGGATCAAACGCGTCGGCCGATTGCAGAGTGTGGAAACAACCCGCGTCCGCGAGGGCGATGCTGTTCTGGATGTCATTCCGGGAAGCACCATGGATACGGTTGTCTTCTTCGCCAGTGACGGGATCGCCTACACGCTGAGCATTACCGACATCCCCGCCTCATCTGGCTATGGCGAGCCCATTTCCAAGCACGTCAAAATCAAAGATGGGGTTGGAATCATCGCGGCCCTCACGACGGACGTTCGCTTCACCCCCGCGGATGAAGAAGCGGGTGCTGAGTTGCCACCCTACCCCTACTTCCTGGCATTGACCCTGCAAGGGCAAGTCATGCGACTGCCGTTGTCCCCGTTCCGACTTCCCTCGACCAAATCGGGCCGAAAATACTGTCGGCTGGCGGAGGGCGATCGGGTTGTCTGGCTGGAACTGGTTCGCGATGCGACGTCGATGTTTGTAGCGACGCGGCAAGCTCGGGTGACGCACTTCGCCATTGACGATGTGGCCGTGCTGTCGGGAGCAGGCAAAGGCGTTCGCGGGATCAAGCTGAGCGAAGCCAAGGACGAAGTCTTGGGGGCCGCCCAGATGGCTCGGCCAAGCGATTGCCTGCGGGTCATGACCAGCCACGAGAAGACGCTCGTCTTCGGTCAGATGAAATACGAAATCTCGGCTCGGGGCGGCAAAGGAATTCGCGCAGCCCAGCGCAGCACCTTTACGGAAATCCTGCGACCGGAAATCCTGCTTGTCGATTGGGCTGCGATGGAGCAGACCGAGAAATAGCGATCGGTACTGTATCCCACATCCGCACCGAACAGACGCGCCGCAGATTACCTAAGATCGTTTTGAAAGCTTCCTGCATGTCAACTGGCAATACGCGATACACCGCTGAAGACATCGAAGTCATCGAAGGATTGGAAGCCGTTCGCCGGCGGCCGTCGATGTACATTGGTGGCGTCGATGCCCGCGGCCTGCACCACCTGCTCTGGGAAATCGTCGACAACAGCGTCGATGAACATCTGGCCGGGCAATGCGCCGAAATCATCGTGACGCTTCACAAAGATGGTGCGTCCTGTTCCGTTCAGGACGACGGACGTGGTATCCCCGTCGACACTCATCAAAAGACGAAGAAATCCGCGCTAGAGACGATCCTGACGACGCTTCACTCAGGCGGTAAATTCTCGAGCCAAGCCTATGCGCGTAGCGGCGGGTTGCACGGGGTCGGTTCGTCGGTGGTCAATGCCCTGTCGAGTGAGATGGAAGCAACGGTCCACCGCGATGGGTATGAATGGTCGCAGCGATACAAACGCGGCAAGCCGACGACGCCCGTCAAAAAAGTGAAACCGTTCCGCGGTCACGGCACGACGATTTTCTTCCGTCCTGACGAAGAGATCTTCGCCAAGACCGCCTTCAATCCCGACACGATCAAGCAACACTTGGAAGACATCTCTTACGTCCATGGCGGCTTGAGGATTGTTTTCATTGACGAAGCTCGCAAAGAGAAGTTCGAGTACTTTCATCCCGACGGCATCGTTTCGTACCTCGGCAAAATCCTCGCTGAAGGGCAGAAGAAGGCCATTCACGAGCAGAACTTTGTCATCAGTCGCGATGATGAAAAGCACAAGATCGAGTTCGTCTTACGCTGGACCGAAGCGACCGACGAACAGATTCGCAGCTACGTCAACGGGATTCGGACCCATGCCGGGGGAACGCACGAATCCGGTTTGCGATCGGCGATTGGTAAAGCTGTTCGCAACTATATGGAAGTGCATGACATCAAGATCAAGGGTGTCACGATCGAGAACAATGACATTCGCGAAGGGGTGCTGGGGATCCTGTCGGTCTTTCTATCCGAGCCTATGTTTCAAGGGCAGACAAAAGAGAAGTTGAACAACCCGGAAATGACGGCGACCGTGGAAAGCGTCATTCGCCCCGCTCTGGAAACCTGGCTCAGCGGCAACCCGTCGATTGCCGACGCTGTTGTCGGCCGCATCGTGCTGGCCGCACGAGCGCGGCAGGCCAGTCGCGATGCAGCGGGCGAAGTGCGCCGCAAAACCGCGACGACTCGTCGAACCAGCTTGCCTGGAAAACTGCTCGACTGCCGTTCGACAGACCCCAAAGAGTCAGAACTGTTCATCGTCGAAGGTCAGTCGGCAGGTGGCACCGCAGGGATGGGACGCGACAGCCGGTTCCAAGCCGTGCTGCCCTTGCGCGGCAAGGTGCTCAACACGGAATGCCTCACGACCGCCAAGGTGATCGAGAATCAGGAAATCAAAGACCTGATCGAGACCCTGGGGACAGGGATTGGCAACGGTTTCGATGTCCATCGATTGCGCTACGACCGTGTGATCCTGATGATGGATGCCGATAGCGATGGCTATCACATCAGCACACTGCTGCTGACGTTCTTCTTCAGACACATGCGAGAGCTGATCACCAGCCAGAAATTGTATCTGGCTCAGCCGCCGCTCTATCGCATCCAAGTCGGCTCCAAGACAACATACGCTCAAGACGACGTTCACAAGGAAGAAATCCTGGCCGCTCTGCCAGCCAACCGAAAAGCGGAAATTCAACGCTTCAAAGGCCTGGGCGAAATGAACGCGCAACAGCTCAAAGAGACGACGCTGGATCCGAAGTCACGGACGCTATTGTCCATCAGCATGGATAGCCTGGTCGAAGCCGATCTGACGTTTTCACAATTGCTCGGTAAGGATCCCGCCGAGCGATACAAGATCATCATGAGCGAGGCCAACCTCGTCGACGATCTGGATGTCTAACTCGCCTGAGTTCCGACCCGCCGTCATTTCCGCGCATGCGGTTGGGTGGCACGTCCCTGAAGCTTTGTGAAGGGCGTGGTCTCAATTTCTACAGCCTTCGCCCATCGAAGACTATGGGCGTGCCACACTTGGATCCAAATCAGGCCATATCTTTGTAGGCATCCCAGGCGAGATAGCCCACGATGCCGGCACTGAGAATGAAGAGGATATCCATCGTCATCGACTTGGCGAATGGGTAGCCCGTGACGATGTCGAGGATCGCGAGCACCGCGACCAATCCCGCAGCGCCGAACGAACCAAAGACCATGTTCTTTGGAAGATTGGATGCCATCCGCACTGTTCCTGTGAAGCTTGCCAAACGGGAAATAGAGCTTGAGATTTGAGATCGAACAGGAATCCTGTTCAACAGGAGTATAAGCCGACAGCCGCACCGACCGCTAGCGGAGGTCCGTCGGCGACATCGGTTTCAGCAGGATTTCAGGCAGCAAGCCCGATTTTTCCCTCCGGACCATCACGTCCACGCCTCAGACGACGCTCAAGTCGCGGGAAGCAGACGCAGAACCGCCATTTGCGGTCAGACAGGGATCGAGCTCAGTTCGACCAGATGGCCGTCTGGATCGCGGAAGAAAACCTGGGCCGCACCGTCTGGACGCAGCTTTGGTGGGGAGATCGGTCGGATCCCCATCCCCTCCAGGCGCTGCGTCGCGACAGCGACATCATCGACCAGAAACGCGAAGTGATGTCCGCGCGCGTTCGAACCTCCTCCCAGTCCCGCGGGGCTCGACCCCTCAAATTCCAGGATCGTATGAATCATGGTAGGGCCCGCCTGAAACCACTGTCCCGCGAATGAAAAGGCAGGACGCGCGACCTCATCCATGCCTAAAGCGTCGACATAAAACTGTCGCGTGGCCGCCAGATCCTTCACGACGATGGTGACGTGATCGATCGATTTCACGCGGATCGGAGCGGTATCCGTCATCTGATTGTTCCTGACATGTCTGAACGGGGAAAAGACATTATCAGCAGAGTACCACGTCAGGGGCATTCCCTCATTAGGAACGTAACATTCCGCTCGAATGGGGAATCGACCACAATCCGGCGCGCCACCTGTCCGGACAGAATCCTCAACTATCGACCTGGCTCGCAATTTTCCCCAAAATGCCGAAGTCGCTGTGATTCAAGAAGTCTCTCGCCAATTCACGAACTGCTTGCGCCTGCAATTCCAAGTGTTTTTCCAATGTCTCAATTGTTAGGCCCTGACTTTTTGGCACGTGCGGAGGCACAAGCTCGTCGCGACCCGATACGTGAGCCAATTCGTCAGCGCCATAGCACGGTTCGTTCGTGCGCGGGGGAGTCTCGCATGAGGCCTTGCAAAGGAATACTTGGGGAGGTGTCGTATTGCTCCAACAGATCTCAACTTGTCCGCCAGACGGCAGGGCAAACGTGATCAATTGGTCGCGGGGGTCTCCAGTTGCAGACGTACAATGCAACTCCATCTCCAAGAACCCAAAGTGATGCCGAATTCGGTCGAGAACAATTGTTCCCGAGAGGAACGGGATGCGTTTGCGGGGCATTTCAGTTGCTACCTCAGTTCTTTCATACGGTAGTCTCCAGGTTCTTTTCCTTCGGCGTTCCAATATCTAATTGTGTCCCATCTTTGGCCACCAAAATTGATCTAAAATCCTCCAGCGGCGACGCACCGGTCAGTGACAACATGACTTGGAGGCGATAGTCTCAAGTGCTCACCAGGATTCAACTCGCTTGGAAGCATGGATGTTGTCACGTCCAACTATGCCGACAAAATCTTCTTTCTCAACGTCGGTCGCTCTGCAACGGCTGATGAAGCCTTCGCGCTGGTCAACCTGGACTGGGTCGGCGGTGTTGGTGATGTCACTGGCATTTCTAACGTTTCTTCGTAGTCCCGATCCGACCGGCCAGTTTCAAATGTCGATCCGATGGCTGTCGATCGGCGTTCTAGTGCTGTCGGCCTGGGTTTGCACTCCTCGATTGGCCATCACTGTCAGCTTGATCGCCATTGTGGCTTGGTCATGGATTGAGATCACCGCACCGGACTGGACTGAGTGGTTGCCAGGGCACTTGGTGCGGTTTGTTGTGGCGATGGGATTAGTCGGTTGGGTGATGCGTATGCGGGCCGAATTGGCGTCCGCGCAACATCTTGCCCGAGTCGATAACTTGACGGGCCTTCCGAACCGGCCAGCGTTGATCGAAGCGATCGAAGCCGAGTTGAGCCGCGCCAAGCGATTTGCGCGTTCATTCTCCATCGCCCTGATGGATTGCGACGGGTTCAAGCAGATCAATGATTTACGCGGCCATCTGACGGGTGACGATGTCTTGCGCCGATTCGGACAGGTCCTGCAGCGACAGACTCGCCGTTTCGATTGTGCTGGACGCTGGGGCGGGGACGAATTCCTGATCGTGTTGCCAGAGCTCGATCAAGATGACGCGAAGCTGTTTGCCGAACGCTTGCGGGCGGCTTTGCGTCATGAAATCGAACGCGACTACCCGTCACTCACTTGCAGCTTGGGGATCGTCACGTTTCCCGGCGCAGCGGTCGATTGGGAAGACTGCGTTCGCCAAGCCGACGAAGCCATGTATAAGGCCAAACGGCTTGGGCGCGATCAGACCCGATTTGAACTGGCCGAGGTGACTTCGTAATTCGACCAGTCTCAGACTCGGCAACCGATCGTCAGCAAGACGTTGGCCCACAGAGCTTGATCCGCCGTTTGAATCGTCAAGACGTGATCGCGAGAAGCCACGGCTTCGTAAAAGTCCCACTTGCTGATCGGTTTCATTTCCAGCTTCGTGCCGGCCGCGGAGAGAATCTTGCGGTAGTCGGACCAGACTGGTGGATCACCTTGCTGAGCATAAGGATCATCGGCGGGGATTCCCATGGTATTCACTTCATCGACAGGGATCGCCGTGAGCAGCGTCTGAAGGACTTGAGAAACCGTGACAAGACCCGGCGCCAGGTTCAAGCTGATCAATGTCGCATTGGGACCGAGTGTCGTTGATGCGGGATAATTCCCGTCCGCGATCAAGACCTTGGCATGATGTCCCGCACGGCCCAGGATCGCCGAGATTTCAGGATGGAGAAGTTGATGTTTCAGCATGAGTCAAATCCAGGGTGAAAGTATGCCAAGCAGATAAACGCGGCAAAACTTAACTGAGCAGTTCGCGATACTTCGAAATCGTCTGCATGGCTGCGGCAGTGGCATCCGGCCAGGAAAGCGCCTCGGCCGAGAGGTAATCGCGGTATCCAATGTCGTGCAAGGCCTTGATGATGGGGCCGTAGTCCATGTGTCCGCATCCGGCAGGTCGGCGATTCGAATCGACAAAATGCACATGGCCGATCCAGCGCCCGCCATCATTCAAGCCGGCGGCAATGTCTTCCTCTTCAATATTCATGTGGAACAGATCTGCCAATAGTCGGATGTTGTCTGTTTCCAGTGACTCCAGAAGTTCGACCCCTGCTGCTTCAGTATTGATGAGATTCGTTTCATACCGGTTGAGAGGTTCATAGATCAGTGGGACATTGTATTGACGAGCATGCTCACCCAGGATCGTCAGTGCGGCTTTTAGCCAGTCGAAGGCTTGCGTCCTGGAAACACCGTCACCCCATCGCCCCTGCATCGAACCAATGATGGCCGGAGCCCGATGGGCGCCACCGAAATCGATCATCGATTTCACAAAGTCAATGGCCCGTTCGCGGATGCCGGGATCGGGACTCGTCAGCGTGAGCTTGTGTTTGACCCACCCTGCCCCAGTGCCAACGGCAGCCAGTGCCAATCGATGTCCCTGCAGAAGTCCTGAGAGTTGCTCACGCGATACGGCATCGGGTCCTGGTGCGAATAATTCGATCGCATCGTATCCCATTTCCGCAGCTTGACGGCAGGCACCTGGCAAGTCGTCCCAGAACACAAACGGGCCACCCTTGGCTTCGGCGACTAGACTGACAGTTACAGCGGATTTCATCGACGGCATCCTCTGGCAACGCTGACGCTCAGATGTCCTTGATTCCCCGGCGGTCAAGCAACACAGAAGCCTATTGGGGGACTTCCACGATCGCCTTGATCACGCCGGTCTCGGGCTTGGTGTAGCTGGGGAACTGGGCAATCAGATCGTCGAACCCGGTTCGGTGGGTGATCCAAGGCTTGGTGTCGATCGTGCCGGATTCGATCAACTGAATGATGCGATCAAAGTCTTCGGGCATTGCGTTGCGACTGGCGAGTAAAGTCATCTCGCGACGGTGCATCAATGGATGCGGGAAGCTGACGTTGTCGGTGGTGATCCCGACATAAACCAGCTTGCCCGTATGCCCCACGTAATTCAGTGCGTTCGACATCGACTTCGCATTGCCTGTCGCGTCGATCACGATTGTGGGCAAGTGCCCATCAGTCATGTCGCGCAATGTCTTTTCTTCTTGACCATCTCCCGCCTTCAGCGTCTGTTTGACGCCCATCTTCTCGCGACAGAAGTCCAACCGGCTGGCGACCATATCCATCACGATCAGATTCGCGCCGGTCAGCTTAACGAATTCAATCACGCTGAGCCCGATCGGTCCTGCCCCGATGACCAGGACATTTTCGTTCGGTTGTGGCGCACAGCGAGCAACTGCATGGCAACCGATCGCTAAAGTTTCGACGAGGGCCAATTGTTCCATGGCCAGCTTCTTCGAAACATGGAGTTTTCGAGCCGGCAGTTTGAACAGCGGCCGCATACCGCCATCGGTATGCACGCCTAAAACCTGCAATTCTTCACAGCAGTTGGTACGCCCCCGGCGACTGGCGAAACTGGCAGGGTTGTTGATATACGGCTCGACCGAGCATTTGTCGCCGACTTTGACATTGGTCACGCCTGACCCAACCGCAACCACTTCGACGCCCAATTCATGACCTGGGATGCGCGGATACGAATAGAACGGCATCTTCCCCAGATAGCCACTGATGTCGGTTCCACAAATGCCGACACGATGCACACGGACGAGGGCCTCATCGGGGCCAGGTTCGGTCGGCTCGGGAATATCGATCTGACGAAATTGCTGTGGTTCAAGCAGTTGGATGGCGCGCATGAAGAGGCTCGTCGCAAGGTGATTGCCGCTTCGACCGCACAATTGCGTTCGATACCGAGAGAATATCGCCTGCCGAAATGAACGGGAAGAGCATGAGATGCGTAACGTCGAGACTAAGCCCGCAGAGGCAATCCTAACCTTCTGCACGCTCACCTTCATTGAGGGATCTTCTTGGCAAAAGAACCACCTGTATGACGAGCGGCACAGTTGCGCAAATGGGCCAGACCAAAGTTGAATACGAAACCCACATGGTCATCGCGTCTTTAGGGAGTAGTCCGATGTATCTTGCGAGAAATAGAAGATTGATCGCGACTGCTGCAGGCGAAACGATCCAAATGACCCAAGCCCATGCCGATAGAAATTCGCGCCACTCGACCGATAGCGATGAGCGAATCATTCTCAGTTCTGCTCGGGAGTTCGACCTGCCAGTCGCTGACGGATGTAAGCGGCACGCGCCACATTGCGTTCTGCCGATTCCAGTTTTTCGTGCCGAATCTTCTGCAGATGTGCTGGCTGCGTGTGAATGAACAACTCATTCACAGTGGGAATCTCCAGATCATCGATCAAGCCCAGATTGATCCCCATCCGCACGCTGGACAGCAGGTGCATCGTTTCTTCAGAACTAATGGTCTGAGCATTCCTCAGGATTCCGTAGGCGCGCGACACCTGGTCGTGCAGGCCGCGACGATTCTCTTTCACCAACGCCGTGCGCACTCTTCGTTCGTACGACAGAATGTTGGGAATCACATCCTGAATCGTCTTGATGAGTTGGACTTCACTTTTCCCGAGAGTCACCTGGTTTGAGATCTGGTAGAAGTCGCCCATCGCCTGGCTTCCTTCTCCGTACAGACCGCGAACGGCCAGCCCGATCTTTTGCAGGGCCTGAAAGACCTTCTGGATTTCCTTCGTGATCACAAGCGCCGGCAGGTGCAGCAAGACGCTGACGCGAATTCCGGTGCCGCAGTTGGTTGGACACGCGGTGAGATAACCCAATCGCTCACTGAAGGCGTAGGTCAACTCGGCTTCGATGGCGTCGTCGATGCGATCGATTTCGGCCCAGCATTCGTCCAGCGCAAAACCGCTGTGCAACACTTGCATGCGCAGGTGGTCTTCTTCGTTGACCATCAGGCTGACGTTTTCTTCGTCGCTGATTCCAACACCACGCCGGCCACGATTTTCCGAGTGCTCGCGACTGATCAACTGGCGTTCGACCAGCATCTGCCGGTCGAGTTGCTCGAGGTTGCTCACCGGGATGTAGCTGAGGCGTCGTCCCGTCGAGATTCGCTCAATCTGCGAATGCAGGATTTCTTCGATTTCCGCCCGCGCAGTGTCGTCGGCGCGGTTAGGAAACGGAAACTGAGCCAGATTGCGGGCCAATCGGATCCGGCTGGACATCACAATGTCCGACTCGGGGCCCGTCGCTCGCAACCATTCTCCGCTCTTATGTGCCAGGGACTCAATGTCCACGCTGCTATTCCCTTTTGTGGCCCGAATTCAGGCATCCTGATGTCATCACGGTCCACAAGTCCGATCTTTGGGCGATTCGCCCCAGACAGAACTGTTTACTCTACAGTCGGCCCCTCATGAGCCGGCATTGTTTCTACCTGTCGAATCGCATCACGAATCCGAGCGGCGTCCTCGTATCGTTCTTCTTCGACGGCCGTTCGCAATTCACTTCTTAGCTTAATCAACTGGAACTGTCGCTGACTGGAATCGGGGGCGCGCTTGGGAATCTTTCCACAGTGCTCGGTTTCACCGTGGATATTTTCGAGAAGTGGCAGCAACTCATCTTCAAAAGCGATGTAGTCGTGTGGGCAGCCCAACCGCCCTTGAGCCCGGAATTCCTTGAAGGTGATTCCACAATTGGGACAGACCCGCTGATCCAGTTCGTCCAGATCTTCTTCGGACTCGGCCTCGATACTGGCCGGCATTTCTTCCGGAGGAGCTGATGGTGCCTGGCTGAGGTATTCCTTCGCACAGGTTTCGCACAAATGCAGTGCCTGAACTTCTCCATGCTGAAGTTCGGTGATATGCAACACTGCAGGTTTTGAACAGCGACCGCACTTTTTCATGACGACTGCCAACCGGTGAACGATTTCCGGCTCGTATTTCACACTGACGGAGGTGATTGAGACGCTGGAAGTATTGGCGGCGCTAAGGACTCCGTCAACTCGACCGGGCGAATTCTAGCCCGCCCCAAGAGGGTGTCAAGACAGTGAAGACTGCTGAGAGCAGTCAGGACATTGCCAATAATGCTCTGAACCACTCTTAAGCCTACCGTGTCCGTCGTCCGTATTCGCGGGTTCTTGACCGTCGTTGTTTTCACCGATATCATCCTGCTGATGGTGATTGTCCCTTGCCGATAAGTGATTTCATGGTCCGTTCGCTGCCCCGACTGCTAGCCCTACTACTTACCTGCTGAAAGGCGAGGTCCGGGGAACGTCCAACCGCATTCAATGCACAAGTTCACCCTGAGGTCTCGGCCTCAGGGTTTTTGCTTTTCTGGTGCATGGAATGAAGTTCTTGGCGTTCCATCACCTGCCCGATCAATGGTCGGAGGCATCGGCCTCCCGATAGGAATCTCAAATGTCCGACACTGTGACGATCTTCGACACCACGCTCCGCGATGGCGAGCAATCGCCTGGCTGCAGCATGACCATGCCAGAAAAGCTGAAGGTGGCCGAGGCGCTGGTGGAACTCGGCGTCGACGTCATCGAAGCGGGCTTTCCCATTGCGTCTCCAGGCGATTTCGAGGCTGTTCGGGCTGTCGCCCAGAAATTTGGGGAACGAACAACAATCTGTGCTTTGGCACGCTGTCGTCGCGAAGACATCGAACGCGCAGCGGAAGCCTTGAAAGGGATTGCCAAATCGCGGATTCACGTCTTCCTTGCCACCAGCCCCATCCATCGACAGTTCAAGCTGAAAATGGCCGAGCAGGAAATCGTGAAAGCCGCTGTCGAGCACGTGCAACTCGCTAAAACATTCTGCGACGACGTGGAATTCTCGCCAGAAGACGCCGCTCGCACGGAACTCGATTTTCTCTGCGAAGTGGTCGAAAAGGCCATCGCCGCCGGTGCGACGACGATCAACATCCCCGATACGGTCGGATACGCCACACCGAACCACTACTTCAAAGTCATCACGCATTTGAAGCAGCACGTCCCCAATATTGGACAGGCCGTAATAAGTACCCACTGCCACAACGATTTGGGGTTGGCCGTTGCCAATAGCCTGGCCGCCGTGGAAGCAGGTGCCCGGCAGGTCGAATGCACGATCAATGGTTTGGGCGAGCGAGCGGGGAATGCGGCTCTGGAAGAAATCGTGATGGCGTTGAAGACTCGCAAGGACTTCTATGGCATCGAAACTCGAATCAACACGCCAAAACTCTGCGGCACCAGCCGGTTGGTGTCATCCATCACCGGCATGCTCGTGCAACGGAACAAGGCCATTGTCGGGCAGAACGCGTTCGCACACGAGGCTGGAATTCATCAGCATGGAATGCTGCAAAATCGTGCGACCTATGAAATCATGCGTGCCGAAGACGTTGGCTTCATTGGTGAAAACATGGTGCTCGGCAAGCACAGCGGTCGCCATGCCTTCCGCGCCCGTGTCACTGAATTGGGCTACACGCTGGACGATGCCCAGTTGCAGAAGGTATTTGACGACTTCATCGCCCTCGCGGACAAGAAGAAGCACGTTTACGACGCGGATATTGTGGCGCTGATCGACAAGCAGACGACGCAGACTGCCGATCGATGGCAACTGGTCCAATTCCACATCGGCGCTGGAACCGGCACGATTCCGACGGCCACGGTTGAGTTGCGTGACGATGCGAACGCCGAGGCCCCGCAAGCGTTTCGCGATGCGGCGATCGGCGATGGCCCTGTCGATGCCGTTTGCAAAGCGATGGAACGCATTATTGGCGTTTCGGCTGAATTGAAGGATTATCAGGTTCGCGCAGTCTCGGGTGGTGAAGATGCTCAAGGAGAAGCGAGTGTTGAAATCGCCTATCTTGGCCGTCGTTATCATGGTAAGGCCGTGAGCACCGACGTGATCGAGGCGAGTGCCCTGGCTTATTTGAAAGCCCTGAATCGCGCCATCGGCGACAATTCGAAGACTCCGGTCACGCGAGCGCAGGCGTAGCTTCGAGAAGCAGCTGGTTTCACCGACATTCCCGCGAAGGCGGGAATCCAGCGAATGGTGTCAACGCCGGAGCTCCAGATCTGCCCCGGACCAATGGTCGGTGAAAAATTGCTGAGGAACAGCTAAGTTCCCGCCTGTGCAGGAAAGGTGGTTGTGTACCGAAGGCTCAACCACCTCAGGCCGCTCGCCGACTCAATCTCATCAATCGGGATAGGGGTCCGCCTCGCGGCGGAACCCCTCCCACACCACCGTGCGTACGGGTCCGTACACGGCGATTCGGTTGGTTAAGCGGGTTTGGGCATTAATCTCGGAACTCCTAGCGACGTGAAGAAGCCGGTGG
>CAIMFH010000086.1 GCA_903840265.1 uncultured Schlesneria sp. | reverse complement strand
TACCCCCCCCCATTTCCTTAATGTAGAAGTGCGACAGAGGGACCGGGCCTCATGGTTGAGCCTACGAACAAGTCGTAGCAAAAGGGTTTAGCGCACCGACTTGAAAGACAACTCCTTCAGCCGTCCCTTTATGCTCGCGATCACGTCATCTGACAGAAATTCCCATTCATTTTGGCCGGGGTCACGTCCGTAGCAGTCCGACCGTGTCAGTAGTTCCTTTTGACGACTGGTCAGAATCGGGAAGTTGATTCGCAGAATCAGATACAGATCATAGTGTGGCTCTGTTCGGCGCGGAGTCACGAGTACCAATCGACTGACAACGTCATGCGATATTCGGACGAGGCCAATGTTGTTGACGAATGCTGCCTCAATAACAGACGAAGGAACAATTGCGATCGCTTGGCGTAGAAGCTTGTCGTCGTCGAGCTTTGCCAGCAGCGATGCACAATGCTCCCGTTTCTCTTCGGAGGTCATTGGCCGCGTAACCTCCGCGTCAGTCCTCGCATACATTCCCCGCAAGCCGTTTGCGTTCTTAATAATTCGGTATTCCCATCTGTTCTTCTCGGCGAGCGAGATGGCTCGCCTCGCCTTCTGCACTCCGCAAAAGCGCTCGGTGATCAAATCTTTTCGGCTCACATTCAGCATTTGTCTTTCTCCGGTTTAAGGGCTTGTTGATTCGTAGCACCGAGGGCTTTCGTTTAAAAAACGGCACATCTCCGACCGGATGTGCGCTTTAAGAGAAGGCTATGTGCCGAATCGCGAGGTGGCTTTTTACTCGCTGATATGGACAGCAGGCGGACGGAAGAGATTTGTCCACGAATCCATTGCCTGTGAACTGCGATTTCTCAAGCAGATTCCGCAGGAATGGTCGACAAGTGAATTTCGACAAATTCGATTGACATGTTGGTCGACCTGAATTTGTCCACGATCAAGGTCAGTTCGTCAGCCGAACAGTGGTAGGGCAAATCAGCCTACACAAGTCTTTCCACTGCTACGGCAGTTTGCTTCGAGAACGCTCTCGTCGTTTGCGTTCACGGTCGATTCCTCGTTTAACGTCGATTTCCGAAATGCCGAATTCCCGAACAAGCACATTACGCGGGGTCCCCGTTTTCAGTGCATCAAAGAGGCGACGGTCGCGGCTTTGCGTTTCGGCGTCAGCACGTGGTCTGCCAGTTTTACGTTTCGGCTTTGTCGTAGCAGGAGCAGCAGGCCTCTGATCCTGTCGTGAACTTGGTTCGCACAGAATCTCCAAGTCATCATCGCCGCCATCTGGTGACAAAAGTCTGGGAATTGCTAAATCGGAACAGACCGTAGGCACGATTGGTTGCGATTGTTTTCCTTGAAGCCAAATCGTGATCGCGTTTGCCGAAGCGGAAAAGATGTCAGGCGTCACGCGGCATGCGGAGAATCCGTTTGGTCGGGGCGCACTCTGCGCTGAGTCGTGGTTCGTTTTGGCAAGACTTTTTCGCATTGCCGCAAGTTGCGATTGGCGGTCTCCAGCGGCGGGGAAAACACGGTAGTCCACCTTGAGATTGATACCGCGATTGATTTCAGCGGTGTTCCGAACCATGTCGAGCCATCCACGATGTCCATCCGGCAATGGACTGGGTACAAAACCAACCTTGTCCAGCAAGGTTGAACGCTTCACTTCGCTCCTGATCGCCAGCAGAATCTTTGTTCCGGTGTCTGCTAGATGCTCAAGCTCTGCCTGCGCCGCATCGAGTGTCGTGGGTGGGCTATAGAAAACACCACAGATTCGCGTACATTCCGCATCCACCAGTTCGAACTTGTCGTGATCGGTCGCCCATCCTGCCGGAAAGATATCCCACCGCTCTCGTTTCAAATCTTCGACAGCGCGATTGCAATTGATCCATCGCCGCCAGTCCACATACGACAATGGCGCGTCCGATTCGATGAACTCATAGATTGAGCCGGGAAATTGCGTCGATGCGCGAATGAGACTTCGGCCCAACTCGGCAAGCTGCTTTCGTAATCCAACATATCTGTCGCTCATTGTGGGGCCTCCAAGACTGGACGGTCAGCATTCGATGCGGGAAAGGCAACCAATTCCTCTGCACATCAGGATCTGCATTTCGCGAGTCGCCGACGTGCAGTCTCGACATATTCTGAATCTCGTTCGATTCCGCTGACTTGATCCCAGCCCGCTTGCAATCCCCCAATCATCTCCGAGCCGCTTCCTGAAAATGGGACGAGTAACCGTCGTGGTGTTGCGCGTTTAGGCTGGAGAATCAGCCTCGCAAGATATTCACAGAGGCGCACTGGCTTTACAGTTGGGTGGCCATTGTCAACTCGTTCCTTCTTCGAAGCTTTGTGAACATAAAAGAACCGAGACGCCCCACCCGCATCTTCGTAACCACCAATCGCATCAATTCGCGATTGGAAAGAGTTCATGGTTTTTCCGTTACCAATTTCGCTTCCACTGCGACGACGAATTCCTCGACTCGATCTGGTGTGCCCGCTCTGGCGATCAAGTTCATGTGCGGCCTCCTCGTCAAGAATCAGATTTGCAGGCCAGCGGCCAATATTGATTGACTCAACACTGTCGTACGATCCGATTCGGCAACCATCGACATTCAAACCGCCGCAACCTCGCTCGAAGGCGTTAGATGCGAACGTGCCATCGCCTGACTTCTGCGCAAGGACGATGGGTTCCCAAGCTGGCTTGAGCGCCGTGTTGTAACCGTCCCAATGTTTTCCAACTTCATTTCCTGCTGCGTTGGCTGAGCTTCGTTTGAAGATCGCGTCTCCAATGTTGATCCCCTTGGGTACCCCTTCTCCATGAATCCACATCAGCATGTCTTTGAG
>CAIMFH010000085.1 GCA_903840265.1 uncultured Schlesneria sp. | reverse complement strand
CCCGCTCAGGTAGGAGGTGGGTGGCGTGGAATTTCTTCGTCATCAACTGAGGAACAGGGACCTCTGATCTTCCGCTAAGAGAGCGGCCCAGAGGCGTGTCCGGTGGTTACGGTACACCTGCGACTATTGTCGTGACCCTGATTGTCCGTTTTGTTGTGCGCTGATCAAGACGGTGTTTGGAAAACTTGGGAACTATTTTCGAAGTTATCACTGACAAATTTTGACACCCCAGGACAGTTTTAGACAATGGGGGACAAAACAGCCCTGTTTTTGGCGGTTTTCCTCAAAAAAGTGCGTGTTTACTGACAGTGCTTTTCGCGACTGTCATGGTCGGCCTGAAAAGTGCTGTCGAAGACATCGAGGACGGTGGGGCCGGGAATGCTGCGGCTGTACTTATTGCAGGCCCACGAATGAACGACTGCACCTGTGCTCTGGTGGCAAGAGCCCACCGTCTGGCGATTGAGATCGATCTCGTGGTACAAGTGAATCGTTCGGAGACGAGATCATCTCGAGAGCTCAATCATGTCGAGCGGCCAACTCAGCTTGAATTCCATCCTGATTTCGTTGATGGCTTCGACGCCATTAATACTGACTCTGTTCGTGTCGTGTTTGATCTGTCTGCGACAACACGAGCGAAGGCCCCGCACAGCGCGGTTGCTGGGTTGGTCGTCCCTGGCGTATCTGATCTGGGCGACGGTGGGGTCGCGAATCTATCTCGTTGCGATGCAGCTCGCGGGACTCAATTTTAACTCTAGCGCGCATGGTGAGTTCGTCTGGGTGCTGAAAACGATTGCGGTCTCTTTCATTCCTGCGACATTTCACGCCTTGATTTGGGGTTGCGCACTGTGGGCGGCGCTGATGGTAGACGAAAACTAGAACGATTAAGGCCGTGAAGTCGCGCTGATACTCGTACACGAGGGGCCTGGATATGAGAAATCCGACGGAAATGGCAGTCCTGATTCAGTTCGCAAGCTTCCTGGGTTGGATGCCTTGGCTGATCGTGTTGATGATTGGCGGCGTCATGTGCCTGCTGCGACTTTCCAAACAGCCACGCGAAGGATGGCTCGTTGGAACTGCAATCGTACTGGCCCTCTTTGCGAGATTCGGGGTCCCGAGTCTGGTCTCGTTAATCATGTCCTACGGTATCCAGATCGATTTCGGCAACAGAATCTGGATGTGGCGGATGTTGTATGAATCCCCTGCGGCAGTGATCCAGGCGGTGGCCTGGGGATTGCTGCTTTACGCCGCTTTCGGTGAAGGAAAGAGGGCGAAGTCAAAATACCTGATCGAAGATGAATTGGATTAGCGCGGTGCGTCTTCCCACACGCGGATGCTGGTGCAGAACGAGTGAACGCGGCAAAGGAACTCGTGCGGACTCAGGATCGGCTCGGCCTAAATCAGCTTATCTCAGTGATCGCCGAACGATTCGACTTCTAAACGCTCACACGGCAGATTGATATAACGACCACGTCGCAATTCCGCATCAGCATACCGATGAGTCATGTCGTCGATGTCCGCGACATCGACCCAGAGGAGGTCGATGATACGGACTTCGGCCTTAATTGACTCGGCGGCACACATTGCCTGCCATTCGGGCGAGTATTCGCAGAAGCGATAGAACGCGCCACGATGCCGTCCCGTGTCATCGCCGAAATCGCTGTGGATCGCAATGGGAAGGCGATGAGTCAGTCGTAACTTATCCAGGTGCGGGGTGTAATCGCGGGGCCCTTCAATCAGCACTGCAGCCGGGTCGAAGATCGAAAATCAGTTTCACCACCATCGCCGCACAAATCAGCCTGTGATGCCGTAAGGGAAAGAAAACAACACGAGCTTTGGTATCGCACAACCGAAACAACAGTCTTCATCGACCTGATTCTGCGTTGCTTGGCGAAATCTGCGGATCAAAGATTTAATCCGCAGTGGACGCGCTTTTCACAGATTGCATACCAGAGCGACTGAGTCCCTGATTTGCCATAGTGAGATCATTCGGCTGGTGGCTCTGGCTTCTTTTCCGGGGGTTTTGGACGGATCTTTCCGGACTGCACGTCCTTCACAACTTCGGCCAGGATGGCGGCGTCTTTGGTTTTTAGCACGTGCTCGACGCGCGATTCGGGTGTTCCCAGTCGCAGCATGATGTCGCGAGCTGAATCCCACAGCTTGGGCTTCTTTTTGTCACTCGCCAGATACAGTTCCGCGACCAGCTCACTCAGACGTTGCTCGTCCACCTGCGGGCGGTTGTCGTAGTAACGCTGAATAACCTTCTTCTGAAAACGGGAAAAGTCGCGATCGGCCATGAAAGACTCCATTTGTTAGCTGTTGAAACGACGCTCCGCGTCGCAGTCAGTGATCCAGATCGCTGCGATATTCACAGCGTTAGCTAAGAGACGCGTTTGTAGAAAGGCAGCGGTGCCACGGTGGCCGCTTCTCGCTTCCCTCGTATATCGACTTCGATCGCCGTCCCAATTGCGGAATGAGCGGCGTCAACGTAGCCCATGGCGATTGACAGCTCCAACGTCGGCGAAAATGTTCCCGAGGTGACCTGACCGATCCGCTGGTCGCCCACATACAGTTCGGAATGCTCACGCGCAATGCGTCGTGAAGCAAGCTTCAATCCGACTCGGACTGGTCGATTGGGCTGAGCCTTAATCTTTACCAGAGCCTCTTTGCCGATGAAGTCGGGCTTGTCGAGCTTCACTGCGAACGACAGACCGGCCGTTAGCGGATCGACTTCTTCGAGCAATTCGTGGCCGTACAGCGGCATCGCCGCTTCCAGACGTAGTGTGTCTCGACAGCCAAGGCCGCACGGAACGATGCCATCGCCCTGGCCTGCATCGAGCAGTTGTTGCCAGATGCGTGTGCTTCCTTCAGCCCCTTCGGCAATCGTGATCTCGAAACCGTCTTCGCCGGTGTATCCGGTTCGACTAATGAAAGCTTCAGTCCCCGCGACTTCGCCGGCACAGCCCGAATAGTATTTCAATGAACCTAATTCGACATCGGATCGAGTTAACCGCGACAGAATTCCCAAGGCCTTCGGACCCTGAACAGCGATCATCGACGTGCCGGTCGTCTGGTCGGCAAATTCAAAGTCTTTCGCATGAGTTGCCGGGTCAATCTCGGCGGCATGCTTCTCGATCCACGCGACGATCTTGAGTCGATTGCTGGCATTCACGACCAGGCCATAGTGCAATGAATCGATCTTGTAGACCAGGATATCGTCCAGCACCCCGCCGTCGTCGCGACAGACCAGGCCATATCGAATCTGACCGTCAACAAGATTGTCGACGCGACAGGTCAGCAGGCGACTGAGAAACGGTTCGGCGTCCAATCCGCTAAACGACAATCGTCCCATGTGGGAGATGTCGAACAGTCCCGCTGCCTTGCGCACGGCATTGTGTTCATCGACGATGCCGCTGTACTGAACAGGCATCTCCCATCCGCCGAATTCGACGATCCGACCGTTGTGTGAGGCGTGCCAGTCGTACAAGGGCGTTCGTAACAGGGGCTGGCTGGAAGGTTCCATATTATTGCTTCCGAAAAACATCCGTGAGTAAACGCGCAGCGGCCCCTGTGAAGTCAGATCATTCGCAAGAGAACAGGAGTGCCTTCATGTATTCGCGGTTCATCTGGGCGATGTTGCTTAGCTTGATGCCGGCGGGACAGGCGGCTTCGCACTCGGCGGTGTTACTGCAATTGCCAAACTGCTCGGCATCCATCGTGGCGACCATGCTCAGCACGCGTTTGCTACGTTCAGCCTGACCTTGAGGCAGGTTGGCCATATGCGTCACCTTGGCTGAGACGAATAGCATCGCGGAGGCATTCTTGCATGATGCCACGCAGGCCCCACAGCCGATGCAGGCGGCTGCGGCCATTGCATCCTTCTGCATATGACCGGGGACTGGAATCGCATTGGCATCAGGAGCCCCGCCGGTGTTCACCGACACATAGCCGCCCGACTGAATGATGCGATCAAAAGCGGAACGGTTGACGACGAGATCTCGCACGATCGGGAACGCCTTGGCTCGCCATGGTTCAATCAGGATCGTGTCGCCGTCGTTGAACTTCCGCATGTGAAGCTGGCAGGTGGTGGTGGCATTGTCCGGCCCGTGGGCTTGGCCGTTAATCATCACACCGCACGTCCCGCAGATCCCTTCGCGGCAGTCGTGATCGAATGCCACGGGTTCTTCCCCCTTGGCGATCAGTTGCTCGTTCAGCACGTCCAACATTTCCAGGAACGACATATCTGTCGAAATGTTGGTGAGTGTGTAGGTCTTTAGCGCACCCGGTTGATCGGGACCGGTCTGTCGCCAGATCTTCAGGGTCAGATTCAAGGTCTTGGAAGTTGAGTGATTCATGAGAACTTACTTTCTGAACGGGGCAGCCGTTTCGCCGCCACTGTCAGGTGTTCGACCTTCAATTATTCCAACGGATTCGATTACTTGTAGCTTCGAGTTCCCAAATGGCAGTACTCGAAGTTGAGTTGTTCTTTGTGCAACACGGAATCGTTGCCGACTCCTTGGTATTCCCAGGCCGCCACGTGGCAGAACTTATCGTCATTCCGGTCGCATTCGCCTTCTGCGGTCTGATGTTCTTCGCGGAAGTGGCCGCCGCACGATTCGTCGCGATACAGCGCGTCGTAGGCGAGTAGTTCCGAAAACTCGAGGAAGTCGGCCACGCGACCCGCGTGTTCCAAGTTCTGATTGAACGATTCGCCGGTTCCGAGCACCTTGACATTCTTCCAGAAGGATTCGCGCAGCTCACGAATCTCCTGAATCGCCTTGATCAGTCCCTTCTCGTTGCGGGCCATTCCGACGTTGTCCCACATGATGTGACCCAACGCCCGATGGAAGTGCTCGGCGCTTTGAGTTCCATTCACATTCAAAATTGCCTGCACACGAGACTTCGCCGCGTTCAACGCTTCGCCGAACTCCGGCGCGTCCGTTGTCACCTTCGGCAACTTGCTGGTGGCCAGGTGGTCGCCGATCGTATAGGGCAGCACGAAATAGCCGTCGGCCAGGCCCTGCATCAGAGCACTCGCACCCAACCGGTTCGCACCGTGGTCCGAGAAGTTTGCTTCACCGAGCACGTACAGTCCGGGGACGCTGCTTTGCAGATGATAGTCGACCCACAGCCCACCCATGGTGTAGTGGATGGCCGGATAGATTCGCATTGGAACCTTGTACGGGTTCTCGGCAGTGATCCGCTCGTACATATGGAACAGATTGCCGTATTTCGCGCGGACGACATCTTCGCCATCGCGTTTAATGGCCTCTGAAAAATCGAGATAGACCGATTTCTTCGAAGGCCCGACGCCGTATCCTTCGTCGCAACGTTCTTTGGCGGCTCGAGATGACACGTCGCGCGGAGCCAGATTCCCGTACGACGGATAACGTCGCTCAAGGTAATAGTCGCGTTCAGCCTCGGGGATCTGATCGGGAGAACGCGTATCGTCTTTGGTCTTGGGAACCCACACGCGACCATCGTTTCGCAAGCTTTCGCTCATCAAAGTCAGTTTCGACTGATGATCGCCGCTCACGGGAATACACGTCGGATGGATCTGCGTGTAGCAAGGGTTGGCGAAGTAAGCACCGCGCTTATAACAGCGCCAGTTTGCGGTGACGTTGCATGTCTTCGCGTTGGTCGAAAGGTAGTAGGCGTTGCCATAGCCGCCCGTACAAAGCACGACCGCATCGCCAGCAAATGTCTCGAACTTACCCGTCACCAGATCGCGAGTGACAATCCCGCGAGCGACTCCGTTAATGACAACCAGATCCAGCATTTCACGGCGAACGAATGTCTTGATGCGACCCGCATCCACCTGACGCATCATCGCCTGGTAGGCACCCAGCAATAGTTGTTGGCCAGTCTGGCCGGCACAGTAAAACGTGCGCGAGACCTGGGCTCCGCCGAAGGACCGATTCGCGAGCGATCCGCCGTATTCACGGGCAAACGGAACTCCCTGAGCCGCACATTGATCGATGATCGACGTACTGACTTGGGCGAGTCGATAGACGTTCGACTCGCGGGCGCGCCACTCGCCCCCCTTCACTGTGTCGTAGAACAATCGCCAGACCGAATCGCCGTCGTTGGGGTAGTTCTTGGCGGCGTTGATCCCACCCTGAGCCGCAATGCTGTGGGCTCGGCGAGGTGAATCCTGGATGCAGAACGACAGGACGTTGTAGCCCATTTCGGCCAGCGACGCGGCTGCCGAGCCGCCGGCCAATCCGGTCCCGACAACGATGATCGTGCTCTTGCGCTTATTGTGAGGGGCGACGAGCTTCAGATCTCGCTTGCGTTGTTCCCAGCGCGAGGCAATGTCACCCGTGGGGCATCGTCCATCGAGCTCTGTATCGGCGACAGTCACCATGTTGCAGAAATCCTCGGGCGAATGACGTAGTCGAAATCAATGCGAAACCGGCACGTAACCGCGCCAGATTTCGGGGGCAAACAATGCGATGCTGGCAAAGCCCACTGCGATCACCACAGCGAACACTTTCCCGCCAATCTTGATCAACGGCATGTACTTCGGATGGTTCAAACCAAGTGACTGGAAGGCACTCGCGAAACCGTGCGACAAGTGGATGCCCAGCACAATGGACCCGATCACATAGACCGCTCGGCTGATCGGATTTTTCAGCACCATCAGCGTATTGCCGAACGCATCGTCCGTGTACTTGAACCCGCGCAGGTTAATTCCGTCCGCTGCCAGACGCAGGTCAGTCAAATGGAGCAGGACAAATCCAAGCACCACTGCCCCAGACGCGAACATCCAGGAGTTCGCCCCAATCACGCGACCTTTGATCTTGGTCTGCTTCACAGCGTACTGTTCTTCCCGAGCCTTCGCATTTCCGAAGGTGGTCGCGAAGGCGAGGTAGATATGAGCGAGAAACAGGACGAATAAACCTGTTTCGGCAACGATCAGGAATTCCCACTGCTCATGCAATTTGTGAGCGTAGTCGTTGAACCATTTGGCACCGGCGAACAGGAGCAGGTTTCCGGCCAGGTGAGCGACGAGGAAGCCGCACAGCAGCAGTCCCGTGACACCCATCACGAATTTCTGGCCGATCGACGAACTCAACAAGAGAAAAAACCAGCGGAGTCCAATCCAATCAATCAGCCCAGCCTTCGGCCGAGCGCTGCCCGTTTCCATCATCGAACTCCACGCAGTCTCTGCTGCTGTTGCTCAAGGTGCGATCAACAAACTGGCAACTATCATGTTAAAGCCCGAGATTCCCTGTCGCCTTCTTCGGCCAACTGGAACTCGGGCAGTATCGGATAAGCTCAAATTCGCTATCCAACGGGTCTTCTTTCGAAGGCCCCTCTGTGGATTATAGAATCTCGGTCCACAACTTCAATTCACGTCGAGAGATCGCAACGTAGAGCATCAATTTCGCCGGAATAGCCTTCATTTCTTAGCTCACTTACCTCGTCGACGGAGCCATTCGCAAATTTGCCGGGGATGGGATCGACCAGAGACGAAGAATTCTCGCGGTTTCTTAGCAGAAAGACAGCAAATTCAGACTATGGTAGTTCATATCAACCGCGACGAATTGGCAGGTAGAGTTCAATCTACCTCCGAGTCTTCGCCTTCCAACTCCAGTTTGCAGCGCTGCAAGGTCTCCAGTTGATCCTCACGAAGTTGAGGGAACTGCAGATCCAGTTGGCGGATTTCGTGGGCCAGAATGGTCGCCACCAGTGACCGGCAGACCCATTTCTTGTCGGCCGGAATCACGTACCACGGAGCCTGCTTGGTACTCGTTTCTCGCAGCAATGATTCGTACGCGGACATGTACTGATCCCAGTGGCCCCGTTCTACCAGATCGCCCGCCTCGAACTTCCAATTCTTCTTGGGATCATCGATCCGCTCCAGAAGTCGCCGCTTTTGCTCTTCGGGTGAGACGTTCAAAAAGAACTTCAGCACGCGGGTGCCATTGCGAGTCAGATGTCGTTCAAAATCGTTGATGCTCTCGAAACGGTTGTTCCAGAACTTCTTCTTCGAAGGATCGGCATGAGGAATCCGTTGATCCTGCACAAATTCAGGGTGTACTTTGACCGTGAGCACTTCTTCGTAGTACGAACGATTAAAGATTCCGATTCGGCCTCGTTCGGGTAAGGCCTTCACGCAGCGCCACAGAAAATCGTGATCCAGCTCTTCCACCGACGGACGTTTGAAATTGGCGACCTGAACACCCTGCGGATTGACCCCCGACAGAACATGCTTCACAGTCCCGTCTTTCCCTGCGGCATCCAGCGCTTGGAAGATCACGAGAACCGACCAGGTGTTGGACGCGTACAGGAGCTCTTGCGCATCCGACAATTCTTCGATGTTCTTCGCGAGCAGTTCTGTCGCCGCCTGTTTGCGCTCGGCCTCGGGCAGCTTACCGTCCCCTTCCCAACCGGGATTATGGTCACGCAACTTGACCTTAGAATCGGGAGAGATCCGGAACAGGTTCAACGCATCTTTTATAGTCATCATGCTGGACAGCTCCGTTCAGACGGATTCACGAGTTGGCAATAGAGTTGTCTTCTCGCGCATCGCTGAAGCGAAGTCAACCGAGCAGCGAGTCTCTGGTCAGAAAGGCTGTTATCGGACACGCTGCTTGGAGGGCCACAGCGTACTGACGTGTCGATTAACGTGATCTATTGCTGCGGTGCAGCAAGTTCCTTCTCCGCGTCTGTTTGCACGCTTCATTTCTGCATAGCGTCGCGAAAATCGCCCTGCGTCATTCCCGGAAACGTGCAACAGTCATCGATCACAAATTCCGGTAACGTCGCGACCGCTGGCTTGGTTTCAAGTTCAGGAGTCGCCACGACCGGCGCTTTGATCTTGTTCCGTTCTCCTGAGGCGACGCGATATCCGAGCAGACCTCCCACAATCATGACCGCGAGAACACTGAACGGAATCCGTTTCGTCATGAGAGCCGCCTTTCCCGTCCAGTGAAAACTCGGTGAAGAAGTCAGAATTAAAGCACAATGTTTGGTGAATTGCACTTTGATTAAGAAAGGCCAGAGTCGAAAGCGGCTCGTTTCTGCTCCGAGTTTTGTTTTAAGAAATGGCACTGCCTGGTCACGACAGCTTTAATGAGAATTCATTCTGCTTCGAGCGGTTGCACTGTTTTCGTGTCGGTGAAAAGTCGCTGACCTGGACCGTGTGACCGTCGGCTCGGAATTCGAGCAATCTCAACCAACCGTCGCCGCCCGCGGGCCGCATTTGAAAGTTGACCAGCATCTGATGGACGTTGCGTCCGCCCGGCGTTGCTGACGTTAACCGCCCCAACCCGTCCTGCAGCACGTGGCCGTTCAGAGTCATGATAAAGTTCTCGTGACGGCTCACGAGGTTCGTCCAGAGTTCTTCGCCATCCCGCACGTCGTCTTCCGTGGCCTTGGCGACAGGATAAGCATGCGGATTCCAGGATTGTTCCTTTCCGGACTTCTTCCAGTCATACCGGCTGTCATCGAAATACATGTACGCATGCGTGATTAAGATCGCTTCGCGGTCTTTATGCTGAGAGACGACTTCGTTGGCCCAACGGACGACATCGCGACGGGGACCGAATTCCAACGCGAGCACCAGGAACTTCCGGCCTTCGGCGGTAAACAAATGGAAGCTGTTCTCCAACCGATCGGGCTCTTTGTCATAGACACCGCCGAACGTGGCGAGATCACGGAATTGCTTGACGGGAAAGTAGTCATTCAATCGGGTGGTCCGGTCCTTGCAGCCGCCGTTCTCGCTGTAGTCGTGATTTCCAGGCACCATGAAATAGGGGACTTTGCCGTCCAGAACGCTCATTGCGGCCACCGCGTTTTCCCACTCCGGCACGGTGTTGTGGTTGGTGATATCGCCCAGATGCAACACGCACGCAATATTTCGTGACTGCTGGTTGTCGATGATCCATTTCGTCTGACTGAGGAAGATGTCCGGATGCTTCTCGCTGTAATTCTGGGTGTCAGGCAAAACGACAATGCTAAATGACCCAGGCTGCATCGCGGCCGGCTCACCATCGACAAGCACGCCGTCGGCATAAGGATCTGCGGCCGATGCACCGGACGAAAGTAGCTCCAGGGCAACAGGTGACAGCGCCAACAGAGCGCTCGACTTCATCAATAATTCTCGTCGCGAAAGCTGAGTCATTGTCGAAACTCCTGGTCGTGGTGTGGACGCGAGGCAACGAGCATAGTCGGTGTCGTGAAGTTAATGTGAAGCACTGGTTGATTCCAACGCCTATCGACATTCTCGGGCAGACGGGAAGTCCAGCGAATCTGAGGAATTCCGCAGCGCGACGTTTGTCGCAAATCGCCTCGTCCATTCACGTTCGCACGCCGGGAGTCTACAATATCCGGGACGCGATTTTCCTTAACTACGAGAGCTCCATTATGCTGCGTGCGGCTGCTGTCGGTTTCAGTCTGGTTGTTCTGTTGCTCGCGGGAACGTTTCCGACGCTGGGCGATGCACTGCCAGATGTTAAGGCTCGTCTACTGGACGATGCCAAGTATCTGGCCTCCGACGAGCTGGAAGGTCGTGGGGTCGGAACCAATGGCTTGACCGTCGCTGCGGGCTACGTTCGAGATCAGTTCGCCAAAGCCGGACTCGCTGTGGACCGCGTTGATGGTGGGGCATTCCAAAAGTTCGAACTGACGACCGGAGCCAAGCTGACCGAACCGAATTCGTTACAACTGCTCGGCCCGAACAACGAAGTCATCGAGTTGAAAATGGGCGAGGACTATGAAGCCGGCTCATTCGCCGGAACCGGTTCGTTTGAGGGGGAACTGGTTTTCTGCGGTTATGGGATCGAAGCGAAAGACGACGGCTACGATGACTTCGCAGGAGTCGATGTGGCAGGCAAGGTGATGGTCGTCATGCGACGCAGCCCGCGCCAGTCGGATATGAAGTCCGCTCATTCCTTCATGCGACACCAGGATCTGAAATCGAAGATGAACGAAGCGGCCGCTCATAAGGCGGCGGCAGTCCTGTTCGTGAATGATACCTATACCGCTCGCAAAGCTGTCGAGAAACGACGCGACGATCTGGCCGCCGCCAATGAAAAGGTCGCGACATCGGCCGAGGCGTTCGTCGAGACTGACACGACTGACGGCGAGAAGATGAAAGAGGCCCGCAACAAGCTGACCGCCCTCATCAATCAGTTGAAGTCGGTTCGCGATGCCGGCAAGTCTGTGAACGATGATGGCTTGATGAAGTTTGGATATGCGGGGCACGGCGATTCGAAACCGCTCCCCCCTGCTCTGCACATCACGCAGAAGATCGCCAACAAACTGTTGGCTGCCGCTGGGACTAAGCTCGAAGACGTTGAAGCCGCAATTGACCTCGATTTCAAACCGCGATCGGCTGTCATTCCCGGTTGGAAAGCTCGCGGCACGCTGTCGATGGAAAAAGTGAAGACCGAAGTTTCCAACGTCATCGGGGTCATTGATGGTGAAGGACCATTGGCTGATGAGACGATTGTGATTGGTGCTCACTATGACCATGTCGGTCGGGGAGGCGCAGGGTCACTCGCGCCCGGATCAACAGAAGTTCACAACGGTGCCGACGACAACGCTTCGGGGACAGTCGCGTTGATCGAACTGGCTCGCCGATTTGCCGAAGCGGCGAAGACTAAGAAGCCGGCCCGTCGGATCGTCTTCATCGCGTTCACGGGTGAGGAAATGGGCTTGCTGGGATCCGCTCGCTACTGCCGCGAGCCCGTCTTTCCACTGGAAAAGACCGTGGCGATGCTCAATATGGATATGGTCGGACGCCTGAAAGACGATAACAAGTTGATCGTCTACGGGACCGGTACCAGTCCTCGTTGGGAACCCGATCTCAAGCAATTCAATGGCGACGACAACTTTAAGCTGATCTTCAAACCAGAAGGCTTCGGGCCCAGCGATCATTCTTCGTTCTATGCGAAGAAGATTCCCGTGCTGCACTTCTTTACGGGTGAGCATCCCGATTACCACAAACCCACGGATGATTGGGATCGCCTTAATTTTGACGGGATTGCTCGCGTTGTCGACCTGATACAGAAGGTAGCTGAGTCGACGATCGAAACATCCGAACGGCCGCAGTATGTCGAAGTGAAGGGAACCGCGAACCCGACCCGTGGAGGCAGCCGCCCTTATTTTGGTTCGGTTCCGGAGTTCGGCAATGAAGAGCCCGGGTATGCGATCAGCGGTGCCGCTGCTGGAAGCCCTGCTGAAAAGGGGGGACTTAAGGGAGGGGACCGGATCGTGAAGTTTGGCGGCAATCCGGTGGGAAACCTCGACGACTTCGACGCGGCACTGCGAAAGTTCAAAGGGGGCGACGAGGTGGAAGTCGTCGTTGTTCGTGACAAGCAGGAAGTTCCACTCAAAGTGACACTCGATCAACCAAAGTAATGGAAATCGGGATGCGCCCCTCGGCGCTTCCGAACGTTCCAGAACAGTCTTGTAGAAAGTGACGCGATGCGACTCTCGCAGCTTTTTCTGCACGTTCGAAGTGGGTTGGGAATCACGCGCCCGAACACGGCAAGTGCGATCGGCATGGCATTGCTGCTGGCATTGTTCATTGGCTGTGGGAGCGGCACGCCCAAGCCCAGCGCGAAGCCCAAGATGATCCCCGCCACGATCCCCAATCCGGTGGCGGTGCCTGCTCCGGCCAAACCTGGTCCTAATGTTGCTGCTAAGCCGAAGGGAGCGAATCAGAAGTCGGCTCCGGCGAAGCCACTCCCCCCCGGAACGGACCCACGATCCGTTTTCGACGTGTCAGCAACCAGCGTCACGAATGAGGTCGGTGTCCCGGCCACGAATTCCTCCGATGTGTTTCAGGTCGAGTCGGGTTCGCGCGGCATCGATTCAACTCGGATGACGGTCGCTGCTGCAACGACGAATTTGAAGGGGCAACTGAAGCAGGGGTTCAAACTCCCCGCGGGATTTGAAGTCCTGCCCGAGGCCGGTTTTTCTGACGATGGCCTTCCCTTGCGAATTCGCTGTACGAAATCATCATCTGTCTTGGCGCTTGTCCCGGCTGGGGTTGTTCGGTTCGGAACGAATAGCGGACCATCAGAATCACAGCCGGAATTCTCCGCACATCTCGACACGTACTATCTGGAAGTCTTCGAAGTCACCGTCGAGCAATTCGAGACCTATCGGCACGAGATGAAAGAAAAGAAGAAGCCCGTTCCCACGACACTGAACCCGACTGCGCCGCCTCGCACACCCGTATTGGGGGTTCCCTGGGGGAATGCTCAGGCGTACGCGCGGTGGGGTGGAATGGATCTGCCGACGGAATTGGAATTGGAAAAGGCAGCTCGCGGGCCGCATAGCTTCCGAACGCCATGGGGCGATGGCCGAGCAGTCTGGCCGAACAAGCGAACGCCCGACACCATCACGCTGGCAGGCTCCTATGCTAGTGATATGAGCCCCTATGGCATCTATGACCTCGCGGGCAATGCCAAGGAATGGTGCAACGACCAGTATTCCGATCAGGCGTATCGCGAAGCGGCCGGGACCAGTGGTGAGGCACCTCACAATTGGGGTGGTCCCAAGAAGTCGTTGGCTGCGAATCAGCGAGTCGTCAAGGGAGGCGGTGCCGATTGGTCGGCATGGTCGCGTCAAGGCCGTGAAATCGGCCGCGGATTTCCCGATGTTGGCTTTCGCTGTATCTTGAGGATCGCCAGCCCCGAGCCCAAGGCCAGTACCTGATTCGCGAAATCGTCAATTCCTCACTGTGAAAGTCTCTCGGAACGCCTCTTGCTATCTCGTATACGGTCCGGTCCAGTCTGAGCTCGCATACCGAGCACACTCGGGACTGATTGTGCTTGGCATTTGCGAGTTTCTAGACGGCATTCACAGATGACGGATCAATTCATCGACTCGGATGCGGCGGAACGGCATGTTTCCTTTTGGCAACATGCGACCACCTTCGTGTTGGTATTAGTATTCATCGCAGCAGGCTGGTCACGGCTGAATGATTGCGATCTGCTTAATCCGGATAGCCCTCGCTATTTGATCTATGCTCAATCGTTGGCGGATTCCGGACAGTACCGAGCGATCGATACGCCGGGGGCTCCGCTTTACACCTGGCGACCGCCGGGACTTCCCGCGCTGCTCGTCCCCGTGCTGTGGTTCCGTCCGTACGATGTGGTCGCCGCGAAATGTATGGTTCTCGGCTTGGCGGCCCTGCTCTTGCTGGCAGTCCATGCCATCGCCTCGTCGACGCGCGGTGGATGGAGTGGGCCGATGATGGTCGCCTTGACCGGCACCAGCCCGCTCTTGCTGTCGCTCTCGACCGAAGTCTTGTCCGAAGTCCCCTACGCCCTTGGAATCTTGCTCGTCTTATATGGCTTGGAACGCTGGGATCAGTCAAAGAGTGGTTCGCGATGGCTCTACTATCTGATGGCGTTTGCGGCGCTGGCCTTTACACCGATCATTCGCACGGTGGGGATCGCCCTCGTCGTGGCGGCTGGGCTGTGGAGTCTCTCGAAACTCCGGCGCTGGGCATTCCTTCCCGCTGTGGCGCTGGCGATCGCCGGATTGGGTTGGCTGGCCTGGCGCAGCCGAATTGCAGGCGGCAGTAACTACGCCGGCTCGCTGGTTCAATCGATTCAAGAGCACGGGTTGCTCCATGTCATTGCCGAATCACTGCAGACATTGGCCTTTTACGCATCCGCCTTTCCCGGAGTGCTGCTGCCAGGCTTAACCAGCGAGCAACCATTCTATGCCCCGATGGTCGTGGGAACTTTGCCAACGCTGCATGGGTTTGGCTTTTTCGCTGCCACTGCCAGTCTGCTGATGGCCGTGATCGCTGTCATCGGACTGTGGCAACAACGATCACGGGTCGGTTGGGTTGGCCTGGTCTATCTCGTCCTCTATACAGGTTGTCTGGCAATCTGGCCGTGGCGACACGAACGCTTTCTCTGGCCAATGGTCCCCTTGATCTGGGCCTACTTCCCTGTTGGTTGCACCGCGCTTGCTCGATTGTTCCCCAGCCAAGTCCGCGCTTTCGTTCAGCCTTTAGTCGTCATGTGTCTTCTCTGTCTCTGTCTCTGGCAATCACTGGGCGATGCCGCATTGATCTCGACAAATCAACGTTTTCTCGCCAATCGCGACGCCTTCTATCAGCAGGAGGCCCCAGGGTTTTACTTCAGCGATTGGCGTGCGGCTGGCGACTGGATCCGCGAAAACACTGCACCGCATGCTCGCATCCTGACATGGCAGGCCGCTGCTGGAGAAACGGCACATCGCTACCAACGACGTGTGCAGTTCGAATCATTGTCGCCGGACAAGGTGCGGCAACAGATCTCCAGCTTTCCTGCTCGATACCTGGTAATCACGACGGCTCAGTTTGGACTGGGCTTCGGCTGGCAACAGGTGTTTGCCGATCCCGCCTGCAAGCTGTCAGTGGTCCATCAGAATCGCGACGTGACGATCTTGGAGGTCAGTCCCAATCGTGGTGGTGAGATCTCGCGAACCGGTTATGCGGAATGGATTCAAGCTCAGCGAACGGCACTCGACGAAGTTCTGGCTCGCCATCCTGATCGATCGGACCTGCTGGCTCGCAAGGCTGATCTCTTGCAGGAGCAAGGGCAGAACAAAGAGGCATTGGCGGTGCTCGAAAGCCTGATCGAACGTGGAATGGTGACGGTCCGCATTTGTTCGACTTTGGGATGGCTCTACTTGACCGAGCATCACTATGAACAGGCCGGCAAGTATCTCGAATTGGCTAGCGGTCTTCCGAATGCAGAACCAGTCGCCGCATCGTTGATTGAAGGTGCCAACCGAGCCCGCGAGCGACTCGCCGAACCAGCCGACGAATCGATCGAGAAACTCGTCGAACGATCACTGCGTCGCATCACGGGACTTGTCGGGGCACTCAACTTTGCCGCTGCCGAACGTGAACTCGATCGTATCCTGCCTCGTGATCCCGATCACGCCGAACTGAACTATTGGCGAGGATACCTGCATCACATCTACGGCGAACGTGACCAAGCCGAAACCAGCTATCAAAAAGCCGAACTCGCCGGTTCTGAAAAAGCGAAAGAGAAAAGAGCATTGCTCAGTCTGGAGTCAGCCCTGTCGGCGTCCGCCTCGACGGTCACCGATCCTTCTGCTTCAGGCGAAACGATCGATCCCAACATCTTTGCGTCACATGTACGACTCGCGAAACTCTACGACGAGCAAGGTTGGAGCGGTCGCGCACTGGCAACTCTCGAATCGGCTCGACAGCGATTCGGCGATCGCCCCGAGATCCTGTCGCCGCTGGCGGAACTCTACCTGAGATTTGCCCGCCCCGAAGAAGCCCTCCCGCTCTTCAAGACTGCTCAGCAAGTTTGGCCGCACGATAAGGCTTTGCGACAAGGCCAAGCCGCCGCTGAAGGCGCCTTACGTGTTGCCAAGTTTTGAAAGAATCCGTTCCGTCTAGGATGCATCTCGATCGCGCGATGCCCGTGAGCGGAACAGATAGACGATGAACGACCAGAGCCCCGCGAAGCGGTATTGGCCATCGACATAATGTTCGATCACGTAGAACATGAAATAGTAGAAACGAGCCGAACACCAGATCGCGATCGCCAGCAAAATCGCGTTCCGAACGCTCAAGTTCTCCAGTAGTAGCGTCCCCGACGCCATGATGCTGCCCAGCAGGAACAGGAAGCCCTTAAGATAGATCAGCCTTGGATCTTTCAGGTCGCTCATGAGTTGTTCCTGATCTCGCATCGAATTCAGTTGTCTCGTGCCAGGCTCGCCAATCGGGTTTCCAGCACGTTATCCTTAGAGAAACAGTTGGCCCATTGGTGCTGTTCCATCACTCTACGCAGGATTTGCTCGGATGACTTTGCCTGTTGTTCATCGTGATTTTACTCGATCCCGGTTGCATGAGGATGAACTGGTTGCCAATCCGTTTGTGCAATTCCAACATTGGGTCGACGATGCGATCGCTGCGAAGATCGTCGATTGGGAAACGATAACCCTGGCAACGGCAACGACCGATGGGGTCCCCTCGGCGCGAACGCTGTTTCTGCGCGGGTTCGATGAACGCGGGTTCGTGTTCTACACCAACTATGAGAGTCGCAAGGGGACTCAGCTAGCAAAAAACGCACGCGCGGCACTCGTGATTCATTGGCGCGAGTTGGAGCGTCAAGTTTGTATCGAAGGCCGAGTCGAACAAACATCCGCCGCTGAATCGGATGAGTACTTCGCCGACCGACCGCTGCAGAGTCAGCTAGGAGCCTGGGCATCGCACCAGAGTCAACCCCTGGAATCCGCGGAGGCTCTCGCACAACGAGTGGAAGAGTTCCGAGCCAAGTTTGCAGGAGGCCCAGTCCCTCGACCGCCACAGTGGGGTGGCTATCGCGTCATCCCGAATCGAATCGAATTCTGGCAAGGCGCGCCCGGTCGGCTGCACGATCGATTCGTCTACAACCGACAGCCCGATGACAAATGGATCTGGCAAAGACTAAATCCGTAGCCCACTCGCATCGGTCGGGTGCCGATCTATCGCTCTACACCGTCGGCGCCGGTGCCGTCTTGTCCAAAGCCATTTGCTTCATCCCGCGCAAGTCCAGTTTGCCAGTGCCAAGCAGCGGGATCTCTTCGACTTCGATGAACGCATCATTCGAGGGGATCCACAAGTTCGGCAAGCCTTCTTTGGACAGCTCATCGATAATCGTCGGCACCGATTTGTGCAGTCGCTTATGCAGAATGATGAGCCGTTCACCCCTCTTTTCATCTGGGACTGATGTCACGGCAATCTGGATTCCGGCATCGGCGTTTGTCGGATCTTCGCAGATCTTGGACAGGCACTCTTCGACTCTGAGATGCGGGATCATTTCGCCCGCAATCTTCGAGAACCGACTGATTCGACCGGTGATATGGACGAACCCCTCGTCGTCGACCATTCCCATGTCACCCGTGTCGTACCACCCATCTTTGATCACAGCGGCCGTTTTTTCGGGACGATTCCAGTAACCCAGCATCACGTTGGGGCCCTTGATGAGCAGCAGCCCTTCCTGGTTCACACTGAGCGGTTCGCGAGTCGCCGGGTTGACGGCACGAATCACCACACCCGGCAGCGGACGGCCAACCGTTCCCAGCTTTGTTCCCTTTTGCAGAACCGCGTCACTGCGGTGATCGGGAATATTCACGGCCGCCGGTCCCGACGTTTCGGTTGCTCCATAGCCTTCCGACGGAAGCACGCCAAACTTATTGCGGAATTGCTCGGCCAGTTCGAGCGGCAGCTTTTCCGCTCCGACAACGGCCAGATCGAGCTTGTGAAACTGCTCTTTCTCACATCGCTTCAAGTACCCGCGCAGGAACGTCGGTGTGCCGAACAGGATCGAGACCCCGTGCTGTTGAGCGAGCTTACCGATCTCTTTCGCATCCAGCGGATTGACGTGATAGACCACCTTCGGCGTCAGGCACATCGGTAGCCAGAGTGCGGCGAGATAACCCAGCGAGTGGAAGATCGGCACGACGCCCAGCACGACGTCGGAATCTTCGACCTGAAACACCTGGTTCGCCGCGTCGATCGTTGCCGAGATATTATGCTGCGACAGCAATACCCCTTTCGGCTCGCCGGTGGATCCGGACGTGTAGATCGCGGTGATCGGGTCATCGGGCTTCACGCGATGCAGCCCGAGGCAGCGATCCAGTATCCAAGCGGGCAAGACAAACGCACCCAGTCCCGACAGCAATCGATCGAGACCGCGAACTTGTTCTTTCAGGTCTTCCAGAAAGACAAAGGGGACATCCAGGTTGAACGGCTTTTTCTCGATGAACTTCTTGCTGGTGATGACGTGTTTCACGCCGGCATCACGAATGACGTAGTTCACGTCCTTCTCGGACATCGTGTAGTTCAGGTTCACGGTGACGCGTCGTCCCAGCGTGAGAGCCAGATTCGCCAGTCCACAGCCCACGGTTGGTGGCAGCAGAATCCCGACATGCTTTTCGTCGGCACTCAAGATGTCTCGCAGCAGAACTCGACGAAACGCGAGTGCCGCGGCCAGCAGTTTGCCACCCGTCAGTTCCATTCCGGTCGAATCGGCCATACGAGGACGTTTGGATGTCTTCTTGCAGGAGCGAATGAACAATCGCGCAGGAATCAATTCGGCTGACTTGGACTCCATCGCGGTTGCTCCCAGTTCCTGAACGGCGAATCGAATTTGATGAACGTCTTTGGGCTCGTAAATCGGTTTTCCAAACATGATCGACACGGGATAGGGCCACTGACGAGGCCATTTCCAGAAGAATTTGCCCCCACGGAAACTGAAGATGCTGCCCCACAATCCGTGCAGGCAGACCGGAATCACCGGAGCCCCCGTCCCCTGCAGAATCTTGAGCATCCCTGACGCGAACGGCTGCATCTGACCCGTGCGAGTCAATTGCCCTTCCGGGAAGATGCAGACCAGGCTCCCTTGGTTCAATGCTTCCCGAGCGACCTTCAGGGATTGGATCAGAGACTTTGGCCCGCCGTCCGCTTTGATCGGGATCACTTCGTACATGCGGGCCAGCCAGTTCAGCCGGGGATTGTTGACGAAGTCGGCGTAGACGATGAACCGCGTTGGCCGCGGCAGATTGATCATGAGCAGGATGCCGTCGATGAATGTCACATGATTCGGCGTCAGCAGCGCGGGACCCGTCTTGGGAATGTTTTCCAGGCCTTGAATCCGTACGCGATATACGGTGTGACTGGCCAGCCACACGATAAATCGCAGCGTCGCACCGGGCAGCAGAAAGATGATGTAGATCGCGACCGGGATCGTTCCCAGTCCGGCCAGTAGAAAGACCAGGCTGGGAGAGAGTTTCTGTATATCGATCATCCAGTAGTACAGTCCCGATATCACCAGAATGCCTGTGAATGCGAGAAAATTGGTGGCCGACAGCACCTGACCTAATTGTCTCGGTTCACTCCGTTGTTGCAAGTACGCTTCCAAGGGGATATCGAACAGACCGGCGCTGGCACCCAGACAACACAGCGAAATGCAGGACGCATAAAACGCATAGTCCGGCGACGTATGCCCCCACCAGCCCGACAAGCAAAGCAGCATCGACCAGATCACCACACCGATTGCACCCAGTGGGACGATGCCAAGTTCCACATGCCCGCCCGACCAGCGTCCTGCCAGCACGCTGCCGCCACCCACTCCCAGGACCAGCATCATTCCGAGGACCCCGATGCGAAGTTCGGGCATCTTCAACTCTTGCTGGCCAAGTTGGTCGACATTCATCTGAGCCAGCGAGGCCAGGATCCAGAAGAAAGCGATTCCAAGCGATGCTCGCAGCAGAGGGCGATCACTGCCCAGCAGCTTGAGTGAAGCGACTGTTTCGGCAAACGGATTCCAAGGAAACTTTCGAGTCGTGTCTGCCGCGGGCATAAAGCGGATGCCATAGCTGGCCAGCCACCCAACGACAGCGATCCCCATGATCGTTGCGGCGGCAGGTAAAATCGAAGCCGTCGTGACATCGTCGGCCCCTTCGGGCAGCGCCAGTCCGGCGAGTAGTTTGCCCAACAGAAAACCAATCGCGGCCGGCACGACTGTCATCAGCCCCATCAGACCATTGGCTCGGGATAATTGTGATTCTTCCACCAGCTCGGGAATGCTGCCCGACTTGGAAGGCGAAAACAGCGCGGCCATCGCACCTGTCAGGACCACCACGAAAAACAGCAGCGATGTCTGTCCGGAAATGATCGCTGCCAGTCCCAGCAGCATGATGATGATTTCTGCGATCTTGCAGTAGCGGATCACTGTGGTCTTCGAGAACCGGTCGGCCAGATACCCGGATGGAGTTGCGAGGAAAATGAATGGCAGCGTGAAGCCCGCTAATCCCAGAGACAGCGCCGCTCCGGGGCTTAGCTTGTGTTTGGCCAAGGGCACGACCAGCCAGCGAAACGCGTTATCGTTTAATACCGTCAAGAACTGCACCGCCATCAGGCACATGAAGCTTCGCGATCCCAGTGGTTCGCGAAGCACCGCGGGACTTGGCGCGCTGTCCAGCACGAGCGATTCGCTCAAGTCGTCCATGGGATCCGAGGTACTCATCGATCAACTGTTCCTGGCCGGAAGGGCAATTCGAATTGCAACGTTCGGCGAATGAATGGGTTAAGAAGCACGTACTATCCTCGATACCCCTCTTTTTGGAAAGGCATTCGTCCAATACCTGAAAAGGCGTGGGACGGGCACGAATATCACACTGAATCTGGCCGGCCGGTCAGATTTCAGAGGATTGGACGTCGCAGCCCAGCGGAACACAGAGTTCACGAAGACAGAGCCGCCTCTGCGACTCTTCCTTCGTGCCCTGATTCAATTTACTCGGACCGACGACTACTTAGCCGGTCCCGTCCCTTCGATCACCTCGAGCTTGAGGTTGCGGAAACGAACTTCCGTGGCACCGCCCGAATGAAGCTGGAAGGCGAAAACTCCCGAGCGAGCTCCCTTGGGGTCGTCAAGGTCCACGCAAAGTTGACCATTGATCTTCGTACGAAGCTGGCTGCCGATCGCTTCGATCTCATAGGTGTTCCACTCGCCGTTCTTGACGTGGCTTTCCCCCGAGTGATCCCACAGCAGACCGCGGCCCAGTTCTTCGTACAGCTTGCCCCACCAGCCGACACCGACATCGGCCTGGTAGCCCTTCACTTCGTGTCCGGCGGGAGCGCTGCGGAACTGGATGCCGCTGTTACCTTCGTTGCGAATCAACTTCACTTCGACGGTGAACCGGAAGTCTGCTGCGGCCAGTTCACTGACGAGGAATTCGTTTTGAGCGAGCCCTTTCGTTCGTCCGACGATCTCGCCGTTTTCCACGGACCACAGGTCGGCTTCGCCCTGCCAGCCGGTGAGATCCTTGCCATTGAACAGCGTGGCGACGTTGTCTTTCGTCGCCAACATCGCAACTTGCTTCTTTCCGCCGAGATATGCCAGCAATGATCGGACTTCCATTTCGGTGAACTGCTTCAACTGGTCGTCGGGCATCATCGACTTGTCACTCAGGATCCGTTCGTCGATTTCGCCCTTCGGGATCACGACCAACGAATCGGCCGTTTGAATCGTCACCGACTTGTCGTCTTCCGAGCGGACCAGGCCTGAAATCACTCGAGCGTTGTCGGTCACGATGATCGTCTGTTGATACTCTTTCGCCATCACCGCACTGGGGTCGACGATGTTGCTCAGCAGATAGTCCAGGTTCCCTCGATTGGATCCCGTCAGATCGGGCCCGACCTTATTGCCGATACCGTACAGGATGTGGCACCGCTGGCAGGTCTTGGCAAAAACGGCTCGACCCAATGACGAATCGGCATCGCCACCTTTCGCGACCAGTTGCTTGTAGTTTTCGATCAGCTTCAGTTTGTCCGCGGCTGTTTCACGAACCGTTCCCCAGATGGAACCAAGGTGCTGCTGCAGCTTTTCATCCTTCAGGAATTGCAGTTGCCGCACCAGATCGGCCGTCAGGTCCGTGCCCGGCAATTGCTTCTTCTCGATGGCACCAAGCAGTTCGAGGGCGTAGCTCGGCCGAGAACAAAGCGTGCCGAGTGCCACGCGTTTCTCATCGGGCGTGAAGCTGGAATAACCCGCTAGCAGCGTCGCGGCGGTCTTGGGGTCGTCGTATTGAGCCAGTCCCTGCAGCGCAATCGTTCGCAAGGCTGGATCATTGACCAATGTCAACAAAGTCGGAGCCAGACCCTTGTCGTTGGCCGCAATCAGCGCTTCGACCGCTTCCTTTCGAGCCCCCTCGGTCGCGGACTTTGATGTCGCCAGTTCCCGGAATGAAGCCATCGCCGCCGGGTCACCGAACGTGACCCCCAGGGCTCGTGCTTGCAGTTTGACTTGTTCGTTGCCGCTGGATGCCAGCGCCGTCGAGACCGCGGCCCAGTCGGCGGGCGGATTCACTCGCCGCTGGCCTCGCAGTGCCGATCGAATCGCCTGCAGGAATGTCAGTTGTAGTTCGGCCTCCTTCGACTTACCCAATCCGCGAACCAGCGCCGTCAGTGCTTGCGGTCCGTCGGAACTACCGATCCGGCGCAACATGAACTCGCGGAGCAATGGAATCGTAGGCCCAGAGGAAAGCCCGAACGCTAACGCTCGTTCGGCGTCGACCGTGGCCAGCGGTTCCGCGGCGTACCAATACATCAACGGCAGGTTGTGGTCCCCGGCATCTTCGGCATGAGCGGCGAGTGACGACAGGATTGACCACCGCTGATCGAGCGGCAGCTTCTGGACTGCCGAAGCGAAATAGAGTCGCACGACTTGCGACTTGTCATCGCGCGCCATCGTGGCGAATTTGTTGAGCATTCCGTCGGCAAGTGGAGCACCTGTATCCAGGCTCAGTTGCACCATCCAACCGCGAACGTACTCGCTGGGATCGGCCAGCAGCTTTTGAGTGAGAGCCGTATCGAGTCCGCCGGTCACTTGCAGAGCCCACATGGCTCGCAAACGACGAGTGTCGTCTTCGTGTCGTGTCGCGATCTCCACGAGCTTGGTTGTGGCCGCCGCATCAACCGGCTTGGTCGCGGCTCGTTCCTGCAGCACGCGACGGCTGTGCCGCACGTACCAGTCGTTGGTGTTCAACGTGAGTTCAGCAAGCTCCAGATCACTGAGCTTTTTCAGATCAACCGTGACTTTCTTCGGTTCGCCAGACGAAATCTTGTAGATGCGACCATTGCTGCGATCGTGGGCTTTCACGTCACCGGTGTGACAGGCCTGCATGTCGTACCAGTCGATCATCCACGCCTGACCATCGGGTCCATAGCGAAGATTCAGAATCTGCGAGGCCCGGTCGCCCGTCAGCAAGAAGTCGGGGCCGTGGCTGCCGACATAGCCCGAACCGCGCGGCTTCAGGATGTCCACATTCAGCCGTTGCCCATGGATATTGTTCATGAAGATCTGATCGCGGTATTGCTCCGGCCAGGCTCCTCCCAGATAGATCATGGCTCCGGCATGCGCGTGGCCGCCCCCGGCTTCGTCCGAACGATTGTTCCCGCCGTGCGGATTGCCACCGATGTAGTGCAGGTGATCGGCGATCGTCACGATGTCGCGAAAGGTGTATGGGTTGAAGTGTTGTCCCGCCTGTCGCTGATAGCGGGCACCCTGAATGATGTGAAATAGATGCGGGATCACGCACGCGGTGCAGAACGCCTGGCCTCGATCGTTGAAGTCGACGCCCCACGGATTGCTGGTTCCGTGGGCGAAAATATCGAACGTGTGTCGAGTCGGATGATAGCGCCAGATGGCTGCGTTCAACGGAACGCGCTCAGCATCGGGAGTGCCCGGCTTGCCGACGCGCGAGTGAGTGAACACGCCGTGACATCCGTAGAGCCATCCATCGGGCCCCCAGATAAATGCATTCAACATTTCATGCGTATCCTGCAGGCCCCAGCCATCCAGTAGTACGATTGGCTCGCCATCAGGAACGTCATCGCCGTCCTTGTCTGGAATGAACAGCAGTTCCGGAGCGGCCCCGACCCAGACGCCGCCAAAGCCAATTTCCAGGCCGCTGACCAGGTTCAATCCTTCGGTAAAGACCTTGCGGGACTCCAGCGTGCCGTTGCCGTCTTTGTCTTCGAAAATCAGGATCCGGTCGCGGCCTTTCCCTTGGGCCTTGATTGGGTACTCGTACGCCTCGGCGATCCAGACGCGGCCGCGATCATCAATGGCCATCGCGATCGGCTGCTTTACTTCTGGCTCGGCTGCCCCCACGGTGACCTGAAACCCCGCAGGGACTTTCATGGCTTTGGCAGCCTGTTCGGCCGCCAGACCCGCATGGGGATAATCATCGGCGACAATCCGAGAGAGCGTCGGGCCTGCCACGACAGGCTTGGTGGAATGGAAGCGGAAATGATCGAAATTCAGATGTCCCCAGCCGCCTCGGTTCTGATCCACAAGGCGGATCAAAATTTCCTTGCCGGCCACGTCCTTCAGATCAACCACGACCTGCTTCAACTCTTCGCTGTTTTCACCGGAGGTCTTAAAGAACGCTTCCCCAGTATCCTTGCGAACAAGTTCCACTCGTGTCGTCGCCGCGTCTCCACCGTTTGCCAGGAATGAGGCAAACGGCTGCGTGACTTTAAACGGAACCGAGGTCAATGTGCCGATTGGGGGATCGGAAACCTTCTCATAGCCCCCGATCCAGAAGTCCCCTTTGTGGGCGCTGCGCATATCACCTCGACGGGCGGCAACCGTATCCCCTTTGATCGGCTGTCCGGCGAAGGCTTCTCCTTCAGCCTTCCAATCCTCCAAGGTTCCCTTCTCGAAGTCCAAATTAAGCACGCGGCCATCCGCTGCGGTCGCCGTAATCTCATCGGCGTCGGCCTTCTTGTCCTGCGCCTGGAGCGTATTGAGGCCAATCATCAACAGGCTTAGCAGTGCACAGAGCCAGCCGCAAACTGGTCGCGAAGTGATTGTCCGTACGGACATAGGAGGAGCCTCCGGGTGATCAAGTGATGTCGTTTTCCATGCTGTAGGGTGCGTAGTATGCATTCCGGACACGATCTCGGGTAGTTCATCTCACCAACGTTTTGGTTCCCGCGCCTGAAATGGTCTCTGCATTGGCCGATCATGGAAGTGCGAAATAGGATCTTGAAACGTAGAGGTGCAGAGAGCACGGAGACTACAAGGGAGCCTTGCTGGAATCGACGCTGATGTCCCCTTGCTCTCGTCGGCTTCTGTCGTTGTGTACACTATCTTGAGAGGACTAGTTTCTTTTCAACGCAGGAGTGATTGATGGCTGTATTCGGCGTCTTCATCAAAGAGAGTACTCAGGATCAGTCGCAGTTGGACATCTATACATCCAAGGCGGGGCCGTCACTGGCGGGGCATTCGGTCAAAGTCCTCGCGGCCTATGGTCCGCATGTGACGTTTGAAGGCCCCGAGATCCAAGGGGCGGTCATCATCGAATTTCCGACGATGGAAGAAGCCAAGGACTGGTACAACAGCGCCGCCTATCAGGAAGCCAGAGAGTACCGCTTTCGTGGTGCAACCTACAGGGCGTTTTTTGTTGAGGGCGTGTAAGAACACGCCACTTTTCTCAGCATAGGTCCCATTCGTCGCATACGTCCTATTTGGTCTGAGAACGATGGGACTGATACGACCGATATGACCTATGTCGAATCAGTACTACGCCAGTTCCAACCCTTTCATCGTCCCAGTGCTGGATCCAAATCGATCGACTTCCTGACCGCAGCCTTGCAGGGCGCTAACGAACAAATTGCACAGTGGGGCGTTGTTTCTGGCGTCGAAGGTCAAGTGCTGGCCGTGGCGGAAGTGGCCGCCCGCATGAATGATCGGCAGGTTGGTCGTCACGTGGCCGTTGGCGTTGCCCAGGTTGCTGCCCATCAAAACTTGAGTGTTCTGCAGCAGATTGGAATCACCGTCGGGTGTAGCCTTAAGCTGCGTCAGGAATTCAGCCCAGATCTTGATTGTTTCGCGGTCGATGATTCGCAGTTCTTCAATCAAGGTTTCGTTCTGGCCGTGATGCGACAAGCTGTGATAAGCCTGAGTGACTCCCTTGAGAGCGGCGACGGGGCTGCCGGCGTCTCCGCCGAAGGCGACGACCCGTGTGGAATCTGTTTGTAATGCGAGTCGTACCACATCCAGGAACGAACGGAAATTACCGGTGAAATCCATCCAGGGCAATTTCGCCGGAGGCTTCGCGTCAATCGTCGGCTTGGGGGTCTTCGTCCAGAGTTCAGCCTTGACCAGTCGCTGCTCGGTTTCGCGGACGGCGGTGAAATACTGATCAAGCTTCTTTCGATCCGCCGTGCTGACCCGCGGCTGCATCGACTTCGCTTCGTCCAGCAGAGTATCCATGATGCTCTGACCATCCTGAAGCTGAGCTTCCTGCGTGGCGATTTCCTTGTCGCTCCCCTTCAGAAACAGCCTGGCAAAGGTCGCTGTTGGTGAAGATTCGACGGGAATCGAAACACCATTTGCCGACCACGAGAGACTATGTGAGCCCAATGTCAGCGACGCGAATCGGGTCTGGTTGCCGATGCGTCGCGCCAGGAACTGATCCAGCGAAATCGTGTTCGTGAAACTGGGAGCACCGGGATGAGGGGCCGCAGTCAGGAATGACTTCTCGGCAGCATGGCCACCGTCGACATCGGGATGACTGGTTCCTGAGATCACCGTGAAATCGCTGCGCAAATCTTTGGCAAGTTGTAGATACGGGCTGAGTTCGTAGTCCGTCCCTGCTTGCTGAGGAAAGAAATCGGCACTATGAAAGCCTAGCGGAATGTTGATCCCGACAAATCGTCGCGGTGATGTTACTTTCTCCGCAGCCAACGCTGGAAACATGGACTCCAGTAGCGGCAAGGCCAATGCCACACCAGCACCGCGCAGCATTGTTCGTCGAGTGAGCGGGCGATCGATCATTTACCGTTCCGATTTCGCAAGTGTGCTAGCAAGAAGACGAAGAGTTGGTTTTAGGGCCGCACAAACACCGGACTCTCGACAATGGCGTGGACCAGTGAACGAAGGCCTCGATCTTTGGTGACGATTTGTTTCAGAATGTCCTCGATCGCTTCTCGGTCCGAAAAACCGAGCTCGCGTCCCAAAGCGTATGTCGTCAGTTTCTCGGTTAGGCATTTCGCGAATCGGTCTTCGTTTTGCAGTAGCAAGTTTTTGAACTCTTTCACGTCCGCGAATTTCTCGCCCGTCGACAACTGGCCGCTCGGATCGACGTTGCCTGCCTTGATCACTTTGCCCCAGCCTTTGTCCGCAAACTGCGGCTCGACATAAAATCGCAGGTACTGGTCACGATACGTGCCCACCGGATCGAAACTCTCCAGAGCGAAGCCGGGCGGATCGATGTGTCGGTGGCAGACATTGCACGATTCGACGCTGCGGTGTTTGTCGAGTTGTTCGCGAATCGTCGTCGCACCACGAATGTCGGGTTCGATCCCGCCAACATTCGGTGGCGGTGGTGGCGTGATCTGGCCGAGGAAATTCTCCAGCACCCAGACACCTCGAACGACAGGTGACGTGTTGGTACCGTTGGCGGTAACCTTCAAGACCGCTCCCTGAGTGAGTGCCCCGCCGCGAATACTCCCTTTGGGAAGCGAAGTCTTGCGGATCTCAACCCCTTGCACTCCTTCGATTCCATAGTGGCGAGCGAGTCGAGCGTTGAGCATCACGAAATCAGAATCAAGGAAATTGCGGATGCTGAGGTCTTCATCGAGCAACGTCCGGAAGAAGGCTTGAGACTCGGCGACCATGCTGAACTTCAGATAGTCATCGAACTCCGCATAGACCCGCGCATCAGGCGTCGTGGCATCGATCTGCCGCAGTTTCAGCCATTGCCCGGTGAAATCGGTAATGAATCGATTCCGTCGTGGATCATTCAACAGTCGTTCGACCTGAGCGTGAAGAACCTTCGGCTGACGCAGGGTCTGTTTCTGAGCACACTCCAACAACTCGGTGTCGGGCATGGAACTCCACAGGAAATACGACAGCCGCGACGCGAGTTCGTAGTCCGAGATCTGTGATTTCCCCTCACTGTTGTCTTCGCGCAGGTACAAAAAGCTCGGCGAGCAAAGGACCGCTGCCAAACCCGCCTTCAAGCTCGTTTCGAATGACCGACCAGCGGCCATCCGTTGCTTCACCAAAGCAACGTAACGCGAGATTTCGCCTTCCGTGGCCGGGCGACGGAATGCTCGTGGGATGAAAGCTCGCAGAATTCGTTCAGCATCAGCCATTGTTCCCGTCTTGAGGTCGACATCGCCGATTAATTTTTGATGACTCGCAGGAGGCCACTGATCGAAGAGCGGGCCAGTGATCTCGACAGGGCCGAAGCCCACGCCGGCAAATTCACCCGACGAGGCATCGTTGATCCAGGTGGTTAAGCCGATCAGAAAGAACTGGATCGCTGATCGTTCGCCGACTTTTGCTTCGAGTTCAAACGTCTTCGGCTTGGCGGTGGCATCGAAGTAACCGAGGTTGATGTTGGTCGCGGCGAGTCCATCGAAATCGGAGACGCGTGCGTTGAAGATGATGGGGTCGGCGCTGTGATGCGTTGCCGCCTCGAACTTGAAGCGGTATCGCCCCGCCGTCGGAGTCCGCTTTTCTCGCGTGGCCAGTTTGCTGTAGTTGCCGTTGTCGGTCGTATAGATGACTGTGCGATCACTATCGAGGCCGAAGTATTTGGGGATATCGTACTTCACTTCACTGCCTGGGTCGACAACGAACGTGGTCGATTTCGGTTGATCGCCGTGAACGATCGCCGCATCAATCGCCGTTTCGGCAGCCTGCAGATACTGCCCCATCAACTCTGCGGAAATCGCGAGTGCTTCGCCGTTGTTATCAAAGCCACCCGCCTGCTGATCTTCAGGCAGCAATTGTTTCAGTTCGATATCGAGGCCGAGCAGATCGCGCACGGTGTATTGATACTCTTCCCGGTTCAGTCGTCGCTGAACGACTTCCCGCAGTTGGCTGTCGGCAGCCTTGAGCGGTGTGGCAATCGATGCGAGGAACGCACGTTGCAAAGTGGCATCCGGCCGAGGTTCCCCTTCCGGCGGCATCTCGCTTTTGGCGACTCGATCGTAAATGCGAGTCCATCGCTCAACGTGTGCTCGATCCGACAGATCGCCGGTTAGCGTCTTGAGGTCTAGCCGGCCCTCTTTGGTGTCATCGCTGTGACAGGCCAGGCAATGCTTGGCGAAGAATAGTTGCGTCGAATCACCAATCTCGGCGGCACGAACAGCGGTCGGCGTGACGATGACGCACAAGAAACCGATTCTGAGGAAAGTCGAGTACATTCGCGGACCACAAAAGAGCGACTGAGAGACTGGTCCAAGAGTGTCTCACAACGGCGGGCAGGCGACAATCAATGTTCGGCCCGTGCGATGCGGCGTGCCTGGAAAAATCGCAGCGCATTCAATCTGTGTCTGTCTAAGAAATCGGCGGATGAAGGTCTTGATTCGAAGTCGCGCGGACGCCAGGCCGTTTCGGCCGCCTGGCTTCGAATTGGCCTCGCCGGAATCGGCAAGATTCGCTACAGATCGCCTGTCCGGAACTGTCTGGAGGTCTGTATGTCCGCGTCCTTACTCGATACCGATCCAACGCCAATCCACACGGTGGGGCGATTGGTGACCAATTTCATCATTGCGATTGGCGATCTGACTCGGTTTTTGTTCCTGACGCTGGGGGGCTTGCTGGGCCAGTTGCCGCGTTCGCGCGTGCTGTGGCCGGTGATGTACGAAGTCGGCGTCCGCAGTGTCCCCGTAATCGCGGTGACGGGCCTGTTCATCGGCATGGTCCTGGCTGTCCAAACGTACGATACCCTGCGAATGTACCGGTTAGAGAGCCGCATCGGCTCTGTGATTAACGTCTCACTGGTAAAAGAGTTAGGTCCGGTGCTGGCCGCGACGATGCTGGCGGGTCGAGTCGGCTGCGCGATGGCTGCCGAGATCGGGACCATGCGGGTCACCGAGCAAATTGACGCGCTCAAAGCGCTCGGAGCGAACCCGATCTCGTATCTCGTGGTCCCGCGTTTCCTGGCCTGCTTCTGCCTGATTCCGGCTTTAACACTGATCGCCGATGGCTTGGGAATGTTCGGCGGCTGGCTCGTCAGCGTGCAGATGCTGGGTGTCAGCGACCACTTTTTCTGGCTCTATTCTCAACAGTTCATCACGGCGTTCGATGTGGTCTCGGGTGTGATGAAGAGCATGTTTTTCGGAGCGGCCATTTCCATCATCGCCTGTCACCGCGGATTTCATTGCGGATCCGGGGCGGAAGGAGTGGGACGAGCCGCCACCGATTCATTCGTCTGTTCGTTCATTGCGATCCTGGTGCTGGATTTAGTTCTGGTCATCCTGTTGAACAATGTCTACCGGTTGTTGTGGGCATTGGGATTTACGGTGCTGTAGTCACCCGTAGTTCGATGTCGACCGCGTAACTCCTGATTCGGATGATCGGCCCGTGAATTCCTCTGTGAAGTCCCCTACTCTGCCTGCCACTGCGGCTCCTGTCCTGGAGTTGCGAGGGGTCAGCGTGGAATTTGGCTCGCAGAAAGTCTTGCAGGACATCTCGGTCAACGTCCATCGCGGCGAGACGCTGGTCCTGATCGGCGAAAGCGGCTGCGGCAAGAGCGTGACGACCAAACTGCTGGCGGGATTACTCGAGCCGACTCGCGGCGAAGTCCGCTGGGACGGCCGGCCCGTTCGAAGTCGGTCTGCCCGAGAAATGCATCGCGATCGGCTGCGATTTGGCTATCTGTTCCAGGGAGCGGCCCTGTTCGACAGCATGAATGTCTTCGAAAACGTGGCCTTTGGCCTGCGCGAAAACACCACGCTGAAAGACTCTCAGATTCGCGATGTCGTGATGGAACGCCTGCGCGAAGTCGGCCTGGCGGAAGCGGTCGCGGAAAAGCGCCCCTCAGATCTCTCAGGCGGGATGAAGAAACGAGTCGGCCTGGCACGCGCACTCGCGATGTCACCCGATGTCGTCTTCTATGACGAACCGACCACGGGACTCGATCCCGTCATGAGCGATGTCATCAACGAATTAATTCTGCAGACGCAGTTGAACCGCAAAGTGACCAGTGTCGTGGTGACTCACGACATGAACACGGTCCGGCGCGTCGCAGATCGTGTCGTCATGCTGTACCCGCTCAGTCGCGTGGCACCCGGGCAACCACAAGTGATTTACGAAGGAACCGCGGAACTAGCGTTTGAATCGGAAGATGTGCGAGTTTCCAGCTTCGTCCGCGGCGAAGCGGGGGCTCGGTTGAAAGAGATGTACGCCGCATAAAGGACTAGTGCCCAGGGCCATGGGTGCCACGCTGGATGTTCGGTCAACGGGCTGAGGTTCAGCGGTCCTGTTCCATAAGGATGATGAAACATGGCGACGGAAAGGCAGCTTCAATTTCGAATTGGCCTGCTGGTCATGATCGCGCTGGCGATCGGCGGCTGGCTGGTCTACGAATTCGGCGACCTGAGGCAGTTCACTCAGAAACGTTACGCGCTGGCGATTCATTTCGAATCGGCATCGGGCTTGTATCAAACTGCGCCTGTGACATTTGCTGGTTTGACCGTGGGAACGGTGGGCAAGATTCAGCTCGACGAAAAACGCGGTGGAGTGCTGGTGGCGATCACTGTTCGCGAAGGAGTCGTGATCCCGTCAGACAGCCGCGCCGTGATCGTGCGCTCGATCCTGGGCGAAACCGCAGTCGATATCACTGCCGGACAGGCTCGCGATGCGCTGAAACCTGGAGCACGGATGGAAGGGCTTCTGGCCGTGGATCCGCTGGAAATGGTACAGCGGATGGAAGGTCGCGCGATCGAAGTGCTGGACTCGGTGACAGCCACCAGTCGCGAATGGCAGCAAGTAGCGAAGAACTTGAATGGCCTGATGGAAACGAATCGCGGCAACCTCGATCAGGTCGTCGAAAAGGCGGCGGAATCGTTGCATGAGTTCACCATGACAATGAGCCATGTCAACGAATTATTGAAGTCCGCGAACAAGGTCGTTGGTGATCCAGACGCGCAGCAGGCACTGCATGACACCCTGGTCGCGATGCCGAAGTTGGTGAACGAAACTCAGCGAACGATCGCGGAAACCCGCGGGGCCGTCGCGTCGACGCGACTTGTCCTTGATAACGTGAACAAGAACCTCGTCAACCTGACTCAGGTAACAGAACCGGTCGGAAAACGGGGCGAGATGATGGTCGCGAAGCTGGATAGCAGCTTGACCAACCTGGATCAATTGATGAGCGAACTGAATCGATTCGCCAAGCTCGTGAACACCAAGGAAGGCTCGCTGCAAAAGTTTGCCAGCGACCCTTCGCTGTACGACAACCTCGATCGCTCGTCGCAATCGTTGTCGGTGCTGTTGCGAAATGTGGAGCCGGTCCTGCGCGACCTGCGTGAGTTCAGCGACAAAGTGGCCCGCAATCCCGAACTGCTGGGTGTCGGCGGAGCCGTACGTCCCAGTGCCGGGCTGAAGGATTCCGAAGTCTTGAATCCGCAGAAGCCAGTGGCCCGCGGCAATAACGGGATTCGGCCGCAGTAAAGCGTGCTGTCGTCTCGAGCCGAAGTCCATGGGACTGTCGCGGCTAATGCGGGTCGCACTTCCGTGTCGCGTTGAAACATGGGTTAGACACAGGGGATTTTCGCTCGCGGGACGCCACAGTCAGGTGGGATGCGCTCGAATGCATCTTGCGATCTGACTACTGTCCGGGAATCCGAGCCTGGTTGCGAAGCTCTTGACCGCGATTGAGCAGTTCCTGGGTGGGAACCATCTGCTTCGGCTGCAGATCGAATGCGGCGGTCCGTCGATCGGTGACTCGGAATGGCAACAAATTGTCCGAGAAGAAGTCGACGCCGGGCCACTGATACCAGGGGGCGCGGACTGGAACGAGCTGAGTCGATGTTTCGTAGCCGTCCTTGATCAGCGTGATTTCCCGCGTCCCATAGTAGGTGAAGTCGACCGCGGTCGGCGTGTAACCGATTTCGCGTCCTTCGACCAGCACCATCGCGCCAGGCGGATTCGACTGCACCATCAACCGGCGGCTGACACAGCCGAGGGGGCTCAAAGTCAACAAACACAACCCGGCCAGACACCAACGACGAGACCTGCGGACGATCCGGACGTTTTCCGGATTCCGAGCCTGCATCAGGGGTGCGACATTCGTGGTCAAAGTCGTTGATCTCAACTTCGCTGTCAGGATTGAGCGCAAGCGGGGCTGGCGTTCTCAAAAACGAAGCGGGATTCTAGTGTTCGGCCGAAAGTGAGCCTAGGCCGGTTTTGCGGCCAATTTCGAGTCCATCAGGCCGCCAATCGGGCAGTCAACCGGTCAATGAGAGCCGTGTTTGACCGCCAGGATCTCGTCTATGAAGGCTTGATCTCGAAAAGATGAAATCGCCATGAAGCAGGTCTTTCCGTAGATTGAAGATGCGCGATAAGATCATCCGGCTGGGCCGAGACCGCCAGCGACATAATCGAGCCGGTATGCTATCTTTCGGGTGGCCAGCGTTGCGGGTCACCTCTGAAATTCGTTTCAGTATGTAAGCAACGCTGCTGGGAACGGTAATTCACAACGTGATGATTGCACTGGGTCGTTGAGGCAGGGATCTACGCGCCGCGTAGATGAAGAGATCGTATGTTCTGGGAACAACAGGTTCGTTACGCCGCGCTGACTGACGTCGGATTCCGACGACAGAACAATCAGGATGCGTGCGTCGTACAGCTCGCGCCAGATGCAGAAACCTGGCAGCAGCGAGGGCACCTGTTTGTCGTGGCCGATGGGATGGGTGGCCACGCCGTGGGCGAACTGGCCAGCAAAATTGCCGTCGATACCATTCCCCATGCCTTCGACAAGCTGCGCCAACTGAATGCCAAAGACGCCCTCTGGGCCGCGATCGAAGCGGCTAACGCGGCGATTTATGATCGTGGTATGCAGAACAAAGAGTTTCTGCGGATGGGGACCACCTGCACTTCGCTGCTGCTGTGTCCACAGGGAGCCATCGTCGGGCATGTGGGCGACAGCCGAGTCTATCGCGTTCGTAATCGGCTGATTGATCAATTGTCGTGCGACCACAGCCTGGTGTGGGAACTGATTCAGCAGCGCAAAGTTCATCCGCGCGATGCGGAACGGATGTGTCCGAGGAACGTCATTACCAGATCGCTGGGCCCCGAACAGACGGTTCAAGTCGATATGGAAGGACCGTTCCCCGTGCTTCCCGGAGATACCTTCGTCCTCTGCTCCGATGGACTGTGCGGGCTCCTCAGCGATTCTGAAATCGGGATGATTGCCGGCGAACTGCCGGCGACTGAGGCATCGCGACTGCTCGTGCATCTGGCAAATCTTCGCGGTGGTCACGACAACACCACCGTGATCGTGATCCGTGCCGGTGACATTCCCGAAGGAGCTCAGAACAGTGATCCTGTCATCGTCACGCGTGAAACGGGCGAAACCGGATGGTGGGGTTTCATCGCCATCTGCGTGATCGCCATCCTGTTTCTGACGGGGCTGGGTTTGGTCAGCCTCAATCCGCTCCAACGACCGGCCGGCGCGGGCCTGATGATCGCCTCGGCGCTCGGTCTCGTCGGGTGGGCGGTGATGAGTCGCCGACGAAAAGCCCCCGTCGAAACGCCACGTGTTCATGATCCGCGATCAACCATTGCCTGGCGTCCGTATCGAACAGCCTCCGCCCGAGTCACCGAAGAGTTCCTGCAGTACCTGGCTCGCATGGAAGGCGAGTTACAGCGTGCGGCGACAGATGAGAACTGGGCGATCGATTGGAAATCCCTGGAAGAATCATATCGCAAGGCCGCGGACTTCCTCGCGAAAAAACGCCTGTCGAAATCACTGCTCGAGTTCTCGCGCGTGTTTGACCTACTGATGGTCGGGGTGCATACCCATCGCAAACAGATCCAGCACGAAACGCGCTGGGGTAAGGGAGCCAATCCCGGCGTGAAGTCGCGGCCCACGTGAGAAAAGCGTCAACTTTTGTTGACCGCTGATTACTTCTCTTCCCTCGTTACTTTCATCTCGTCCCTTTCCTCTTGTCTTTCGCTTCGATTCAAGCGGCAAGTTTTGCCGACTTCCTATTGCCCCATGGGGCGGCTTTCTCGTAAAACGCTCAGCGTAAGGTTCGAAGGTGCCGCTAAGGTGCGTACGCGGGCCGAATTCGTCGTTCAAGACTGATCCCTCCGAATGGCTGGGCTAGCCGGAACAGTCGGGAATGACTTGGTAATAACTCTCAATGGATGGAGAGGTTATGATGTCTGTCAGTCGCTGGTGGGGTTCAGCAGCCGTCTGCTGCGTGGTCATGATGTTCTGCGGCTGCGGCGGCTCGAATGGCTCGACGCAAGTCGCCCAGAATGATACGGCTTCGAACACTGAGGAAGAGTCTTCAGACGGTTTGCCTACTCTGGCCATTCCGGGGCTGAAGCCTGCCGCCAAGCCGACGAATCCGGCCGCAGCAGCAGGTAGTCCCGCGGCCACCAAAGGAACTCCGGCCACTAAAGCAGCGCCCACCGGAACTGCGAAAGCGCAGGCTGTCGCGAAGGAGCCCGAGAAAGGTTCGCCTGAATGGCTGCTGCTCGAAATCCAACGCGTCAAAGTCATGCCGCTCCCCGGTGATGAACCGAAACAAGAGAAACCCGCCCTGCTGGCTGATGGCAAGCCGGCTGAACTGATGGAAGACGAAGACCTCGATCTCGACGAAAAGCCGTTAACCGCCGAAGAAGAACAGGAGCTGAAAGCGCAGTTCGAACGGTCGAAGTCTGTTCGCAAAGAACGCAACCTGCAAATCATCAAGCTGGCCGAATCCTGCATTGCCGCGACCGCGAAGAAGCCCGAGCAGGAAGGAGAATTCGATGCCGCTGTTCACTACCTGCTGGACGCTCGACTGCAACTGGCACTGCAAGGTGACACCGCCAGCATTGATGCCGTCTATGACGCGGCGAAGGTCTTCTACGAACGCAAGCCACAGTCTGCCTCGGCTGTTGAAGCACAGTTGACTCTGGTCAATTTGACCCATGCGAATGCCCTGCGTTACGGTCAGACTCAGCCAAAATGGATCCAGGAATTCGCCAAGCATACCCTCTTGTTTGCCAACCGGTTTCCCGAGGAGCAGGCGCGATCAGTCACGTTGCTCGCCGCCGCCGCCAGAACTTGTGAACTGGCTGGCCAATTGGAAGACGCCAAAAGCTGCTACTCGCTGCTGGTCACAAAGTTCAAAGACACGCCACAAGCCCAGCAGGCTCAGGGTGTCGCACGTCGACTGCAACTTAAGGGAAAGGTCCTGGAGTTGGCCGGCCCGACAATGGACGGCGACGATCTGAACATCGAATCCCTGCGAGGCAAGATGGTGGTCGTCGTGTTCTGGGCGACGCATGCTCGGCCGTTCATCGAGCAACTGCCGAAACTGACGGCCACGATGAAGAAGTATGAAAAGTATGCGACCGTTGTCGGTGTAAACCTGGATGCCGACGAAACCGCCGTGGAAGCGTTCCTGGAGAAGTCGAGCCTGACCTGGCCGCAGATCTTCTCACCAAACCGAGCTCTGCGAGGCTGGAATTCACCATTAGCCGTTCACTACGGAATCAACACGCTTCCCACAATCTGGCTCGTGGACCCCACCGGCGTCGTAACCGATACGACACTAGACGCGGATCATCTGGAACCCCGTTTGCGCGAAGTCTACCTGCCGTTCCTCAAGAACGCCGTCAAACCAGCCAGCGCAACGAAATGAGAATCTAAAGGAACAATTCGAGTCCTTAGCGACGCCGGCACTGATCATCGCTGCCGGCGTTGTTGTTTTTGATCAGTCTCCTGAGAACGCATCCCACCACACTGTGGCGTCCCGCGAGCAAAAAACCGCTTAGTCTGACCCATGTTTCAACGCGACACGTAAGTGCGACACGCACCAAGGACAGGTCATCGATGGCAAAGAAGGCCGTTGCCATGTCGGACAACAAACCGAAGCAACCGGTCGTCACGGCGCGACAGCGTGAGATCTACGAATACCTGCGCGAAGTCATCGTGTCGCGCGGGTATGGTCCCTCCGTCCGCGAAATCGGCCTCCATTTTGGCATCACTTCGCCAAATGGAGTCACCTGCCATTTGCAGGCCTTGGAGAAGAAAGGCTTGATCTCGCGCGAGGCCTCGGTCTCTCGATCGATTCAGCTTACCGACGCCCCGCAGCCGCAAGCAGCCCTCCCTTTGATCGGTCAACTCGTCATTGGGCAGCCAGTCGAATTGCTTCCCGAGCCCTACACGCGACTGGAATTCGCAAGCCTCTTCGCCTCACCCGCCCATAGCTGCTTACGCGTCGTCGGGCATGGCTTGCAGGACGATTCCATCGCCGAGGGAGACTACTTAGTCATCCGCCGCCAATCCGATTGCCGCGACGGCGATCTGGTCCTCGCAATCGACGCCGACGGTCATTCGATCGTCAAACGCTACTACCGCGAAGCCCGCCGAATCCGCTTCGAAGCCATCAACCGCAGCAAGCCCCCCACCTTCACCGCCAAAACCACGATCATCGGCCTAGTCGTCGGTGTGATCCGGCAGTTCTAATTCGATCTCGCTTTCACGTGGATGCGAATTCAGCGCAAAGTCGCAAAGGCGCAGGTGCGCAAAGGAAGAATCGGGTCAATGAGAGGGATATCGATTTTCTTCTTCTCCGTGACTTTGTGGATTTACGTTGATCCAAACATCTAGGCGATACGTAAACAGGAAGCAGATGCTGACCGGCATCAATGGAGACGCGCGATGAACCGAATACGTGTCGCGATAAGCATCGCTTGGTCGATTGTGACGACAGCCGTATTCATAATCGTGTTTGCACTGGCCGAAAAGCCCATGCTGTCCGCGGGCCTCGCCGGAGTGTCCTCGATCGTAGGTATCGTGGCGATATCCTATAAGTATATGTCATGGCTGGCCGAATCAAGAATTGGAGATCGCAATTGGCGCAGCGCCATCTCAGAGTCGCTGTCGGGCAAAAGTCGGTTTAATGAAATTCTTGCGTGTACTCAGTTGGCCGTCGCTTCAGGAAACCGATATGGAATCCTTCGCAAGGAGTCAGCGGCGCATTGGCGGAACTGGTGGGAGTTACACCGTGAGCAGTTGAAATGGGACCCCACAATAGGTCGCCTCGTGGAAAACGAAGAGGGAGAATTGACGCCGATTGAGTCGACGTGACAACTGAATCTCGCTTTTGCATGGAGACGGATTCAAGGCAAAGGCACCAAGAGGAATTTTGTGAAATGCTTCGTCCTGTCTTCTCTTTGCGTCTCTGCGCCTTCGCGCCTTTGCGTTGAATACGCCGCCACGTCAAAGCGGCAACGTTAGGCCTTATGGCTTACTCTTTAACGCGTCCCACTCCTTGCGGAACTGCTTGGCCTCTTCCATCAACCCTTCGCGTTCGCAAAACTCCTCCAGCGCCTGGCACCGCTGAATCGGCTCTGCTCCGCAATACCACCAGATCTTGGGCTGGCATTCCGGACAAAACTCCAACGGCTGCCGATCGTTCTCTTCGCGACTGCGTGATCCATTCATGCAACACTCATACGCCGCACAATGCGGAATGCCGAGCATATGTCCCGTCTCGTGTACGGCGGTCTTCAGTGTTCGGCGCAGGCAGAGTCGGAACGCGGCCTGATCGGCGTGAGGATCTCCGTTGCGATGCAGTGACCACAAGCCGACCCGTTCGGTCAGCCGGGCTTGCCCGAACACCCAGTTCAGATCACCCGGCCATAGATCGCACGTCACGAGCGCGATCGTGGCCAACGCATCGGGGCGGCGCTGTGGCATCAGGATGTCGTCCATAATCCACGTGGTCAGCACTTGCGGCGCCTCATTCCGCATCCGCTGTGCTGACTCCGGGATCTCGCCCAGAGGTTTGGCTTCGAGGATCTTCGCCTTCGTTCCGAAGAACAACTCCATAAACTCCGCCGTCCGTTCGACCAGCTTCTGCTGTGTCTGATCGAATTCTCCCAGCGGCTGAATATCGATCCCTGTCAATTCGGGATGCGCGGCCTTGAATTGATGCAGATGCACAAATTGAGCGAACGTCTGCCCTCCTTCGGGAGAACGTTCCAACCAGTCGCCAGACTGGTTCGGCCGCTTCGTTTCATGCATGGGCCGGATTTGAGTGGCCTGTGCCACAATCGGATCAAAGTCGGCCGTCAATTTCAGTGGAATCGGATCATCGGGGGCATCGCTCTGACTGCCCAGCAACCACATTCGGGCGGCGAATGCCAAGCCGATGGCCACGATCAGCAAGACACCTCGATTTCGGACTCGAGTATTGGTCATCTTGCTTCAGTCACCCTTCCAGACAATCTTGGATGCGAATTTTAAAGAGATGTCTTCTCTGTGCCCTTCGTGCCTCCGCGTTTCAGTACTGCCGGCAACGGTGTCGATGGAATAGGTGCGAAGGCGTCATGATCGGCGGACCGCCAGTGAGCGAATGATTATCACGCAGCCGTTGATAAACAGATAGAGTCCGCCCAGCGGGAACACAAAAAACAGAGCCCCCCAGAAGAGCTGCGGAACATGAATCAATTCCGCAATCCACATAATCATCAAGCATAGGGGGAAATAGATCCAAGCATTCTCGTCGCTCAAAAGAACACCGAATGCAGTCGCCTCGTGCAGCAACCAGGCACCGATGAACATAAAAGCGAACGCTTTGTAGAAACTCGTTCGTGACGGTCGCTTTTTAAGGTCATCAGCAATCGCAAGCATTGGGGCATTTCCGAGTGAGCGATAAGGAGTGCCGTAACAGTAGACTATCAAACGCCGGTTTAGCGGGGCAGCAGCGTGGGCTTTCGGCGATGGAATTGATCTTAGTTATGATTCCAACAGATAGCACAAACCCTCATCTGGGTTTGCGCTTCTGCACCAATCAGTGCGCAGAGATGACTATACACAAACAGGCCCGTCGAGGGATCGACGGGCCTGCTGTTTGATCGTATTGAATTCGCATAAGCGTTTGGCTTACTTGCGCTTGTCGATCGCTCGCTTCACGGCCGTCCCCATGTCGGCGGGGCTGTCCGCCACGACGACACCGACAGCTTCCAAGGCGGCCTTCTTCTCGGCGGCCGTTCCCGCTCCGCCCGAGATGATCGCCCCGGCGTGTCCCATTCGTTTGCCAGGAGGAGCAGTCGCTCCCGCGATGAACGCGGCGACTGGTTTCGTCACGTATTCCTTGATGAACTGAGCGGCCTGGATTTCAGCGTTGCCGCCGATTTCACCGATCATCAGGATCGATTCAGTCGCGGGATCATCCTGGAACATCTTCAGCAAGTCGATGTACATCGTGCCGATGATCGGATCGCCACCGATGCCGACAGCGGTCGACTGACCCAGGCCGATGTTGCCCATTTGCCAGGCCGCTTCGTAGGTCAACGTGCCGCTCTTGCTGATCAGGCCGACTGTCCCCTTCTTGTGGATGTAGCCTGGCATAATGCCGATCTTGGCCACGCCGGGAGTAATGATCCCTGGGCAGTTGGGGCCGATCAGGCGATTCTTGCTCCCCTGCATTGCGCGATGAACACGAGCCATATCGAGGACCGGAATCCCTTCGGTAATGCAGACGATCAGGCCGATACCCGCATCGTTCGCTTCCAGAATCGCATCAGCGGCGAACGGAGGTGGCACGAAGATCAGCGAGCAGTTCGCGCCGGTCTTCTGGACGGCCTGTTCGACCGTGTTGAAAACGGGGAAGCCATCGATCTCGGTCCCGCCCTTGCCCGGAGTGCATCCGCCGACGAAGACGTCTTCGCCGGGACGGTGTTCTTTGGCGTAGGCGCGACACTGTTGCGAATGGAACAGGCCGGACTTGCCAGTAATCCCCTGGCAGATGATCTTCGTATGCTTGTCGACCAGAATGCTCATGTTAGCTGCTCGTAACCTATGGGATGTTTGATGGTGTGAACGTGAGGAATCAGGGAACCGAGTTTTCTCAAGCTCCCAGCGAGGCTACGGCTTTCTTCGCGGCGTCGGTTAGATCGGTCCCAATGGTGATCTTCTTGCCGCTGTCAGCAAGCATCTTGCGAGCGATCTCGACGTTGGTTCCTTCCAGTCGCACGACCAGCGGAATGGTGATTCCAATCTTGTCATAGGCCGACAGCAGAGCGGTCACGATCGTGTCGCATTTCATGATGCCGCCGAAGATGTTGACCAGGATTCCCTTCACATTTGGGTCGGCCAGAATGATGCGGAACGCTTCCGTCACTTGATCAACGTTGGCACCGCCACCGACATCCAGGAAGTTGGCCGGAGCACCACCGTGGTACTTGATGATGTCCATGGTGCTCATGGCCAAGCCGGCCCCATTCACCAGGCAGCCCAGGTTTCCTTCAAGCTTCACATAGCTCAGGCCAGACGCTTGAGCCTGAACTTCCATCGGCTCTTCTTCGGCCAGATCGCGCAGTGGCAGCAGATCCTGATGGCGGAACATGGCGTTGTCGTCGAACGTTACCTTGGCGTCGCCCACGATCAGGTCGCCGTCGGCGGTGACAACCAGCGGATTGATCTCGACCATGCTGCAGTCGTTGTCGACGAAGAACTGGCACAGTTGCTTCAGCAGCTTTTCCGCGGCGCGGATTGAAGTCCCTTCCAGGCCCAGGCGATAGGCGACGTTGCGAGCCTGATAGGGCTGCAGGCCGGCTTCGACATCGTAGGGCTCGTTCAGGATCTTTTCGGGGTTATTGTGGGCGACGACTTCGATCTCCATCCCCCCCTCGGTCGAGGCGATCAGGACGGGCCCGCCGGATTCACGATCGACGACGACACCCAGGTACATTTCCTTGGCGATCTTCAAGCCTTCTTCGATCAGCAGAGTGCTGACGGCTTTCCCTTCGGCTCCGGTCTGAATCGTCACCAGCGTGCTGCCAAGCATGCGTGCGGCATGATCCTTGGCGGCGTCAGCGGACTTCACCAGGACGACGCCGGGCTGATCGGGATGCTGCTTGAAGCGACCTTTTCCGCGTCCACCCGCATGAATTTGAGATTTGACGACGGCCAGCGCCCCGCCCAGTTCCGTGAAGGCGGCAGCCGCTTCATCAGGGGTCTTGGCAACAATGCCGCGAGGCACCTTGACGCCGGACTTGGCCAGAAGTTGCTTGGCTTGATATTCGTGAATCTTCATCGAAATTCCTGCAGATCATCGGGACAGTGAAGCCGGTTAGGGTCGGTTTCGAATGATAGCCATGCGTCGGCGATTCTTCTACGAATCGCGGCAGATTGAGGTCGATTGTGTTTCCCAAGTCCGGGAAGAACTTGCCACAAGTGAACTTCGGTAAAGCGAAGCGAGTTAATCGTTCTGAAAATTTGGGTCGCAACCGCGGAGGAGACGGGATCAACGCAAAGTCGCAAAGGCGCAGAGACGCAAAGGAAAACAAGACAATTCCCTCGCTCTACGCTTTGCGTGTCCGCGCCTTTGCGTCTTTGCGTTACTTTCGCCCCCACCTCGAAAACGCCCGCGCGGTGGCCGAGACAGACGGGACAGATTACAGTTTGTACTGAACCTTTCCTGAGAATTTCGTCACGTCGTGTCGACGCCAATACGTGCATCAAAGAAAGCCAGAATGTCCAGTTGGAGTCGCCGGATTTCGTTTCAGGTCGATGTGGCCGGAATCATTCAAATCATGGGGACTTCGCTGTACAGCCGCAGCGATACCCCGATCCGCGAATTGCTGCAGAACGCGCACGATGCCATCCAGCGGCGACGACTGTCGGATCTCTCCTATAAAGGCCAGATCAACATTCGGACGGATGCCGAACGGCACACCTTGGAAGTCAGCGACGACGGGATCGGCCTGACCGCTGACGAAGCCGAAAAATATCTCGGCACGTTGGGAATTGGCATCACCGGCCTGCTGAAGGGACGGCACCCTTCCGCCGCGGGAAATGCGAGTGCCGAAGGCGAGATGTTGATTGGCCAATTCGGGATCGGTCTCTTCAGCGCCTTCCTGCTGGCCGACCGGATCATCGTCGAAAGCCGCAAGGTCGGCGGGCATGAGGGGATTCGCTGGACGGCCGGCGAAGGGACCGCGATCGATCTGGAATCGTGCGATCGCACCGACCCGGGGACGACCATCCGGCTCGAACTGAAATCGGATTTCCATAAGCTGGCCGAAACCCCAGCCCAGATCGAAGCGGCCATCAAAGAGTACGCAGACTACCTGCCCATTCCGATCTATCTGAACGGCACCGCTCAGCGAGCGAATGTCATCAACGCAGCCTGGTTCGACGCGACCCCCGATGCCGAAGCGGTCGAATTGGCTCTCGAAGAAAAGTTCAACGAAGCCCCGTTGGACATCATTCCGATTCGCGTCGAGAAGCCAGTCTCGATCGCCGGAGCGCTCTACGTCACTCCGCAGCGAACGCCTGGATTTGCCGGCGAGCCGGTCGTGACCACCACCATCAAACGCATGGTGATCTCACGCGATACACAAGGCCTGCTCCCGCAATGGGCGACCTTCCTGCGCGGCGTGCTCGAACTCAATGATTGTTCGCCGACCGCCAGTCGAGAAGATCTCGTTCGTGATGCCAAGTTCGAAGCGGCCCGATTGCAGCTCGAAAAGATGCTGTTCGAACACTTTGAGAAGTTGGCCAAGACGGACCCTTCCCGACTGGAGGCGGTATTGTCGTGGCATCGCTATTCACTCGCTGGTGCCGCGTTGTCGGATCGACGGCTGCGGGACCTGTTGCGTCAGACCTATCGCTTCACGACTTCGGCAGGGGCACTCACCTGCGACGAAATCCTCGCTCGCAGCGCTGCCGATCCCCTGTTTGAAACTGATGCGGATCGAGTCCTCTGGTACAACACCGACCGCAGACAGGAACGCTGGGTCAATTCGCTGTTTGCTCAGACGGATGCTCCGTGCGTTCAAACACTCCGTAGCTTCGAAGAATCATTGCTCGCTGCCATGACGGGTGATGTCGCGGCGGCCAAAGGGGAATCGATCGACTTGCGTGTCGCCAGCCCCAGCGCCAGCGGCTTCGCTTCGCAGATCCTGGGCGTGCAGGATATGGAAGATGCGTCGCCCGAGTGGCAGGATTTTCTGTCATCGACCGAAGCACGCGTGATGGTGGCGACCTTTCGGACCGATCAGCCTGTGATGGCGTTCCTGAACGACCGCCACGAACTTCAGAAGACCTATGAAGAATTGAAACGCCAGGGAACCGTCCCCGCCGGATTCCAACGCCTGATCGATTCACACTTCGAAGGCGACGAACCGGCCCGCAACGAAGTGCTGTTGAACCGCAATCACCGGCTGGTAAAACGCGTTCTCGAACAACGAGCCGGAACACCACTGGCGAGCGTCCTGCGATTGCTGGTCGTTTCGGCCTTAAACTCGGCCGGAGCCGCAGTCCCCCGCGCCGTTCAGTCGCAACAGTCGGATGATCTCGATTGGATCGCCGAGGCTTTGTGGGGTCAGAAGAAAAGTTAGCTTTTGCGCCGGAGACGTCACATCAGACGAATTCTGCAGTTCTTGGCAACGGAGGGTGCGTTTCTCTACGAAGCGTACAATTGCCGCATCGTCGATTCAGAGTACATTCCGACCTTCGGTGGTACTGGCAATGTGACACTCCGCAACGAGGTTGTTGAGTTGAGACTCTGGCTTGAGCGAGATCGGCTGTTCATGGATTTGCGTGCGGTTGGGACTAAGTCGAAGAACTCTTGGTTCTCAACGGATATCGTTAGGCAATTGCTCACAGGCGAAGTAAACGATAAATCGTTGATGGACCAAGAGAATGCGGAGTTTTTGAAAGAGAACTTCGAAGATGTGCAAGAGCGGTTTTCAAACCCGAGGTTGTCAGCGAGCGAATCCGCTTGCAGGGAGCTAGAGAGCCAGCGTTCTAAGCGGCAATTTGGCTGAGTTGTGTCGGGGTCTGCAAGGATGCAGTGTTTCCCTCCTTTTGATCAAATCTCTTGCGAATCATTCCAACCCAGGACCCCTTGAAGTTAAATTCCGAGCCTGCATGGCTGTGTCACACTTCAAAACCGCGGCATCCTCTGTTCGTGATCTCAGTGAGAGGAATCGCACACGGCCACTTAGTAGAATGGGCTTCCACATTCGATTGGCAACAGCGGACAACTCGGAACGATCTTCATGTCTGACGAAGAACTTGACGACGTCGATCAACGTCTGGACGAAATCGAAGAGCGAATTCGCGAGGCCAGTCGACTCTGTTACAACCGCAGCGTCATCCGCATTGCCCGCGAAGGCCGACGACTCGCCAAGCAGGAACACCGGCTGAATCCGTTCCTGTCGTTCAGTTTTCACCTGATTAATTCGGCCGATGATGTCCTGGATATGAAGCAGGGAAATGACGTCGCGGTGGAAATGATTGCGCTGCTGGAAGACGAGGAACTGGCTCGGTCGTTCCAGTCCGATCTGCCGATGGACGAATATGAGCACACGAAGTGGTGGCTGACAGGTTTCACCTATAAGAAGCTGGCGACCCTGACGGGGCATGCTCAGGGATACAACTCCGATGGCATGCATCAGTGTATCTCCGATGGGATGACGGTCTGCCGCCGCACCGGGAACCTGCGCGATACTCTGCACTTCCGAGAATTCGCCGTCGAGGTCTATCGTTCCGCTGACGATCTGGAGATGGCCTTGCACTTCGCCCGAGGCAGCCTGCATCTGCAGGATGCGGACGACGCCAATCGCAAGGTCGCCAGCGCCGACGATGTCGCCACGCTGCTGAGCCTGCAGGGAAATATTTCTGCTGCTGTCGAGATGGTTCAGGAAGGTTGGCAGTACTGCCTGGAGTTTCACAACCCATATCTGGCGAAGCTCAACTTTCTGCCGTTGGCTCGCGAGGTGCTCGCGGTGGCGGGTCGGCAGGATTTGCTCGCGAAGCTGCCGCGGATTGTGACTGAAGACGAAGTCATCGACCTCCCCGAAGACCAACTGCTCAGAATTCCTCCTCAAGACGAATGTCCTTATTTCAAGTACCTTCGCGATCAGTCATTGGCCGTCGAGGCCGCCTGTGTCGGCGATGCCGAAGAAGCGGTTCGGTTGCTGCATCCCTGGGACCGCCAGTTACATCAGGAGCAATGTCTGAACAGGTGGTTCGGTGTTCGCTGCCGATTGATCGCCGCGTGCCGGATGGCAGGCCGATTGGATCAGGCCCGCACGTTAGCAAAGTCCTGCGAAGACGTTGCCCGGCAATCGCGAGACTGGTTGACTCTGCGGCGGTTGAAGTGGTTGCTCGACGAGTCCGTTCCGGTAACACCGCTGGCCATTGTCGGCATTCCCGACTGTGGGCCGTTCGCAACTCGACAAGCGATCGAATCGACTGCGACGCACACCACGGAAATTGAACCCCTCATAACAGAGACGCCACTCGCGGGGGCTGTCTCCCCTTTGTCTCCTTTGATTAATTCGTTTTATGAGCGGCTCGAAGCCAGTGAAGGCGAGTCCGAAACTGTGGCGGCGATTGTCGCCGAGTTGCTCGCGATCGATCCGGCATCGATCGCCGATCACGACGATGCAGGTCGGCTGCTGCACCTTGTTCGGTTCGTCACTGGGGCGGCGCAAAGCCGTACGGTCTTGGCGTGGGCTCAGCGGATCCTCGAACACCATCCCGCACAGCCGATGATCCTCAGCATGTTCGCGGCACTGGCCGCTCATTTGCGAGAATTGCCAGGTGCCGATCTGGATGATGTTGTGAGCCAAGAACGAGTCGAAGCGATGTTCCGGCAATCGTTGGATCTGGACTTCGATTCGTCTAGTAACTTCGCACGCGCCGGGATCTACTATGTGCGTCAAGAGAACTTCGGCGAAGCGGAACGCTGCCTCGCTCGCAGCTATCGCCTCGATCGGACATCGCCAATCGTCGCGTTGAGTTTGGCCGAAGTCTATTCGATGACGGACCGCCCGCGCGATGCGTTGGCGGTGTTGGACATGGCTCTTCGAGAAGGAGCGGATGATCCTCAGTTGGCGTGGGAGGCGGCACTCAGGGCCAATAATCTCGAACAATTCGAAGCGGCACTTGCTTACCTGGATCGATTCGAGAGCGAAATGCCGAATCACGCCTGGACCAATCATTATCGTGCCTTTTCACTACTCGAATTAAATCGTCCGGCCGAAGCCTTAGTAGCACTCGACCGCGAAGCCCAGAACAATGCTGATGCCCCCTACCCCACGCAGCTACAGCGCGCCACGGCCTTCGGCTTGTTGAAAGATAAGGATGAATTCCGCCAGCAACTGATGGAACTCTTGTTGATTCCGCTCACCTCGGTCACCTATCTGTCGCCAGCGGGATTGCAGCGCTTGTTTCATCGCTTGTGGGCGTCGGCAGGCTTGCTCACCAACAATGATCCATTGCGGCGAATCTTCGAAGATTTCCTGGTTGCCACCGGCCTGGCTGCGAACGATTTCTTCGACGCGATTCGTGTTCCCGCCGATGGAAGCAAGCCCAAGGGTGAAGTGCAGTTCTTTCGAGTAATCGTTCGGCAACCTCTGGATCAAGAGTGGCGGACTTCGCCGGGTTGTCTGGCGAGCGATGAGGATTGGATCGCCTACAGCGTTGCCTGGGGAGTACTCGCTGCGGACGAAGCAGACGCTCGCCAGCGAGTCCTGGAATGGCAGCAGCGCTGCTATCCTTTGCCGGCGGAAGTCCGCGAAGTGGAAAGTAGCGAGGAAACTTATCAGGATTTCCCGGGCGTTGTCTGGCAAGGACAGCGCGAAGGGGAATTGCCTCCTGATTGATGCAGTGACAGCCTCGCAAGCACATCTCAAGACCATTCGGTAATTCATCACCAGGGAACTTCGGCATGTCAGACTCCGAATTCGAGGACATTGACGAAAAACTTCAAGAGCTGAATCAAGAAGTTTCAGACCTGAGCGAGCGGTGTCACTACCGGACCATGCTGCGAGTGGCCAACGAGGCCAAGCGTCTGGCACGAGTCGAACAGCGACTGATGCCGTATATGACGGCCAGCTTCCACGTGATGAATGATTCTCGGAATATCCTGCAACCGACCGCGGGTCGTGATGTCGCCATTGAGCTGATCACGTTGCTGGAAAGCGAAGACCGCGCCCGGCTGTTTCAACCGAACCTGCCCGAGGATGAATACCAACGAACCAAGTGGTGGCTGACCGCGTGCTCCTACGACAACCTCGCCGTGAACACTGCCGAATCGAACGGGTACAACTCCGACGGAATGCATCAGTGCATCACGGACGGGATTCAGGTCTGTCGCCGCACGGGCAAGATGCAGTGCATTTCGTGCTTCCGCGAGTACGCGACCGATGTGTACATGGCCGCGGATGATCTGGACATGGCGTTGCATCACGCTCGGGTGGGGATCAACAACAAAGATCCCGGTCCACACGATCGTCGTCATGTCGGTGCCAAGGACAGCATGCGGATCCTGATGGCGAACGGCCAAGTGGAAGCGGCCCTGGAAATGCTGGACCTGTCGTGGAAGTTGAGCGAAGTTTACCACAGCCCGTACGCGGGACGACTTGATACCTATCTGCGAGCCGTCGAGTTGTGCCATCTTGCCGGTTGCCCCGAGAAACTGGACGCACTGCCCAAGTTGCTCTCCTTTGAAGAAGGTGAAGCCTATACCGGTCCCGATGATGCTGTGATCATCGAACCGCCTCGCGATGAGTTTCCCGCTCACTTCCTCGACCACGATCTGGCTTACGCCTTCGTAGAAAATTGTCGCGGCGATCACGACGCGGCGATCGCCATGATCCAGCCGTGGGATGTTTTGCTGCGAGAGCAAAAATGTACGACCAAGTGGTTCGAAGTCCGCCTGCGACTGGTCGCGATCGCGCGTCTCACGGGTAAGATGCCACGGGCCCAGGCACTGGCTCGACCCCTGCAAGAGGCGGCTCAGCAGGCCCGCGATTGGGTGACGCTGCGTCGACTGGAACGAATCCTGGACGAGTCGATCGCCGTGACACCGCTCGCCCTGTGCGGGCCTGTCACGATTGGTCCTTTCGCTGATAAGACGGCTGTGACTACTTCAAAGGCCATCGCGGATGATGTTGCCGCAGTTGAAAAAGTTATTGAAGAACAAGAGGCAGGCGAAGAATCCGAAGCGGATGCCACGCCGCTTGGTGAAGCGATTCAGGAGTTCTATCGCCGGATGATTCAAAGCGGTGGCGAACCGGATGTCCTGGCTGCCGTCTTGAACGACATTCTGGCCGTGCCGCCGGACACGGTCACTCATCCCGCAGATGCCAGCCAGTTGATGCACGTGGTTCGCTTCGTCAATATCGATGAGTCGCGAGCCGCCGAGACATGGCACTGGTCCGAGGCGCTGACGAAGCGCTTTCCTCAAAATGCGGCGGTCCTCAGTATGCAGGCGGCGCTGGGGAATCATCTGCGTGGGGTCTCTGATGGTGCTTTGGATGAACTGATCACGACTGAGCGAATCGGGAAACAGTTCCGCGCGTCGCTCGATCTGGACACCAATTCCAGCGACAACTTCGCTCGCGCTGGTTCGTTCTATCTTGAGGAAGAAGACTATGGGGAGGCCGAACGGTGCCTCGCCCGTGGCTTCCGCCTCAATCGATCCTCGGGTCACTTGGCCTTGCGATTGTCAGAGGTCTACACGCGAACCGATCGACCACGTGATGCCGTGGCTGTCCTGGACATGGCCCTGCGCGAAGGTTGCGATGACCCCGATGTCGCCTGGGAAGCGGCGATGAACGCGATTCATACCGAGCAGTATGAAGCCACGTTCACCTATCTGGATCGCTATGACGCGTTGTTGCCTGCGCAACCTTGGTCTCACTACTACCGAGCCAGCGCGCTGCTGGAACTTCATCGCCCTGCTGAATCACTGGCCGCCCTGGTCCTTGAGATGCAGTTTAATCCCGATCTCACTTATCACGTGTCGGTCCTGCGAGCCAGTGCCTTGGCAGCCTTGAATGAGATTGATGCCTTTCGGAAAGAGTTGGGTGAGGTGTTAGCGATGCCGTTGTCAGAGGTCACTTACCTGACGGCGAACGGGTTGCAGAAGATGTTCGTCCGGCTCTGGCAGTCCACGCGGGAGTGCGTCGGGCAGGACGATCCGTCTCTGGTGCAATTGGAAACTCGACTGCTGGAATCGGGGTTGGCTCCCAATGAACTATTCGCCGTGTATCGTCAGCCAGTGACCGAAGAAAACAGCCCGAACAAAGTGAACTTCTATCGCTGCTTGGTCCGTCAGCCACTTGATGAACGCTGGCGATCTTTCGGCGGTCAACTTGCGGGTGAAGAAGATTGGACTGCGTACGATGTCCCGTGGGGAGTACTCGCCCACGATGAGACCGAAGCTGGCCAGATGGCGATGCAGTGGCAGCAACGCTGCTTCCCTCTTTCTGCGGAACTACTGGAAACCGAAGAAGAGGGAACCGACTACACCGACCCGGCCGGAGTAGTCTGGCAGGGATACCGCGAGGGAATCCTGCCAGACAGCGATGACGAGGATGACTCTGAGATTGAATAGGTTGGTTTGTCATCGCTGATCGCTTTAGCGGTCTTGCATCTGCTTGTCATTCGCCAAAGACACGGCCTTGTCGAAGACTCCAAAACCGTGGCACCCAAGCCGAAATTCGAATCGGCCATCATCGCGCATGGTCGTCTAGTTCTTTCAGCTTTAGTCGCACGCTGACGATGTAGGGGAGTTCGTTGAGTTGCCAATGTCCATAGGTCGTGGTGACGATCGTGTCGTCCGGCAGGATTTCGACTCCGGGATAGGCACAGTCAAAGCCCTTGTGATTCTTCATCAGGCGAACGCGGTACTGGCCTTCGCGGTTCTGAACGATGTCCTCGTACCGCCCGACCCAGGCGACCCAGTCTCCCTTGGTCTTGCTCTCCAGAGTCGTGTCGCGGAAGGAAATGAACAGGCGGCCATCGGCGGTGTACTTGGCGACGTGTCGATCACCTGTCAATGAGCCGGACAGCTCACGTGGCTCGGTCCAGGTCTGTCCTTCATCGCGTGAGAAGATGACGTGAGAATTCTTCCGGCGTGAGTTTTCGCGTAGCAGCACTGCCAGTTCTTTTCCATCGGGTGATCTGATCAGGCCGGGCTCGCAAAGGTGGACGTCCTGCCGCGAGAGCAATGCCCGCGGTGCTGACCAGGTCAGGCCTCCGTCGGTGGAGTTTGTCTGATAGAGCGTGAAGGTGATCGGCCTGGTGGGATGAGCGGGCTGAGCGAAATAGCGGCCGTCGTCGTGAAACATTGCCATGTAGTGGCCCGGGGCATTGGCGAGCGGTTCGACAAACCCCATTACGACAATCCCGCCCCAGTCACCGACCTGTTTCAGCTCGCTCCAGGTCTGCCCGTCGTCATCGCTCGAAGCGAGTCGAGCCGGATACATGCCCGACCAGACGATCAGCCGTTTTTTTCCGCTGGCATCGACCACGCGATGGATCGTGGGGGTCTCTTTCGAGGTCGCCCAACTTTCAGGGACGGCGATGCGGTCTGACCACGTCAGTCCGCCGTCTGTGCTGCGCTTGTAGGTGATTGCTCCTTTGCCGTGCCCCTTGGGATAGACGCAGAGGATCGTCTTGCCGTCTTCGAGTAGAACTGTTGTCGGATGTCCCAGGTACTGGCCGGGCTCGCGATCGACGATGACCTGTCGTTTCGTTTCGTCGGCCAGGTCGATGACGGGAATCGTGTAGCCGCGTGAGACGACGGGATGACGCTGCTGTTCGGCCAGCCAGCGCGAGGCATTTTCCAGGATGGTCAACGGTTCGGGCTGCTTGAAGACATCGAAGGTCTCGTGTCCCGGTCGGAAGTAGAAGACGCGTCCTTGTCCAATCTTCCAGACGGCTCCACTGCGAAAGTGCTCGCCCGCATCCCAGTTTTCTTCGAAGATCACTTCGTCCGGAATAGGGACGTGGAAGTGCTCGTCGTACATTTCCGTATGAGGAATATCGAACGCGACTGGCACACCACGAGCGATCGGATGATTTGGTTGGACAACCCGGACGTGACTTGGCTTGCCGTCAGGGCGATAGGCGGGAAAACAGCAGTTGGGAAGTTTCACCTTGATTAACAGCGATCCGTCCGGCTGAGTGATTACTTCCGACAAGGGGGACACATCCGCATCTCGTTTGGGGACGCCATACGCCGGCCGGATCGACTCAACTTTCACTGTCTTACGCTGTTCCGGAGTGAGCTTCGCCAATGCATCCGCAATCGCCCGTTCGTTCATCGCTTCGATGAATGGCGTTGACCAGTGAGCGGAATGGAGCGCGATCAGCGACAGTTTGCCCTGCTTGATCCGCTCGACCAGCTTTTGACCGGTCTCCCATTTGATCTCGCGCTGACGGACATGGCCCCACCAGATCAGGATATCGCACTGATCCAGAATCGCGTCCGACAGCCCCTGCTCTGCTTCGTTCTGGTTGACGCTAGTGACCGCAAAGCCGGGTCGCGACTTCAGATAGTCGGCGATCGCGTTCCCGAGGAAGTTTTCATAAACCGGCTTTTGAGCGGGTTGTTGTTCGTCCCAGACGACGACTCGCACAGGCACATCGGCGGCGAACACTGATGTCGCGACGAAAGCCACTGACAGAACGGCGATCTGCAAAGAGGCGGCCAAACGCATGTCAAAACGCTCCTGATGCGTGTCCGAGGGGAAGTTTATGGATGCTTATGCTGGCAGTTCATTACGTTCGACACAACTCAAGAGGCTGAGGGCGAGGCGACGGACAAGAAGGAGGAACATTGCAAATTGCGAATTGCAAAATGCAAATTGTAAATTGGAAGACGAGAGAAGAGGTGTCCGCAGCTGCATGACACAACGAGGCGGCTAAGGGCGAAGGGCTGAGGGGCAAGCGACGGGCAGCGCATGACACAACCTCTGTCGGCTGGAATGAGGTGAAAGGATAAGTGGCGCGGTGCGTCGGAGGCAGCGTTGGCGTGGAGAGGTTTTCAACGCAAAGGCGCCAGGGCGCGAAGACGCAAAGTAGAGTCGATTGATTTGCTGGTGCACGATACTGGTATGACACAACCGTCTGACGGAACCAGGAATGAGAAGTCTTGGCCACGGATTGACACGGATGAACACGGATGAACACGGATGAACACGGATCTTGAGGTCGCGCATGACACAACCTCCGCTGGATTGGGACGGAGGGGTTGGCGTGAACGAGTACCGCTTGCTCGGGTTGCTTGGATTGAAGTTGGCCGGGCAATTGTTCATTCGCAATCGGCTTTGATTTCGATGTGTCGGAGGCTCGAACCTTACGAAATGGCAGAATTTGTCAGTCCATGGCAGGTTTTTTGGGGGGTATCCGATTTTGTCACGAGATGTCTAGCGGGATTTTGATATTGGGGGTGTCGCGACTGACACATCGATCTGTCTCCAACAAAAAAACGGCCACACGTGTTGGCCATTTTTTTGCGGTCAACAGGTGTGGCCGTTGGTTACGGTCCACGGAAAATCGGGTTTCTTTGACTGGTGCGTTATGCCATTCCTTCGTGCGCGACGCTAGAGGGTGTTTGCGAGATTTTGACACTTTGTTGAGGAAAAGTCGGCCGCCCTCGCGGTGTTGGCCTCACCAGACTCTCGGGTCGAGGTGCATCAACTGACAGTTTTTGACACCCACGGACAGTTTTGGACAATGGGGGACAAAACGACCCTGTTTTAGGCAGTTTTCCTCAAAAAAGTGGAGGTTTTGTGACAGATCGCGATTTCGAGAGATGCCGTCGCGAAATTCACGCCATGAGACACCGCAGCCCCCTAAATGCAGAGCGTCCAGTTCACTCCAAGTCAGCCGAATGAGAAGGTCAACTTGACCCGCAATGGCTGGCAGTTCAGAGTGTTGGTGTGTTGATCGGATGACCGTTTTCAATCGGGAGAAAGTTCTCTTAGGCGTCAGGCCGCAGTGCAGTACTCGGGAGGAGTCATGACCGAACATGCGTTTGAAAAGTGCCCTCGTTGCGGCGAGGCACTTCAGGCTGGCTTCGCACACCGAGCCATCGGCCTGTCGTTCATCAGCCCTGAAAAGTTGGAGCAGTTCGTGTCGCTCGACGAGGATCTTGCGCAGTCTGGCCTGCGGAAGCTACTGCCATCGCGGGCGGAGTACTTCCGTTCCTACCTGTGCCGGGGATGCGAAGTGTATGTGATCGACTTCGGCATGGTCCTTGGCCACACACAAGCGAAAGAACTGGCACGGTCGATAGCAGGCGAGGCCTAACAACGGCATGGCATGCGAGCTGACGATGACGAGTCGGTCGACTTGAACCTTAGTTGCTGGCGGTTCACTGTGTTGGCGTGTTGATCGGGAGCCCGTTGCTGATCGCGGGCCAGTTCCTTTTTTTCGTTAGACCCCAAGGAAGCATCATGACGGTCAAGCGGATGGACAACGTTGGCATCGTAGTCGAAGACATCGAGGCCGCCATTGCGTTCTTCACCGAACTTGGCCTGGAGCTCGAGGGGCGCGCCCCGATCGAAGGAGACTGGGCGGATGGCGTCACCGGATTGCGCGGCATGCGCGTCGAGATTGCCATGCTGCGTACGCCTGACGGTCACAGCCGGCTGGAAATCTCCCGATTCCTCGCGCCGCCTGTGGTCGCCGATCACCGCCGCGCCCCGGTGAATGCTCTCGGTTACCTACGCGTTATGTTCACCGTGGAGAACATCGACGATACGCTCGCCCGGCTGAGGAAGCACGGTGCGGAGCTCGTCGGCGAAGTGGTCCAGTACGGAGAGACATATCGGCTCTGCTACATCCGGGGCCCTGAAGGAATTCTCATCGGACTGGCCCAAGAGCTTGGGTAGCAGACTTCCCGATGAGTGAGTCGATCAACTTGACCCGCAGTCGCTGGCGGTTCAAAGTGCTGGGGTGTTGATTTGAAGCCCATCATCGGGGGCAAGTTACGCTAGTCATTGGGCGACTTCAGGAGCACGCAATGCGACCTCTTCGGTATTCCATTAATGTCACGTTGGACGGATGCTGCGATCATCGGGGGATCGTCCCGGACGAAGAGATGCACCGGCATGCGGTCGAGAATCTTGCACGGGCTGATGCTCTGCTGTTTGGTCGAGTGATTTACGAGATGATGGAGGCCGCGTTTCGGCATCCCGTGCCAGCGGGGGCGAGGCCTGAGTGGATGGAGCCGTTCGCGCGGACGATCAGCGCGAAACAGAAGTACGTCGTGTCGAGCAGCCTGGGTCGGGTTGATTGGAATGCGGAACTTTTGCACGGGGATCTGGCGAAGGCTGTTCAGCAGCTTAAGCAGCAGCCTGGTGAGGGATTGTTCACGGGTGGTGTGAAGCTGCCGATGGCGTTGGCGGAACTGGGATTGATCGATGAATATGAGTTCGTGGTGCAACCCAGCATAGCGGGCCACGGGCCGACGTTGTTTGCGGGACTACCGAAGCGGATCGACTTGAAGCTGGTGAGCCGGTTGGAATTCGGCTCGGGGGCAGTGGCGATGCGGTATGAGCCGAGAAGGTGATGTCGCCTAGCAAGCGGCTGGGGTCGGGCACGTCGCAAGTGTCGCATCGAGCAAACCGGGGATTCGCGAAGACGCTCCAACCACCGGCCACCCCTGCCGCGGATCACCGCTGAGGGCGCCTTTCATTCGCCCGGCCATTCGGGCAATAGGGCTAAATATTCGGAATGCACGCCTTTCAGCCAAACATGTCCGTCGGTGATTTTGGCGGGCGTCACAATGCTGGCGATTAAGGACGAGATAAACGCACTGAACACGACGAACACGATGCCGCCGATGATGATGAATGGTATGGCATCTTTCCACGTCGAATTCTGGGAGTCCGCCAAAAACATGCAGACGAGGACCATCGTGGCCACGCCACCAAGTCCTAACAACCAGCCCGCGATGATGGCGATCGATCGTCGTTTCTGAATGCGGCGCGAAATCGGCACCTGAATGTCGGCCTTCTTGCTGAGAATAACCGCCAGAATCACATAGATCAGTAGCCCGGCGAAGATCGAAACGAAAATCACTGGAGAATGCCAGGAGAGTTTCCTGCGCAATAAGAGTTCCGCGGGCTCATTGGTTTTAACGCAACGGTAGGGCAACTGGGCGTCCTGGCTCATCACCAATTGGTGGCCGTCGCGCCAGACGCCGGACAGTTCGTCGGGCGCCAAGTCTTCGCCGCAGAACCGGCACACTTTCGCTGCCTTGCGGTTCTGCTCGGCACACATGGGGCAGACGATGTGAGCCGGATTTGCGAGGGCTTTCCGCGGTCGGGATGGAGGTTCGTCGTCCTCGACGTAGTCAACCACATCCAGGACTTCCTGGTCCGCGTCGACTGTGACGATCCCTCCACATCCGGGGCATTTCGCCCGTCCCTTAATCGCATCGAATTCGGTTCCGCAGAGCGTGCAATCGATTTTCATGTGCGTCGGCCTTCAGGATCATCTGCCGGTGGAGAGGATCGTTCGATATTACGAAGCTCTCTGCGAACTTTGAACCTTGAGCCGGCCAAAAAAAGATCTCGTGTCCTCCGTCAAGGTGGTTGAGATCGTGGGCATCCGATCGGACATTGAGTTGATTTACGACGACCGTATTGACGACCACGATTACGGCCCTTAGAGCTGCGCGCTGGACCGGGCAGCTGAGCGGATCGCAGAAGTCGAATCATTGGTGCTATTTAACGTCATCTTCGCCAGGCACTTTTCCGCCGTCGACGATTTGTCGCAGGCCTTCGATGACGATCTGTTCGTCGCCGCTGAGGCCGGTCTTGATGATGAAGCTGTCGTTTAGTTCTTGCTGAACGGTGATTTCGCGCAGATGCGCAATTTGGTCTTTGTCGACACTGTAAACGAATCGCTTGTCGAGCATCTCGAATGTGGCCTGTTGAGGTACGACAATCGCATTCTTCAATTGTCGACTGATTTTCACCGTGCCACGTTGGCCATGACGGACGATGCCCAACGGGTTCGGAAAGTCTGCGCGGAAGCCAATGGTTCCCGTCTCGCTGTTGAAGTCGGCTTCGATGGAATTGATCCGACCCGGCTGATCGAAAACGGTTCCGTTGGCGAGAGTGAGTTGTACTTGCAGGTCTTCTTTGCGTGGCGAGTCGGCGATGAATTCGAAGTAGCGCGTTTCAGGGATTTCGAAATAAACTCCGACCGTACTGTTATCGGATAGTGTCGTGACCGTGTCTCCTTCGAGGACCGAGCTTCCCTGTTGTCTCTCCAGACGATCGATGATTCCGTCGAACGGGGCTTTCGCGGTGGTGAATTCCAACTCGGCCACGGCGATGTTCACTTTGGCCATCGCTTTTGACAGCTTCGCTTCTTGCAGAGCGAGTTCGTCTGCTGACACCACTTTGTTCTCATGCAGTTTTTTGGTGTAGTTGTACTCCAGTTGTACAAACTTGGCGTCGGCCGACTCGGCATCGAGCTTCGCTTGATACATGACAGGTCGAACTCTGAAGATGAGATCGCCCGCTTTGACTCGTTGGCCTTCTTTGACAGAAAGCTCATCAATATAGCCCTTGGCCATCGCACGAATCTCGATGCGATGATGGGAGTTGATCGTGCCAACGTACTGCTCGACCAGGGTGACTGTCTGTGGCTGAAGTCTGGTGGTGACGACCGCATCCACTGCCTTCGTTCCGGCCAAGTCTTTGCTCGGTCCGGCAGGAGGCTTGGCTGCGACGGAATAGCAGAACGAGGCGAGCGCGGCGAATGGTAAGACGACGGCGACGAGCCCGAAAGTCCACCAACTGCCGACGGTGTTTGCCGGCGTGATTCCCAGAAGATATCCAATTCGATTCAACAGTTTCATTTTTCTGCCTCCACCGATTGAAGTTGCCAGTAACAGATTGTGGTTGGAGATCGTGGCGACTGATGCCAGCGAGCGGGCGTACGTGGCTGGATCGAAGCATGCGGCTGCGATCTCGTCGCAGCACATCTCGCGTTCCAGGCGAATTCGATCCGACAGCCACCAGACGGCGGGATGATAGAACAACAGCGTTTCGATAATTCGTTGCACGAGATTGATCCACAAATCCCATCTGCGGATATGGGCGAGTTCGTGAGCGATGATGGCCTCGATTGTTTGCGGTGCCAGTTGAGTCAACCAGGATGTCGGAATCAAAACGACCGGACGCAGGAAGCCAATGGCGACCGCTTGGCCGACTCTGGCGCAGGCGAAGACTCGGCTTTGCACATTCACTGCCAGTCGTTCACCTAGAGCTTGAACACGCTGCTCAAATTCAGCGGAAAGTGGTTGAATTTTGGCTCGAATCCACAGGCCGATTCCAAATCCAATCGCCAAACGAAGGCTGAGGACGCACACACCCATCAACCAGGCGATCAGCACATAAACCTCAAGGCCAACTTTCGACGCTGAGTTTGCTCGCACCTGTTCTGCTGGAATGACAACATCAAATGTCGTTGTCGTGCCAACGCTCGGATCTGCTGGCGTCTCAAGATCGAACGTCGGCGACACTGTCATTGAGATGGCATGCCGCTGTGAGTGAAGTGGCTGATACAAGATCGCCGTGAGGACGGGGGCGATTCCCATCATCACCAAGGTGCCGACGGAAAGCAGATATCGATGCTGCGCTGACCTGACGTTCCCCAGCTTGACCACGATCAAAAGCATCAGGGCGAGGCCGATTCCCTGCCAGACAAAGTGCATCAGCGACATCGTCAACAGTTCCGCAACCGCTGTCAGAGAACTCAGCGAGAATAGGCTCATGGCTGTTTACCCTTCCTCTCGTACTCTTCGATCGCTTTGCGAATCTGTTCGAGTTCCTCTGCAGACGGCTTGGACTGGTCAAGCAACTGCGACACCAGCGAGGCGGCAGAACCTTCGAAGGCACGTCCCAGCAGGCTGCCGACCATCTTGCCCAATGTTTTTTCACGAGGTCGCCTGGCCGAGTAAATGAACGCTCGTCCGTGGGGTTTTCGAATCACCTGACCTTTGTCGGCCATGATGTTCAGCACGCTCATTACGGACGTGTAGGCTCGTTTTCGCTGTGCTGACAGGACATCCAGCACGTCGCGACCCGTGCAGGGGCCGCGTTCCCACAGGACTTTGAGAATCTCCAGTTCACCTTCGGTGGGTGTCTCTTGCCGTGGCCTTGCCATTGATCGTTTTCCTCCTGGCACGTTGAATGGTCGCCATTCTCAAAGATGCTACTAGTTAATCCGTAGTTGTCAACGGGTGAATTCGTAGATGACGAGAAGGACATGATGGTTGTTGGCTGACGCGTCGCCGATCGGGGGCGACTTGACCCGTCGTCGCTGGTGGTTCAGAGTGTTGGCACGTTGATTGGGCAAGCTACCATGGTCATTCGGCGGCTTACGGGGTTCGCAGGTGAACGAAGGAGGGGCGATGTCGGTGCTACTGCCCGAATTGTTGAGTGCTGCCCTGCACCTGATGTGGGATCGCGGGGCGCTCTCTGAGGAGGATGCGATGCGCGTGTTGGAGGTTCGCGTTCGCGGATTTAGCCGCGAGCAGTACGCCGAAGCTCGTCGCCTGGCTGCAGTGCTGAATGGGGCCGCCTTCGAGTTAGCCGACGCCTGGCACGCATTCAAGGGTCGGGAGCCCGGCCCGACGACGGAGGAACTGGCGTGCCTGTGTCCGGGTTTTCTTCCAGGAGACTACGCCGAGGCGATCAGCAATAACCTCCTGTGGGCAGCGAAGTGACAATGGATACATTGACCGAGTTGATGCCCGATTTGCTTGTATTCCGCGTTTTGCGCCCGTTGCTCCCTTTTGCTGGTGTGTTGGTTGGCTGGCGATTAGGACGAGGCGATGGAGAGTCGGCCCGCAAATTGGCGCGGCTGTTGTCAGTTGCTCTGTTTGCTGGCTTTCTCGCTGCGGCGGTGACAGGCTGGTTTCGCACTCGTATTTTCGATTCTTCGATTCACCAGTGGGTTGGACAAGACCTTATCGCTTCGACGAGTTTTGCCGTACCATTTGCGATCACACTCACGATTCAGCAGCACGTTCGACAACGTCCGATGGCGACGATTTCTCAAGTTGTCCTCTTCCTGTTCTTGTTGGCAGTGACATTCGTTGTCTCGTTGAGCGGGTATCTTGGGCCTGATCGTGCGGTACGCGATGGAAGAGTTCTAGCGGACGCGACTCTCAACCGATTCATGATTTTGCACATTTATTTCTTACCAGTGTTGATCCCATTGCTGCTCGTCGAATGGTGGTGGTTCTTCGGAGCGCGGACGCCAACTGGTACGGGTGACCCAAAAATGGTTGGGAAGGGTCAAGATGTCACGCAGGAAGCGAAAACGGAGGGGCCGCTCGTTCAATCAACATGAAGTTCCGGAATCGACGCACAGCCAGTGACGATTCAGAATATGGGCGTGTTGATCGGAAGCCCGTCGTTCACCACGGGCAACTTACATAACGTTCATCGCAAGTACGAAAGACCTTCTAATCCCATGGCGTTTGACACCATGTACACGATGACCGACTACTATGATGGTCCGCGCAAGGGAGTTGCCAATTATCATGGTGTTCCGCACCTTTACGAATCGTGTTGGGCGGACATCAAGTCAGAGAGCGACGTGTTTATGTTGACTCCGATTTCGGCCGATGTCCTGGCCTTGGCGCGCGAAGACTGGGACATCTGGTTGCGCTGGAGTGCTGCATATCATGCGGGGCTGACAACAACGGAGACACATCCAGCGCTTCCGCAAGACAGGGCTCGCCATGATGAACTTGTGATGTTGCTCGCGCCTTCCCTGACGACCAATCTCGAGACGGCCTTGGCCGCGAAAGCGAACTTCGATTTCACCCAAGTTGACGAGAGTCGCAATCGACTGATGAAAGTTGAGTGGAATCGTGTCGACATTGATCCGTCTCTTATCAGGCGGACACCGTATTCGGATGAAAACTGACGGTGGAACGATCCGCAGAAGGCACCCACAGTCATTAGAGAGACGGGCTCCACGATTTCAGTGGACGCCAGTAAAACACAAAAGGGAGTCAGAACACATTGGATTTTCTCATCTATTATTTGGCTCCGTGGGACTTTGAACACCATGTTTCTCAACTTTTCTGTGTGGTGCTGCTGACCGTCATCCTGGTTGACGCGAAATTCGTGGGGATGCTTTCCGAGGCGATACGGCTGGTGGTGGCGCCGTTCATCGTTGGGGTGCTGTTTATCGAGATTGTTCAGTGGTCGCCGAATCCCAGCACACTGCTGCTGTGGCTTTGTGTGACGAGCACGTATTACATCTCAATCCGATTCAGCCGAATTTCGGTCAATACTGCGCGAAGTCCCTGGCGGTTGGCGCTGTCGTTCATTGGGATGTGGACCGTCTATGCAATCTTCACCGGCTTCGTGCAGTGGTTGATTGCGTTCTCTCATCAGAACTACTCGACCGGCGAGAAACGTGGCGTTGAGTTGGGCGTCGAACGATTTACGGAGTGGCTTGTTATCGCCTTGATGGCCGGCCTGATGGGATCTTACTTTGAAAGGAATCCTCGCTTTATTCCCCGAGGAGTGATTGTTGCCGCAATCGGTGTCGCGATGTTTGTGGCTTACTACTACTTTGAAGGGACCGGTTTGTGGCAATTCTGGTGGAGTTTGATGAGGTCGAGTTGAGCGCAGAGGGGCTCACGCCCGAGGACGGGGCCAGGGGACTTACGTCCCCCGCTCAGAATTTAAGACGGCTCAGTAGGAGCTTGATCGCCTCACTAATGGCAGGTTGGCAGGATATCGCTACGGCTGGTGTCGTGATGCGCTTCCCTTGTGTCGGCTGGCCGAGCGGGATATTTGAGTTGTCAGGCCAGCGTTGGGAATTCCTGCCGCTTGCTTGTTTCGTGCAGCACACTAAGGAAATTCAATGAAGCCAACGGGGAATGCAGCGGAAAGTGTTCGGGTTCCGCGACCGCCACATCTCAAAAGTTTGCCGGAAGTCGTCGTCTATGAGGACCACGACTATGGCGGACACCACAGTCGTACGAACCTGAACATGCAGATCATCGGCAAGGATTTGAACGACAGAATCTCTTCGATTATCGTCGTTCAAGGGAAGTGGCGATTTTATCGGGATCGAAATTTTCTGGGCGATTATTGGGATCTGGACGTCGGTTATTATCCGAGCCTCGGATCAGCGACCGATGTGATTTCGTCCTTTCAGTGCATTGAATATCCTGCCTGATCACTTGCGAAGAAGAGGCTGTCACAGTGGCGAAGATCCTGGTGTTGTATCATTCCAATAGCGGCAATACTCGTCGGATGGCTGAGTTGGTGGCTGAAGGGGCGGGTCAACTGGAGAGGACCGAAGTGCGGCTGAAGGATATTTCGGTCGCCGACCATACGGATCTAGATTGGTGCGATGGCATCGCGCTGGGGTCGCCGACCAATTATGGCAGCGTCAGTTGGCAGATGAAGAAATGGTGGGATGAGCAGCCGATTGAGAATTGGGGCCGGCGCGATGGGAAGATCGGCTGCGTCTTTAGCTCGGCCGGATCATGGGGCGGTGGGCAGGAATGGACCTGCATGACGCTGATGTCGCTCTTGATCAACTATGGATTCCTGGTGTTTGGGTTGACCGATTACACGGGGCCGAGGTTCTCAGCGCATTATGGCGCGATTGCGGCGGGGCCTCCCGTTGAAGAGCGTGAGCTGGCTGCGTGCCGACGGCTGGGACTGCGGCTGTCGGAGTGGGCGGCGACGCTGATCGAAGGGCGGAAAGAGGCTCATCCGTTGAATCAGACGTATGACCGGTTTGGTTATCTGGCGAGCGAGTGAGCTTGAGCGTAGATGGGCCAAGGGGCTTCAGCGCAGCGGCAGATATCGAACTTGCCCTTCCCATTCTCCTGGCAGGCTGCATTCGGCAATTAACAGCAGTTCCTCGATCGCCAGGCCCGCTGGGAGCGATCGGGGAACTTCGAAGACGCCGGGCATCTTCTCCCCAGCGGCGATTCGATCGTGGGCGAACTTTGTCATCGTTGCGACATCGTGAGTAAGCAGGATTCTGCCTTCGAGGGCAGCCCAAGCCAAGACCGATGGATCGTCCGCACCAGACATTCCGGCCGCTTGAACGCTCAGTATGTCGAGTTCCGGTAGTCGACGACGCAATCCGCGAACGATGTCGAAGTTGAAGTTTTCGTCGGCAGCAAAGAGCAGCATCAGACGAAACCCTAGTTAGCGTCTCGCTAGCAAGCGATCACGAATGCCATTGGGGTCAAACTGTTTTTCATTCCGCTTGCGAATGGCGTCCGCATCACTTCGACGCTGTCGAAGGTAGTCATTGGTCTCTTGTTGGTGGTCGAGATAGTAACCAAGGACGTGGTAGACATCGGCGAGCTTGAGACTTGGATACTGCTGCACAATCTCTTCTGCAGTTGCACCTTCACTAAACGCCTCGATCACCGTGTCAAAGGTCACTCGTGTCCGTGCGACCCGAATGACACCATCATCGGCGAAACTCAAAGGAATTGGTGCCGTTCCAGCTTGTAATGTCATGATATCTCTCCGACCAAATCTTCCGCCACGTACTAGTCTCAGTCAAGCGTAATCGGAGGGGTTGAGCTTTGATGGGCCAGGGGGCTTACGCCCCCCGCTCAGGAGAAAGTCGTCTTAGAAAGAGCTTTACTTGGCCAGCTTCTTGTACTTGATGCGGTGCGGGGTGTCGGCGTCGGCACCCAGGCGTTGTTTGCGGACCAGTTCGTAGCTCTCGAAGTTGCCTTCGTGCCAGTAGACTTCGCTGTCACCTTCGAACGCCAGGATGTGCGTGGCGACTCGGTCCAGGAACCAGCGATCGTGGCTGATGACGACCGCGCAACCGCTGAAGCTGAGCAGGCCGTCTTCGAGCGATCGAAGCGTGTCGATGTCCAAGTCGTTGGTCGGTTCGTCGAGGAGTAGCAGGTTGCCACCGACGGTCAGCGTCTTGGCGAGCAGCAGGCGGTTGCGTTCACCACCCGACAGGAACTTGACCGGCTTCTGCTGGTCGCTGCCCTTGAAGTTGAACTTGCCGCAGTAGGCTCGGGCGTTGATTCGAACATTGCCGTACAGCAGGTTGTCGTTTCCGCCGGAGATGTTGTCGTAGACAGACTTCTCGCCATCGAGCGACTCGCGGTTCTGTTCGACGTAGGCGACTTTGACGGTATCGCCAACGGTGACTTTGCCGCCGTCAGGCTGTTCGATTCCCATGATCAGTTTGAACATGGTGGTCTTACCGGCACCGTTCGGGCCGATCACGCCGACGATTCCTGCTGGAGGCAGTCGGAAGGTCAGGTCTTCGAACAGCAATTTGTCGCCGAAGGCCTTGGCGACTTTGTCGAACACGACCACGGTGTCCCCCAGACGTGGTCCGGGCGGAATTCGCAGTTCGATCGTTTCTTCTCGCGAATCCTGCTCTTCAGCGACCAGCTTGTCGTAAGCTTGTAGACGAGCCTTACTCTTGGCTTGTCGTGCTTTTGGTGAACTGCGCACCCATTCGAGTTCGCGTTCCAGTGTTTTCTCACGCAAGGAGGCGGCTTTGTCCTCTTTGCGCATTCGTTCCTGCTTTTGTTGCAGCCAGGTCGAGTAGTTTCCTTCCCAAGGGATGCCGCGACCTTGATCGAGTTCCAGGATCCACTGGCAACTGTTATCGAGAAAGTAGCGATCGTGTGTGACGGCGACGACGGTTCCTTTGTAGTCGTGCAGATATCGCTCGAGCCACGAGACCGACTCGGCATCCAGATGGTTAGTCGGTTCGTCGAGCAGCAGCATATCGGGCTGTTGCATCAAGGCTTTGCAGAGGGCGATGCGTCGCTTTTCACCACCCGACAACGGGCCGGTGATCGTATCGAGGGGGGGCAGACGCATGGCGTCGGCGGCGATTTCGACTTCGCGGTCGAGTTCCCACAGGTTCTGGTGATCGATCTGTTCCTGGACCCGGCCCTGCTCGTCGATCAGCTTTTCCATCTCTTCCGGGGACATTTCCTCGGCGAACTTGTTGTTGATTTCTTCATAGCGAGCCAGGAGGGCTCGTTTGGCTGACACGGCTTCGTTGAGTTCGTCCATGACGGTGTGCGTCGGCTCAAGCTGCGGTTCCTGGGGGACGTACAGGCATGAGAATCCAGGGGTGATGCGCGCGGTCCCCATAAAGTCTTTGTCTTGGCCGGCCATGATCTTGAGCAGCGTCGACTTACCGGCACCGTTGGGACCGAGGACTCCGATCTTGGCACCCGGATAGAACGAGAGCCAGACCCCTTTCAGGATCTCTTTCTTGTCGTGGAACTTACGGAGATCCTCCATCGTGAAGATGTACTGTTCGCTCATAGACGCTGCCTGGCTCCTGGCCACCTGACGGAATCGTCCCTGGTCGGGACGGGAATGTACGTGTGGCGACATTGTAAGCGGCGGCGAGCAAAACAAAAGACACTGCGAAAACTGAGCATCGGCGTCTGTTGAAGCGTCGGAGAACTTGGGTGATTGAATGACTGAGAATTGAGAGAGGTACTCGCTCAGTTAGGTCGAAGACACGGCCACCCCGAAGTGCCGGATATTTCAGGAGGGAGCTGATTCCGAATTGAGGGGCAAATGGGCCGGCCCTTCAGGCCTTCAGAGATGTTTTAAGAGGTCATGTTCCGGGGCCAAAGGGCCCCGGCTGGGAAAAGTTCCGGCCCGTTGGGCCTCATGACAAGGGCCAAACCATCTCAAGAGGAATGAATCGGAGATGTGTAGATACCTGGGAGGTGAGTCCGTGGCACCCGAAACAAATCCAGACCAGCCATCGCGCACGATCATCTAGTGGTTTGTCAGCATTGAATTTTAGGGTAGACGGATTTGAGTTTGTATCGAGCGTCGTCGATTTTCATTCGCCAGTCGATTCCCCGCTGCGTGTTATTGACGTCCGCTGACCATGCAGCGATTTCGCGCTGCAGAAT
>CAIMFH010000084.1 GCA_903840265.1 uncultured Schlesneria sp. | reverse complement strand
TCCCGGACGAGACAGCGAATCAGATTCGGGACCGCATCGCGATGGCCCGGATCGCGATCGACACGAATTCGGTCCACGAGCTGAAGCCGGGCAAGAACGCGACGAATCGGACTATGACCGACCTGTCTACGGGCCGCTGGCCCGTCACTACGATCAGCGAGACTGACAAGAATCCGGGAACATTTCACCCTTCGTGCGCTTCTGAAAATCGAAACATTAGTTCACGATGGGTGTTTGATCCCCTATCCTCCCTCGCCAGTGCTCCGGATACAGACCGTGAAAGGTGCCGACAATGACTGGAAGCCCCGATTCATCCCCTGGCCATGGCTCATCTGTGTCGCTTTCGCACCAAGCACCGGATGGAACACTGATTTCGCCAGGCTGTGTCCCTCGACGGATGAGTGACACAGCCCCGATGAACGGCGTCGTGAGCGTGGTCTCGCCAGCCGAATTGGAACAAACTCTTTCAACCGCCTCCGCAACGAAACCGAATGGTGCATACGAACTGAAGTTCTTGATCGATGAAGACCGAGCCAGTCGGATTACGGACTGGGCTCGGACCTATTTGAACCCCGACCCTCATGCCGGTGGCGCTCATGGGGATGGCTACCACGTCAACAGTCTGTACCTCGACACTCCCAATATGGATGTCTTTCATCGCTCTGAGCTTTATCAGCGAAGAAAGTACCGACTGCGGCGATATGGCACCGACTCGAAGGTCTGGCTGGAAGTGAAGCAAAAACGTAAAGGCCTGGTTCGCAAGCATCGCGTTTCGATCGACGATTCCCACATCGAACGCCGAGTCACAGGCGCGACTGATCCGGAATGGGATGGTGCCTGGTTTCGACAACGACTCGATGAGCACAGCCTTCGCCCTGTCTGCCAGATGACATACCGCCGGTTTGCTCGCGTCGGCACCACCATCAATGGCACGATGCGTCTGACCATTGATGACAGCCTGGCGGGTTGTCTTGCCAATGGTTGGCAAGTCCCCGACAGTCCACTCGAAGGCATCTCGCTGCTGCAGAATCAGCGCATTCTGGAGCTTAAATTTCAGGTGGTCATGCCCGTGATCTTCCGGCAACTGGTCGAACAAGAGCAATTGCTCATGACATCATTCTCCAAGTACCGGACCGGCGTCGAAGAGTGTGTCCCACTCGATTGGATCGCGGGCGAGTGGTAAGCGGGCATCGTTACCGCGCCAACATGCCACGTGCCGCCTTATCAATCGCCACGTCGTCATTGTCCTTCAATTGCCGCAGCGCCTGTCGAATTCTGCGAGCCGACTGCTGCAGGAACAAATCGGCCGTCGGGTCCAGCGGCGTCATCGATCGTTCGGCATCCAGCCGGGCCAGCACGCAAATCGATGCGTAAAGCTCCATCGCGGCCACTGCAATCGGTTCTTGGACCAGTTGCTTCTCAAGAATCTCTTCGCGATGCGTCATCAATGCCTGCTCCACTGCCAATCCAAACGACCGTATCAATCGACTGAGCGTTCTGGCTCGTGAAGCGAGTGCCGGCGCC
>CAIMFH010000083.1 GCA_903840265.1 uncultured Schlesneria sp. | reverse complement strand
TTTCCGGTCCACCAAACGCCGTCGCTGGAGCAGTTCGGATCATTAACAACAACAAGACCCCCATCGGTGGACCAGCAGGCTGCCCATGGACCACCAACAACTGTGGCCCGAACAATGAACCGTTCAGCATGCACGTTGGTGGAGCACACGCTCTGATGGGTGATGGCACCGTGCGGTTCCTGTCCGAAAACCTTGATACGAATGTCGTTCGCCGCCTCTGCGGTAAGGCCGATGGCGAAACAATCGGTGACTTCTAAACCGTGAGTGCCGGAACGCGAAAACCCCAAGAGGAGGATCTTCTTGGGGTTTTCTCTTTGATAGAAAGGGCGTCATTCGATGCGACTGACGAAGAAGTCGGATTACGCTCTCCGAGCTCTGGTGACTCTTGCCGCTCGCCACGGGAGAGGCCCTGTCCCCAACCGTGAGCTTGCCGAGCAGAACGACATTCCCAAGCGGTTCCTTGAACAGATCATGCAGGAACTGAAAGCGAAGGGCTGGGTTGTCAGCGTTTCCGGGCGCGACGGTGGTTTTAAGCTCGCCGTACAACCGCATGACCTGACGATGGGACAAGTGGTCCGATTGTTTGACGGCATGCTGGCCCCGATCGCCTGCACCTCAACCAGCCACTACGAACCCTGCAGCCAGGAAAACATCTGCCGCTTTCGACGTGTGCTGCTTGAGATCCGCAATCATTCGACCAGGCTAATGGACCACGCGACGCTCGCTGACCTCACGAGAATCGAGCCCGTTCGACATGAAGAAGTCTTTCGCGGGTTTGAAGAAGGCGCGGGAATCTAAATCACCGCGAGATCAGACTCACGCCGGTCCGATGTAAACCGCATATTCCATGTGCGGCGAACGGAGTGTGCCTGCTACTTTGAAGATGCGGCCTCGTGCCGTTTCCCCTTGCTGATGTCGCACAGCATATCCGAATGGATGTTCAGGCCGATGTTGGTCATGTTGTACACGTGCTCACTGGCCACCAGCCAGACAATCTCGCAGATCTCGCGTTCCGAATAGTATTGCGCCATCCGCCGAAACGTCTCCTGATCCACTTTCTTGTCCTGGGTCAGTTCGGTCACATAGTTCAGCGCCGCGCGCTCCCCCGGCGTGAACAGAGGACTTGTCTGATAGTCTTCCAACGCGTCGAATTTGGCCTGATTCACCGAGGCCTTGATCGCGAACGACCGGCCGATATCGATGCAAAACAGACACACATTCAGCCGCGCCACGTGCTCGCGAATCAACATCACGGTCTCGGGCGGCAGCAACAGCTTCTGATCGAGTTTTGAAATCTTCGAATAGAACGAACCAAACGCCACGGGCATTCGCGCCGCGTAGACCTTCAGCGGCGTCAGAACTTTGCCGAACTGGCGACGAGTCATGAAATACGCAAGCTTCATCATCAGCCCGGCGGGCTTTTCAATCGGTGTCAAAAAGGTATCTGCGCTTATAGACATCTCATTCCTCCTTATTGCGAATGTTGATTGCTGCTGATTCGCACGACGACTGATGTCGTACGTGTTGTGCTCTCACATTCAGTCACTTCCATTTCCCGTTCCTGAATGACGCCGGAACACTTGGGGTCTCTCTGCCAGGAAATGTTTCCCGCCTCAAAGAACGACGAACAGGGCCTTGAAAACGTGACCGAGAAAAAAGGATTCAGAAACGTCCGGCTCGGTCATTCGAACTGCTTCGGATACCAGCAAATGCCGTAACCAATTTAGTCCATTTCACTTGTGACCCTGTAAAACAGGCCAACCAAAGAAGTTGGTAAAAAAACAAAAGAGCCGCATTGACAATCGCATCTTGTGCCGATAAAAATATATGACCGAGTACATAATAGATTTGGTGAGGGGATTCCGCCCTTGCCCCGTTAAGTTCGTGCTGTAGTGCTGACCGGTGTTCCGGAGGCTGCTGCAGAGACCTCGGAGGTCTCCCTCATGTTCCACTTGGCATCTGTGCAAACGATACGAATCGCTCGCAAGCCATGGGTCCGTGTGCATCAGAATCCCGGTTACCAGCCGGATCAATCGACCCACTCGCCGACCGACCTGTTAAGTGCCGACACCATGAACTGCTGTTGTTGAAGCCCACCCATTCGTGACCGACGCCCATCGCGTCCAAGCGTCATGAATCCCCTGCCCTTCCAGTTTTGGTCCGGGCCCTCGGCAATCAACAAACTTCGTCCCTTCGGATAGTGGCTGCGTACAGACTTCGCAGCCATCAGCAGCATAAGGATTCTATCGTGGTGGCATTCGCGCATTCTCAGCAAGTCCCTCAGCATCAGTCTCTTGGTCCACGTGTTTCAGAAGAACTGAACACAGTCGATTCCCAACGTTTTCACCGCATTGCCGCTCGCGGCTTGCTGTGCGGCTTTGTCGAACTCGACGGGGTTGTCTCCAGCTATTACGCCAAGGCGCTGGCCCTGCAAATCGTACGTCGCATGCCTGAAGTTACCGATGTCGTCGACCGGATCCGCGTTTCGCCCGACGCGCTGAACCGCTTCGCCTCTCATCGCGATCGGTGACTCAACACGCACGTCAATACTGTCTCGATTTGCTGTCCGTTCCTGAAGTTCAAAATGCTGGAGTCTCTCTAATGAACACAATCACTCGAACTCGCCGCGCACGCGGGTTTACCTTGATCGAACTGCTGGTGGTGATCGCCATCATCGCGGTCTTGATCTCCTTGCTACTCCCCGCCGTTCAACAAGCGCGCGAAGCCGCTCGCCGTACACAGTGCCGCAGCAATCTCAAGCAGATCGGGCTGGCCCTGCACAACTATCACGATCAGTATCAGGTCTTTCCACCTGGCAACGGCTTGTCTTCGCAGTCACCTGACGCGGGTTACTCGGTGGACCTGACCACTGCGAATCGCGCCGCCGCCTACGGTTGGGCAACCTATATCCTGCCACAACTGGATCAAGCCAATCTGTACAATCAGCTTGGTGTCAGCAATCTCGAGTTGTGCCTGTTGATGCAGCAAGCCGCCTTGCGCCCGCTGACTCAAACCGTCCTGCGCGTGTACCGCTGCCCGACCGATGTCGCTCCTGACACCAACCCCCAGCGACCATTCTCCAATCCCATTTTCGGCGACACCAATGTCGGAACGTCCAGCTACGTCGGCGTCCATGGAACGCGCTGGTCGCACGGTGTCGATTGGATCACCACCGCAAAAGATCCCTTCGGCATCTTCTGGCCCGCCAGTCGGATCGGTGTACGAGATATCACGGATGGGACATCAAACACGTTCATGGTTGGCGAACGAAACTGGGACTACCTCTCGGCAATCTGGGTCGGAACTCGCAACTACACGGGTAACGGCGATGTCGGCCTGCGACAGATCACGGGTATCACAAACTGGCAAATCAATTTTCCCGGCACGAACGCTCCGCGAGCCTTCCATAGTGCTCACACGGGTGGCACTCACTTCCTGTTGGCCGATGGATCGGTGCGGTTCGTGTCCCAGAACATTCATTTCGATAACACCTTGGCCGATCCGGCCAATCCACAGTCATTCGTCGGAACCTACCAGCGGTTAGGCCAGCGAGCGGACGGGCTGATCATTGGCGACTATTAACAAACTCTTGCCCGATTATTCGTGCAAGTTCAAGAAGATAAGGATTGGTAAATCATGATCACACTGCGACAAATTCAATCTCTCGCGCTCGGGCTCGCGGCGGCGGTGTTGTTTGTTGGTTGCGGCTCTTCAGGAGTCCCCTTGAGCACGGTCGAAGGAGTTGTCTTGCTGGACGGCCAGCCGCTGCCCAATGCAATCGTCGAATTTCAGCCCGATGACCGGACGGGAAAGGTCAGACCTTCGATCGGCGAAACAGGCGCCGATGGCAAGTACCGTCTGCGCTATTCGAAGAATCAGCACGGAGCCGTGGTCGGCAAACACAAAGTACTGATCACGACGTTCTCTCCCTCCGGTGACGGCAGATTCAAAGATCGCGTTCCCGCCGCCTACAACACCAGTTCTACCTTGGTCCGCGAAGTGGAACGCGCTTCAAACTGGGTCGACTTCGACCTGCAATCGAATGCCTCCTCACAACAAACCTTGGCGTCAGACCAATAGTCGACATCTCGCGAACAGCACTACAAAATTGGGATCGAGTTCATGAAACCGTTATTCAAGCTTCACATTACCAGCATCGTCGCCCTGGCGGCGACCGTGGTGGTTGCGTCCTCGCAGACGCAAGCAGCCGATACTCCAAAACCGAACATCGTCGTCATCGTGGCTGATGACCTCGGATACGGCGACCTGGGATTCCAAGGGGGTACCGATGTGCCAACCCCCCACCTGGATGGATTGGCTCGCAGTGGGACTCGCTGCAGCAGTGGTTATGTCAGTTGCCCCGTTTGCAGCCCGACACGAGCCGGCCTGTTCACGGGTCGCTACCAGCAACGATTCGGTCACGAATTCAACCCCGGCCAGCAAACGGCGGACGAGCAGGATCGGTTCGGACTACCGACAACCGAAATCACACTGGCCAACCAGTTGAAGAAGGCGGGCTATCACACGGGGCTGGTCGGCAAGTGGCATCTCGGATTCTCCGATCGCTTCCAGCCAAAGCAACGCGGCTTCGATGAATCTTACGGTTTCCTCGGTGGCGCGCATCCCTACGTGCCAGGCAAGGACGGCATCAGCAAAGGAATCTTCCGCAACGGCGAAGAGATTCAAGAGCCTGCTTATCTGACGGACGCCTTCGGTCGAGAAGCCGCCTCGTTCGTGGAACGAAATGCAGCCAATCCATTCTTGCTGCTCCTCACGTTCAACGCCGTTCATACGCCACTGGATACTCAGACTGAGAAACTGGAGCAATTCAAAAACATCTCCGATCCAAAACAACGTTCCTATGCGGCCATGTTGTCCTCGTTGGATGATGCAGTCGGCAAGGTGCTGGGACAGTTGGACAAGTCGGGAGTCACCCAGAATACGCTCGTGTTCTTCATCGCTGACAATGGCGGACCGACCCAGGCCAACGGCAGCAAGAACACGCCGCTCAACGGTGTGAAGGCCACCGTCTGGGAAGGTGGCATCCGCGTTCCGTTCGTCGTTCGCTGGCCAGGGCACGTCCCTGCTGGCGCCGTCTACAACGAACCGGTCATCTCCTTGGACATCTTCGCCACCGCATCCGCTGCAGCGGGCGTTCCCCTTGTAACAGATCGCAAGTACGACAGCGTGAATCTGACACCTTACTTGAAGGGTGAAGCGAAAACGGCTCCTCACGCCGCCTTGTACTGGCGATTCGGACAGCAGCACGCGATCCGCAAAGGTGACTACAAACTGCTGAAGCTACGCAACGGCGAAGAACAACTGTTCGACCTGTCCAAGGACATCGGCGAACAAACGGATATCGTCGCCAAGCACCCCGACGTGGTCGCTCAATTGAAGTCTGAGTACGCCGACTGGAGCAAGGAACTGCACGAACCGTTGTGGCCACAGAACGCTCCGGCCGGAGCGAACCGCCGTCAGCAAAATCAGCAGAACAAGAAATAACCCCGACTTACTAACTAACAGATCGCAACAACCGACATCACGATACGAGGGTCATTGGAAATGAAGCTACGCCGTCTCAGTCTGGCTGTGTTCACCGCGGGGATGCTAATCAGCCCCACCCAACATCTGTTTGGGCAAGCTGATCCCAAGCAAGATCCTGCGAAGCTGGAATTCTTCGAGAAGAAGGTCCGGCCGCTGCTGGTCGAGAACTGCTACAACTGCCATTCGGCGGACAACAAAGCCGCTGGCGGACTGCGAGTCGACGATCACAACGGCCTGCTGCAGGGCGGTGGTCGCGGCAAGGCTCTGGTGGTCGGCAAGCCCGAAGAAAGCCTGTTGATCAAGGCGATCAGTCATACCGACAGCAAGCTGAAGATGCCGCCGAACAATCGGCTGACCGACGAACAAATCGACATCTTGTCGCAGTGGATTAAAGACGGTGCGGTCTGGCCAGCGCTCGAGATCCCCGACGATTTAACTGCCAACTCGCCCGAGTACGATCGCCTGCGAAAAGAACACTGGTCGTGGCAACCATTGAAGTCAACGGAGATCCCTGCCCTGCCCGGCAACGCCTGGCCGCGTGACAATGTCGATCGGTTCTTGTTGTCCAAACTGAATGATGTCGGACTGGCCCCAGTCGCCGATGCTGACCGTTTGACATTGCTGCGTCGCGTGACATTTGACCTGACCGGCTTGCCACCCTCACCTGCCGAGATCGCCGCGTTCCAGGCGGATCAAACGAGCAACGCCTTGGAAACCGTCGTGGATCGACTGCTGCAGTCCTCCGCCTTTGGTGAACGTTGGGGCCGCCACTGGCTGGATGTCGCCCGCTTCGGCGAATCAACTGGCTCGGCACGCAATCTTCCTTATCCACACGCCTGGCGCTACCGCGACTATGTCATTGACTCTCTGAACAAGGACAAACCGTACGATCAGTTCATTCGCGAACAAGTCGCCGGCGACCTGTTGCCCGCCGAATCCGAAGCACAAAGCAAAGAGCAGAAAGTCGCGACCGGCTTCCTGGCGATCGGCGTCAAGGATGTGAATCAGCGATTCAAAGTCCGCTATGTCATGGACAACATCGACGAGCAGATCGATACCGTCAGCCGATCGGTCTTGGCCGTGACTGCGAGTTGCGCTCGTTGCCACGACCATAAGTTCGACCCGATTTCGACCAGCGAGTACTACAGCCTGGCCGGAATCTTTCACAGCACCGACGATTGCTCGGGACTGCGGAACAAAATGGGTGGCGGCGGACTCGACTACTACGATCCAAAGATGCTGCTCGTCCTCTCAGCATCGTCGCAACTCGATTCACAACAGGAAGCGAAGCTGGCCAAAACCAAGCAGGCTGCCGACGACGCTCGCACCGCGTTCGAAACCCTGCGCGACTCAGCCGAAGGCGACGAAAAGGCTCCGAACGGTCGACCCAAGCGACAAGTCGCTCGGCAGAAATGGAATCGTCTGCAAGCCGAATACATGTCCCTCAGTGACCCCGCCGCGTTCGGTGAAGTCGCCATGGGACTTCGAGATGCTGCTACGGTTGGCGACACCGAGATCCGCATTCGTGGTGAAGCTGAAAAGCTGGGACCAGTCGCCCAACGTGGCTTCCTAAAGCTGGTTGAATTCGAAGGTCAGCCGAGCGTTCCCGCCGATAAGAGCGGCCGATTGGAACTGGCTCAGTGGCTGACCAGCCCGAAGAATCCGCTGACATCACGAGTCATAGTCAACCGAGTCTGGCATCACCTGTTTGGAGCGGGCCTGGTCCGCAGTGTTGATAACTTCGGAATCACCGGCGACACCCCTTCACACCCCGAACTGTTGGATTACCTCGCCAACGACTTCGTCGCGGATGGCTGGTCACTGAAGCGACTCGTTCGACGCCTCGTGTTGACCCGTGCCTACGGCCTGAGTTCTGCCGCCACCGAAGAGCAGCTGACTCTGGACCCTGCCAATCGCTGGGTCTGGCGACATAGCCCACGCCGATTGCAAGCCGAAGAACTTCGTGACGCCATGCTGGCCGTCGCCGGTGTGCTCGATCGGGCTCGACCGACCGGTTCAGTCGCAGCGGAACTGAAGGTGATCGAACTTCGGAATAATGGAGCTGAAGCGCAACGCATGGTCGACGCGGGTCGAAACAGCCGCACACGCAGCGTCTACTTGCCGCTC
>CAIMFH010000082.1 GCA_903840265.1 uncultured Schlesneria sp. | reverse complement strand
GCAACCCCATCTCACGATACAATGAGTCTGTGGACATGCTGAACTCTCCTCTGGAATGTCGTGCCGCTAAACACAACTCCAGGGGTGACCAGCATGTCCGCTTTTTTCAACTCATCCCCCCAAATAGTCGGATGAACCCACATTCTGAGGTGTTGCGTTCGCCCCGACGGAAAAGTTGATCGAGTTGAAAAGCGGGGCTTGATCGATGTATGGGAAGATTCCAAACAGCCAGCTCTCCATCCGACCGCTCTCGTCATACGTGCCGTTCCCATAGCTCATCGGAAATAGGAGAAACGTGTCGTGATAGTTATGGAGCGCCAACCCCAACTGCTTCATGTTGTTTTTGCATTGTGTGCGGCGAGCAGACTCGCGCGCTTGCTACACGGCGGGCAGCAACAATGCGATCAGAACGGCGATGATTGCGATCACCACCAGCAATTCAATCAACGTAAACCCGCGCGATCGTCGATGTAGACGTGGCATTGCCGACTCCTTCAAGAAAAAAGAGAAAAACTTCCCAGCGAACGCTGGAATTCAGACTGGCGCACAAACCAGAAGCGTGGCTTCGGCCCGAGCCTGGCTTCAATGACTCAAGACTTGAGAAAAGACAGGAACCATCAGTTATCGTCGACGACTATATTGATCGTCAAAATTTGATACGGCATTCAGGCCGAGTATTCAAGCGCAATGTCAAGAGGTCAAATAGGTTTTTCGAAGAACCAGCAGCCAAGCGTACACCCCCCGACTGCACAAAGATATTGTGATCGGCAAGCGGAGCCGGTTAGTAGGGAAACAGCAGCACGGAACGACTTTCCGCAAATTCGCCTGATTCCTGCGGTTTACACAACTGAGCGAGCGCGGTATATCTGCTGCGCGCCGCCAGAGCCTGACAATGGCGTCCGGTAAGGGTGTCTGCCGCAGGAATGTGACAGCACCGTGGTGGAAGGGTGGAATGATCTGCTACGAAGGAGTGCAGCGTGGCGTCGGTTGAAGAGGTCAAAGAAAAAGTCATCAATATTGTGAGCGAACAGCTCAATATCCCTAAAGATGACATTAAGCCTGAAAGCGCGTTTATCGCTGATTTAAAGGCCGATTCGTTGGATCTGGTGGAGCTCGTCATGGAATTCGAAGACGAATTCGGCGTGCAGATTCCAGAATCGGATCAAGACAAAATCCAGACGGTCGGCAATGCGATCGACTATATTATGGAGAAGCAGTGACGGATGGCCAGACGCGTCGTCGTGACAGGGATGTCGGTGGTCACCGCGCTCGGAAGTGATGTTCCGGAGTTCTGGGAGAAGTTGTGCGCAGGCAAGAGCGGCATTAGCCGACTTGAGCGTTTCGACTGCTCCGATTTCAAGGTGAATTTCGGGGGGGAAGTCAAAAACTTCCGCGCCGAAGATCACTTTGACGGAAAAGAAGCCAAAAGGCTCGACCGGTTCTCACAATTCGCGCTCGCCGCCGCACAGAAGGCAGTCAAGCAAAGTGGAATTCACTTTGCTGCGGAACCCGATCCGTACCTCTGCGGTGTGATCATCGGCAGTGGGATTGGCGGCCTGAACGAGATCGAAGAGCAGCACGCCAAGCTGTTCGATCGCGGTCCGTCACGCGTATCGCCGTTCATGATTCCCAAGCTGATGGTCAATGCCGCCAGCGGGAACATTTCTGTTCACTGGGGCTTAAAGGGCCCAAGCAGTGCGGTCGCAACCGCGTGCGCGTCGGCCAATAATGCGATTGGCGATTCCTTCCGCCTGATTCAGCACGGCGTAGCCGATGTCATGATCACTGGGGGCAGCGAAGCCGCAATCACCCCGATGGGGCTTTCGGGCTTTGCTCGCATGGGCGCCTTGTCCACCCGAGTGAACGCTCCAGAATCTGCCAGCCGCCCCTTCGACAAAGACCGCGACGGATTTGTACTGGCCGAAGGTGCTGGGGTCGTGGTCTTGGAAGAATACGAACACGCCAAGCGACGCGGCGCGACAATTCTCGGCGAAGTCTTGGGCTATGGAATGTCGTCGGACGGATCGCACATGACCGCACCTGATCCTGAAGGTGCCGGGGCTGGACGAGCGATGAGTGATTCATTAAAGGACGCTCGCCTGAATCCCAGTGAAGTCGCCTATGTGAACATGCATGGGACGAGCACTCCGCTGGGGGACAAAGCCGAAACCAACGCGATCAAGCGAGTCTTCGGTGCCTATGCCAAGAATGGACTCTGTGCGTCGAGCACAAAAAGCCAACTGGGGCACCTACTTGGGGCATCCGGCGGGGTTGAGTTTGTGATCTCGATCCTGGCGCTGCAGCACCAAATGGTTCCGCCGACAATTAACCTTGAAAATCAAGACCCGGACTGCGACTTGGATTATGTTCCGAACGTCGCCCGGTCGATCAAGGTCGATCGAGTGCTGTCGAATAGCTTCGGATTCGGCGGCCATAATGCCTGCCTCGTGGTTGGCCGCCATAACTAACGATGATGATGTCGGTTACGGCGATTTCACTCCAGACAAGTCAAGGGAGAAGGGAATTGCCGCCTAGTGAAGCTGCTCGGCCTTTGTGGCCTGGGTTGCAAATCCCGAAAAATTCGACTCTCCTATGATGGTTCTGCGTGAGCCGTCACCTGCGCTCGCCTTTCTGCCAGGAACCCAAACCTCGCGGCTTTGATTGAGGGATCTGAATCCCTGAGTCGCTGCGATAAAGGTGCCTGCGACACTTTGAGAGAAAATGAACCAGCCAACGTCAAACCGCGAAGTCGTTATCACCGGAATTGGAATCGCCAGTCCAATTGGTATTGGAGTCGATACATTCTGGGAGAATCTCAGCACTGGGCGCTCTGGCGTTCACCACTGCAAGCTATTCCCCTCCACCGCAGCACCAGACGCATGCGGTGCCGAGGTCAGCGACTTCACGGATGAGACAGCCAAGAAGATCTACCTGAAGGATCAGCGGAAAAATCTGAAGGCGATGTGCCGCGAGATTCAACTCGGCGTCGCGTCAGCAGGCATGGCCCTCAAGCACGGTGGCGTTGATCTGGAAAAGATCAATCATGAGCGACTGGGCGTTGAGTTCGGCGCGAACCTGATGCTTAGCGCCCCGGATATGCTCGAAGATGCGTGCGCGACATGTTGCGAGCCACCGGAATCTAAACACTTTGAGTTTGAAAAATGGGGACAGGCCGGCCTGAGCCAAATGGAGCCGTTGTGGCTGCTCCGCTACCTGCCCAACATGCCCGCGTGTCACATCAGCATCTCTTCCGATGCTCGCGGCCCCAGCAATTCGCTGACGATGGACGATGCTTCCGCAAACACCGTCCTGGGTGAAGCCCGTCGAATTCTGTTGCGTGGCCATGCCGACATCCTGATCTCCGGGACGACTGGCACAACGCTCCACCCAATCAAGACGTTACACCTGGGCCTCTGGCACGACTTAGCCGCCACTCCAGCCGAACCAGAACGCCGATGCCGTCCATTCGATATGGATCGAGCCGGGCGCGTCGTCGGAGAAGGCGCATGCACGTTTATTCTCGAAGATCGCGAACACGCGGAAGGTCGCGGCGCGAAGATTTGGGGTAAGCTTTTAGGCACCGGGTCGTCCTGCGTCCTCAGCACTACCGGCGTCGTCGGCACGCGGGCCGCATTGGCGAACGCCATGCGAGCAGCGCTCCGCGAAGCCGGTTTGCAGCCGCAACAAATTGGCCACATCAATGCGCATGGGCTGGGAACACGCGAGTCCGATATCGAGGAATCGAAGGCGATCCTGGATATATTTGGCGATGACCTTGGCCGAAAGATCCCCGTAACGGCACTCAAGAGCTACTTGGGGAATTCGGGAGCAGGGTCCGGCATGCTCGAACTGGCCGGTTCGTTGCTGGGACTTGCGCACGGCGTGATCCCGCATACGCTCAATTACGAAACGCCAGACCCGCAGTGCCCGCTGAACATTGTGTCGGGCAAGCCAATGCCAACTGACAACCGCATTGTGCTGAAGATCAACGTAACCCGCATGGGACAAGCGAGCGCGTCGATCATAGAAGCCTGCTAGGTAAACATGGACTCGGTCGCATGCGTGACATGCGACCGAGTCTATTGTCCACTTTCGGCTAGTTCCCTGCGGCTCGCAGTTGGAACTGGGCACCGCGATACGCTGACAAATCAACAGCGTTCGTCTTCAGTACCTGTTGATAGAACGCGGTGGCATTGGCCTTGTCTCCCGCTTGACCTCGTCGCTCGGCGATGAAGTAGTAGGCCTCGCACAGTTGTGCGTTCTTCATGGTGGCATTGGTCGCTTTATCGACTGTCTTCACCAGGTCTTGTTCAGAGACTTTACCGTTCAAGAACAGCACCATCTGATCAATCCAATCTCGCTCTGCCTCTGGACGCTTTGTGGTCGCCTCCAGAATTGGCCCGAGCGAATCGGCCTTACCCAGCAACACGAGCGTCCATGTTCGCCAGGGATTCAGATAGCGCATATTGGGATTCATCGCGATCGATTGATCGAACGAGGCCAAGGCTCCGGCATAATCTCGAGCGAAGTACTTTGCGAATCCCAAATCTGCCTGTCCTGTCGGATTCTGCGGGTCCAGTCGAATTGCTTGATTGTAGTCGTCGATGGCGCCATTCACGTTCAGTTGAGACAGACGACACGTCCCTCGCAGGCTGTAGAACAGCGGATGCTTCGCGTCCTGCTTGATCGCTTCGGAGTAATCCGCTTCGGCGGCAGCCAGGTTTCGTTCAGATTGATTGCTGAAGCCCCGGTTGGCATACGCGACGGCAAACTTCGGATCGATCTGAATGGCCTTATTGAAGTCGGCAATTGCCTCTTTCAACTGACCCTGTCGCTGCTCGAACAGACCGCGATTGTTGAAGACCAGCGGGTTACTCGGAAAGGCATCGACGGCCGAACTGAATGCGGCCAGCGCCTTATCGGCCTGCCCGGAAACCGCGTAGCTTTCGGCTAACCCGACGTGTGCGCCCAAATGCAACGGATTGCTCTTAATCGCCGCCTGGTAGTCTTGAGCGGCCGCCTCGACGTTTTGCATGCTGACGTAGGCACCGGCACGCTGATACAAGATATTCGCCCGCTGCTCTGGCGTCAGGTTGGTGCGAGCCAGCACGCTTTGGCCGACCTGCAGAACAACTTCGGCGTGCTCCTTCTTCCCCTCGAGATTGGACAGCGAAGTCATGCCGTACATATAGGGAAGGTAGTAGTCGATTTCGTTGCTGCCACCCGCTCGCAAGGATTCGCGGGCGTCTTCGATTCCAGATCGCAGCTCTTTGCCATCCCGGCGGACGATCCCAAGCTCTACGTGCGCGCTGGCACGCAAATACAACGCCTTATGGTCTTTGGGATTCTGAGCCAATACTTTTGTGGTCAATTCCAGGCACTTGGCGAAATCAGCGCTCTGGTAAGCCGCATCAGCCTCTTTTTTCAGCTTGTCCGCTTCAGGATCTTGAGCCACCGCGAAGCTGGTCAAGGCGACCGTGGCCAACAGGCCGTAGATGCATCCATGCAGGGACATGGCAACCTCTTTGAAATTGAGAGTTCCGTCTTAAAGCAAGCCGCTGACAGCAGATTCAAGCTAGAATTCGCCTGCGAGTCAACACAATGCAATAAACTTGACCGCGATCCACGAATTTCGTGACCCGGTGCAAGTTCGTCAGTGACTAAATTCGCAACTCTCTACATCGCATCGTCAAACAACTTGACAGGTTGGAGATCGGCTAGTATCGTCAATTCGCGCATGTGCGGAGTTCGTTGCGCCAGGTGTGTGCAGGGGTTCAGTCATGTGATGGTGAGTCTCAGCTTCTTGGCGGGGGCATCGGCCATGTGAGAAAGTGGGTTCCAGTCCGAAGCATCGGAACTTGTTTTCAGACTACTGAAAACAAGCAGACTTATCGGCTTTTGCCATCTGGCGGCCGCGGAATAAGTGGGACTCGTGCCCACTTATTTGTTTTATGGGATGTGTGAAAAGCGGTAGATCGAGGACATCATTTGAGATGACGTGATCCAGAGCTGATAATAAGTCCCCGAAGTGCAATTTCAGGTATGTTTGTTCGGCAATGTCGAACAATGAGAAGGGTTGAAATGAACGGTCCCGAGTTGTTGCGTATCGTCGATGCGATCCACCGCGACAAGAGCATCGACAAGGCGATCGTGTTCGAAGGCATCGAGCAGGCGATTCTGTCTGCTGCGCGTAAGCATTTCGGCGAAGACAACGAAATTCAAGTTCAGATCGACCGGGATACCGGGCATCCCACCGTCAAATCCAACGGCGTCGAGATTGACTCTGCCGAACTTGGCGATCTGCTGGGACGCATTTCGGCTCAGACCGCCAAGCAAGTTATGATTCAGAAGATCCGCGAAGCTGAACGCGACGCCTTGTACGACGAATATACCGACCTGCGCAATCAGATCGTAACCGGCTCGGTTTCGAAGCTGGAAGGTGGCGCGGCGATCGTCTCACTCGGTAAAGTCGAAGGCCTACTTCCTCGCGGAGAACAGATTCCAGGCGAAGGGTTCCGCGTTGGTGAACGCGTTCGAGCCACCGTTCTGGAAGTCCGTAAAGCGGGCAGCCGCGTGAAGATCATCCTGTCGCGGACGCATGTCGAATTCGTGCGACGACTGTTTGAACTGGAAATCCCCGAAGTGGGCGAACGGGTCATCGAAGTCCGATCACTGGCTCGCGAAGCTGGTTATCGCTCGAAAGTGGCCGTCTCGTGTATCGACAATAACATTGATGCGGTCGGTGCCTGTGTTGGTGTTCGTGGTGCTCGTATCAAGAATATCACCGGGGAGCTTGGCGACGAAAAGATCGACATTGTTCGGTGGAACGATTCGCTACAAGTCTTGGTTCCCAACGCCTTACAGCCGGCCGAAGTTGAAGATGTCATCCTTTGTCCGATGCTGGGTCGTGTGATTGTGCTGGTCCGCGATGACCAACTGTCACTGGCGATCGGCAAGCGTGGCCAGAACGTACGTCTCGCGTCGAAGCTGGTGGGTTGGGACATCGAGGTGATGACTCGGGAAGAATTGGACGAGCAGCTTGAGCGGTCAGTTCAAGCATTCGCCAACATCCCTGGAGTGACTGCCGATCTGGCGGAAAACCTCGTTGCTCAAGGCTTCCTCAGTTTCGATGACCTCTCGGTCATCGAACCGGACCAGCTCGCCGAAATGGGCGGTCTGACGGAAGCGGAATGCGAGATCATTGTGAACCATGCGGAAAAGGAAAGTGAGCGCCTGGAGACAGAGCAGCGCCTGCGAAAGGCCACGGAACGCTCACAAGGGATGGAATCGGCAAGACACGCCAAGCCAGAGCTGATTGTTGAGCCACCAGTTGAAGTGGCCGTCGAATCGGAATCATCAACGAACGGAGACGCCCCGACAGAGGTTACCGCACAGAGCGAAACACAGGTTACTGCTGAAGGCATCGAGCCAAGCGCGAGTTGAGGTGTTAGTAGAGTCGAAGGTCACGAATCATTCGTGCGGATAGGAAATGCTGAGAATTGGGCTGGCAACCCCGGAACGTGAATCGCCGGTTTCGATGCGAGTGGTCGGGGCCACCGCCATCCGGCGTGATCGATTGGGAAGCGGTGTTGATTAACTGGGGCAGTGCCGCTGGCGTGTCAGAGCATTCTCCGAACGAGGGACTTGCGTTTGAAAATTCGTATTTTTGCGCTTGCCAAAGAGCTCGACATCGACAGTAAACTGTTGATCGACTACTGCTCAAAGGCTGGAATTACTATTAAGAACTCGGCTCTGGCGAGCATTTCGCCTGAAGAGCGAGACCGAGTTCTGGACATCATACGGTCGAGCGGATCGCCGGTGACCGCTACGGCCGTTGCTTCGTCGCCTGTCACACCCACTCGCGAACATACCGCGGAGGTTGCCGGGAAGGCCCGCGCCATTCGCAACATGAATGACATGGTTGCGCGCCCGATACCATCTCGCGTGCCGGTGGAAGCCAGGCATGTTGCCGTTGAGCAGCCGCCCGTTGACATCCCCGAACCAGAGCCCGAAGAGCTACCAGCAGCCGAGCCTGCTGTTGTGGAAATTGAGACTGCAGAAATTGAGACTGCCGCTCCGTCAATAGCCGAAGTTGAGGAACAGGTGGCCGAAGCGCCTGTTCAGGAACCAGCGGTCGTCGCCCCTGCCGCGGCAGTGGTGCCGCCTGGTAAGGCTCCGCTCAGCCGCGAGTCATATATGTCGCCCTCGGGAGTCCCTCCGCGTGCAATGCGGACGATGACTTCGCGGTCGTCATCAGACTTCGGCGGTGCCAAAGCTGCCGCTCCGAAGAAGCCACGAATCGGGCTTAACTTTGCTGCCATCCCTAAGGCCCCCGTCGCTCCCAAAACGACGAAACCTGAAGATGAAGCTGCACAGAAGCCAGTGATTCGTCTGAATCCCAAGGACGCCACGCCGCTTGGCCCGTTGACACGGCACATCAAGAAGGGCGATGAAAAGAAGAAACGCCCGGCTGAAGAAGAAGATGATGCGCTGAAGCCAAAACGCGCGGTGGTGCTCGAAGGTGGGCACATCCAACGGCGTAAGCCGCGGGCGCCTGGCGAAGATGAAGATGGCGATGGCCGCGGCAAGGGATTTCGTCCCAAGGGGCCGCGTCGCCATGCCCAGAAAACCGAACTGAAATCAACGGCCGAAGTGGACGTTCCGATCACTGTTCGTTCGCTTTCCGAAGCAATCGGTCGTCCTGCCAAAGCGCTCATGAAGATTTTGATCGAGCGCGGCGAGATGGCGACGATCAACTCGATGCTTGAAGAAGACGAAGCCGTCGAAATCTGTCTGGAATTGGGCGTCGACCTGCGAGTGAAGCGGGATAAGACGATCGAAGAAGAAATTGAAGAAGTGACCGTCGGTGAAGATCGACCGGAAGATCTTCAGCCACGGCCGCCAATCATTACGATTCTTGGACACGTCGACCATGGTAAGACGACGCTGGTCGATAAGCTGCGTTCGGCGAACGTCGCCGCATCCGAGTTCGGTGGGATCACGCAGCACATCGCCGCGTATCAGATCGAACACAACGGCCACAAGCTGACCTTCGTTGATACGCCTGGTCACGCGGCTTTCGGTGAGATGCGAGCACGCGGTGCGAACGTGACCGATATCGTGGTTCTCGTCGTGGCCGCCAACGATGGGGTGATGCCACAGACCGTCGAATGTATCTCGCATGCGAAAGCGGCGGGCGTTCCGATGGTTGTCGCCATGAATAAGGTCGATCTACCCGACCGCAACGAGCAACGTGTTTTGACGGACCTGTCAACGCACAACGTGCTGGCTGCCGAATGGGGTGGTGATGTCGAAGTTGTCCGTACGTCTGGCCTGACCGGTCAAGGCTTGCCTGAACTGCTCGATACTCTGTTGCTGACTGCTGAACTGCACGACTTCCGTGCGAACGCCAAGCGTCCGGCAACAGGAGCATGCCTGGAAGCCTTCCGCGACGAAGGTCGTGGTCCGCTGGCTTGGTTGATCGTTCGCAAGGGGACATTGCGAGTCGGCGATGTCGTGCTCTGTGGTTCGGCCTACGGTCGGATCCGAGCGATGTACAACGAGGCCAATCAAGAAATCCAGGAAGCACCACCATCGACGCCGATCAAGGTCGCTGGCTTGGACATTGTGCCAAATGCCGGTGATCAGTTCCTGGTCCTGCCTGACTTGGAAGCAGCTCGCGACGCTGCCGTGGATCGACAACAGAAAGGCCGATCCGCAGTCTTGGCAAACATGGGTGGTCGCCGGACGATGGCGGACATTCTGAGTGCCGCTCGCGACGGCCAGGTTCAGGATCTGAATGTCATTCTGAAGGCAGATACTCCAGGTTCGCTGGAAGCCTTGCGAAGTGAGCTTGGTAAGTTCGAGCATCCTGAAGTCAGGGTTAAGCTGCTGCACGAAGGTGTGGGTGGTGTCAACGAAAGCGACATCTACCTGGCTGCGGCCTCCAACGCCGTGATCTTCGCGTTCCACGTGATCGCCGAAGATCGGGCTCAGCAGTTGGCCCAACAGGAATCCGTGGAAATCCGCCGTTACAACATCATCTATGAAGTGATGGACGAGATTAAGCGAATTCTGGAAGGGATGCTCAAGCCCGAGCAGAAAGAAGTCACGACCGGCCGAGCAATCGTGCTGCGAACATTCAGTATTACCCGGTTTGGAACAATCGCTGGTTGCCGCGTTTTGAACGGAACCATCGAACGTAACAGCCGAGTTCACTTGATCCGCGACCAGAAGATCTTGCACACCTATGGCATCGCCTCGCTCAAGCGAGAGAAGGATGATACCAAGGAAGTTCGAGAAGGTATGGAATGCGGTATCCGCCTGGAACACTTCAACGACATCAAAGAAGGTGATTTGCTGGAAGCGTATAAGATTGAGGAAGTGAAACGAACCCTCGAATAATGACATTCGCGGGGCATTTGCCGGCTCGAGAAGTCGGTAAATGCTTTAGGCTCAATCAATCCGACAACAGTGACTCTTTCATTTTCCGCATTAACGCCAGGATAATTTAGCGAATGAATTCCCGCCGCATGGCCAAGGCTTCGGAAGCCATTCGGGAAACAGCCAGCACCGTAGTGTTGTTTGAGCTGCGCGATCCCCGCGTCAAAAATATCACAGTTCTTAGCGTCGAGGTCAGTCCTGATCTGCGAAACGCCAAGATCTATGTGACGATCATGGGGGATGCGAAAGCTCAATCGCTCGCGATGCATGGGTTGGAGTCTGCTCGTGGATTTATTCAGTCCAAGATTGCGGACCGGCTACAGACCAAGAACGCCCCGATAATTCGATTTGTCCTGGACCCTTCTGTGAAGAAGAGCATTGAGGTTTCTCAAGCTCTGCAAGCTGCGAATCTACAGGATTCGCAAGCGTCTGCCGACGCTTCACAAGAGGAAGACTCGGACGAAGATGATGAGGATACCGACGATGAAACAAATGGAATTTCAGAAGATGATTCAGCAAACGATGAGAAGTGAAATTCGTTAAGCACCGTCCGCTGCGGTACTGTTCCCCAATTGGAACCGCGGCGTGCGACACCTGTTGATGCGAACAAAGGTGCATCAGGCGTTTGGATGAATAAACGGAAGAGGTTGAAATAAGCCTATGGTTGCTGCATCGCGTGCCAAGTCGTCAGATCGTGCGGCGATTGTCAAGAAATTGCTTCCGGCAATCAAAAAGCAATACAAGGTTGTCGTGCCCAAACATGATCGCCCTGTGCTGGAAACAATGCTTTATGCCATTTGCCTCGAAGACGCATCCGTCGACGAAGCCGAATTGGCGTTCGAACGGTTGGGAAAAGAGTTTCCCGACCTGAATGAAATTCGTGTCAGCTCCATTTCCGAAATCGAACGCGCCTTTTCCGGGTTGTCTCGAGCGGAATGGCGAGCGTTCCACGTCCGCAGCGTGCTGCAGTACGTCTTCGAAAAGTCGTTCGCTTTCGAATTTGAAAGCTTGCGCAAGAAGACACTGGAACTCGCCCAGAAACAACTCGCCAAGATCAAGCAACTGTCCAGTTTTGTCCGCAACTACACCCTGCAATCCGTCATCGGCGCTCATCAGATCCCGCTCGATGAATCGATGTCGCGAGCACTGATCTGGCTGGGACTGGTCCCGCCGAATCAGGACTCTGAGCAGATGGGTGAGACGTTGAAGGCCGTCATTCGCAAAGCCGAAGTTCCGTTGTTCTGCTTCTCGATTCGTTGTCTGGCCACGGACAAATTGGTCCGAGATTTCTTCGATCCTGCTAAACATCCAGCCCCCAGCGAGGGTCACGACGGGGCCGCGGTAACGGAACGCCTGGCGGACTTGTACAAGGCCGCGACAGCGAAACCAAAGCCGAAGCCCGTCGCTGCTGCTAAGCCAGTCGAGACCAAGCCCGCGGCGAAACCACCGGCCAAGGCCCCCGCGAAGGCGGCACCTCCTCCGGCGGCAGCCGCCCCGAAGAAGAAGGCTCCCGCCAAGGCCGTCCCGGTAAAAAAGGTGGCCAAGAAGGCGCGCTGATCGGTTCTCTTCGGAACGGCCCGCCCCCGAAACGTGACGTTTTCGTTTGCACGAGAACCCTCGTTGCCATTGGAGCCGAGCGGCCCAACAGAGTAGAATCTGCTGCCGGAGCTATGGTTGGCGACTGCGCGGCGATTCGCGTTTGGGTTCTTCAAGGGGATCGGATCATGAGCGTGAGCTCTTCATCATTCTTCTCGCACGCATTCAAGGCTGGATGCGGAGCGATCCTGCTTCTGTCGAGTTCGGCCGCTTCGCTACTGGCCGATGATGCGAAACCCGCAGAAACACCACCGGCCTCGCCTGCGTTGAAACAAGGTTTTCAACTTCAGGAGACCGACGATATTGCACTGCCACTGCAACCAGTAAAACCACTTTCCGCTGGCGACCAGTTGCGGAATGACGCTGTCGCATGGTTCATGTCCGGTCGCGTGCTGGAAACGCGAAACGAACCTCGACGCGCTGTAACCGCCTATCGTAAAGCAATCGCTCTGGATCCCAAGGCGATTGAAGTCTACCGACAGTTGGTTCCACTGGAGTTCCAGCTGAACGAGATCGAAGCCGCCGTCCAATCGGCGACGCGGGCTGTCGAGATCGATCCGCAGGAGTATGAACTGTGGCAGATGCTTGCCGCGCAGGCAGCCATCAGCGGAAAGCTGCCAGAGGCGATCCATCACCTCGAACAGGCGGTGCATTCATCGCGCGTCGGCAAAGAGAGCATCGAAGCGATGGTCCTGAACAAGAGTCTTGGTGTGCTCTATTCAGCGACTGGCCAGCCCGACAAAGCCGCCGATTGCTATGAAGTCGTGTTCAACGCCCTCGTTCACCCCGAAAAGTTCAATCTCGACTCACGAGTTCGCTCGCGGATGCTGGCCGATCCTCAAACCAGCTACGAACGCATCGGACAGGTGTTCCTCGACGCGAAGCGAATCAAGTTGGCTGAGGAAGCCTTCGACTTGGCAGCGAAAACGGGGCGCATCGGTGCCGGCAACCTGAACTTCAATCGCGCCCGAGTCCTGTTGCTGTCCGATAAACCGGAAGAGTCGCTTGCAGAGTTGCAAAAGTATTTTGATGCCCAGCGCACGACCAAGGGTCGCGATGCGTATCAACTGTTGGCAGATATCCTGGAAAAGTTGAAGCTGTCCGATGAACTGATCACACGGCTGGAAACACTCGCGGCGAAAGATGAGCAAAATCTGCAACTGCAGTTCTTCCTCGCTGAGAAACTGGCCGACGCCAATGAGTTGGAGAAGGCGCGACAGATCTATGAAACCGCGCTTCCGCACGGGGCCGATGCGACAGGATACGTCGGTCTGGCGCGAGTCTTGAGGAAAATGAAGCGGTCCAGCGAGTTACTCGATCTGCTGAATCGCGCGATGAACAAATTGGGCCCCGAGGGATTGGTTCACCTCGAAGCCGAATTGAAGACCGTTTCTGAAGACAGCCAGATTGTTGACGGATTGATGGCCGTCGGACGCGAACAGGCGAAGGCCGAGCCTTCACAGCTCACCTTTGAAAAGGCGTTTCTGCTGGCTGGCTTGGCAAAAGCGATCGATCGAACCGACGATGCCATCGAGTTCTATCGTGCGGCGATTAGGCTACGCAAAGAACGGAACATTCAGCTCTACGCCGAACTGGGGACGCTGCTGAATCGAGCTCATCGTTACGAGGCAGCGGAGGAGCTATTTAAAGAAGCCCTGGCCGAACGACGCTCTGCTCCGGAGCGAGCCCAATTGCTATCGATGCTGGCACGCGTGCAACTTGCCAAAGGCAATCTGGACGAGTCGTTAAAAACCATCGAAGAAGCACTTCAACTCGAACCAGGGGATAAGTTCCTTCTGTTTGAGGAAGCATCACTCTACATGCATGCTCGCCAGTGGGATCAAGCGGTCGCTCGCTTTGAAAAACTGCGAGATCAGTTTCCCGAAGAGAAGCGCGTGCTGCGACTGTGCCAATTCAGCCTGTCGAACATCTATGTGATGAAGGGCGAGTATCGTAAGGGCGACGAGATTCTGGAGAAGGTGCTGGAGGTCGACCCCGAAGACAATCAGGTCAATAACGATCTTGGCTATCTGTGGGCGGATCAGGGTAAGAACCTGGATCGAGCGGAAAAAATGATTCGCAAAGCGATCGCCGCCGAACCGGACAATGGAGCCTATCTCGATAGCTTGGGCTGGGTTCTGTTCAAGCAAGGCAAGTACCAGGAAGCGCTGACCCCCATTGAAGAGGCCGTCAAAAAGAATACGGGGGGCGACTCCACACTATGGGATCACCTGGGAGACGTTCAGTTCCAGCTCAAGCAGATCGACAAGGCAGTGGAATCGTGGAAACATGCCCTCAAAAGCGGCGAAGAAGAGAAGTTTAGCGATCCAAAGCACATAGAGCGCTTGAAGGACAAGTTGAAACAACACGCTCCTCAAGCGAGTCAGCCGAAGCCGGCGACACCTGGCGCACCTTGATCGTCGCTCGATGAACTCACACGACACGGACAACTACGGAAGACGGGATTAGACAACGATGGCAGGGCATTCCCACTGGGCCAACATCGCCTTCAAAAAGGGATTGGTCGACAAGAAGCGAGGTAAGCTGTTCGGTAAGTTGGCGCGTTACATCATCGTCGCCGCACGACGAGGTGGCGGCGACCCTGCCGCAAATCTGTCTTTGCGATATGCCATCGATCGTGCTCGAAAAGCATCGATGGCCAACGAGACGATCGAGCGAGCCATCAAAAAGGGGACCGGCGAACTCGGCGCGGAAACCTATGACGAAGTGATGTATGAAGGCTACGGCCCACACGGTGTCGCGGTGCTCTGCGAAATCCTGACCGAGAACCGGAATCGAACGGCCGGTGAGATCCGGAAAGTCTTCGAAGTCCATGGCGGCAACCTGGGAACGACCGGTTGCGTCGGCTATATGTTCGAGCGAAAAGGTGTGTTCGTCATCTCCACGAAGCATGCCACAGAAGAACGCGTATTCGAGATCGCACTCGAAGCCGGTGCCAGCGATGTCAAGACCACTGGTGATGCGATTGAAGTGATCTGCGAAGTGGATGCCTTTCAAGCAGTGATCGCCGCATTAGAAACGGCAGAAATTCCGACGGAATCCGCGGAACTCACGCGGATCGCGGGCACGACTGTCGAACTCGATGCCGATACGGCTCGCTCGGTCTTAAAGCTGATGGACGCTCTGGAAGATCACGACGATGTCCAGAACTGCTACGCGAACTTCAACATTCCGGAGCCTGTGATGGCCGAACTGGCCGCCGAGGGTTAGAGTTCCTCAAATTCAGATTTGCGGCGATGACTGAAATGAGGTCGTTCACGGATGGCTCGACAAAAGGTGATTGAGGGCGGGGCCGGCGCAGTGGGAGGTGGAAAACCTCCTGAGCCGCCACCCGGTGAATTCAATCCCGATGATGAACGTTTTGACGATGAGTTACGTCCTCAAAAGCTGCACGAAGTTGTCGGCCAGCGTAAAGTGGTCGACCGTCTGCGAATTGTTCTCGACGCGACATTGAAGCGCAAGGAACAGCTCGGCCACATCCTGTTCGACGGCCCGCCTGGCTTGGGCAAAACGACGCTGGCAATGACGCTGGCCCGAGAGATGGGAACCGAATGCCAGATCACATCTGGTCCGGCCCTGATGGCTCCTAAGGATCTGCTGTCGTACCTGACGAATGCCAGTTACGGTTCGATCCTGTTTATCGACGAAATTCATCGGCTGCCCCCGGCGGTTGAAGAATTCATCTATCCGGTGATGGAAGATTTTCGAGTTGATATCGTGCTGGGTGAAGGGATGAATGCCCGCACGATCAATATGAAGCTGAAGCCGTTTACGGTGATCGGCGCGACCACGCGCAGTGGCATGTTAACCGCGCCACTCCGAGACCGGTTCACTTTCCGCGAGCATCTGGACTTCTACGATGTGGCAGATCTGACGGAGATCGTGAAGCGGAATTCCCGGAAATTGCGGACCGACATCGCCGAGGATGCCGCAGGCCTGATCGCGGATCGTAGCCGCGGAACGCCGCGGAAGGCGAACAATCTGCTGCGGTGGACGCGCGACTTTGCCACCGTTCACGAAACCAACGGAAGTATAACTCGCCCGATCGCAGATGCGGCGTTGGCGATGTTGGAAGTCGATTCGTTGGGACTCGAAGCGCAGGATCGTCGCTATCTGCAGACATTGGTCAACGTCTTCTCGGGCGGTCCAGCGGGAGTTGCGGCCCTCGGGCACACGATGAACATCCCGCCCGATACGCTGGAGGATGAAGTCGAACCGTTCATGTTGCGATTGGGCTTCATCCAACGAACGCCACGCGGTCGAACAATTACGGCCGCTGGGCTCCGCCACCTCGGCCTGACTCCTCCAGATACAACAGACGATGGCGACCGACAACCAAGCCTGCTCTGAGTCGCAGCACCGTGTCTGTGCATCAGCCTGTCGCGAGCAACGTTCGGGGCAGGATTTGACCTGCCCCTATTTGTTACCGTCTTCAGCTTTTCGCGGCGGCAATCGCGGCTTCATAGTTTGGATGCGCCGAGATTTCGCTGACGTATTCGACGTGCTTGACCTTGCCAGCCGCGTCGATGACGAAGATCGCTCGCGCAAAGCAGCGATCAAGCGGACCGCCGGAAATCAGCACGCCGTAGTCGCTACCGAAATCGGTACAGCGATGAGCGCTTAGCGTCTTCGCTGACTCGACATTTTCGGTCCCGCACCATCGCTTGGCACCGAATGGCAAATCCATGCTGACGACCAGCACTTCAACGTTCGCGAGGTTCTTGGCTTCGTCATTGAAACGCTTGGTTTCAAGAGCACAAACGCTGGTATCCAGCGATGGAATCGTGGCGATGATGCGCGTCTTGCCGGCACTCGATGCCAGCGTCACGTCACCCAGCGAGTTATCCTGCAGCTTAAAGTCCGGTGCTTCATCGCCGACCTTGAGAGCTCGCCCCTTCAGATCAACAGGACTTCCCTTGAGGGTGACGGCGGCAGTTCGTTTCATCTGATGTCCTTTTGCGAAATAGAATCTGATCTCAACCAGACTCTAGTATCGCAAAGTCACCAGAAATCGCCATCGTGGCCGACTGATGCTGATCATGACCTGGGTTTGCAGGGTTCCGAATTACTGACTGCAGTTCGACGTGCCGCATTGATTGCCGCACTGACTACAAACCGTTTCGACCACGCATTTCCAACCCGGTTTCTCAACTGTCGTCGTAATCTTTTTGAGCTTCTTCTTTGTAATGATGCGTTCGCAGGTGGGAACCATCACCTTTTCATATCGTTGTTGGTCCACGCAGACCGGATCGGTGACCAGCCGCTCTTCGCATTGGCTCCGTCCAGGGAGACAGACTTCTTCGCATTCGACAACGTACTTGGTTTCGGTCACTTTCTTCTTGTCCGGAACAACCTTGCAGGTTCGGTTCAAATCCTTGCAGCCACAATTGGAGCAGGAACGAAAGAAAACTCCGCCGAGACACTGTGACGATGCCAGCGCGGTCCCCAAGAGCAGCGTGAATGCTAAGCGTTTCATTGCGGTTTTTGGCTCGTGAGATGGCTGATCGGCGTTGCGACTCGGCCACGGCTTCAATCAGAAATCGATTCTGCAAGACACCGTATCCCATCGACACAGATCAGCAGACTTCAGTCCGTATCGGATTTATCGACGGTAACAATCCTGCAGATGAGGAAGAATTCGGCGGCAAATGATGCTTCACCGCGATGCTTCCTTCAGCAGTTCACTCGCATTTGCTACCTTAGTGTCATGTCCAACAGCATTTACGAATACGATGTGGCCGTGATCGGGGCAGGGCACGCTGGCTGCGAAGCGGCGCTTGCGTCGGCGCGGCTCGGTGCGAGAACGGTTCTGCTCACGATGAACTGCGATTCCGTGGGCCAGATGAGCTGCAACCCGGCGATTGGCGGGGTCGCGAAAGGCCAGATCGTCCGCGAAATTGATGCACTGGGCGGCGAAATGGGCCGCGTCATCGACCAGACTGGGCTGCAGTTTCGGATGCTCAATCTCAGCAAAGGGGCGGCGATGCACAGCCCCCGTGCTCAGGCCGACAAGAAGGCCTATCAATTCGAGATGAAGCGCCGCATCGAGGACCAGCCGGGACTGACTCTGCGCCAGGAAACCGTTGAGGAGTTAATCGTCGAGCCCGGGGTGCCGGGGAGCACGGAGCAGCAGATCACCGGGGTGCGCGTGCGAGGTGGTGGCCTGTATCGCTGCCGAGCCGTGATCATTACAACGGGAACGTTCCTGCAGGCGATCATGCACACGGGGGAAGCCAAGACTGCAGGAGGCCGAGCGGGCGACGGAACCACCGGAACTATGTCTGACAGCCTGCGTGGATTGGGGTTTGAACTCAATCGATTTAAAACGGGCACCCCTTGTCGTCTGAACGGTCGGACGATCGATTTCTCAGTGTGCCTGGAGCAGCCTGGAGACGACGACCCAAAGCCATTTTCATTCCTCACGGAGTCGATCACTCAAACGCAATTGCCATGCTGGCTGACGGAAACCAACGAGCCCGTCCACGAGCTGATCCGAGCGAACTTGCATCGGGCACCGATGTACAGCGGCCAGATCAAGTCGACGGGGCCGCGCTATTGTCCATCGATTGAGGACAAGGTCGTCCGCTTCGCCGACAAGCCCTCGCATCATATCTTTCTCGAGCCGGAAGGCCGGAATACATGGGAGTACTATTGCAACGGGATCTCAACCAGTTTACCGCGTGACATTCAGGATCAGATGATTCGTTCAATCCGCGGCTTGGAAAAAGCGGAGATCATGCGTTACGGCTATGCCGTCGAATATGATTTCGCGCCGCCCACTCAGCTGCAGGCGACATTGGAAACAAAGCTTGTCGGCGGACTCTACTTCGCCGGTCAGATCAACGGCACGACGGGCTATGAAGAAGCTGCAGGGCAGGGACTGATGGCGGGAATCAACGCCGCACTCAAGCTGGCTGGCCGGGACCCTTTGATCATTGATCGCAGCCAAGCCTATCTGGGAGTGCTGATTGATGACTTGGTGACTCGTGGCGTCGATGAACCGTATCGGATGTTTACGTCTCGCTCGGAATACCGGCTCTTGCTTCGCCAGGACAATGCCGACCGTCGCTTGACCCCCTTGGGTCGAAAGATTGGTCTGGTCAGTGACGAACGGTGGGAGCGCTATCAGTCGCACGAAGCGGATATTGCCCAGGCATCAACTCTGCTCAGCAGCTTGCGACATCAAGGATCATCGCTGGAGGAGTGGCTGCGCCGCCCGGAGATCGAGTGGGCGAATCTGACTGAGATCTCCAGTGATCTCGCAGCATTGACTGTCAGCAAACTGGCGATCGAGCAGCTTGAGATCGAAGTCAAGTACGCGGGATACATCCGGCGACAGTCCGCCGACATCGAGCGGCAAGGGAAGATCCAGGCGATCCGCATCCCACCAACGTTCGACTTCCAAGCCATTCCGCAATTGCGACGAGAAGCGAAAGAGAAGTTAACGCGTGTGCGCCCGGCGGACTTAGGACAGGCGGGGCGCATCAGCGGAATTACGCCCGCGGATCTGTCCATATTGGTGCTCTATCTAAAAGAGCCAGAGCGACAGACGCAGCACTGACGACCGTCGATCACGATAGCGCCAGACCTACGACGCCTGCTCTGCCCGCTAATTCTCGCTGCTTTAGCCAGATTCTATTCAACGCCCCCCAGTCGACGCATCATGAAGCGCAGACCCAGTTTCTGCTCGACGACTTGCGCTCTTGGGCAGGCTCGGGGGAATTATCGTGACGGGAAGTCTAAAGAAGCAAAGCGATGTTGACCGAATTGTCAGAATAGCTACAATCGGTACATCCGGCAGGTTCGGCAAAGTTGTGTAAAGCAACAGCGAACGCAATCTGACGGTGCGAAGCGTTCTCTCGCATGGAGGGAGTCTGCAGAGAAACCGGTTTGGCATTTCTGCGCCAAACCCCTGCTTAGGATGGGATCAATGAAAACCGTCTTTACGACAGGCGAAGCTGCCAAGATCTGCAAGGTCAGCCAGCAGACGATTATTCGCTGCTTCGACTCAGGTCAATTGCGCGGCTTTCGCGTCCCTGGATCCCGGTTCCGCCGGATCCCTCGCGATGTCTTGTTTCGGTTCATGAAGGAAAATGGCATTCCAACGGATGCGTTGGAAAGTGGCCGTCGCAAGGCACTGATCGTCGATGATGATGAGGAACTGGTCGAACTGATCCGAGATGCCCTCGAAGCCGACGGCCGGTTCGAAATTCGAATCGCCAATAACGGCTTCGATGCAGGGATGATGGTCAAGGAATATCGCCCTGACATCATCGTATTGGACGTGATGCTACCGGATATCAATGGTAAAGAAGTCTGCCAGCGAGTCCGGATGGACTCGGCACTTGATGGAACTCAGATCATCTGCATCAGCGGGATGGTCGAAGCCGACAAGATTGCCGATCTGAAACTTTCGGGTGCGAACGACTTCATGCAGAAGCCATTCGAAATCGAAACATTGATCGATCGCATGTGCAAACTGCTCGACGTTGAGCCAGTTCGTTCCTAACTGCCACACGGTAGTGGATCGACCTGATAAACGAGACTCGCGAGGACGGTGGTTCGCCATCGTCCTCGTTGGCATTACCAGGCCCAGTTTTCAGGACGCCGGATAATGACCGAGCACGATTCAGACGCAATTTCGTCCGAACAGGATGCTGCTCCTGAAACGGCGCAATGGATCATTCCAGATGCCAGCCGTATGGAAGCGCTGGCAGAATTCGCCGCCGGTGCAGGCCATGAAATCAACAACCCGTTGGCGACGATCATCGGTCGTGCTCAGCAGTTGTTGAAGGACGAACCCAATCCGCAGCGAAGGCAAATGCTGCTATCGATCGGTGCTCAGGCGTATCGCGTTCGGGACATGATCGGCGATACGATGCTCTTCGGGAGGCCGCCAGCGCCCGAGTTGCAACGGGTTAGCTTGGCAGAAGTGGCTGCGAAAGTGGTCTCGCAGTTTGGCGAACAACTCGCACAGTCGAACTGCAAGGTTGTCTTAACGGTTCCGCCAACGTTGGTCTTAAACGCCGATCCAGTTCAGTTGGCCGTCGCGCTCAGCGAACTGCTTCGTAACAGTCGGCACGCGTTGCAGCCGAGCGGCGGAGAAATTGAGCTCACAGCAACTGAAACATCCGACGGATTTGTCCAACTTGAGATCACGGATCGCGGGGCGGGCTTTTCGGAACTCGAAAGAATTCACGCGTTTGATCCGTTCTTTTCCGGTCGGCAAGCAGGGCGAGGCCTTGGATTTGGCTTTTCCAAATGCTGGCAGATCTTGCGGCAACATGGTGGTCGCATCGAAATCGAATCCGCCACTGGTGGCCCAACCACGGTTCGGTCCTTTTGGCCGATCAGTAAGTAAGCCAAATCAAGTTGCCAGCATCGACAACTCACGCAGAATCGTCTCCAGCGCCTCTTCGTCTGTCATTTCTACACAGAGCCGTGCAAAGTTGTCCTGGATTTCTGCCCGCGACCAGGGACACTCGCGCTGCATGACGTGTCTCCAGTTCTCATGGGTTGGCGGGCTGAGTGCATCCAATTCAGCCACGAAATCGGGATCGATCATTCCCACAGTCCACATGACATAATGAGTCTGAAAGAACATTGCCGCGTCTTGATCATTCCAAATCATGGTGTCCCTTTCTGGTGAACGGAGGACTGCAACGCAAGCCCCGCGCCAGACGCCACAAATGTTTCCAAATGTAAACAGGGACAGCATCAACGGTCACCGATTTCCCAGTGTTATCCGGCAATGTTTAACATTGTGAATACGGTCAGTCGGATTCTCCGCGATTTGCTGAACTGCCAGCTAGCAAAGTGGTTTCCGAGCACTCAGGGCGCATCCTTCGCTAAGCTGGTAGGGACCGAAAGCCCGATAAGGAAGCAGCATCTTGTTGTTGATCGCGATGACAAATCGGATCAAACCAATCACGCAGTTTGAGCTGACGCGTTTCGGGCGACCGCTGAGACTTCCCTGTAGCGATTCCTACGGTAAAGTCTTTGCAGACGACTGATCTTAACTTTCTCGAATCGAACCCAGCGAGTTCCCGATGGCCCGCAGCAAGCTTCAAGGCATTTTCACTCCGAACATTGTCCCCCTGGATGCCAAGGGGGACATCAATGAGAGTGAGTTGCGACGGTACGTCGACTGGTTGATCGCCAAGGGCGTTCACGGCCTGTATCCCAACGGTTCCACGGGTGAATTCACGCGATTCACTGTCGAAGAGCGATTGCGGATCATGGAGATCATCTGTCACCAGGTTCGCGGTCGCGTTCCTGTTCTGGCCGGGGCCGCCGAAGCCAACGTCAAAGAAACATTGCGAGCCTGCGAAGCCTACTACGAAATGGGGGCGACCGCCGTCGCGATTGTGGCTCCGTATTACTACAAACTGAGCCCCCGAGCCGTTTACGCCTACTTCAAAGAAATCGCCGACAACACTCCGATTGATGTCACTCTCTACAACATTCCGATGTTCGCCAGTCCAATCGACGTCCCGACCGTAAAACGGCTATCCGAAGAATGCGACATGGTCGTCGGAATTAAGGACTCTTCGGGGGATATCCCGAACATGATCCGCATGATTCAAGCCGTTCGTCCCTCACGACCGGACTTCAGCTTCCTGACAGGGTGGGATGCCGCCCTGATGCCAATGCTGCTGATGGGTTGCGACGGCGGAACAAATGCCAGTTCCGGCGTCGTCCCCGAATTGACTCGCAAGCTGTACGAACTGACCACCGCCTACCGAATCGACGAAGCTCGTGATCTGCAATACGCGATCGTCCGACTGTTCGACTCGATGATTCTCACTTCCGAATTCCCAGACGGCTTCCGCACAGCGGTCCGTCTCCGCGGCTTCGAAACAGGAGTCGGTCGACAACCAATCACCGACGATCAGCAAAAAGAACTCGTGCGACTGGCTGACACACTGCAATGCCTGCTCGCCGAACACGGCTTCACCGACGAGCCAGTCAGTGGATGCTCGATCAAAGCTAACACCCAGGGTGCGCCGCCAGAGGAAGTCTCGACGATCGTTCACGCCGTTGTCGCGGAGTTGAAGCGACGTGGCATGGCGTGAGACCGCACTAATTTCATGGCCCTGTCGGGCGACCAAACTGCTTCCAGTACAACTCCTTGAATGGGTTCTCTTTCGGCCCTTCAGCGTTTTCGTTGACCAGTTGCGGTTGGACCGACTGCCACCAGGCGTCGTAGAACCTATCTAACTCCGCCACGACCTCCATATTCTCGGCCGCTACGTTGGTCGTTTCAGAGGGATCCTTCGTCACGTCGAACAACTGCCATTGCTTTTGGCTCGGTTTGGCAATGCTGACCAGATGCCACCGCGGTGTACGAACGCTGCAATTGGAGTACTTGAACTTATTCGGATCGTCTCCCTTGGGCCAGCGCCCCAAATGGGTAAACAACGTTCGTTCCGGCCAGCTTTCCTGCGGATTCTTCAGTAGCGGTAGCAGACTGCGTCCTTCAACCTGCATCAGGACTTCGTCCGGCAACTGGGCAGAGGCGATGTCGACCAGCGTCGGAAAAATGTCGATGTGCGCCGTGAGGCGGGTAACTTTGCCAGGTTGCAAGGTTCCAGGCCAACGCCAGAACAGGGCCGCGCGAGTGCCGCCTATCCAAGGAGTTCCTTTGCTACCGCGCATGCCGGAGTTAAATACACGCACTCCTGCGGTACCGCCATTGTCATTCATGAAGATCACCAGGGTATTGCGTTCGATCCCCAGATGTTGAAGCTTTGCAAGTAGACGTCCCACATTGTCATCAATGTTCGCAATCATGCCGAAGAACTTCGCGACGCTTTCGTTTGAAGCCCCTTTCTGATCCTGCGCTTCCGCAACTTTCCCTGTATAGCGAGCTTCGTCTTCTGGTCGGACTTGAAGTGGCCCGTGGGGAGCATTGGTCGCGATGTACGCAAAGAAGGGTCGGTCGCCGTGCTTGGCGTCAATCCACTTTTCGGCCTCACCGAAGAAGAGATCCGTGCAGTAACCGCTAGTCCTTTCAAAGACGCCGTTGTGCAGGATCGCCGGATTGAAGTAAGTATTTCCGGGAGCATCACCGCAACTTCCCGGATAAGATTGCCCGATGCCTCCCCCTCCGTGAATGAACACTTCGTCGAACCCGCGCCGGTTTGGCTGGTACTCGGCTTCGTCGCCCAGATGCCACTTTCCGAAGATCCCCGTCTGGTAACCGGCTGATTTCAAGACTTGAGCGAGAGTCGTTGCTCGCAGCGTCAGGCGCTCCCGCTCCAAGATCGTATGTGTCACTCCGTTACGAAATTCGTGGCGACCGGTCATGAGCGCAGAGCGCGTCGGCGAGCAGTTGGGACTGACATGAAAGTCCGTAAAACTGACTCCCTGATCGTGCAGGAGATCGAGATTCGGAGTCTTCAAGATCGGATTGCCGTGACACGAAAAGTCTCCGTACCCTTGATCGTCAGTCACAATGAGGATGACATTCGGGGGAGAGGTAACGGCCGCCTGCAACTGGCTTCGTGAAGCCGTCATCTCGAAGGCGAGGGCTACGGCGCAACCGATCAGCGAGAACCGTCGAAAATACTGGTCGATCAATCGAAAGATGCCGCAGACGGAGTAGAGCATTCTGGTCGTATCCTGATCCGGGTGTGAGCGATGCGTGACATGGATTCTAAATCGCAATTCGACGGAAAATCAGTCTAAAACCTCGCAGCATTCTGCATCGTTTACTATCGGTGGTCAAACTGGATGAGGCAGCTACGCCGCTCTCGTATCGTTCGCATGGACGATGAGATGTTGTGAAGTCAGCGTGCTTCAAGAGTTCTTCGAAACCGACCAGGAAATGCTCCCAATAATTGTGGCGGTGCGATCAGATCATCGGTTCGCCGTACTATGGATCAGTTCGCGAACCTCCGCTAGGCTACGGATGTGACTGTTCCTCGTCGCATGGAAGGCAACCACAATGAGTCGATCCCCTGTTTCTGCAACGACGAAATCGCGATCACTAAATCGGCGCCAATTTCTGAAGTCGACGGCTATCGCTGGCGTCTCGACGTTTGCCGCCCCTGCAATCTTGCGCGCGAAAGGCGTCATCGAAAAGCTGAATGTCGCTGTCATCGGCGCTGGTGGCCGCGGCGGTGGGAACTTGGCCGCGGTCGCGGGGACCGAGAACATCGTCATGCTGTGCGATGTGAACGAAGGCAATCTTGGCCGTGCTGCTGCGAACCATCCGAAGGCGCGGACATTTGTCGACTATCGCAAACTCTTCGACCACGCGAATGAATTCGATGCCGTCATCGTCAGTACCTGCGAACATACTCATGCATTTGCCACTCTGGCGGCGTTGCAGAACGGCAAGCATGTCTACTGCGAGAAGCCACTGACGCATAGCATCTGGGAAGCGCGGATGATTCGTGAAGCGGCAGCCAAAGCCAAGGTCGCGACTCAGATGGGGATCCAGATTCATGCGGGCTCCAACTATCGGCGCGTTGTCGAATTGATTCAGACGGGAGCGATCGGCCCTGTTCGTGAAGCGCACGTGTGGGTGAGTCGAGCATGGGGTTGGCAATCACCAGATGATGCGAAGCAGCACGGTGATCTCGTTTCGACTCAGGAACGTCCGACGACATCGTCTCCAATCCCTCAGGGGCTGGACTGGGATTTGTGGCTAGGCCCTGCGCCAGAGCGTCCCTTCAACGAGATCTACTTTCCAGGCCCGAAGTGGTATCGCTGGTGGGAATGGGGCAGCGGCACGATGTCTGACCTTGGAAGCCACTGGAACGACCTACCGTTCTGGGCTCTCAAGCTCCAAGCACCGCTCACTGTGGAAGCATCCGGACCGCCGGCTCATCCCGATCTTGCGCCAGCGTCGATGCAGGCGACGTATGAATACGGTGCGCGCGGCGACATGCCTCCCGTCACTGTGAACTGGTATCAAGGGGTCAACAAGCCAAAGATCTGGACCGAGAAGGGGATCCCCCAGTGGGATAGCGGGGCATTGTTTATCGGGGATAAGGGGATGCTGCTCTCGGACTACGGCAAGTATCTCCTGCTGCCTGAAGACAAATTCCAGGACTTTAAGCGGCCGGAACCCTTCATTCCCGAATCGCCAGGACAACAGGCGGAATGGGTTCGCGCCTGCAAGACAGACCTGCAGACGACATGCAACTTCGAATACTCCGGTTGGCTGACCGAGGCGAATCATCTTGGCAATCTCGCTTATCGCGTCGACAAGAAAATCGAATGGGATGCGGCCACATTACGTTGTCCGAACGCGCCGGAAGCCGACTCGATTATTCGCCGTGAATACCGCAAAGGCTGGTCTTTAGGGTAAGCATCGAACGGCGCTAAGCGTCGCTCCGGCAGAATTCTCAATTCAGAAAACTTCGCGACTGTCACCGGCTAAATCACTTTCGTCGCGGTTTTGGCGAATGAACAGGTGCCGCTTTGTCGGTTTTTCGCCACACCTTCCAGTCGAGAATGACCGTTTCAATCATTGCGCCAGCGGTATTGGCGAGCCAATTTCCGTCTTGAGACTTCAGCCAGTTCAAGATGGGCTCTGTGATGCCAGGTGTACCGAGGTGAATGTTGGCAGCCTCTGCACCCATGGATGCGAACATCAGGGTCTCGGAGACGCAGTCCAACTGGTCCAACTCGATCCTTGAACAGCGCGGAGCCAGTCTCCGCACAACCCATGAACCGTCGACGCGGTAGATTGGATCGGTGCAGCGGACGGCATGCGACAAGACATCGCTAATTCGAGGCGACTTCTGACTGCCTATCTCCAAGCACGCGGTCGAGGGAGGCGTCAAGGCTTTGGCTTCGCGGGCCACCAAGCTGCCCATGAATTCCGTCAGTGCCACGAATCGAGGTTTCCCCAGGCTGCCCATGCCGGCTTTCAAGCGTGCACGGAACTGGCAGTCATGATCCGTTCCCGGCAGATCTTTCAGCAGAGCAACCTTCACCTCGTCGGAAAGCTCCGACGTAGGCTTCGACAGATCCTTCTTGAATTTCTTCCAGAATTTGACCGGCTCACGATCCGACTGCATCGCCAAAGCTCGCAGTTCCGGGTGAACTTCCTCCAGCACGAATGGTTGTCCACCGCTCCGCAATTGCAACACATAGCCCGTCAAGATCGATCGACAGATCGACTTCAGGGTTAAGTGAAACTTCCCCGTGACGGCCCCTAATATAGCACTGGCGGCCAAGCGAACCAGATCGTTCGTGAACGGTAAATCTTCGACTTCGTCGAGGTCATTGACGCCCCAGACCAGGCGCCCTTCGCGATCGCGCCACGTTCCAAAGTTTTCGACATGCAGATCACCGACGGACAGCGTTCGAGGAGCCGACGCGCACCCTTCGCAGGTGAAGGGCCAAACCTCAGCCCAGCGATAATAAGTTCCGCGAAAGAAGGGGAACGCACTTTTCTTCGATGCCATTTCGCGGTGTTTGTAGTCGAGTTCAGGCTCGACTACGGAAACCTGAGACCGCAGCCAAGTTTCATACCGTTGAGTGGCAGCGACGAAATCGGTGTGCATGACGAGCTCGCGTATTTGTGGAGTGACGAGCGAAACGAGATAGACGAAATCAATATGGCCAGACGAACAAAGCGACTCTGATCTGCTACAATCGTTTCGCCAGCAGCCGATCCAGTTGGTTTGCGAAGGCCTGCTTATCTTTGGGCCCGAACGGGGCAGGGCCGCCAGTGATCAGATCACTGCCGCGTAACTCGTCGAGCAGATTCCGCATCGTGATGCGTTCGCCGATATTTTCTTCGGTGAAGCGATGCCCGCGCGGATCGAGCGCGATGCCCCCTTTCTGCACGACATGCGCTGCCAGCGGAATATCAGCAGTGATGACCAGGTCGCCAGGCTGCAACAACTCAACAATCTGCTTGTCAGCGATATTAGCTCCGGACGTGACGACCAATAGCGAGAGGAACTCCGACTTCGGAATGCGCAGAGACTGATTGGCGACCACAGTCAGCCGCATCTTCACTCGAATCGCGGCCCGAAACAGAAGTTCCTTAATCTCCGCAGGGCAGGCATCACCATCGACCCAAATCTGCATGGATGACTCCCGCACTGTCAAACTTCAAAATCGCTCCTGTCGGGCTCGTAACGCGACCAACCCGCTACGCGAGTTTCGCTCGACAATACGCGACTCCCGCTTCAAGCGCCTCGGCGAGCTTGGCGGGATCTTTCCCACCCGCTTCGGCCAGCTCCGGACGGCCACCGCCACCGCCGCCGCAAACCTTAGCGGCCGTCTTCACGCAGTCAGAAGCACTCAGGCCTTTGGACACCAGAACATCTTTGCTGACAGCAGAGATGAACGCGACTTTGCCTTCGTGTTCCATTCCCAGCAGGATCGCGCACGAAGGGGCTTTTTCGCGGATGCGGTCTACGAAGTCTTTCAACGAATCCCGAGGGCAATCGGCAGCGTTGTGAACGATCAGCTTCACTCCACCGATCGTTTCTGCTTTCGCGACCAATTGCGCAGCGGCATCGGCGAGAGAGGCGACGGTGTACTTGGAGAGTTCTTTCTTGGCGTCGCGCAGTTCTTGTTGCAGTGCTTCAATCTTGCGAGGCAATTCATCCGGCTGTGCCCTGACCAGCGCAGCAGCTTCTTTCACCAATGCTTCCGTCTCGCGAATTCGAGCAATGGCTTTCGGCCCGGTGAAGCAGGTGATACGTCGAACTCCGGCCGCAACCAGTTCATCACGAATCAAGCGGCACAGCCCGACTTGGCCGGTATTGCTCAGGTGGATTCCTCCACACAACTCGCGACTGAATTCACCCATACTGACCACGCGAACGTTGTCGGGATATTTCTCGCCGAATAAGGCCATCGCGCCAAGCTGTTTCGCCTCCGAGATTGGCATCAATCGCGTCGAGACCGCCGCGCCCTCGGAAATGCGAGCGTTGATCTCGTCTTCGATCTTCAGCAATTCATCCTGAGTTAGACCTTTCGCGTGAGCGAAGTCGAATCGCAATTCGTCCTGCTGCACTTTGGAACCGCGCTGCGTGGCGTTCTCGCCGAGATATGTCCGCAGGGCATGATGCAGAATGTGCGTGGCCGAATGAGCTCGGCGAATTCCTTCCCGACGAGTCGAATCGACAGTCGCCATGACTTCAGCACCGGCCGAGATTGTGCCATTCGTGACGCGACCGATATGGACCAGCAGTTCGCCGTCGCGCTGAGTGTCTTGCACTTCGAACGTGAAATTCTTGCCGGTGAACTTCCCGGTATCGCCAACCTGGCCCCCGGCCTCTCCGTAGAACGGAGTCCGATTCAATACGACACCCAATTGGGCATCCGATTTATCGAAGGACTTCACCAACTGGCCGTCGGCGATGATCCCCAATACTTCGGAATCGGACGTGGTGGCGTCATAGCCCAGGAACTGAGTCCCCCCGCTCTTACGCAGGGTATCGAGCGGACCTGCCGACATGACTGAATTGGCGAACGCACCGCGGCCACTGGTTTCCTTGTGCTCGTCTTTGCATTCCTTGAACCGAGACATATCAACCGACAGGCCTTCATTAGAGGCCAGTGACTCGGTCAATTCGATCAAGAAGCCGTCGGTCTGATGCAGGTTGAACGCCGCATCCCCCGAGATGACACGCGAGCCTTCCTTCTTGGCCTGATCGACGAGCTTCCGGAATCGACTGATCCCACTTTCGACGACCTTCTGGAACTGCTTCTCTTCTTCCAGAATCCCATTGGCGACCGCTTCGACCGTCTTGCCGAATTCGGGGTAGGGCTGCTTCATCGCTTCGGCAACAGCCGGAACCAACTGATAGAGGAATGGCTCCTGCTTTCCGAGCAAGAAGCCTTCCATGGCGGCGCGACGGAGCAACAGGCGAACGATGTAGTTCTCCTTTTCAGGACCAGGACCACATCCTTCGTGCAGAGCAAACGAACAGGCGCGGACATGATCCGCGATTCGGCGCACTGCGCGACCTTCTGGAGCAGAGTATTCATAGTTCACGCCGACAATCTCGCCAGCCGCTTTGCACAGGGGCTTAAGGATGTCGATTTCAAAGTTGCTGAGCACACCCTGCAACGTCGAGGCACATCGTTCCAATCCCATCCCCGTATCGATGTTCTTCTTAGGCAGCGGTTGGAGGTTGTTCGGAGGGCTCCCGACGCGATTGAATTGCGTGAAAACCAAGTTCCAGATTTCAACGGTCTTCGTAGCACCGGGCGGCAGATAATAGATCTCGCTGCACGGACCACAGACGCCGTCCGGGCCCTGCGACGGAGCGGACGCCGGCCAGAAGTTTTCGCCTTCGTCCTCGCGCGTGATCCGGTTCGCAGGGAGTTTGACTTCGTCGTTCCAGATCTTGAATGCTTCGTCGTCATCAAGATAGACAGTGACGGTCAATCGCGTCGGATCGAGACCCAGCCACTTCTTGGTCGTCAAAAATTCCCAGGCCCAGTGAATCGCTTCTTTCTTGAAGTAATCACCGAATGAGAAATTTCCCAACATCTCGAAGAAGGTGTGATGGTAGGCGGTCACCCCAACGTTACCGATATCGCCCGTGCGCAGACATTTTTGGCAAGTCGTCGCTTTGGCGAAGTCGATCGGTCCAATCCCCAGGAACTGGTTCTTGAACTGGTTCATTCCAGCCGGCGTGAACAACACCGTTGGATCGTCTTTTGGCACAAGCACATCTGTAGGCCGTCGGACACAACCTTTGGACTCGAAAAATTCCAGATACTTTTCACGCAGTTCATCGGTTTTCATATCGAATTCCGTCAGCCTTCCGTGCCCGGCCCATCATTGCCAGAAAGATTCAATTCGCGGGAAAGGGATCGAGGCTGCGCACGCAATCTCGCCCGCGAATTCAGGTCGGAAAGATAGCAGATGCGGACAGACCGAGCGACTGTAACCGCTCTGGAACCGCTATTTTGCTCCGCCACGCTCGGTTGCGGGCGTTTCATCACCAATTATGATTTTCCCACCCTCGTATAAACGCAACTCCACTGGTCCGCGCAACGATTTCGTGGCTTCCGCGAATTCACCAGGAGTCTGCACAGGAATGCGATTCACTTCGGAAACAAAGACACCGGCTTGCAATTCTGCTGCTTGACCGGGAGTGTCCGCGGCCACTTTGGTGACAACGACCGCTCGGCGGAAGCGATCTCCCGCACGGTGGTATTTGTCGCGTCCCGTGGGATAGTCCACAGAAATGCCTCGCCAAGAGGCATATCGCGGCGTCGTTTCGATGATCCCCTCATCATTTAAGACAGGCCATTTCCCTAAAGTCACCGGGACCACAAACCGACCGCGACCATTCCGCCAGACAGCAACATCAACGGTCGATTCGGGAGCGTGGAGACCGACAATACGCATCAGATCCACTTCGGAGTAGATCGGGGTGTCGTTGACACTCAAGATAATATCACCCAACGTAATTCCTTTACGATGGGCTGGCGAGTCGAGTGTCAGATCATTCACCCTCGCCGCGGAGGCCTGTTTCAAACCCGTCTCCAGCCCTCGAAACTGCCCGGCAGTCACCGTGACCGGCTGAACACCTAAAACACCATATTCGATTTCGTGACCAGCGATCAAATCTTTGACGATCCGGCGAGTCAAATCATCCATCGGGATCGCAAATCCGGTCGATTTTTCGTAGCCCTCAATCGCCGCGAGAGAAGTAGTCAGCCCGACCAGTTCTCCTTTGAGATTCAGCAGGGGACCGCCGCTGGTTCCCAAATTCAATCGACCATCGATCTGGATGAGATTTCCCAGACGATACATCATCGACTTCGATGTTCGATCGTTAGTCCACGGTAACGGCCGCCTCGCCAAGTTGGAGACCATCCCCCAACTGACGCTCGCCGAACCGTCGTGCGCAATCGCGTAGGGGTTGCCCAGCATCAGTACGAACTGACCCTTACGGATTGCCGTCGTCGTGGAAAAGTCCAGTGGTTTCAAGTCCGCGGCATCGATCCGGGAAGCATCCAAATCCAAATGGAGAATCGCCAAATCGCTACGCGGGTCTGCGGCCACGATGGAAGCGGCACAGGACCGGCGATCACCGAACCGAACAAATAGCGAGGACTGATCGTCTGCAGTCAGAGCAGGGAAGATCGGCCCCCCTTCGACAACGTGATAGTTCGTGAGGATCACGCGATCAGTGGGGCGAGTCCCCGCGATGACAATTCCAGCTCCATAGGAATTGGGCTGGAAATCAGGGTGCTCGGGATCCGCCGGTGCCGTGTCCTGAGGCAATCGCTGATCCATCAGAGGATGAAGACCAATGATTCGCCCCTCCTGCGGAGGAGGGGTAATCTTCGCGATACTCACCACAGATGGTTCGGCCTGCTCGATCAGTTTTACGAGCGTACTCTCCAAAGCAGTCGCCGGATCCTGAGCGCGGACCCCAGCGCCGCTCCCCATGACGAACGTCATCAGGACGAGCAGCCTCGCGGCAGGTCTAGTGAGGGCTTCACCAATCAGACGTTGGCATGACATGTAACGGCGCAATCCCGTCGTTCGTTAGCAGTGAGTTTTGAAACTCCACCCGAACTGGCATTCTACCGATCCAAAGTCGCGATCACAGGGGAAATCTGATGCGTCATAAAGAATCCGCATGGCTGCCCCGTCTTCCTACACTTCATCGCCGGCAAACGTCCAGGGATCAAGCGAGGTGGGATAGCTGAGCAATTCTTCCGGCTTGAAATAGATGCTGATTTCACGAGTCGCGGCTTCTGGCCCATCGCTTCCATGAACAAGGTTCATCTGGCGACTCATACCGAAGTCGCCGCGAATGGTTCCCAGAGCGGACTCACGGCCATTTGTGGAACCAAGCATCGTGCGGACGACAGAGATGGCACCCGGCCCTTCCAACACCAGTGCCACTACGGGACCCGAGGTGATGAACTCTTCGAGCTGTGGATAGAACTTCTTCTGCACATGCTCGGCATAGTGCTGCTTCGACAGCTCTGGCGTCACCTTCAGCATCTTCATTCCGGCTAGTTTCAGCCCCTTCGCTTCGAAGCGGGCCAGAATTTCACCACACAGTCGACGAGCGACGGCATCGGGCTTCAGCAGAACAAACGTACGTTCGAGGGCCATTCTGAGGCTGTTCCTTCAGTGCAAGAATGATGGTTTTTCAGTCGAATCGATTGAGATATTAGTTGGTTTCGCCTAGGCCTGCAGCATCAGTTGGCGAAACTGCTGGAACAGATAACTGCTATCGTGCGGGCCTGCCGAGGCTTCAGGATGGTATTGGACACAGAACGCAGGCAGCTCTTTGTGTCGCAAACCCTCGACGGTCTGGTCGTTCAAATTGATGTGAGTGACATCCAGACAGCTAGGCAGTGATTCGCTGGAGATCGCGAAACCGTGATTCTGAGACGTAATCTCGACACGACCACTATCGCGATTCAGTACAGGTTGATTGCCACCACGATGACCGAACTTCAACTTGTAGATTTCAGCTCCGCAAGCCATCCCCAGCAACTGATGTCCCAAGCAGATCCCAAACACCGGAACCTTGCCCAACAGCCCGCGAATGGTCTCGATCGCATAGTCCAACGGTCGTGGATCCCCAGGACCATTTGAGAGGAACACACCATCAGGCTTGTAGGCCAGCACTTCGGCCGCGGTGGCTGTCCCGGGCACGACTGTCACACGGCAGCCCAGATTGTGCAGGTGTCGCAGGATATTCCACTTCATTCCATAGTCGATCGCGACAACATGCAAATCAGCCGCAGGAACGACATTGGGATGAACCGAATGGAACGTCAGCGGCGACAATCCCTCGGACCATTCAAACGCTTTGGCAGGCATGACTTCTCGAACTAAGTCACGACCGATCAGGTCCGGGCTGTTTTGGACTTTGTGTACGAGCGAGGCATCGTCGAGATCAATCGTCGACAGGACGCCAGTCATTGCCCCGCGAGTCCGCAGGCGACGGACGAGTGCGCGAGTGTCGATGCCCTCAATCCCAAGGACATTCGCTTCGCGGAGATAGTCATCCAAAGTCTTGGTTGAGCGGAAATTACTCGGTTCACGACACAACTCGCGGATCACGAAACCTCGGATCGACAGCTTGCTGCTTTCAACGTCTTCAACATTGATGCCATAGTTTCCGATCATCGGATAGGTCATCGTGACAATCTGACCGCAATAGGAGGGGTCAGTCAAAATTTCCTGATATCCGGTCAGGCTCGTATTGAAACAAACTTCACCGAAGACCTCACCTGACGCTCCAAATCCGATTCCCGTGTAGATTGTCCCATCGGCGAGTGCAAGTTTTGCAGGCTGTGGCATGGCAAACCAAGTATTGGAGAGAGACCGTTCATCACATTTTCTGCAAACATTTGTAACAAACAACAGCCCTAAAATGAAGAGACCGCTTCTTGGAAGAAGCGGTCTCTGATGCATGCATCGATGGTGACAACCGACCTGGGTCGGCTAGAACCAACTTACTATTCGTTCTTGGTCACAACGAAGTTCTTAAAGCGGAATTCGTCGCGTTGTGGATCACTGATCGTCGTGAAAAGTTCACCCACGAGCTGGTGAAAATGCTTTTCGCGAACTGAATAGAAATTGTGCTTGCCGTCGCGTCGAGGTTCAATGATCCCCGCGACACGCAACAGGGCCAAGTGATGGCTGACAGCTGGCTGGCTTTGACCCAGCTTATCGCACAGCGCGCTGACGTGTAGCTCGCCTTCGCGGAGCAAATACATCAGGATCTTCAGCCGAGTTTCGTCGGCCAGCAGCTTGAAGACTTGGACCAAGTCCTTTTCGAGTTGCTCAGACAATTCGGGGAACGGAGCGGTGGTCCGTTCTGAGTACGGGGCCTCGATGGTTGAAATCATTTCTTTCTCACTCTCTGAATGGGATCGAGTCTGGAATTCCGGAACTCGATCAGGATCCTTGCTTGGATCGGACAACGGAGCAATCCTTTTATAGGCTTTCGCCACGACCAGTCGTGGACCCTGTGCGCGCCGGAAACGCGAGTGGGTCGTCGGACTTAGCCGAACACACAGCGAAACAGGTTAAGTTTGGGCTGTCGCTTCACAGTCGAGACAAACGGGTCTCATGCCATGGCGACGTGTAGGGGACAGGGGTGCTTCCGAGCGGACGAATGGTTGGAAGCGTTTGCAAGAAATACGATGATATGACTGCTCATTTGATTCGACCCGAGGTTGGCCCCTCGGACTCTACCGGGCTGTTAAAAGTTGGTCGCATTATTATCTGCGAATGTGCATGAGTCAACGACCTAGTTTTTGAATTCACGTCATTTTAAAATTTGCTTCAACTCATTCCCTGCTTTCCATTTCCGAGAAATAATGCTTTGCGATTACGAAAAAGGAAATTCCGGCATGAGGAGTGGTCCACACAACCTCAGGCCACGCTTCGGATATCCCAAATTGGATGTAAGTGATTGAGCAATTTCCGGGCCCATAATGTGATCTGAGCCGGCTAATGCAGTAACATAAGACAGGTCACCTAATTTGAGGATGTTGATGTGTCAGCTTTTGGAAGTTTGGCGGGCAAGCGTGCCTTGGTAACAGGCGGCTCAACTGGCATCGGAAGAGCGATCGCAATCGAGTACGCGAAGGCTGGAGCTGATGTCATCATCCACTTTGGAAAATCAGCCCAAGCAGCAGAGAGCACGGCGGAAGAAGTTCGCAGAATTGGTCAAAAAGCGATCACTTTGGCGTCGAGTTTTGGCCGCGATGACAGAGATGTCTTCTTAGATATGGCTTTCAACCACTGGGGCGGGCTGGACATTTGGGTCAACAATGCTGGGGTCGATGTTCTGACAGGTGACACGGCTAACGCTTCTTATGAACAGAAGTTACAGCGATTGCTGGAAGTCGATGTGCAAGCCGGAATCCTGCTCGCGAAGTCGGTTGGCCAACGAATGCAAAAACAAGGTGGCGGGGTCATTCTGACCATCGGCTGGGATCAATCTGACCGCGGTATGGCGGGCGATAGCGGTGAGTTATTCGCAGCGACGAAAAACGCCATCATGGGGTTCAGCCGCTCTCTTGCCGTCAGTCTGGCGCCTAGCGTTCGCGTCAACTGCATCGCCCCCGGCTGGATTAAAACCGCTTGGGGATCAAGCGCCAGCGAAGGTTGGCAGCAGCGAGTGATGAGTGAAACCCCACTGGGTCGTTGGGGATTGCCCGAAGATATTGCAAAACTTGCCCGTTTTCTCGCCAGCGACGACGCTTCGTACGTGACCGGCCAAGTTATTAACTGCAATGGAGGTGCCGTCCGATGATGGCAACCCGTCATCCGGCAGAACCAAGATCGCCCGACGACGTCAGGCCTCATCATGCGTGAGCGCATCCTTTTCGTGACAGGGCGTCTGGCTGAAGCATCGTTGCGTCAGGTCTTACAACCGCTTGCTGACCGTGTTGGCTTCGACTTTGAGATTGCCGTGCTGGGAATCTCGGTTGCCGCTTTGATGCGTGTGGAGTGGGTCCAGCGCAAGCTTCAAGTGCCGAATGGCTGCCAACGAGTCCTCATCCCGGGCTGGTGCGGTGGCGACATGCAGTCTCTGTCCGACCACTTCGGAATTCCGTTTGAACGAGGCCCCAAGGATCTGTTCGAGCTACCAGAATACTTCGGTTATGGACGGTCACAACCATCGCTGGAGACCTATTCCATCGAGATCCTGGCGGAGATCAACCACGCGCCGCGAATGACCTGGCAGGCACTCCTGCAACAAGCCGAGCATTATCGGCAATCGGGGGCCGATCTCATCGACCTCGGCTGTATCCCTGGCGAAATCTGGGGAGATATTGCCGATACTGTTCGCCGATTGATCTGCGAGGGATTTCGCATTTCAGTCGACAGCTTTGACCAAGCTGAAGTGGAATCCGCTGTTGAAGCGGGGGCAGAACTTGTCCTGAGTTGTAATCAGTCCAATCTCGAGTGGGCATCGCAACTTCCCGTAGAACTAGTCGTCATTCCGGATGATCCACGTGATTTGAAGACGTGGAAGCCCACACTTCAGGAACTTGATACTCGACGACACCCCTATCGTCTGGACCCCATTCTGGAGCCGATTGGCTTCGGTTTTGCGCCGTCAGTCGCACGTTATTTCGAGACTCGCCGACAGTTCCCCGACGCCGAGATGATGATGGGAATCGGTAATCTGACGGAACTGACGGAAGTGGACAGTGCCGGAGTGAACTTCATCCTGGCGGCGCTCTGTGAAGAACTTCAAATCAAAAGCGTTCTGGCAACGGAGGTCATTAACTGGGGACGCACCGCCGTCCGCGAATTCGATGTGGCGCGGCGACTTGTCCGCCACAGCCTGCAGAACAGCGTGCTTCCCAAGCATCTGGGTGGACAACTCGTCATGTTACGAGATCCCCGCCTGCACGAACTGGGCGACCAGGGATTGCGAGAGATCTCCAGTCGACTAACCGACCCCAATTTCCGAATCTTCGCCGAGCGAGGCGAGATTCATTTGATGAATCGCGACGGCTATTGGCACGGGAGCGATCCCTACGAGGTCTTCGACAGAATGGTTGCCGTCGTCGGAACTTTGACCCCCGAACATGCGTTCTACCTGGGAACGGAGCTATTCAAAGCCCGCACGGCATTGACGCTCGGGAAACAATACCGACAGGATGAAGCACTCAAGTGGGGCTTTCTGACAGTCGAAGAAATCAGCGCGGTGGAACGGCGACGTGCGGAATCACACGGCCGCAAGACCTCCTCTCAAGAGCAAATCTGACATCGCATGAAATCCGTAACCTATTTATGCAATTCGCTTTAACGTCTATCTAATCCGCCAAGAAATCACCCTCTTCCATGCCTGCACCGTCCGGTTTTCCGCTAGTCGAAGAGCTCATTCCAGCTCCGGATGTCGTGACGGCGACGCGAAAACTGCAATCACTGCCCAATCTGCTGGTGCTCGACAGCGCCCTTCGGCGAGATCCCGTCGGTCGCTATTCCTTCTTGACTGCGGATCCGATTCAGTGGTGGCAGACTGATAGAGGGGTCTTCGGCGACGATCCTTTCCGATTCCTGGAATCGACGCTTGGCCCGCTTGCCAATGACCCAATCGAAGGATTGCCCCCCTTCCAGGGCGGGGTGGCCGGGTTAATGGGATACGAACTCGGCCAATGCTTCGAGCGGATTCCGACCGCTTGTTACGACGAATTCCAACTCCCCTCGCTGGCGGCGGGACTTTATGACTGGGTGATTGCCTGGGATCACGAACAGCAACGCGCGTGGTTGATCTCCCAAGGCTGGCCGGAGGTGGAACCGTCTCGGCGCAGAGAGCAGGCAAAACAGAGATCCCAGGACATTCGGAAACGCCTGTCACTGGACCAAGTTTCGGCCACGGTGGCTACTGCAACCACTCTTGAAAGGGATCAGCTAGCCCCTCAGTACAAGATGGCGGCAAAGTCGAGCCTGACGAGCAACTTTTCTCGGGACGCCTATCTACAGGCGGTTCGTCGAGTCATCGAATACATCCATGCGGGAGACATCTTCCAGGCGAACCTGACCCAGCGACTACTATTTCCGTCGCAGCTCGATGCAACAACCCTGTTTGAACGCTTGCGCAAAGTGAACCCCGCTCCATTCGCGGGATTTCTGCAATGGGACGACTGGGCCGTAATCAGTGCATCGCCCGAACGTTTCTTGCGAGTTGATGGCCGTGATGTCGAGACGCGACCAATCAAGGGGACTCGTCGGCGCAATCGCGGTCCGGAAGCGGACTTGTTTACTCGTGATGAACTACGAGAAAGCGAGAAAGATCAGGCGGAAAACGTGATGATTGTCGACTTGTTGCGGAATGATCTGTCGCGCGTTTGCGAACCCGGCTCGATCCGAGTCCCGCAGTTGTGTGGCGTCGAGACCTACGAAACGGTGCAGCACCTTGTCTCTGAGGTCCGTGGCCGCCTATGCAGTGATCGATCTGTTTGGGATCTGTTTCGTGCCGCATGGCCGGGAGGTTCGATCACGGGAGCTCCAAAGGTTCGCGCCATGCAGATCATCGCCGAACTTGAGCCGACAGCTCGAGGCCCTTATTGCGGCAGCCTGTTTTACGTCGGTGCCAACGGCCAGACCGACAGCAACCTGCTCATCCGGACTTTCGTTCAACGAAAAGGCTGGCTTCAATGTGGGGTCGGCGGCGGCATCGTCGCCCAGTCGGATCCCGCGGCAGAATACGAAGAAACACTGGTGAAGGCCGCGGGGATGATCCGGGCCTTGGGAAAGATTTCGACAACCGACTGAGCAGGCCTCTCCTTGGTCAGCTTTTGCTCATCGTCAGGCCACTCGCATGTTGCTTCTGATCGATAACTACGACAGCTTCGCCTATAACCTGGCTCGTTACCTAACCGAGCTCGGTTGCGACATGCAGGTGGTTCGTAACGACGCCATCTCGATCGAGGAGGCACGTCAATTGTCGCCCTCGGCAATTGTCATTTCACCCGGTCCCTGCACTCCAAAAGAAGCCGGCGTCTCGTGTGATCTGATTCGAGAGTTCGGGCCGACCATCCCGATTTTGGGTGTCTGCCTGGGTCATCAGGCAATTGCAGCAGCACTGGGAGGTGCTGTCATCCGCGCGCCAGGGCCCGTGCATGGCAGAACGTCACCCATTTTCCATGACGGAACAGGCCTCTTCGCAGAACTTCCGAATCCCCTCCGAGCGACCCGATATCATTCGTTAATCGTGGACGAAGAAACTTTGCCGAAGGATCTGATTGTAACGGCTCGCACGGAAGACGGGATTCCGATGGCCTTGAGGCATCAGAAGTGGCCTCTGTTCGGTGTTCAGTTCCACCCCGAATCAGTGCTGACTCAGCAGGGTCGACGATTGCTCGCCAATTTCCTGAAGCTGGCCGGGATTGCACTTCAGATTCTCGCCATCGAGGACTGGACGGAGCCTCGCGCGACACCCGGTCAAGATGAAGCCAATGCGCCACTTGTGCCCTGGTAGGATAACAATCATCCATAGGCAGATCGCTACTATTGGCATATCCGACAGGTTCACAACAGGCTGTCCACGTTTCTGCTAAACCGCACATTCCCGATCGCAGCCTCCATCGCCGTAAGTCCGATATCTCACTCTTGGACGGCACGCGCAGAGATGGAATTCGGGAGCGGCGAGGATGCAAGCACTACTTGGCAATCGATTCGGTGCGGTCCCCTCAGAGTGGATGGCTCGTCTCTTCTGGTCGCTAGTCTGGTTGGCGACTCTGGTCTTCGCAGCACCGCGATTGGTCGTCGGAGCTGACACCAGCTTATGGCGGACCGATTTCGACGCCGCTCTGCGTGAGGCCGAAGAAAAGAAGTTGCCGCTGATGATGCACTTCTATGCCGACTGGTGCATGCCCTGCCAGAAAATGGAACAGACCGTTTTCAATTCGTCTTCCGTGAGGGAAGTGCTGACGACTCGGTTCGTGGCCGTCAAATTGAATTCGGAGAAGAACCAGCATCTGGTACGGCGATACGGGTTCGAAATTCTGCCGACGGACATGGCAATTGATCCGTTGACGGGCCGTGTGCTCGTGCTGCATTCGGGATATCTCGATCAACCTGGCTACATGAAGCTGGTCCGTCAGTGCGAAGTAGCCTTTCAGAAGGCTCACCCCGCTCCCCCAGCCAATCAGGAACCTGCCGAGTCCCCATCGGAAGCTGCCAACAAGCCCGAGCCTCAGTTGGGTGATCCGCAGCCGGTCGTGGGACTGGATGGTTACAGCCCCGTCGCCATCGTGAAGTCGCGAAAGTGGAATCGAGGTTCAGCAACTTACGGCTGGGACTACAAGGGCGTCCTTTACTACATGTCATCCCGAGAAGAACTGATCGAGTTCCGAAAATCTCCCGAAACATTCGCACCAAAGTTGTTGGGCTGTGATCCCGTGATCCTGTGGGAGACAGATCGAGCGATTGCAGGAACTCCCGACTATGCCGCCTTCTACGATGACGAGCTGTATCTGTTCAAGTCGGAAGAGCGCCGCAAGCAGTTCAAGGCCAATCCTCAGAAGTTCACGCGACTTCAGCAGGCGGTGAAGGTCGAGAAGATCGAACGAACAGCGATGCGATAGGCATTCACAGGCGGGGCGAGCAATCGGCTCGCCCGTGTATGCGCCTCAATTGCCTTCGATATGCTTGAAGCGTACTCCTTGGGCCTTGTTGAGAAGAGGCGTTCGGGTCTGTCATTGCCTTGGACGCGTTATCCCGAATTATTCACCTGCCGACGAACTTCTTCGCACTTTCCTCAGTGGGAAAAAGCCTTAGAAAGATCGTTTCATCGGCGGATGACCAACTCTCGATACGGCAATAAGCACCAGAAGTTAGATCACGCCCAACCGATTAGACAATCCGTCTTTTTAGATTGCGGATTCGAGAAACGTGGCCGATGATGATGCTTGACCGTTGGGTTCTTCTTGGATCTGACGATGCGGTGCATTTTGCCGAAGTCGCTGGCGGATTCGGTGTTTTGACCACAATACAGCTTGTCGTCTAGAAGTGAGTGGGGCATAATTTAGAGCGACGGGCCTGTCGATCACCTCGCACATTTTCAAGTTGGAATTTGAATGCGGACTCCGCTGATTTCCGGAGCATTCTGGGATCACCTGTCGAAGAGCAGGTTGCTTTCTCCGGAAGAAGTTACGGTTGTTGCCCGCGAATTTCAGCGTCGTGGTGTCGAAACCGATGATGATGCCGCTCGGCTACTGATCGAGCGCGGATCGCTAACGCAGTACCAGGCGGATCGTCTGCTCGAGGGCCGGGCCCGCGGATTCTTCTTTGACAACTATCGCATCTTAGATCTGCTCGGTGCGGGTGGCATGGGCTGGGTCTACAGGGCCGAAGACTGTCACTCGAAAGAATCGGTCGCCCTGAAGGTTCTGCTGGATCGCTTGAAAGAAGATCGCGGCATGCTCGCCCGCTTCCAACAGGAAGCCCGCGCAGGACTGCTGCTCGATCATCCCCACATCGTTCGCACTCGTGCCACCGGATCTGCCGGCGGGCTGATGTACATGGTGATGGATTACGTAGAAGGCCCCAGCCTGCTGGAACTGCTGTTGCGTCGTAGACGACTATCATGGTCACTCGCTTGCGATGTAGGACGACAGGCGGCACTTGGGTTGAGTCATGCTCATGATCGTGGATTGGTCCACCGCGATGTGAAACCGCAAAACCTGCTGATTGACCACCGGGGCCACGTCAAGTTGTTGGACTTCGGCCTGGCAATGATGCGTGAAGGGGAAGGGGGCGCAGAATTCTCGATGGCCATGATCTTCGGCCACGAGTGCATTGGAACCCCCGCCTTCATGGCACCAGAACAAGCACGAGACAGCTTGACCGCGGATGCCCGGTCCGATGTCTATGGTTTGGGATGTACGCTGTTCTCGGCGTTGACCGGCGATACGGTCTTTCCGCTAAGGAATCCACACGAAGTCGTGAAGGCGCATCAGACTCAGACTCCGCGCTCCGTCCGCGACCTCGTTCCCGAGATTCCGCAAGGTATCGCCGATATCGTCACGAAGATGCTGGCCAAAAATCCAGATGACCGCTTCCAGACTGCGGCTGACGCAGCAGAGGCCCTCGCCAAATGGTCCAAGAGCGAAGCCGTCAAATTTGACCTTCCAGAGATCCTGGCGGAGCGGACTCAAAGCGCGCTGGAAAAGCTGACTGAGTTGCATAAGAGTCGACCAGGAGCCGCCAGTTCGACGACCCGCTTGTCGAAACTCAGTTCGGTGGCCGAAGCTTCGGACCGATTGCATGCGGAACGATCCGCCCGAATGGGTCGCGAACTTGCCGCAGGACAGAGCCCAGCCGGACGGCCTGAAGTTCAATTGATTGACCGGCAGGTTTCGGTCAATGGCTCCGTTGATTTCACGTCTGACTTCCGCGCTCCGCATCGTGGCAAGGTATTGATCCAACTCGGCGGCGGACCAGAAATCCCGTTGATCGCCGAGCGGATCGTCATCGGTCGAGCAGACCAGTCTGACCTGCAAGTCCCGGAGCCTTCCGTTTCGGGAAGGCATTGCGAGTTACACTTCGACGGCAGTTCGTGGTGGATCAACGACTTCAAGAGTCGCAACGGGACTCGCGTGAATGGAAAGCCGGTGAATCGCCGTCAGATTGCAGATGGTGATGTCATTTCCATTGGAAACTCATTACGACTTCGCTTCGAGAGCGCTGGTGCCAGCGCCGCCAAAGGCCCCGCTGTCGTCGTTCGTTCTCGCACGCCCCTTCAAATCGCGTTGATTGCAGGGGCTGCCTTAGCCGCCGCAGTGATCGGTCTGGTCGTCGCTTTTCATTAGCAGCAACTGACCGCAAGCCGATTCACTTCTGCTCAGCCTTTTTGCTTGCGAGTTCCGCAACCAGGCGATAGGGCTTGCGGTCCTGATACAGCTTCAGTCGCGTTTCATGCTCCGCTTTAAGCCCTTCAGGGATCCGATCGTTCAGACTGTTTTCCACTTCAATCGCTTTGTCAAATTCGCCCAGCTCGGCATGAGCCGCTGCCAAGGTCGCGAGATAAGAATAAGACTTCTTCCAATCCCCCAGCTCTTTTGCCTTCGTCATCAATTCCATCGCGTTGCGTCCGTTTCGCAGATTGTCATCAGGACAGGCGGCACGCAACAGGGCGAGGTGTATCGGCAGATTGAAGTCGGTTGGATCAGCTTCGATGGCCTGTTCAAGGTCCTCAGCCGCAGTCACATAGACGCCCTTTTTGAGCCAAATGAGGCCGCGTAGCTGAAGTGCGCGAGCATGATTCGGCTCGCGTCGCAGCAATTCGTTGTAGTCGGCAATCGCGTCGTCATCGTCACCCTGAAGCCCTCGCAGAAAGGCTCGATTTAACCTCGACTCTTGATCTGCTGACTGCAACCGCAGTGCCTGGTCATAGTCAGCGATCGCTTTGTCGAGCTTTGACTTCTTCTGCCACACCTCGGCTCGTTCGCGATACGTGTCAGCATAGGTGGGGTCGATGCGAATCGCTTCGTTGTAATCGACCAGGGCGCGATCGTAGTCCTCCTTCGCCACCCACACCATTCCTCGATTGCAGAGAACCAGGCTGCTCATCGGATCCAGTTGAAGCGACTTGCCATAATCATCGAGTGCCTTATCGAGTTCTCCCTTCTGAGACCAGATGTTCGCACGAGCGTTGTAGACCTCAGAGAATTTGGCGTTCCGTCGAATCGCTTCGTTGTAATCTTTCAGGGCCTCGTCCAGCTCTTCGCGTTCCTCCAAAGCAACGCCACGGTCGTAATAGGCGTTCGCCGAATGCTTCCGCTTGACGATCGTGGTGAAGTGGTTCACCGCCATATCATAGAGGACGACATCGGCACGCAGGATGTATCCATCGCGCTCGCGCACGAACAATTTGTTCCCTTTGGCCGTATAGACTTCGTAGTTCTTCCCGAGTTCTGATGTGCCGATCACCTTATTGTCTTCGGACCGAAATTCGGCATCCCATTTGATGACGGTCACCTTCTTGCCGATCAGATTCTGCGCGAAGCATTCGGTCGCCACCAATGGCCATGCGAGAGCGCAAACGATGAGCGAGACTCGAAAGATCTCACAGACAAGAGGACGTGATCGTCGCATGACAGTCCCTCGGAATATGCTTCATTGGCGACAATTGCCTCACAAGACAGGCAACCATCTGCGAGCAGATTCTGACGGCACGATGACCACGAAACAATCCGGCAGCCGATTCACGAACGGAAGATGGACCAACTCATGCCAGAATTTCGGGGACCACGTTGCCATGAACATCGGTCAACCGAAAGTCCCGCCCCTGGATTCGGTAGGTCAGCTTCTCGTGGTCGAAACCAAGCAAGTGTAGCAGAGTCGCGTGCAGGTCATAGACGTGAACCTTACCTTCTGTGGGACCGAAACCGAGTTCGTCGGTCGCGCCGTGAATGTGCCCCGCTTTGACGCCACCGCCAGCGACCCAGAGCGTGAAGGCATCGATATGATGATCGCGTCCAATCGTGCTGCGAACTTCGCCCATCGGGGTGCGTCCAAATTCGCCGCCCCAGATCACCAAGGTGTCCTCCAGTAGGCCGCGCTGCTTCAAGTCCAGGATCAACGCGGCACTGGCTTGATCGACATCATGCACGACCTTTTCGAAGTCACCATTCAGGTTCTCCCCCGGTCCGCCATGACTGTCCCAATTCGTGTGATACAACTGTACGAACCGAACCCCACGCTCGACCAAACGACGCGCCAGCAAGCAGTTCCTCGCAAACGACGGCTTGGACGATTCAACACCATAGCTGGCCAAGGTGCCGGCTGTCTCCTGAGAAAGGTCCATCAACTCGGGAGCACTCGCCTGCATTTGAAATGCCGTTTCATAAGCATTGATTCGCGTCAGAATCTCAGGATCACCCGTCTCCTGAAACCGATCTTTATTCAGTGCCGTCACAACATCATGGAACTGACGTTCACGTTCGCGGCTGATCCCCGCCGGGCTTTTGAGATGAAGGATTGGATCTCCCTGCCCACGAAATGGAACACCCTGAAAAGCGGTTGGCAAGAATCCGCTACTCCACAGCGACGCACCGGCACGCGGACCACGCGGGCCGCTTTGTAAGACGACGAAACCAGGCAGATCACTCGCCTCACTACCCAGGCCATACGTGACCCAAGATCCAAAGCTCGGTCGACCCGGAACCTGGAAACCAGTATTCATAAACAGCTTGGCCGGGCCGTGATTAAAAACATCCGTCGTCATCCCACGCAACCAACAGACTTCATCAACAATCTTCCGATGATGGGGCAGCAATTCGCTGAGCGACATGCCACATTCGCCGTATGTACCAAATTTTCGCGTGTTGCCCAGCAGCGTTTCATTCCCTTTCAGAAATGCGAATCGCTTTCCACTCAGCATGCTCGGAGGAGGCGTTTGCCCAGAAAACTCACGCAGCTTAGGCTTGTCTTCGAACAACTCAAGTTGGCTGGGACCACCCGCCATGAACAGATAGATCACCCTCTTCACTCGCGGCATGAACGGAGGCTGTCGCGGCAACATGGCATTGGCGGGGTCGAGTTGCGGAGGTGCCGCACAACCTTCGGACTGCAGCAACGACTGCAGCGCAATGGAACCCAGCCCCAGGCCACACTGACCGAGGAAGTGTCGTCGAGTCTGATCACGAAGAAGGTCACGAGGGATCATGGCAATCGCATTCGAGTCGGCTATTCGCGAGTAATAAAATTGTCGGCGTTGAGCAGAGCTCTTGCCAACAAGACCAAAGCAGCCCCTTCAGACGCTGGCAGGCGAGCCCGCAGGGCAGGGGAAATCAACTTGTCTGCGGCAGTCCGATCATCATCAAATTCGGCAACTTGCGCGATCACAAAATCGCGCAGAGCCTTTGCTTCGCCAGTGGTCGGCTTCCGCGCGAAACACAGTAGCGCAGCTCGATCAATTCGTTCGTCGAGCTTCGCTGCAAACGGGCCTGGCACATCCGAAGCTAGCCTTACAGCGAGGGCCCGAGCGAGTTCAACGAAGACCGCGTCATTGGCGAGAGTGAGTGCCTGCAGAGGCGTATTCGATCGAAGTCGCCGAGTACACGTGGCTTGAAAATCAGGCGCATCGAACGTTGTGAACAGCGGGTAGGGAGCGCTGCGATAGTAGAACGTGTACAGCGTCCTGCGGACGCGCTGGCTGCCCGATTCGGTCGGCCACTGCTTCTGAACTTGAGTGAACGCATACATTCCATCGGGCTGCGGCGGAAACACACTGGGGCCCCCCATAGTGGAATCGAATTCACCGCTGGCAACTAACGCGACATCCCGCGTGATTTCCGCCTCCAACCGCAAACGCTGCTGTCGAGCCAGCAGTAGATTTCGCGGATCTCGCTCCAACAAGTCGGGCCGATCCGACGACGACTGCCGATACGTCTCACTGGTCACGATCGATCGATGCGTCCCTTTCACGCTCCAGTGTCCGCGTTGAAAATCGCGACTCAGCCAGTCCAACAACTCGGGGTGAGTTGGCGGCGTTCCCTGCGTCCCAAAATCTTCTTCGGTCTCGACGAGTCCGCGGCCAAAGTAGCGCATCCAGATCCGATTGACTGCCACACGCGACGTCAACGGATTCTCTGGATGAACCAGCCACTGAGCCAGATCAAGCCTGTTACGAACATCTTTCCGAGCCGGCGAGACAGCCGACAACAGTCCTGGTGACAGTCGACCGATGGACTTGTCGGGACGAGTAAAGTCGCCACGTGTGAAAATGAACGTCTCGCGTGGTTGCGGCTGATCTCGCATTATCATGTACTGCGCGATCTTCGGGTTGGGTTCCTTTTTTGCAGGGTTCGCCAAAGGTTCAGCCTTCTCGAACGCCGTCCGAACTGTTTCCAGCTGCTGTTGCGATCGTTGAGCCAGAGGTGTCTGGAGTGCTTCGACCAGAACGGGATCTTCGACCTGCCGTTCGTCAGGCACGGTCGCTGTCACATCGATCGCGAACCGCCCGATCGTGTAGTTGCGATTCACATCGTGCGCCATTTCAACAGTCAAATGCCGATCAGTCAGATCTACGGGTTGAGTCAGGACAAACACCGCTTCGTGATTGGCATTCATCTTGGCCGTTGATTGCGGCCCCACGTTAATTGCCCACCCTGTTGATGTGTCCCCGTCGATCGCCGCCGAAATCGGATAGCTGGGTTGCTCGTGGTCGGCAAAAGCCCGTGCAATCGTCAGGCTCTCGTCACCCATTCGCAGCCGGAATTCAGAAAGGACGAAGTTTCCGTTGCCAGCGGTCCCCGGCCCGTGTTTCGGCAGTGTCTCATGCATCAACACGCGCAATCGAACGGCCACCACGCGAGACAGTTCGGTCGCGCCGGTGATCACAAAACGCTCGTTCGCAGAACCCTTTCGATCATAGACCACAGAGTTCTCATTACCGCGTTCGAGTCTGCCGAGCTTCGATTCGGTCTCCAGAACTTGATACTTCAACGGCGACCAAACTTCGACGGCGGGACTTCCGGCCAATTTCGAGCGTTTTGCGTCTTCCCATTCGGTGCGCAACTTGGCTAGCTCGTCTTTTGAGAGCGGACGCGATTCTGCCGGCAGGACTTCGGGATTGCCGAAGACTTCACCGCGCCGAACTTCGATGGTCGGTCCACGATCGTTGGCATCTTGAGCCGAGTTGAAGAATGCGAATAGCTCGTAGTATTCGCGGTGGGTGATAGGGTCAAACTTGTGCGTGTGGCATTGAGCGCAGCCGACGGTTAACCCCAACCAGACCGCGCCAGTCGTATTCACTCGATCCAGCGCCGCCTCGACGCGGAACTGCTCGCGGTCACTACCACCTTCCTGGTTGATCAAGGTATTGCGATGAAATCCGGTCGCAATCAATTGCGATTTCGTTGGACTTGGCAACAAATCGCCCGCCAATTGTTCAACCGTAAACTGATCGAATGGCAGATCGCGATTTACTGCGTCAATCACCCAATCGCGGTAGGGCCACATGTCTCGTGGAGCATCGATGGCATATCCGTTGGAATCAGCGTACCGAGCTTGATCGAGCCAGTGACGCCCCCACCGCTCACCATAGTGAGGTGAGCCCAACAGCTGATCCACGACTCGCTCGTACGCATCCTCTCGATCATCTTCCAGAAAAGAGGTCACATCCTCAGGTGAGGGTGCCAAGCCGGTGAGATCTAACGTCACGCGTCGCAGAAGTGTCGCACGGTCAGTCGGTGGCGACGGCTGAACTCCCAGCCGCTCCAATTTGGATCGAACGAAGGCATCGATCGAATTTCGCGTCGGCAGTACAACCGTTGGCCCGACAACGTGACCCAATGGAAGGAACGCCCAATGACCTTCATATTCCGCCCCCTGAGCAATCCACTCTTGAATCAGTTTTAATTCGTCGTCGGAAAACTTTGGTTTCTTCGAAGATGGGGGCGGCATCTGCAGATCTGCGTCGGTCGACGTGATGCGCTGCCACAGCGGACTCTGGCCGGGCCGTCCGGGGACAATACCTGCGGGGCCTTCCCCTTCGCCAACCGCGTCCGCTCGCACATCCAATCGCAGGTCCGCCTCGCGTCGCTTGGCATCGGGTCCGTGACAGGCAAAGCAACGATCAGACAGCAAAGGCCGAATTTGCTCATTGAAGCGAATACGGTCGGCACCCCAGGCCGTTGCGGAAAGAATCCCCAGCGCGGCGACACTCGCAATCACTTTGAAAGCTCGCGGTGTGATTGCCCCCATGCAGAATGCACTCCCAAGCGGAACCATTTGTCGCAATCAGGGCGACAATATTAGCGTAAGCAGACGATTCACGGCGACGAACTGGCAACAATACTAGAACTATTACGAGGACGGCTCGCGGTCGACATCGACGGTCGGACGATCGACCAGTAGTGGCGGGCGATCTCTTCGATGGGCATGACTCGACGATAAATGGCGACTTCGTCGATCAGGCCGTTGAATTGTCGGTCTCTATTGGCGGGTGCCAATTGACCCAGCATGATGCTGTAACTCAGATCATCTCTCGCCCCCGTCCCCGGGCCCGAGACGGTTCGAATCAGCTGGCCGTTGACATACAGCTTCAGTTCATCGATCGCCTTGGTCGCGACGACATGCGTCCAGATGCCCGGCGTACAAACATCCTGCGAGAACAGGTTGTATCCGCCCAGTCGGCGAGCGGGTTGACGATGCAGAAACCTGATCACACCCGGTTGATGAACGAGCGCCGTGTTATGAGCCAACTCAATCAAGTTCAGATGCATGAGGACTGGACTCTCGCTGGGGAGCAACACGCCCAGGACCACCGCTTGCGATAACTCCGCCGGCATCACCCACAGTTCGATGCTGAAGTCGTCACTGTTAAAATTCGGAACCGGATTCACAGAAACCAAACTTCGAGGGCCGGCACTAGCCGCCAACGCCAGGACGCCATTGGTGACTCGGATCGCCCCTGCGTCTTCCGGTGCCGCGACAACGTGAGCATCAAAGGAATTGCCCGATTCATCGCGAACGACACCACCCTCCATCGAATCAAATCGCCAGTACAAATACGGCTTCGATTGCTGGATGTGCTGCACATATTCACGAGTCACCACCAGATCGGCCGCGTCGGGTGCCCGCACGCGTGGCAGCGAAGTGGTCGGGGCGGCCAGGGGAGTGAACAGCCGCGATTGCGGGTCGACCAACATGGTCCCGCGTTCCGCCAGACGCTGACTGATCAAGGTGTTGCCATCGTCACCCAACATCGAAATTTCGACTTCACCGGCATAGACATGCACTTGAGTCTGGCGACTGGCATCCACGCGGACGGCGAACTCCGTTCCCAAGTCCACCACGGCAACATCAGGTGCATTTAAGACAAAGTTTTTCTGAGCATGCAGCACGCGAACCCCGGCCGCGCCACTCACCAGCGTGGCCGATGAATTCGACACCATGTGCAGTTCCGCAGGAGCACTCAACAGCAGGCGCGCCCCCCCGAGAAAATCCAACTGCACTTCACCGTCAGTGAGCTTCAGGATACCGGACTTTAGTCGAGTCCCCACTTCCAGCCGGTCGCGCAGCTCTGGCTGAGTGACTCCATCCAACGCTGTCACCACAGCCACGACCGGCAACCCCTGTAGGGGAGCCGCCATGTACAGTGCGGGAACCTGTTGAACCGGCGACGGCGGCAGCGGAACGATCGCCACTTGCTCTGGCGAGTGAAAAAGATTCACTGCCAGCAGTAGACCAGCCGCAGTCGCGACCACGGCCGCCAGATACCACGGCCAGACAGGCTTCAACTTTGGAGAGATCAGCGAAGTCTCAGCACGATGACTCAACTCGTCCTGCAGACAGGTTTCCAGATCAACGAACTGCACATACCGCGATCGTAGCGAAGGATCCTCTTTCAACCGCTGTTCGAGCACTGCGAATTCGGCATCGGTCAAATCACCATCGAGCAACTGACGAAACAGTTGGCCATACTCGCGACTATCAATTTCGCCACCCACGGTTCTACTCCTCAATGCTCATCGCCGCCACTCGGCGAGAGACGCAGTCGGCAAGGCGTTCGCGAATTCGGTCCAGACGACGATATAGGGACTTGGCAGTCGCCCCAATTTCCTGAGCCAGCACGGCGATACTCTCTCGACTGCAGTACCGTCGGCGCAACAACTCAACATCCGCCGCAACGAATTGACCCAGGCACAGCAACAGTGCCTCCCGTCGATGCTCGAGCAGGTCTTCCATGGAATCGCGAGTCTCGGCCACGATTTGCAGGATGTCTTCCCGAAACACCAGGCGTTCGCGCGCGTGATCCCGTCGATATTTCAACACTTCGAAGTAAGCAAACCGCGACGCCCAGGGATAGAAGTCTCGCGCGGTGTCGTACTCGCCGAAATTCTCCCACAACGCCGTCGCCGTCCGCTGCAAAATCTCTTCAGCTTCATCGCGTCGCGGAATGAGAGTCATAATGTACCGAATTAATCGGCGATCATTTTTGACAATTAGCGATGCGAATAGCCCACCGTCCACGCTGCAGCCCCTTATCGAGCAATCGTAGATCCACGCACGGATGACCAGCTTCCACTTGCTTCGACACAATTCGCTTCCCGGGAACACGATCCATCGTCGTCCATACTATCTCCTGCGGGATGCAAAATTCCCCTGTCATCAACCGGCCTGGATCAAAGAAAGCCAAATTAACAGGCAGGTTTACGAACCATGACCTTAACCGGAAGGGATTGGCCTGAAGACCGTATCAGCAATCCAATGGACAGGCTCCAGACAGGCAGACACCGGACTGTCCAACTTTTTTCCCACGTTCCTTAAAATCTCGCGGGGAATTTCGATTCGGCCGGAGAAGATATCTGTGCGAATTTGTGCGTCCTCACGTCAGCCTGCACAAATTCCCGATTACGGTCCTTTTCCATTGCATGGCATTCGCCTTTTTTCCGCTTCTCACATCTAGCTTCAGCGAGGTCTCACGATGCGCTCTCGTCGATCGGGCTTCACCCTTATCGAACTTCTGGTCGTCATCGCGATCATCGCGGTGCTGATCGCCCTGTTACTGCCGGCGGTGCAGCAGGCGCGTGAAGCGGCACGCCGGACGCAGTGCAAAAACAACCTGAAGCAGATTGGACTGGCAATCCACAACTATCACGACGTGACTCAACGCATGCCCCCTGGCTACGTGATGCAATTCTCTGGCACCGCGGATAGCGTTCTCGACGGAAACTGGAGTTGGGCGACGTACCTGCTGCCGTACATCGATCAGGCTCCGCTTTATTCAAAGCTCAATCCCGGCAACAACACGATGACAGCCTGCGTGGGAGACACGTCCGTCAACGGGTGCCGAGCCGGATTGCAGACCTCGCTCCCCGCATTTCGATGTCCGTCCGATACTGGACCGACATTGAATGATGGGCCTCAGCCTCCCGATCTACCTGCTCCCTCCTCGAACGGATACCGGATTCAAGGGGTCCCGACGGCGACTTCCAACTACACCGCGAATAATGCCAGCCGTTCGCTCCGAAGTGACACCGGCCCTCTCTCGGCGGCAGGCAGTGTCCAATTCGCGAATGGAACCGCCTGGCGCAACAGTGGCTGCTCGATGCGTGACATCTCCGATGGACTGAGTAACACGTTACTCGTCGGCGAACGCGCCTATCAGCTTCGCGGCGTTAAGGTTTATGCTGCCACGATCTACGGGATTCGCGGTGCCGAGCAGGCCGTCGGCGATGACAACCGTGGATTGATGATGACTCACAGTTGCGGTCTGTCGCTGATCAACAGCACTTCCAGCCCCACTGCGGGCGATTTCCGACGAAACTACAGCAGCCAACACGTCGGTGGAGCACACTTCCTGATGGGTGATGGGGCGGTACGTTTTATCAGCGAGAACGTGGATCACAACATCGCCACGGCCACAACAGACAGCACCATGGAGCGTCTGATGTCGCGAGACGACGGCATGGTCCTGGGCGAGTTCTAAAGCGCCTCCCACCTGACTGTGGCGTCCCGCGAGCGGAACCCCACTCTGTCTAACCCATGTTTCAACGCGACACGGAAGGGCGACCCGCACTAACCAGGCACTTCCAGCAAACCTTGGATCGCGGGCCCTTCAATCAAAGCCGTGGATTTTCTGATGAAGCAATTCCAACAAATTCTCCTTGGCATCGCCGCCACCGGAATGCTGCTCTCTTTCGGGTGCAGCGCAAAGTCCGATCAACCCGACTTGGGCGTTGTTCGAGGTACCGTGACAATTGACGGCAAGCCCCTGGAAGGGGCAATCATCTCTTTCAGTCCGACGGAAGGGGGCCGCGTCTCACAGGACAAAACCGACGCCAAAGGAACCTTCAACCTGATCTACATCGGCAGCACCCGCGGTGCCAAGACCGGCAAACACAGCGTCCGAATCACAACGGCTTACGAGGCTGTCGATCCTGCCACCGGACAGATGGTCGAACACGAAGAACGAGTCCCCAAGCGATACAACAGTACTAATACGGTTCTGGCTGCCGACATCACGCCGGGCAAAAACACGGTCGACTTCGACTTACAATCAACACCTTGACGAAGCCAACGCACCACGCGTGCTAATTTATTTCTTCAGCCGTGCCCGATACTTATCGTAAAACTTCGTCTGACGACTTTCCGGTGCGAACGGTTGTCCCTGAATTAAAATCCCCTTGATCTGCGTCGTCTCTTGTAATGGCGATCCGTCTGTGATGATGGCGTTGGCCCACTTACCGGCGGTCAGCGACCCCATCCGATCGGCGACCCCCAGGATTTCAGCCGAGGTGAGTGTCACTCCTTTGAGAGCCGCTTGCTCGGAAAGTCCGTAAGCGACCGACATCGCCGCTTCAAATGGAACGTTTCGACTGTTCGAAGCCGTATCCGATCGGAAGCAGAATTTGACTCCCGCTTCCTGCAGACGACCGGCATTGGCATATGGCGCATCGAACGGATCGTATTCTTCTTGCGGCTTGCGCATGACTGGGCCGACAATCACCGAGACTCCTGCGGCCTTGATCTGATCGGCCACCTTCCAGGCGTCGATCGCACCACACAGGACGACTTTCAGTTTCTCCTGTTGAGCAAAATGCAGAACCTCGACGATCTCCTGCTTCGTTTCCGCTTCAACGTAGACAGGCCGTTCACCTCGCAAATATGGTCGCAATGCTTCATAACGCGGATCGACCAAGAGCGTTGGGCCGCCAGGTTGTGGCCCGTTTTTGGCAGCTTCCGCTTCTGCAGCTTTCGTAGCGTCGTAAAGCCGTGCTGCCATCAAATGCCGCTTCAATTCTTCGATCGGTTGCTTACGTTCTTTCCCTGTTGGCCACAACAAGTGCAGGCCAGCTTCCATGTTGAAGACCATCTCGGGCATCGTCCAACCCGCGAATTGCACCATCGAAACCTGACCCGCGATGATAGGTCCGTGGACATGGCCATGTGATGTCATATTGCCGCCCCCCGCAGGAAGACACAGCGTCGTCGTGATGCCGCCGGCCCTTGCCACCGGAATCAATTCCGAATCGGGATTCACCGCGATACCCGCTCGCAGATCGGCCTGGAACTGACCGATCTCGCTCAAATCACTGGTCTCGCGCACTTTGCTGATTTCGATCAATCCGACTGACGTCCCCGCGTCGATCAGACCGGGATAGATATGCAGGCCGTTGGCAGTCAGCACCGCGTAATCATCGGGAATTGGCAAGCTCTGAGGACCAACCGCGGCGATCTTTCCAGCATCAATCAGCACGACGCCATTGGTAATATCTTCGGCGTCTACAGGATGCACGGTGGCACCGACGATCGCATATCGAGGCGACTTCGCGGCATTCATGTCGATCCAAGGAGATCGCTCTTCGGGCTTGGGCAGGTTTAACGCGGAAGGTTTGGCACTCGCTGCAGCCGCAACGGCCGACATCGCGCTCGGCTGCTTATCACGCGTGAAATAGACTTCGCCCGCAATCAAGGTTTGTTCGCAACGTGAGAACGCGTTCAGAGGGTGACCGCTGAAAATGGCCACGTCTGCCTGCTTGCCCACTTCGATCGATCCCAGTCGATCCGACAACCCCAACTCTCTGGCAGGATTGAGCGTGATCGTCTGCAGAGCAATGTCGGGGGGCATGTTGCCATAGCGAACCGTCTTGGCAGCTTCGAGATACAGATGCCGAATCAGTTCCCAATCATCACTCTTGATAACCGCATTGGCTCCTGCCTCATGCAGCAACGCTGCATTTTGAGGAATCGCATCGAACGCCTCAACCTTGTACGCCCACCAGTCGGCGAACGTGCTGCAACTGGCCCCATGCTTCACAATCTCCGGAGCAACCTTGTAGCCTTCCAGCACATGCTGCAAGGACCAGACACGAATGCCGTGGTTCTCGGCGACCCGCAGCAGCATCAGGATTTCATCCGCGCGATAGCAGTGCGAATGAATGAACTTCTCGCCATTCAGAATCCCGACGAGTGCCTCGAGTCGTAAGTCACGACGAGGCGGCAACAATTTGTCGGCGTCGGCTCCGGCCTGTTGCCGAGCTTTTTCGAATTCCTGCCACTGCCGTCGATAGTCAAGTGCTTCAAGGAATGCACGGTTTAATGTCGCTTCCACCCCCAGTCGGGTGTTTGGAAATCGCCCCGTGCGGGCCTTCACATTCTCGCCAAGTGCGAACTTCACACCGGTATGTGCTCCGGGAAATAGATGATCATTGGCGCTGACGCCGTGCTTGAGTTGCACGACCGCATCCTGGCCACCGATACTGTTCGCTGATCCATGCAACAATCGAGCCGTCGTCACACCGCCCGCCAGTGCGCGGTATTCGCTGGGGTCCGCGGAATTCACGACATCGCGAACCCGAACTTCGCAGACAATCGACGCGGTTGCCTCGTTCACGCCTCCCAGACCATTCGAGATCATGATATGGCTGTGAGTGTCGATGATTCCCGGCATCACAAACCGATCGGTCGCATCAATCACCTGCATACCTGGATCAGGCTGCAGATCGGGGCCGATGGCGATGATGGTGCCGTTTTTGATCAGGATCGATGTCGCGGGCAGTGTCTGACCTGTCGCAGTCAAGACCGTGCCCCCTTTGATCAGGACATTACCGCCGGTTTGCACTGGCCGAGCCCGGCGATCTGCGGGGAACTCAACAGGTTGTTCCATCGACACAGTCGACTTCTCATTGGAAGGAGTCGTCGCGTCAGCGGAGGCCTGCGGATCATCAGCCGCTTCAATCGTCGTCAATTGAATCGCGGCATTCGGTTGCGGTTTCGGATCCTGTCGCGCGGCCGTCCATTTCGTCGCCGCCCCAAATGGCGACTTCAAATTTCCTTGCATCGCCGCGCCATTGAGCTTCCCCTCGAACTTCAGCGCAATGATATTGTCGCCGGCACCGATCGAGACCACGAATTCAACGGCCTCGGCCGACACTTTGCCCGATGATAATCGCCCGTCACCTTGATTGCTCTTAAAGCGGCCGGACAAGGCTCGGTCTGTCTGCACCAGCTCCAGTTCGCCGCGGACTTTGCCTTCGGCCGATTCAATTTCGACAGTCCATGTTCCGCCAACCTGCAATGGAGCGGCTTGACCCGGTGTGGCCGGAGCGATTGGCTTGGCATCTTTGTTGTATTCGTACCGATAGCCATTGATGACGACATGGCGGACCTTGGACTGGTCGTTGTCGAAGGCTCCGGTCATCACGGTGAAATATGCAGGCCGACCAACAGCGATCGTGCCAAGTTCTTGATCCAATCCCAGCATCGCGGCGGGTTGCGTGGTGATCGCAGCCAGAGCGGCATCTCGATCTAACCCGTTGGCGATTGCCTGGCGAAGCCCCTTGAGGACATCGCTGGGCGATTTTCCATCACGAGACGAGACTGCGAATCGCACTCCTGCCTTTTGCAATTCGGCCAAACCGGCCACTCGCTGCTTCCATTCGTTCCGTTTGTGTTCGCGGACTCGCTGCGGATCCGCGAGGTCTGCATAGGGATCATCACCCGGTTTAGGGGCGTCTAGCTTTGGTTCCTCACCAAAATCGACGTGAACAATCACGTCTGTGTCGGTCTTCTTCAGCCGATCGATCACGCGGTAGGCCTCGTGACCACCCCAGATCACGGGACGAAGCTGATGCTCGCTCGCGAAACTCAACGAGCGATCGTGATCGTCTCGCGAGAATGCGACAAATACGGTCTTCACCGCTGGCGTTCGCATCTCATTCATAGCATCGAGCGCGGCATCCGTCGCGCTGCGTGTGACGTTCGGAGTATTCGCCTTAAAAAGTCGCTGTTGAGTGGCATGACGTTCGGCATCTAAAAATGCCTGCCGCAGGTGAGCATGCACGCCCATATTAGTGGACGGGTACTCGCCCCCGCCTCGTTCCGATAATTGCATCGTAGCGAATGAAACCGGGACCAGAATTGATTCACGCAGGGGCAGCGACGCCAGGTTCAACACGGTGCCGCGACCACTGGCGATGCGGCCGTTGGGCAGGACATGCACAGCCACGAAACCGGCCTGCCGATATCGTTCTTGATCTTCCGGTTTGGCCGACAGATGTTCGCCCGCGGCAAATTCGGGCGTCAGCCCATTCCGATCATCCTGACGCATTCCCGCGAGAGCATATTTGGAGATTTCGACCGCGCGACCTGCCACCGGCTGCGGCTTGGCATCCTGCAGGAAGGCCGCAGCACCGGCATCAATGAATCCCGGCAGAATCGTCAGACCATCGGCGTCGATGACTTCGGCATCAGGGGGGATCGGAGTCTCGGCCCCGACTCCACTGATTCGACCATGGCGAACCAGCACGTGCGCCTTTTCGATGACCTGCCCCGGTGCCAGTACCACCTTGGCGTTTTTGAAGAGGACCGCGTCAGGCCGAAATCCGGGTGCCGCGGGTTCATCCGCCTGTCCGGACGGAATGGCAAACGCCATCAACAGCATCGTGGCCAGCGTTCTGACTGTGGTCAATCGATGATCGCTGCTGTGGGGATAGGGGCGGTCGACGCAGTAAAATGAGACCAAGATTGCAGGGCTCCAATAAAAAAGCGAAGACAGGGCAGGGCTTCTGCCGAGAATCGATGACAGTTTCTGGTAGCGAGAAGTCGCGCCGGGACTGAAAGCGACCAGAGCCTAAAGCCTAGCTCGCCGGGGCTACCAATTGCCAGCCGATTCTGCACGGCCACGTTCGCTTCGATGTGCAACGAAACTGGCGCAAACTGCAAGACTTGAATTGACAGAACACTTGCATTCGATATTATCTTTGATACGTTGATATTGGGTTCTGAGAAATCAGAATCAGATTTTGGCTGCCAGGAAGACGGGGTGTGAAGCCGTGTCCGGGTGGCAAAAGAGACTCTAGCAGATCTCTTGTCAGACTCCGACGGCGTGGAATTGCACGTGGTGCTCCGCCGCAGTAACCTCGCGAGTTATCTTATTCAGCCTGTTTGACGGTTGGTCAATCAGGTTGGAATTTGTGGCGCGGGGAGCCTGTTGTTCGCGGCGAATCTTCTGCGGGGCGCTTGTTTTTTCCTCGCCGGACGAGAAGCGGTGCTTGCGACTGCCTTCCGGATCGTTATTTCCTTTGTCGTCACGTGAGAGGGATGGACGCCTCAACCGAGAACGGCTCGCAACATCAGATGGCTGACGGCGACAATTGTCGTTCGCTCAAATCCGTCATTGCGAAATTCTTGGATGAGCGAAAACCTCACTCCCATACGGGATGGCGCAGGTCGGCTCGTGGCCACACCATGACCAACCTGGAATGCATTTGGCGATTCGTGGCGTTGTGATCTGGCGGATAGTTTGGAAATCGGGTGATACCAGATTTAATCCTTCTGGAGCTGAAGAACGATTGAAATGGAAGCCGACCGATCGAACAGACGACACTTTTGTTCTCTTCGGATTCCCGTCGTTCATCACCAGGAATTGGAATTCGTTTTGCTTGGAAGTGACTCGCAGACCGCTTGGCATGTGCTAGGGATTGGTTGTTGAGCCACAAGTTCTTGACCGCGGGAATTGCTGTATGACTGAGATGGATTCGGATGTGCCCAAGAAGACGACCAAACCTCGTCGGCGAAAAGCATCCCCTCCGGTTGAAGACGTGAGCTCTGTCGAATCTGTCGAGACCACCAAGGTCGAGAAGGAACCACAGCGACCCGTGATCGAAGACGTGCTGGAAGAAACAGCAGCAGCACGAGCGGAAATTGAATCCGCCCCGAACGAACGAGACATGGATTTTGAAGCCATTGACTCCGGCCCGTCCGAAGCAGGGCCCGACGGCTTTAACGGCGCACCCGCTGGCGGCGCAGGTGGCGGCGGCGATTTTTATAACGACAACCGACGTCGTCGACGTCGACGTGGAAGAGGTCGTGGCCCCAATGGTCAAGAGACCGGTGGCGGCGGTGGCTACGCCCCGCAAGGTGGGGGTTATGCTCCACAACAAGGTGGTGGCGGTGGGTATGCCCCGCAGGGTGGCGGCGGCGGTTACGCTCCACAGCAGGGACAGAACCGTGCGCCACGCGGACGCAATGGACAGATGGATCGTCGTGGCCCCCAACAAGGGGGTGGTCAGCGCCGTCCAGAGGGGGGCCAACGCGGTCCCAGTATGCCGCGGGGAATGCAATCGAATTCGAATGAGCCACGAGGTCCGGAAATATTGACACCCGTTCAGGGGATCCTCGAACTGCACCCGAAGGGTTATGGTTTCCTGCGGGATCCCAAAGCAGGTTATGTCTCGCAAGAGAGTGATTCATTCGTCTCCGGTTCATTGATCGAAAAGTTCGGCCTGCGTGAAGGGGTGTTGATCACCGGTGAAAACGTGCCTGGCGGTCGAGGTCAGGGCCCTCGTTTGAAGTCAATTCAGACTATTGAAGGCCGGCTTCCTGAACTGTATGCCGAAATCAAGAACTTCGACTCACTCACACCGATCAATCCTCATCAGCAAATTAAGCTCGAAACGGGTCCGACGCCGATCACGATGCGTGTGATGGACTTGCTGACCCCGATTGGCAAAGGCCAGCGAGCACTCATCGTCGCACCTCCGCGAACCGGCAAGACGATGCTGCTGCAGGAAATCGCTGATGCCGTCAGCAAGAACTATCCCGATATTTATCTGATCGTGCTGCTGATCGACGAGCGTCCTGAAGAAGTGACCGAAATGCGTCGCCGAGTCCACGGCGAAGTGGTTGCGTCCTCATTGGATCGCGAAGTCGAAAACCACATTCGCGTCAGCCAGCTGGTGTTCGAAAGAACCAAGCGCATGGCCGAAGCGGGCCGCGATGTCTTCCTGCTGCTGGACAGCATCACGCGAACGGCGCGAGCCTTCAATAAGTGGACCAACTCAGGTCGAACCGGAACCGGTGGCCTCGACGTCAAGGCAATGGATCTGCCGAAGAAGATGTTCGGCATGGCCCGTCAATTCGACGAAGGGGGCTCGCTGACTGTCGTTGGGACGGCCCTGATCGAAACCGGCAGCCGGATGGACGATGCGATCTTCCAGGAATTTAAGGGGACCGGCAACATGGAAATGGTGCTGAGCCGCGACCTGGCCGATCGTCGAATCTGGCCGTCGATTGATATCACCAAATCCGGAACACGCCGCGAAGAGAAGATTCTGTCACCAGACAGCCTGGAAGGAATTACGCTCCTTCGTCGCAGCCTGATTTCGATGAGCCCGGTGGAAGCGATGGAGCAACTCACGAAAACGTTGCAACGGTTCCCCACTAATGAAGAGTTCGTCGCGCGAATTCGTCACATTCTCTAAGCAGTCCGCACATAAACAACAACGCGTCGGTGATCCCGACGCGTTGTTTTGTTCTTTGGGGTCAAGTTTCCGTCAGGCGAGAATCCAGACCGTGAATTGGTGCAGTTGGTGGCTTCGTGGAATCACGAACAACTACGTCAACTGACGACCGGCAGCAACCAGATCCTGAAGCCGCTGCATGGCGTGAGCATCGCCCTGCAGAACGCAAATGATGACGTTGTCACCCTCACGCCAGACGACCCAGGTACCGAAAGCGGCGTACTGAATGATTCCGCGCGAAAAGGAATCGGCATCGGGTACCTTGTGCCACTGCGAAAGCGGCAATCGGACTAAATAACCAGTGCAACTTGCTGATCGGCGATCGCCCAACGCCGTAAACATCAGCAGGGGAATTTCAACTCGATTAACAGTCGCCACGCGCGGTGCATCCGCAAATCGAACTGCCCGCTGGGTGCTCCATCCTGCTGGCACGGCAAGACTTGGTGAAGAACCGATGGGCAGTAGGCTCGGATCGAGCTTGCCCAATTCTCGGATACTGGCATCGTTCAGCACGACCGATTGGGACACGAGAAGTGTCCCGATCGCGAGCATCGGCACCAATGCGAGAGACGCCCAACCGAGACGACGCAACAAATGGCGACGCGGAACGGCAACCGGAGTTTCTGCCACCACTAACGCCGGGCCAATCGCCGCGTGCAGTCGATCGGCGAATCCGACAGGAACCGGGACATCGAGCATCGCTCGAGTGATCCGCGAATCAACCTGCCGCTCAGACGTAACCGCCCCTCGACAGACATCACATTCTGATAAATGTCGCTCTGCAGCGAGCGCATCGGATCCTGGCGTGGCATCCCTGCCGAGTCTCTCAAGTGCGAGTTGTGCCCGTGCCTGCTGGCAATCCATGGCAATCCTGACCTCTAATGCTGCAACACAAATTCCAGAGCACGACTTTGAACAGGAACAGCCTGCCGTTCCCGTTCTGCAGTTTCCGTCAATCGCTTTTTCAGATAGGCCTTTCCTCGCGACAGGCGACTCATCACCGTCCCGATTGGCACACCCATCTGTTCAGCAATTTCGTGATAACTGAATTCTTCGAAGTAGTACAAGACCAACGGAGAACGGAACTCTTCCGCCAACTCCAACAACGCTTCCTGCAATAATTCCAAATGAACCGGAACATCCAACGCGGCATCGGTCACTTGCGGTTCGTCAATTTCTTCCAATGAACGGCCCCGATTTCGATGCCGAATCGATTTGAGAAACACGTTTCTCACGATCGAAATCAACCATCCTCGCGCCGCTCCCGCTTCTCGCAATTGCTGCCCCCGCTGGTGAGCTAACAAGAACGTCTGCTGGACAAGGTCCTCTGCGTCGGCGGCATCGCCCGTCAGCCGATACGCATACCGATAGAGCAACGTGGAGTGCTCCTCTATCAATTCGTGCGTAGTTGGAAGACGCGTTCCGTCGGCCATGGCGACCTCTTAATTAGCAGATTCGTCGACCCGGTAGTTTATTCCCTGCAACAGGTCTCGCGGCGATAGATTTCTTGGAATATCGCAAAATGGAACCTAAGTCATCCGTTAAACTCAGGTTGTGTTATTCGTCCAGCATTTTCCAGAACTCATCCTCACCCATATCTGCGGGCTTCCCCGGTGGCTTCTTCCCTGGAGCCGCCGGCTTCGGTGCTCCCGCCATCGGCGGCAACGGAGGGGCCTTTACTTTCGGCTTCGGCTGGCCAGTCGATTGACCCGCAGGGACACCCGGTTTCTTCATCGGTGCCGATGGCGATTTGGAACCCAGTTCGAGGATTTCGTCGTCATGAGGCAGAGGCGGAACCGGAATCGACCCCGATTTCGAAATTGTGGAGCGGCCAGTGGGTGGGGTGCTGAGAGGACGCAACACCTTTGATTTCGCGGCTGCCGCCGCGCATTTTGCACAAACGCCGTGAGTATCCAAAGGCTCGCCACATTTGTTGCACAGCGGAATCGGCTCGTTGGATTCATCCAGTTGCGAAGCAGGTCGCAATGGCTTCGCACTTGGTACCGGCTTGGGACTGGGAATGGGCGAATCCGATTTCAGTTTCAGCGGCCCTTCAGATGACTTCGTCGGGGCGACGACTGGCTTGGGACTCGCGGGGCTCGGCATCCTGGTCGTTGCCAGTGAGATCGATGCAGCGGGTTGAGCCTTCACAGCCGGGATCGATTTGACCGCCGCTTCAACTCCCTTTTCCTCTTCGCTCTCTGGTTCTTCCGCACCCTCACTGAGGGCGCGCACCACCAGATTCTCGGGGCGAACAATTTCAGTTTGAGCGACTTGCCCGGTCTTCAGCACTTTGGCATTCACATGGACCCGAGCCTGCTCGTCATACGAAATCGTGACTTCGATCTCGGTCCCTTCCGGCAGATTTTCTGGCAGCGGTTCGATCAAACATGTTCCCAATTCGACATATTGCGAATCGGCCGCGGTCCCGCTTTCAACAATCCTCAGATGAACCTTGCGCTGGTTGTTCGAGACCGTTCCGTAAATCTGCGACACTTCGACGGGCAGGGGGGTGTTCGCCGGAAGAATGTAGTGCGGCACGCGTTTGCCGGTTTCCACGTCGCGAATCAACAAGCCTAGCGATCGAGCCGTCGCACTTTGCTGCTTGAACTGAGCAAGTCTGGCGGCGGCCGTCGAATTCAGAATCGACTTGGCAAAAGTGCTGTTGGTCAGCAACATCCCGGCGTAATAGGTCGCCCCGTGGGCAATCGATTGATCGGGCGACAACGACGTATTCAGCGTCCGACCGCTGAGCTTCTTGAACAGCGATCGAACCATCGGCATGCGTGACGACCCGCCCGTCGTCAGCACGACGTCGACTTTGGCCCAACCCATGTGGTTTTCTTTGAGCAGATCGAGCGTCAGCACTTCCATGCGATCGACCAGATCGCGAGTCAGTCGCTCGAACTGGTCCAGTTCGACTTGATACGTCTTGCGTTGTCCGCCGGCCGCACAAGTCAGCGCCGCCTTCGGCCGAACCGACAGGCTCCGTTTGGTTTGTTCTGCTTCCAGCGCGAGTGCCTGCGCGTTTTCTCGATCCTTCATCGGATCGATATTGAATTCCTTCTGAAACTGCTTGCCGATCGCCACTTCCAGAGCGCGATTCCAATCGAGCCCCCCCAGTTGCAGGTCGCCGCCGCTGGCGATCACGCGGACTTCATTCTTTTGATAGCGAACCAGCGACAAGTCGAAAGTACCGCCCCCCAGGTCCACCACCATGATGGTCTGCGCCGTGGCCAGTTCCGTGAACCAGATCCCTTCGGTCCCCAGCACAAAGCACAGTGCGGCAGCGACAGGTTCGTTGATAATGTCAACTTGCTTCAAGCCCGCTCGTTTTCCCGCCTCGGCAGTCGCCTGACGTTGAACGTCGCTGAACTGAGCGGGAACCGTAATCACGGCTCGATCGATCGCCCCGATCTTCTCGCGAGCACTATCCAGCATCGACTTGAGAATGATCGTGCTGATGTCGACAGGTGAATAACTCTTGCCACCGATTTTCCATCGATGACCAGGATTGTTCATGTACCGCTTGGCATGCACGACGACCCGATCAGGATGACGGATCGAATTCCGCATCGCCTCGGTTCCCACCACCACGTGATCGTCTTCGAACAGCACCACCGACGGCGTCGAGAGTTCGCCGTCTTTGTTCGGGACGGTGATCGGTTCCCCGTGCTCGTTCAGGTAGGCGATGCAGGAATAGGTGGTCCCCAAGTCGATGCCGACGGCATGAGTCGGAAGCATGTTCTGGCAGCCTTCGTGAAGCGCAAGCGGAAGAGAGAATTGGACTGACTGACCATGAATGGTAGCATTCACCGTCACCCAATTCCACGAGTTGCTTTTCGCTCCCTGATTTGTGAGCAAAAAGCACTCAGACACTGCGACTGGCGATGACTTTGCGGCCTGCGAATACTCGCCAACTTCATCAAATTGACCACTGTAAACGACGGGTTTTCCGATGGTGACAATTGTCGGGTTGCTGATCGCCGTGGCCTGTGCCGGACAAATGGGCGGAAACAGCGTCCGTGACCGTCGTTCGGAGGGCTTTGTCACCGGCCAGAAATTTCAGCTCGAGCTAGCTCAAACGACCTCGGGAACGTGGGCGAACGTCGAATTTCGAGCCCTGCTGAACGCGCTGGGTGCTCAGCGGCGGGTCGCCATCCTGCTCGACCGGCGAATTGATCCAACCAGAAGCCTCCCCGTTGAGATCGCAGAACTCCCCTTTCGAGAAGCCCTGCAAGTGGTAGCCCACCAAGCCTCTGCCGAACTCTGCGTCCCCGGCAATCTGGTTTACGTCGGACCACCCGCGGCCGTCAAACGGCTACGAACGCTAATCGAACTGCGTTCGGCAGAGTTGCAATCAAAAGCCAAAGGCGTTCGCGAGACTCGCCGAACGGAATTAGCGCGTCCACAAACGTTCAGTTGGCCCGACCTGCAAACTCCGTCCGACATCTTGCAGCAGATTTCGGAGCAATATCACCTGACAATCCGCAATCCAGAACTCGTCCCCCATGACCTATGGGCAGCCGGCAATCTGCCGGCGGTCACGTCGTCAGAAGCATTGTCGATCATCCTCATCCAGTTTGATCTGACCTTTGTCTGGGTCGACGGCGGCCAAGCGATCGAACTGTCTCCCATCCCCGATACCATTGCGATCGAACGCAAACATCGATCCAAAGGTCGGACGGCCGCTGACATCTCCAAATTAATTGCCGAACACCTTCCCGAACTGAAAACGACTCAGGAAGGTTCCGAAGTTGCTGTCACGGGAACAGTCGAAGACCAAGAGGCCGTCGCAGCCTTGCTGAATCCCCCTTCGACGAGGAAGCCGCCCACCGCCCAACCCGCTGCGCCACTGCGGCAGCGTGCATTCACATTAAGCTTCAAACGCGTCCCCGTTCGCACGGTCATGGATGAATTGAAGAAATCAAAAGTCGTGTTCATCTATGACGAAGCGGCATTGAAGTCGGCAGGCATCAACCTTGACCAAACAGTCGACCTGGAACTCAACAAGGCCTCAGCCGACGAGTTCTTCAAATCGCTCTTCGACCCGCTCCTGCTGACGTTTGAAATCGATAATGTGACAGTGAAGCTGTCGCCAAAAAAGTGAGGTCGCCTTTATCGTCCTCGTCATTTGAACCAATCCGTGTGAGATGATGACAGCGCAGGCCCCACGCATCTTTCCTGAAATGGTCACGGACGCAGATGCTCCTGCGAGGGAAATGCGCCCGACATGACTAATTCGGACTGGCTAGACCCGTCCTATCGCATCACCAGTGAGACATCTAGCCCACGTCTCGTTAGAATCCCAACTAGCGAGGGATAGAGAGGGGTTTCTTCAGTCTGGCGGAGATCGTTGTGGCGATTTCGTTCGAATGTACCGAGTGCAGCAAGAAGCTGAAGGCTCCCGATCATCTTGCCGAACGCAGGATCAGATGCCCGGGTTGTCAATCCGTTCAAACCGTTGTCAGCTCTCCAAAATCGTCCGGCAACGTTCAGGAGTTCAGCGAAGAACCACCGGCAAGTTCGTCCCTCGATTCCAATCTCGACGATCCTTTTGGGGGCGAACTATTCAGTTCGGATGACTTGGAAGATCCGCGTGCCCGCAAACGGCGAATTGCGGACAAACGGGCCCAACGTGAACAGGAGCGACTGGAGGCGGAACAGGCTGCCGAAGAGCAGGCACAGCAAAAGCAAAAAAAGAAGACCAAGGCCAATGCCGAAGCCGTGACCCGCGCCGATACCGAACTCGGCCAGCCATTTCGGTATCACTGGATCTACCTGGTGGCGCTCGCTCCCTTGGCGCTCATGATCTTGTGGCCACACGAACCCACTGAAACGCGATTGATGCGCACGCTGCAAAATCACCCGGAAGTCGCCTCGCAACTTGAAGCCGAAGATCCCACCGAATTCTTCGAACTGCTGCCCGGCCATCGGATCGAAGGAGCATTACTGAGTCGCGATTCGATCGTGCATTGGGTGTTCGGCGCGATCAGCGCGGCATCTTATCTCGGGTTACTGTTCGCCATGTTCCCGGGATCTCAGAAGCGGACGGTCCGACTGCTGCTGGTCGGGCTGTTCACGGCCACCGTTGGCATCATGATCTTACTGCTATTCCAGATCCTGGCGGCGACTACTCAAGGAGCCCTGATTGGAGGCCGCGGACTCGGGGTCTTGATCTATTTGATCTTCAAACTGATCGGCTACTCCTATCGCTGCGCGCAAGATCCCTCAATCGGTTTCTGGGGCAGCTTCTTCGGCTTCACGATCGGGGTCGGCTTCTGCGAAGAACTCTGCAAAGCACTTCCGGTGCGACACTACCTACGCAACGCTCGCAAGACCGGCTGGCGCGGAGCCTGCCTGACCGGCCTTGCCAGCGGAATCGGCTTCGGCGTGTCAGAGGGGATCATGTATTCCGGCGGCATGTACAACGGACTCAGTGAAGGCCTGATCTACCTGGTCCGGTTCGTTTCCTGCGTCTCGCTGCACGCGATGTGGTCCGGCAGCGTCGCCCTGATGATGTATCGCAACCAGGACTTCTTGGACACCGACGACTGGATGGAATTCCTGGCCGGCATGGCCTACTACCTATCCATCGCCATGGTCCTGCACGGACTCTACGACACACTCCTGAAACAAGATCTGGACTGGGTCGCCTTGCTGATCGGCATCGGCAGCTACTGCTGGCTGCTCTATCTCGTCCGCACCTCCCGCGGCACGTGATTTAATCGCCGCCCAGCCGCTCCCTCCGTCATTCCCGCGCAGGCTGGAATCCAGCGAGTCATCAAGATGGTCTCGCTGCGAGGACACTGGAATGTCGTTCGATTTTCGGCGTCGGGGTGGCTGTGGTCGACGCTTCGTCGCCCACAGTCGATTCCACGTTCGGCGTCAGCTGATACCGATACCGAACTCATCGTGGAGTTAATTCTACCGCGACAGCCCAATCTCGAAGATCACGCGGGCGCTGCAAATAGACTTTCTCGGGAGATCTGCTGTTGCAAAAAGAGCGGAGGCCACCGCCTCGATCAGCAATTCCGAAGCGAAGAGCGATCTTTGTTGTCAGTAGGTCTCGCCGGTTCGCGTAGTGAAAGTCCAATTCGAACGGCGAGAATTCGTTTGGGAAATACCCCACACCGGCGATTGCAAAGGCATTGCGATTGAGGTCCGACACGGTCAGTAACGGAATCCCATCACACCACGTGCCAAGGCGTCGCGTGAACGGAATCTCATCGAAGGGAAACCAATACTCAAGCATCAGCGCCAAGCGGGAATCCGAGATAACTCTCTCTCGGTCGCCAATGTCAGAGAATCGCCATTGCCAAAGAATCCCAGAGATCCGAGCTTCCGGTGAATTCTCCTCGGTAAGATTTGATGCGGGGAAGGTGTATTCCTTTGTAGTCGAACGTTCAAAGTAACTTGCCCGCGACAAATGACGAGCTTCCGATCAACACACCAACACTTTGAACCGCCAGCGACTGTGGGTCAAGTTGACCGACTCGCTCGGCTTCGAGCGCGAACATGGATCGATAGCGTTCCGGGGAATGCCACATTAAGTACCGTCGGAGTCCATCTCGCGTTCGAGTTGACGTAGACCCCACCTCGCGGAAATGTCACCCCGCCGATACTCGGCAAGCAGTTCCGATGTCTGCTTCCGGCGCTCCTCACGAAAACCGTTCCAATCGGGAAACAGGCCATGACAGTGCCGCCAGACATCGTTGTCGGGTTCGATATTGTGAAGCATCAGATGCGTACGGTAGTGACGAAGTTGACGTAACGCGCCGATGACATCCATAGGCGTCGACTCAATGGTTTCGTCTGCCCAAATGAGAGCATCAGCCAAAATGTCGTAAGAGATCGTTGGATTGGGGGCGGGGATACAAATCGCATTCAAATGCGATGCATGAATCTCCAAAGCCATCATTCCAAATGTTTCGAGATCGACCATCGGCATCTCCTTCGAAGGCCAAAACATGAACGCTAAAGTGCCCGCGATTCAGGAGGGGCTTCCAATAAATGCAAGGAGCCTCCAGCAACTGAGGGTCAAGTTGACGGCCTCGTTCGGCCTTGTTGGTCCCATAGCCAACCCAAGCCTGCGCATTCGAGGCACTTGACGTTTCGGAGGTGGGCGAATGTGCCCGTGCCTTGGCATGACGAACAATCGGGAGTTAACGCTGGCCGAATCGGAAGTAGCTCTTGAAGCTCAGGAAATCGCTCGGCCCCAATAACCAGGGCGAGCAACCGACCTTTCGCCGAGTCTTCCCAAGCATCGTCGTCGTCCCAAGGGAGCACCTAGACTCGGCCATCCAAATCGAGCAAAGCCGCACCACCGATATCAGAGTAAACAACAAATGCGCGTTTCTCCTCGGCGACGCGTCTCACTCCTTTGTCCAGCAAATCGTCGGCAAGACAATTAGCGACACGCCATTGCAAGCAGGCTCGAAGGTGCTCGGAGATTGTCACTGCGCCAACTCCCTCGCCGAACATTCAAGGTAACTTGCCCGCGACAAACGACGAGCTTCCAGTCAACACGCCGACACTTTGAACCGCCAGTGACTTCAGGTCAAGCAGAAAAGAATTTGGAACAAGTCCCAGACTCATCCCCCGTTCTTGCCCAAAGAGTCTCGTACCCTGAATTCTCAATGAAACTCAAACGCCCGGTTTCAAGATACCAAGCTGCTGCAGACCCCACACCGTCCCAAGTAGGGTCAACACGAAAGCTGCAAAGCATGTCAGGTAAATCACGGAGAAGTTCATTCGGCGAAGACAGGGCTCGCAATAACTTCCAGTGAGTTCCCTGCGGAGCACACCATACCTCAACAACAGTGGCAATAGCGCGAAAGCCCCTGTCATCTTCAAAGCAGGCGACATCGCCTGAAGCTCGCCCGGATCGACATCCTTACCACATCGATCACACGACATCTTAAGTCCCTGCATCGAAGTCTTGACAGTCCAAAGACACTACGGCACACGTCACGTTGCTTGCCAAACTTGCACGTGACGAACCGCGAGCTTCCGATCAACACTCCCGCACTTCGGACCGCCGACGACTGCGGTCAAGTTGACCACCTCGTTCGGCATGGTGGTAACTCGTTACACGCGAAGGTTTCACTTCAGTTTAACCTGAGTCGCACTTCAGTTTAACCTGAGTCGAAGGGACTTCCCATTCGATTGATCCGATGCGGATACAAGGACATCACCATTTCGTTGCACCTTCAGCAGCCATTTCAGTCTCGGTGTACCAGCCGTTGCGGATGGAATTCCGACGACTGTGATATTTCCGATCAGGTGATTCTCGGAAACGTGTTTACTGTTGCCTCTGACAAGAGTGATTGTGACCTCTTGTTGTCCGTCTGCAATCGTGCTGAAGATGTCGGATTTCTGTACTGGAATTAGGGTGCCAGCAGAGAGCAAGTGATCGGTCATGCCGTCGGCCACTTCAATTCCGATGGACTCGGACAAAACAGCTAGCCTGTCCTTCAGTTCTACAATATCGTGCAATTTCAGTGTTTCCTCACTGTCGTCCACAATCGGGAGTGCTGAGAAAACTAAAACGTCTCGATATGTGACTTCCGAACTCGAGTCAATTGCCGAAAGTTTCACCGATGGCACGACGTCAGGTACGTCGCTTGAGCATCCAATCCCTATCAGCGCGGCGGTCATAACTATCAGAAATTCAAACGGGCACGATCTCATACTAGCTCCACAAGGCATGCTGCGGGATTGAATAGGTAACTTGCCCGCGATCAGGAACGAGCTTCTGATCAACTCGCCAACACCTTGAACGTCCAGTGATTGCAGGTCAAGTTGACCGCTTAATTTGGCTGACTCGAAGCGAATTGGACGCTCTGCATTTAGGCGTCTACCCGTGTTCCATGGCATGCGGTCCGCGGCGGAATCACGCGAGATCGCGATCTGTCACAAAACATCCACTTTTTTGAGGAAAACTGCCAAAAACAGGGTCGTTTTGTCCCCCATCGTCAAAATTTGTCCGTGGGTGTCAAAATCTGTCAATGATATGCCACGCAGCGCGGCTCATCTGAAGGTCCGACGCGGACCTCGCCGGACATTTTCACCGCAAATTGCCGAAATAGGCAAAACACCATCTAGCTCCGCGCACACCGAAATGGCATAACGACTCAATGAATATGTAACGCGATTCAGTGGACCGTAACCACCGGCCACACCTGTTAACCCCCAATCCGGGTCGACTCGTGTGGCCGTTTTTTTGTTGGAGGCAGATCGATGTGTCAGGCGCTGCACCCCCAATCGCAAAATCTCGCTAGACATGTCGCTGACAAAATGGGTACCCCCCCAAAAACCTGCCATGGACTGACAAATTCTGCCATTTCGTAAGGTTCGAGCCTACGACACCACACGATCAAAGCCAACTGCGAATGAACAACTGCCCATCCAGTATCAGAACTCAGCCACTCGACAAAAGCCGTACCAGCTCACGCCAACCCCTCCTTCCCAAACGAGCGGAGGTTGTGTCATGCGCGACCTCAACATCCGCCTTCGTCCGTGCCAATCCGTGGCTCCGACTTCTCATTCCTGGTTCCGTCAGAGGGTTGTGTCACACCAACCTCGCGCACCAGCAAATCAATCTTGTCACCTTTGCGTCTTCGCGCCCTTGCAACTTTGCGTTGAAAACCTCTCCACGCCAACGCGGCCTCAGATATACCTCGCCTCATATCCTTCCCCTTTGTTCCTGCCGACGGAGGTTGTGTCATGCGCGACTTCAAATCCGTGTTCATCCGTGTCAATCCGTGGCCCCAGCTTCTCGTTCCCGGTTCTGTCATTCACTTTCCCGTCGCTTCGCCCTCAGCCTCCTACCCGGCACTGACTTCACCACACCCCCGTGTTAGACTGGTTCTGTCACGCGCCACTTTGCGGAGTCCGGCATGAAACGACTGGTAATAGTCTGGGGGATCGTTTCCCTCTTTGCCCCCTTCGTTTGCCTCGCCGGTGATCAAATGGCCGTCGATCGACAGGCCGCGACGGAGTTCTTCGAAAAGAAGATTCGCCCGCTGCTGATACAGCGTTGTGACGAATGTCATTCGACAGACAAAGCGGACGACAGTGGCCATCTGGCATTGGACAACCGAGCCTCGCTGCTGGCAGGGGGCTCGCGCGGGCCGGCTTTGGTTGCCGGCAAGCCCGACGAAAGCCTGCTGATCAAAGCGGTGCAGTACACCGACACTCAGTTGCAGATGCCGCCAGAAGGGAAGTTGGAGGCAGCAGAAATTGCGTTGCTTTCTCAGTGGGTCAGGGACGGAGCATTTGTTCCCGACTACGGCAAAGAGACGAAGAAGCAGGCCAAAGAAATCGACTGGGCTGCGGCGAGGAAATTCTGGTCGTTTCAACCGCTCAGTCAACCGCCAGTCCCTTCATTGACCGATCTGCCTCGATCCGAGTTACACAACCCCATCGATCCGTTCGTGATCGAACAGCTTGCGGCAAGTGACCTGAAACAGTCTGCCGCGGCCGACAAGCGGACGCTCATTCGACGAGTCTCATTCGATTTGCTCGGACTGCCTCCAAGTCCGGACGAGGTCGCCGCGTTTCTGGCGGACGATCAGCCCGACGCCTACGAACGCCTGGTCGATCAGTTGCTCGCGTCGCCTCATCTTGGCGAGCGTTGGGCCAGATACTGGCTAGACCTGGCCCGGTATGTCGACTTCACCCCTCACTGGCAGAAGGCCACCGACCATGCATGGATGTATCGCGACTGGGTCGCCCGCGCCATGAACGAGGACCGGCCGTACGATGAATTTGTCAGACTGCAACTCGCCGCAGACCTGATCCCCGACGCTCAACCCCGCGATTTTGCGGCACTCGGATTTCTGGGCGTCAGTCCCGTCTATTGGAAAGAACTGAAGCTGGCCCCCTCTGTCATTGAAGTGATCGTGGCCGATGAATGGGACGAGCGACTGGACACCGTCAGCCGCACATTTCTAGGGCTGACAGTGGCGTGTGCTCGTTGCCACGACCACAAGTTCGATCCGATCTCAACTCGAGACTACTATGCACTGGCAGGAGTCTTCGCCAGTACTCAGGTCGCCGACCGACCACTGTTGCCGCTGGCGATTGGAGAACAAGTCGTCGAGGCTCGCGTCCAGATCGACAAACTACAAGAAGGCTTGAAGAAACAAAAAGACAAAGAATCCGACGAGGCCAAGACGCTGCAGAAACAGATCGATGAGATCCGGCAGGCCACCCCGCAAGTCGATTCACCGCTAGTTCCTATCGTGGAAGATTCCAGCGTCTATATCGTCGCCGATGGCCCGGATGCGACGAAGCTGGAATACCGCAAGCGTCAGGCTCGCGATCTCCCCGTCTTTCGGCGCGGGAATCCTGCCAACCCAGGCGAAATCATCCCACGCCGCTTTCTGGAACTGTTTCCGTCGACAATCGAAGCCAGTGAAAGGACCAGTGCATCTCACGATGCCACCAGCACACGATTAGAACCGTTTCGAAACGGAAGCGGCCGCTTAGAGTTAGCCAACGCGTTGCTCGATCAAGGGAAGGCGCTGACCGCCCGTGTCATCGTCAATCGAATCTGGGCCCATCATTTCGGAACGGGACTGGTCAAGACGCCGAGCGATTTCGGACTGCAGGGGGAACGACCAACTCACCCCCAACTTATGGAGTGGCTCGCATCTGATTTCGCGGAGGGATCAAATGCCACACCCTGGTCGCTCAAGCAACTGCATCGAATGATCGTGACTTCAGCGACTTACCGACAGTCGAGTTCATCAACGGAAAATCGTTCTGGATCTATCGATCCAGAGAATCACCAGCTATCGCGCATGAACCGGCGACGCCTGGAAATCGAACCTTGGCGAGATGCCTTACTAACTGTCGCCGGAAGCCTGGACGATCGCCTGGAAGGTAGCAGTACTGATCTCGATCAGCAGGCCAATTGTCGGCGGACGCTCTACGGACGCATCGGACGTGACGAACAAAACGACATGCTCCGCATTTACGACTTTCCGCCACCAACCAGTCACAGCCCGTCCCGCGACATCACGACTACGCCATTACAACAGTTGTTCGTGTTCAACAGTGACTTTGTCGATCAACAATCGATCAGACTGGCCAAGCGCCTCCTTGAGTCCGAAGCGCAATCCACTGCACAACGGATTGCGAACTGTTACGAAATCCTGTTCCAACGCACACCTCGACTCCAGGAACAGGAAATCGGCGAACGGTTTCTGGCAGCCATGGAGAGTAGTTCCGAACTGGAGCGCTGGCGCCGCTACGTGCAATCTCTGGTCGGATTGAATGAGTTCATGTTTGTCGATTAGCCCTCCCTCTTAATCTGTTGGCGACTGAAAATGAATCACCTCCTATCTCGTCGGCATCTGCTGCAGGGCCTCGGTGGCGGATTTGGCGGACTCGGATTGGCGAGCGTGATTGGTTCGACGCGCGCCGGCGAAGCCAGTCCGCATGCGGTCCCACGCGCGAAACGAGTCATCCAACTCTTCATGAACGGTGGACCATTCGGCCCCGACTTTCTGGACCCAAAACCAGGACTGTCCAAGTTCGAAGGTCAGCGCCCCACCGAACTGGATGCCTTTCGCACGGAACGCAAAACGGCTGGGCTACTTCCTTCACCATTTCGGTTCGATCCCTGCGGCGAAAGCGGCGTTCCCGTCAGCGAATTGTTGCCGAACTTCTCGCAATGTATCGACGATGTCTGTGTCTTAAGATCCGTCTACACCGACAACCCCAATCATGGCCCGGCCCTGCTGCTGATGAACAACGGCACGATCGTCCCCACGCGGCCGAGTATGGGATCGTGGTTCTCGTACGGACTCGGGACCGAGAATGAAAGCTTGCCCGGATACATCGTGCTTTGCCCCGGCCGGCCCGTGCGATTCTCAATCCTCTGGAGCAGCGCCTTCCTTCCCGGCGAACATCAGGGAACGTTCATCAATCATTCGAACCTTGATCCTCAGAAGTTGATTCCGTATCTGCGGAATAAGTCACTGCCAGTCGAATCGCAGCAACAGCAACTCGACTTGATGCGAACCTTGAACCAACAACACCTCCAGGAACGCGACGGGGATACGCAACTGGAATCCAGAATCACCGCGATGGAAACAGCCTTCCGAATGCAGTTCGCGGCAACTGAGGCATTTGACCTGAATCGCGAGCCGACCCACATCCGCGAAGAGTACGGAGCCGGCCAATTCGCCAACGGTTGCCTGTTGGCCAGGCGGCTGGCAGAACGAGGCGTTCGCTTCACTCAAGTTTATTACGGCGACGGTCAACCCTGGGATACGCATAGCGATCACAACAACGCCGTGAAGAAACTAGCAAAAGAGATCGATCAGCCGATGGCAGCGCTGCTGCGCGATCTGAAACGTCGCGGCATGCTCGAAGAGACCCTCGTCATCTGGGGCGGTGAATTTGGACGGACTCCCACAACCGAAAACGGTAATGGCCGAGATCACAATCACTACGGCTTCACGATGTGGCTGGCCGGGGGAGGCATTCGCGGCGGGATGACCTACGGCGAGACGGACGACTTCGGTTTCCAGGCCGTTCACAACCGAGTCCATATCCACGACCTGCACGCGACCATCCTGCACCAGTTAGGCTTGAACCACGAAAAGCTGACCTACCGTTATGCGGGTCGCGACTTCCGGCTAACCGATGTTGCCGGCAAAGTCATTCGAGACGTGATCGCCTAGCGATCAGGAAACAGCAAATGACCTCGGGTCTTCTCCCTGTTCACGAATCGTCTGCATGGTGCGATAAGCCTGTTCAATGGCTCGCGCCGCCCGCCGAATATCGAAGACGGGCGAACTCAATCGATTGGCCTGCAATCGTTGCCGCAGCGCTGCCAACCCTTGTCGATTCCGAGCGATCTCAAGGGCACGAGCTTCATAGTCAACCAAGGTGTTCGTGATCAGTTCAGGTAACCCGAGCGAATGCAGCAAACTTCCAGCCACCCGAGAAACGAACGTCTCTCCGCTCAAGGTCAGAACGGGCAACCCTGCCCACAGGGCATCGCTGGCTGTCGTGTGAGCATTCACGGGAAAGGTGTCCAGAAACAAATCCGCCAGCTGATGCCGGGCCAGATGATCGGTCAGTGGGCGACGCGGGGCGAAGACTATTCGCTCAGGTGCAACGCCCCGCCGCTGGGCTTCACGCCGCAGAGTGACCGGGGCCTGTCGATTGCTCTCCAGCAGCCACAACACACTCGAAGGAACCTGTTGAAGCAGGCGCATCCAAACATCGAAGACCTCGGACGTGATCTTGTAGTTGCTGTTGAAGCTGCAGAACACAAAGGCATCATCCGGCAAACCGACTTCGGCTCGCGTGGGGATCTGGGAGGAAATGATTCGTTGAGTATCGTTGACCTGATAGCAGCCCGGCAGATGAACCAGCTTTTCGTTGTAGAAGGGCTGGCACTCCTGAGGCACAATGAAATGATCGACCATGATGTAGTCGACAAAATCAGCTCCCATCGTGCCCGGATAACCCAAGTAATTCACTTGAATCGGGGCAGGGCAGCTCGCCATGATTTCAGGCCGGGAATGCTGAGTGAACCCAGTCAGGTCGACGAGGATGTCGATGCGGTCATCGACGATCTTCTGAATCGAATCCGCCAGCGGCAAGTCTCGCAAATCGACGAATCGTTCAAACGCGTTGGCAATCCGTTGCCGAATCAACGAGCCATCATCGGGACCATACGAATACCCCGTGACTTCAAACTGCGACCGGTCGTGCGATTCGAAGAGTTCGACAATCAATTCGGCAACGGGATGGGTTCGAAAATCGGCGGACAGGTAGCCGATGCGGAGACGTTGATCGCCGACAAGTTCAGCGGGAGTTGCCTGTCCCCACCACGGACTGGGAACCTTCACCGCTGTCCGTGTGCTATACGCAGCCCAGCGCGTGGCGCACTGTTGCTGCTGTTGCGAGGACGTTGCCACCGGCATTGCCAAGAAGGCGAACGGGGACAGCGGGCTCTCAGTACTGCTCGATGCCGGCTCTACCACAGCACGAATCGCTCGGGCGGTCAACGAGGGAAGTTCATCCCAGGCACATTGATGCTGCAGTTGGTGAATCAATTGTCCCAGCGCCGACAGACAATCCGGCTTCAACTCCAGCGAACGACGATAGCAGGCGATCGCTTCAGCCGTGTCTCCACCATCGCGGACCACATTTCCGAGCGATTGCAGTGCGGCGACATCGTCGGGGTTCAGGTCCAAAGCCGCTCGCAAGGAATCGGCCGCCTCATTCCATCGTCGCAGATCCTGCAGAGCGGCACCAAGATTCGTGTAGGATTCGGCAAAGCCCGGCTGCAATTCGATCGCTCGCTTCAGACACGTCACGGCATCGGAAGGTCGCCCCATGCTTTGCAACAGATTGCCGAGATTGTTGAATGCTGCAGGATAGTCCGGCTTCAGCTTAAGAGCCTGCGTGTAACACTCAAGGGCCCAATTCACTTCGCGCTGCTCGCGATAAGCGACCCCGAGGTTGTTGAAGGCTTCTGCATAGTCCGGCCTGAACTGAATTGCCCGCCGATGGCACTCGATCGCCTCAGGAATGTTCCCCAGTTCCTTCAATACCAGCCCCAGGTTATTCCAGGCTTCCGAATGATTGGGACGAAGCTGAAGAGTTCGCTGATAACCCGAACTCGCGGCGTCCCAGCGGCGTTGCCCCTGAAGGATCAAAGCCAAGTTGTAATGTGCTTCCACAAAGTCCGGCTTCAGGCGGATTGCTTCCTCGTATCCCGCAATCGCTTCGTCGAGCTGCCCTGTCTGGGCGAGCAACGACGACAGATTGAAGCGAGCCAGCGGGAAATCGCTTTTGCGATCGAGAGCCCGTCGATAGCTCTGTTCGGCCTCCTTGATCTGGCCCGTGGCCAACAGGGCATTCCCCAGATTGCAGTGGAAATTCGCATTGCGCGAGTCCAATTCAATGGCGTGACCAATCAAGTCGATGGCGACCGCGTGGTCGCCGATCTGATGGGCGATCGTCCCCAGCAGATGCCAGGCATCGGCCTGCTGGTCATCGCGTGCCAGGATCTCGCGATACATCGCCTCGGCATCCTGCAGGCGTCCGGCCTGCTGATGGGCGACTGCCGTCGACAACATTTCGGAAATAGATTTCATCACTCATCCGTCGGTAAAACACTTCGGACTTCATTTGCGTCGGTGATCTGAACCCGCTGTGTAACTCAGATCGTTCGGCGAAGAAAGTGGAATTGTCTTTTGTTGTGGAATGTACCTGACGCGGCAAACAGACTTGTGTATGTTGTTATCGGCAATTGTCCGAGTCTAACTCGAAGGAGCCGAGCCGTGACAGATCGCACAGAGACGATTGTTTGCGAGCCAGTCCACACTTCTGAAACGTCCACGATTGTGATCTCGGTCTCCCATCGGTTTGCTCTGGGTGACTCCGATCTACTGGATGATACTTGGGCCGAAGAGTTCGACCGTCGCTTGGCTGCCTGGGAAGCCGAATCGCCAGCAACCGCCCCAAATAGCGGTGATGACGAACCTCGTGAAGCCTGATTCGGGGCCTTTATTTTCTCGATCGGCACACGACGCATTGGTGCTGCGGATGAAGCTCCGCCGCTTCTCGACGAAGATGTCAACACTTTAATCGCGATCACACGCTGGCCTCGATCCCGTGTTCGATCGCGTTCCGCTTCCGTTGCATCGTCGCAGACGAATCCTCAGAATCCTGCGGTTCTCACTGACCGTTCGGTCCAATTTTCGAATCAACTCGCAGGAGCGCTTCTCGTGGCCAAGAAGTCCGTTCAGAAAGCCGCCGATTGGAAGATCCCTAAACTCGCCGGTCAATCGATCTTCTTCGCCGGCCGATTCGAGAAATGGGGGCAGTTGACTCTTGAACTACTGCAGGCGTTTGTGCGTTTGGAGGGCGGAACTGTTGCCGACACGCTCAATGCATCAGTGAGCCTGCTCGTGTTGAAAGAGGTGACGGGAACATCATCGCACGAAAAGAAAACCGCTCTGCTTAACACGAAAGGAGCATCGATCGCGGTCGTCGATGCCGATCAACTGCGGACGATGCTGGTACCAACTCAAGACGAAATTCACTCGATGATCCAGGAAGGGCCAGAAGGTTACAAGCTGCTCCGCCAGCGCGTCGACGCTTCTGTATTCAACGAGTACTCCTTTCGAAATGGCGGCCAGCGGCCGTACACACTCACGAAAGCGTCGATGCGAAGTCAGAACATTAAAGACGCTCCATTGTGGTGCATGGACTTGGAAGAGGTTGACCTCACGGATGCCACCGTCCAGACAGAGAATCATGAGAGCTATTCGATCGGCAATACGCGACGTTCGAAGCTGGATGGAGCGACAATCCAGGCGACGTTCCCTGACCTCATCGAGTGCTCGTGCCGTGGAGCGGACCTCTCCAGTAGTTGGGTCGGCTTTCTGATGGACAAGTCTCGTTGTAGCAGTGATTTCACCAAGGCCAAGATGGTTGGGTTTCACTTTATTAAAGCGGACATGACTGGTTCCAAATTTGATAAGGCCGATTTGACCAAAGCTGAATTTGATAAGACCGATGCATCGAAAGTTAGCTTCCGAGAGGCGTGCCTGAAATCGGTGACATCCGAAAAGGCCAAGTTTACTGGTGCCGATTTTACAAAAGCCGATCTTTCGGAAGCTGAACTGCTGGGGGCCAGTCTTCGCGATTGCAACTTCACGAAAGCGAAGCTACGCGGTGCTAGGTTGATGGGGGCTGAGTTTCGAGGGGCCTGCCTCGACGGTGCCGACTTCACTGGAGCTAATGTGGCGCAAGCCGACTTCACTGGGGTCGATCTCTCGAAAGCAATCGGGCTCGTCCTGAATACCAAGCAGATCTCGATCGGCCCGAAGCTGACAGAACTCTCGGATATCGCCAAGAAGGCGACCAGCTTTATCACGACGATGGAAGTGAAGTCGCCTCAGGAAACACTGCGTCTCACCGTCGGGAACGGTTGGAGGGGCCCTCAAGCATCATGGTCGCGGCAACTATGGGCTGGCACGTTATCCGACTGGGAGCAGCCGACGAAGAGCATCGCTGATGCCATCGTCGCCGCCGTGGGGCAGTGGCCTGATGCAACCGCTTGCCCGCATACGGTTATCGCGGTCGGGAAAAAGACCGGGTTGATGAATCGCAAGTTGACGCAGTTGGCGATGGAAGCCTGGTGCGAAACTTATGGAGCACCATGTCCGACCGCAGAGGAGCTGAAACAAGCGGAGGCGGCGGCCGAGTCGAATAAAGATACCATCCGTGCTTCATTGCTTGCTGAGTTGGATCAACCAGATGGGGTCAAGAAGTGGAACGAACGGAGTCATCTGGACCTCGAAACGATTAAGTCTTTCCCGTCGGTCGATCTCAGCGGCAAGAAACTGGACGGAATTAATTTCAGTTCGCTTGAGTTCGAGCAAGGGAACTTCGAGAAGACATCGCTAGCCGGCGCCGACTTCAACTACGGCTCCTTCAAGAGCTCGAACTTTCGCAAGGCCACGCTCACCTTTACCGGCGTGTATTCCAACTTCAGTCAGTGCGATTTTACGAACGCCAATCTCAACAAGGCCGACCTAACTTACGCAACGTTGAAAGAGGCCAACTTCTCGAAAGCGAATCTGAAGCAGGCCGTGCTGAAACAGACCAAGTTGCAGGGAGCAAACCTCGCGAGTGCCAAGCTTGATGACTGCGACTGGAGCGATGCTGAATTCGACGAATTGACTCAGTTCCCGCCAGATTTTTCCATTCCTGCCAGTGCGAAATGGAAAGGCAAGGGCCTGGATCCTCGCATGGCCGAAATCGCGAAGGCCGCCAGTACCGGTCCGATCGATATGACGCAGTTCATGACGATCATGGAACTTTCGGTCGAGAAGGAGCGGATGAAGAAGGCGTTGTCGATGCTGAAAGCAGAACGCTTTCGCCTTTTCGCTGAAGCCACTGACGATCACATTGTCGGTGTCGTGAAGAGCCAGAACGATCCGGATCTAGTCTATTCGTGCCGTCTCGGAAAGGAGGGAGATTTTGCCTGTTGCACGCAGAACTTGAATGTCTGCGGTGGCCTGCGCGGAGCCCTATGCAAGCATTTGCTGGTCCTCATCATTGGCATGACCAAGGCCGAGGAATTGGATCCGACGACGGTCAACCAGTGGATCGCCACCAGCCGCTTCAAGAAGCCCGAGTTGAACAAGGACACGATGAGCGAAACGCTGCTGCGGTACAAAGGGGCCGAAGCGGGCGAAATCGATTGGCGTCCGACCGAGACCATTCCTGAGGACTATTTCGCGCTGTAGGAGAGACGAGGTAGCCACGGATTGACACGGATGAAACACAGATTGGAATAAGAAAAAGGGCACAGAGATTCCTCTGTGCCCTTTGTGGACTTGTCATTACCGCGATCAGCCGCGACTAGTTGTTGATCCCTCGTTGCGTGTTCAGCCGTTGGATTGCTCGACCACCGGAGTCGAGTGAGTTGCGGCCGCCTTCGTTGAAGAACTTGGAAAGTTCGTTCACGGCGGGGCCCAGCAGGAACAGGTACACGGCGGGCATCAGGCACAGCACGGTTGGGAACAGCAACCGAAAGGTCGCTCGGTTGCCTTTTTCGTCTGCACGCTGCTTCAAGCTTTCTCGCATGGTATCGCTGTAAGTCGTTAATGCCTGGGTCACGCTTGTTCCCATGCGATCCGTCTGGATCAGCAAGGAGGTGAACGAGTGGACTTCGGGAAGATTGATTCGCTTGCCGAAGCTTTCCAATGCTGTGTGCAAGTCATTGATTCGAGCTTGTTCAAGGACGATGCTCAGTTCTTGGGAGAGGGCGGGATAGACACCGCGGAACTCTCGCACGATTCGTCGCAGGGCGTCAGAAACGGTCAGTCCCTGGCTGACGCACATGTTCAACATGTCCAGCAGGTCTGGCATGGCTCGGCTGATTTCGCGAATCCGATCCGCGGCTTTGCGGCGGATCTGCAGCATCGGCATCGCCCATCCCAGGATCGGGCCGATGACCAAACCCGCAATCGCGAGAGGCTCGAAACGAGTCGGGATCAATAGCAGCAGGACACCGAAGAAGATGATACTGAGCATCATCAGCGAATAGCGGACAGCCTGCAGATTTTCCAAGGCGTGTGGATTGTAATAACCGGCAGCTTGCAATTCCTGGCGAGCGGTTTCTTGTCGTTCGGGGGTATCAGGCAGCAGGGACGCAAACGCGGGATTCAGCCCCGCACCGAATGTCCGGTCACTATCGTCGACGCCGGGGATTTCATTGGCCAGAACGCGCGGCATATGCTCGGTATGCGGTCGCGACAAGATGCCGCGATGTTCGAGTAGCCGTCGGTCAGACCAGGAAGAGGATTCTGGGCTGCGAACAACTGATGAAGGGGACGCGGCGACATAGGTCTCTGGTGCGCTGGAAGCACCAACCGCCACCGGCTCTTCGACGATCCGATCGCGGACAGGGACCGAGGCGGCAACGGGAAGTTGCTCATTCGGAACCACTCGCGCACGGACACCCGCCGAGGGCAGCTTCGTCTTTCGGTTCTTGAACCAGATGCGAAACAGCAGTCCGGCGATCAGCACGCCGCAAATACCGTAGAACACAATCAACATCGAAGGGTTCATCTCAAACTCCGCCGTTATCTAAATCCACCCGCCGTCGGGAAGAGGATCCAAGTGAATTGCCGAATCGGTCGCTGGCTTATCAGGACTGTTCACTATCTTTGAGAATTCGCATGACCCAGAAGGCTCCGAGCATCTCCAGGCCGATCGCGATCATGGTCGAATTGCGTCCCCACGAGGACGAAAGCAGTTCGTCCAGGTAGGTTGGCTTGCGATACACGAAGAACGCGAGCACCGCAGGTGGCAACACGATCATCAGGATTGCCGTGGCACGGCTGGCGGCCGTGGCAGCTCGTAGACGTCCCAAAAACAGCAGGCGGTCGCGAACTGTTCGTGAGAGTCGTTCCAGAACGGTCACCAGGTCACCACCGGTCTGCTGTTGCACAACCAGCGTCATACACATCAGGCCGAGAGTCATCAGTCCCGTTCGACGGGGCAGGTCACGCAAAGCATCTTTCAACTGGATGCCCATTTCGACACGACCCGTCGCCAATTTCAATTCAGCGCCCAGCGGATCGGGGGTGTCGGCGGCCACCATCTGCAAACTATGCTCGACGCTCCGACCTGTCTTCGCCGCACGAGCCAGTTCTTCCAGCATTGCCGGGATCTGGCTGGTCATTTTGTCCTGACGCCGCGTCCGGATGATGATTGTCGTGATGACGGGCAACATGAAGCCGATCAAAGCTCCGAGTGCCGTCGTCAGCAGGTTCTCCTGGATGACAAAGACCGCACCGCCCACGGTGATCGCTGAGCACATGCACAGGGCGACCATCATCGAAGGGCCAATCCCCAATCCTGATTGCAGCATCAGTTCGTCGAACCAACTGTTAATCTGATCGGCGGCATCGTCACCACGGCCTGTACCGAACGTTTCCTGTTCTTTCAGGATGCCGGCAAATTCAGACTTGGGTGGTATTGGTTGCAAACCAGCGCTCGCAGCCATTGGAAAGCTCCTTCCGGAACATGATCGGGGTAGTCAGAGAATCAAGGGAGATCGAACCAAATCATTGGGCTCGATATTCGGTATTCGAGTTCAATTCACGGGCGGCAAACATCAGCGATGGGATGTCGCATCCACGGCTGGAGAGACGCTTCAAAGCTTGCGGTTCGTAACCGGTGGCGTAGAACGCGCCACGAGCCCGTCCGCTGGCATCGACGCCCGACATGCGGTACACGAAAATGTCTTCGAGTTCGTAGGCACCGTCGTGATAACTACACAGTTCGGAGATACGCATGACCTTTCGTTCACCAGTCGACAGACGCATCATGTGAATCAGGATCTGGACGGCCGAAGCGATGTACTGACGAGCGACTGCCATCGGCAATTCGACGCCGGACAGAGCGATCATCAACTCCATACGATCCAGGGCATCGCGAGTATCGTTCGCGTGAACGGTACTCATCGAGCCATCGTGGCCAGTGTTCATGGCTTGCAGCATGTCGAGCACTTCGCCACCACGAGCTTCGCCGACGATGATTCGGTCGGGTCGCATTCGCAGGCTATTCTTCAACAGGTCACGCTGCGAGATTTCGCCGCGTCCTTCCACGTTTGGCGGGCGAGTTTCCAACGCCACAACGTCACGCTGTTGTAGTTGCAATTCAGCGGTCTGCTCGATCGTGACCACACGTTCGGTTTCAGGAATGAACCGGCTGATGTTGTTCAGCATCGTGGTTTTACCCGCACCTGTACCACCGCTGACGACGATGTTCATACGTCCGCGGACGCAGGCGACCATGAAGTCGGCCATTTCGGGAGTCAGCGAGCCCGTCTTCACCATGTCTTCGAAGGTGACGCCGCGCGATTTGAATCGACGAATGGAGACCGTCGGACCACGCAGAGCCAGTGGCGGGATCACGGCATTCAAACGAGAGCCGTCCGGCAGCTTGGCATCGACCATCGGCGAAACTTCGTCGATACGTCGACCGGCACGACCGACCAGTCGTTGGATGAAGTGAATCAAATGCTCATCATTGGCGAATCGCACATCGGTTCGCTCGAGCAGACCGTTGCGTTCGATGAAGACGCTGTCTGCTCCGTTGACCAGGACGTCGCTGACATCCGGATCGTTCATCAACGCCTCGATCGGTCCGAAGCCGTAGATTTCGTCCATGATTTCGCGGACCATCGCTTCGCGATCGTCTGGCGGCAGATTGACTGTCTGCTGAGAGCACAGATGCGTCGCCAAGCCACGAAGCTGATTACGCAAATCAGCTTCAGGCAACTGGCCTGCCTTGGACAGGTCGATGGATACGCGTCTTCAGCATCTGAAACGCTTGTCGCGGATCAACGGCGGGAGGAACGGGTGGTTGAGCGATCATGGGACTGTTCCACAGACGATGAGTTGGGGATCTTCGTTTGAAAGCCACTACTTTGGCTGATGGATTTCAATGGGTTAATTGCAGCTTGTAGATGTAGGGATTGCCCGGGCTGGTCGTCACACTTTTGGTTGGATTACCCAGGATCACGGTATCGGTCGAATAGGGAGACGGAAGTACTAACATGGCAGTCTTCGTCTTGATCACACACGGTTGGACGACAACTTCGCAGCTACCGTCGCTTTGATCACGGACAGCCATGATTCGGATCGCCACCATCTGCATGCAGATCGCCTGGACCAGAGAGCCTTTACCGGAAGGAACGGCCGTTGAGTACAGCAGGCAGATTCGCGGTTCGCCGACCAAGGTATCCAACGACTCGCGATCCGAGTGAGGGAGTTCGCCAGACGCGTTCAGCGTCATCGGCGTTGCGAATGACACATTCAATTCACCGTCGGTCGCACCGAGGTCATCGGCAGTCCAGCCCGAAGTGAACTGACGCTGCAAAGTCTGATCGTTTAATCCAGCACCCACATCGACAACCAGCACGTTTGCACTTGTTGTTTGCGATCCACGAGCCTGGCTCCGCAGGACAATCTCGGGGATTCCGTCGCTGCCACCGGAAACAGCGTGGCTGACGGGGTCATAGGAAAAGAGGTCCGTCCCCTGACGGTTATCAATCTGATTTTCCCAGGTGTCTAGTCGCACACCAGAAGGATCTCGCCACCAGATGGCGATTGGCAGAGCAGGGACGGGAGTGCCTTCGACAGCACGAACGCCAGCAATTCGATTGTCGATCGACGCTTCCACTCGCGTGGCCACATCGCCTTGTGAGTGTCCTGTCGCCCCAGACACGAACAACCCGACAGGATTGTTAGTTCGTCGGCTGCGAATTGCGGTCACCACGGCAGTCGTTGGATTCTCGGTGGTTTCCGAGAACTTCACCAATCCCGATTCGGTATCGAGAAGCAGACGACCCAGTCGGATATCCCCTTCAGGGTCAGTATTCAGGACGACAGGCGAACCAGCGACCAGGTTCTGACTGGCGATCCAGGCTGCTGAAGCGCGAGCTCGTTCGAATCGCAGTTCCGGGACGGCATTCAGTTTCAACAGATCATCATTGGCCAGTTCCGAAGCCGCCGCCAAAGCAGCTGCTTCGGCCGCCGTCGTGAGTTCCAGATCGGCGGTATCGAGCCAGAGACGATCGAGGATCAACGCCAAGCCTGCCATCACGACCAACAGCGCAATCGCGACCGCGGGCGTCGTGAAACCACGACGATGCGATTTGCGAACTTGCGTTCCAGGCAGCGATCGGAGGCGAGTCTTCTTCATGATGAGCGATCAGTTTTCTTCTAAGCCAAACGATTCACGGTCACTAACTAAAATCCACAGCAATACAGAGTCGTCCCTTTGTTGATCGAACGCGACGAGACTTAGCGGCTCGGCAGGAGCCTCGCCCTCCCAGAAGACGATCACTCCGATTCGGTTGAGGACTTATTTAGATGAACACGTCTATCAGTGCCTGAAGCCCGCGTACCGAGGTACGCGGGCTGGCGGTGTGTTGCCAAACGTCAGTTATGAACAGGCTGACCGAACAGGGCGGTCGGTACTGGTCGTGGCTGATTGTCTTGGGCGGGTTGCCCCGTCGTTGGTGCCGGGGTTGTTGCTGGACCATTGTTCTGCGGAACGTTGGGAACAGGGCCCAAGCTCGGTGGCAAGGCGAAGTTCTGACGATCGTTCGTCGTCTGGTTTGGAGCCAGTCGAGTACCGAGCATCCGACCGCGGTCATCGAAGTACTGAGTGGCGCGATTGGCACCACGATAGATCTCCGTCAGCAACGGATCTTTGCCTTTGACACCCGGCGTCAGTCCCAGGATTTCATAGAGGGTGATCCGTTCCGCGCTCGTCAGGGCGATTCCCCCGCTACCTTTGCCATTCGGGTTGTAGGTCAGCGTCAGCTTTCCCTTGTCCTGGGCCAGAACGATGATATTGGCTTGAGTTTCGGTCAGCTCCAAGGTGACGTGGTTGTTGCCACGATCGACGGATCCTTGGGTGAAATTGCGATTGATCGCCAGGATTTTCACCCCTTCGAACAACCGCATCGTCAACCCACCCTGGAGATCACCCATGCCGGCCCCTCCCGTGGTGGTGAAGAGAATGTCAACGTGATCACCGGGCTTGATCATGCCATCCACCATCGAGGCACCGTCACTGATCGGAACCGTAACGGCTCGCATCCCGTCGGCCAATTCCAGCTTGGGGAGTTCACCTGGTTGATAGAGTTGATTGGCCTTGATGGGCTCGGCGGCTTTCAAAGGCGTTTTCGAAACGCGACCGACAATCACGCGATTGGTCAGCAGCATTTCGCGGGTCAACTGGTCGACAGGCACTTTACCCATCCCCAGATGCCGTTCTGTCATCACCGTCCCTGGCGAGATGTCCGTGATGGCCATCGGAATATCGCGCATCACGGGAGCGACTCGCTTTTCGGTTGTGGCCAGCAGTTTCTGGGCGACATAGCCCACAACTAGCAGGCCGATGACCCCAAACATGACCATTGTCAAAGCAGCAGGCGTCAATCGTCTCACTTCACTACCCCCCGACCGATGTTTGAGTTATTCGGATACGAACCGAGTCCGTTTATTCCGCCAACCGAATCTCGGCTCTGTTGATGAATCTCAATCTATGACCACACTGATCACGACGCCTCCACGGCGACCGTGCAACTATTCTCGAATCATGCGTGTTTCTGAGTACAAGTTTCGACCATTCAAACTCAGTCCAATCGGCCACAGCAGGTCTGGCGATGCGGACGTCATTGGAGTCTGCACTGAGACAACAACAACATCACCACTGTGCAATCCCACATCGACACCCACTTGAATCCCGGTTTGCAATCGCGGACTCAGGACGTTGCGGACCTCTGCTTCAACAGACTCGGCGGTGGCCCCCGGTAGACTGGCTTTTCGAGCTCCCACGCGGGTGGCTTCAACGACCAGGCTTCGCGAGTAAAACAGCACCGTGAACTCAAACAGGCCCATCAAGACGATCAACAAGATCGGTAATGTCAGGATCAATTCGAGGCTGAGCACGCCGCGTCGTGATCGCGTCGATTTGCGAAGAGGCTGTGATCGCATTGTGTTTTTCATCGTTCCACCTGTGCCTGCTGTTGCGGGGCCGTCCGTGGTGGACCAAGTTGACCTTCCTTGATGAATCCAGCTCCGTTGAGCAGCATCAACAGCCAGGCTGCGGTTGCCACGGGAACGGCGAATGGCAGTAGTCGTCGGGCCTGCTTTTCGGCCATCGTTTCCGGCCTGTGAATCGACTTGCCATTGGCGTCCGTCTTGCCGGTTGCCAAGTGCTGCTGTTTCCACTTCCGGGTGCCGTATCGCATCACTTTGTAGGCGGTGACAATCGCCACATCGACCAAGACGATCAGCGTGCTGACAATCATGAGTAGCAGCGTCAACTTGATTCCCATCCAGACGCTGATGGCTCCCATCAGTTTGACGTCGCCAGCTCCACCACCTGCCACGATGAACAGCAGCAGGTAGGTACCAAAGCCGAGCGCAAAACCACCGAGGCCGTCCTGCAGACCGTGCCAGCCCCAGAACGTGACCTGATAGAGGAGACCCATCGCGAAGAAAGGGACCGTCAGCTTGTTGGGAATCTTCCAAAAGCGGATGTCTGTGTATGCCGCAATGGTGGTCAGCAGACCAACGCCGACAATGAAGACGATGTGTTGAACAGTCCATTCGAACATTTGATTTCCTCTGCGGACCACAAGGCTTCGCGAACACGAATCGCCCGTCTCGCGGGCGCACTACGATCGATGCAATCGCGTCCATCCCGGCTGTCTTCGCCGAGCAACGTAACTCGTGTTGCAAACATAACACAGGTTTCCGGAATGGACGGAAGACGTTGCCGAATGTCTCCATTTTCACGCGCAACGTGGCGACATGAGGTGTTTGGGAGACAGAGCAACCGGCATGTTGAGTACCATCATTACAGACGAATGCATGCAGTCTCGCTGGCGCGCCGCAGTCGGAACAACAGGCATCGCGAGGTCGAGTTGCTTTTCTGACAACGCAGGACGTTTGTCCCGGTTGTACCGAATATACGGATGATGCTGATTGCAACGATCGGCTAGTCTTCGACGGCGAACTGCTGCATAATCCGCATGGTCGAAACAGCGGAATTCAATTGTCGCGGGGATGTGCAAAAGGAATGTGTCAGGCGCGCCGGCGACATGATCGTGGCCGAGAATTGAAGTGGATGTTACCCAGGCGCTTCAAGTCAGACGCCATTCACGCGGCGAAGCTTTGTCAGATCTTGTTAATAGGGAAGAAGGATGCTCGAATTTTTGCGGTCAGCCGAAGAGGCTGCGCGACGCGGCGGACATGTCCTGCGAGCCTGGTCTTCAAAATTCACGGTGAAAGAGAAGAGCCGATCCAATCTGGTCACGGAAGCCGACTTCGCATCGCAACAGGCGATCCATGATTTTCTGAAAGGGCGATATCCGAACCACGGATTCCACGGCGAAGAAGGACTAGACGAGGTCCGTCCCGATTCGCCGTACAGGTGGATCGTTGACCCCTTGGACGGCACGACGAATTACGTACATGGCTTTCCCTATTTTGCCGTGTCGATTGGCCTGGAATACGAAGGCCAACTTGTCGCGGGTGCGATTTACGACCCGACACGCGATGAGATGTTTTTGGCCGCGCGCGGCTCGGGCGCAACGCTCAACCGTCGGCCACTTCATCGGTCCGATGTCACCGAACTTGGACAAGCGATGCTGGTTGCCAGCCTGCCCGTGGCGACCAGCCCTGAAGATATGGCGGTGAAGCGTTTCCTGAGAATGTTGCCGCATGCTCAAACCGTCCAACGGACCGGCTCCGCCGCATTGAATCTGGCCTATATCGCCGCCGGACGCCTGGACGGATTCTGGTCGACCAGCCTGAAGCCGTGGGATATGGCAGCGGGGGTGGTCCTGGTCGAAGAAGCGGGCGGGAAAGTGACCCGATTAGATGGCGGTCCGTTTCAAGTCGGCGAGCCGAATTTGCTGGCGTCCAATGGTTCCAACATCCATCAAGAATTGATGAAGCATTTCGCATAGCACCTCTAAGATACGTTACTGGAACTCGTGGTAACCGCTTTCGCGGAGCCCGGATGATGATTACACTTCAGTGTCGGTGCGGGTGTCACAATCAGCGGTCTGATTTGTGATCTGCGTCGTGGTAAAGCCAATTGCAGAGAACGGGAGTGGCGGCCCATGGTACACAGATGCGGACAGGCCCTATGAATGCCCGACAATCAGTCTGTTTCGGACTGCTTTTGGCATTGATCGCAGGGTCCGTTCATGCGCAAGAGCCGACGCGCCCGCCTGTCGCCGACGCGACCACTCCTGCAAACCCCATGAAGGTGACCGAGTCAGAGAAACGTCCTGCGTTGGATTCGTTGTTGACGGTGATTCGATTCGTTCTCAACAAGCAGGGCGATCCGGTCCCGGTGCCGGCCAATCTAACTCTGGAAGACGTGATCGAAATGCTGAAGCCCCCCGGGCGTACGGAACGGGAGTCCGTTCCAGCAGCATCGATTTCGTCGCTTGAGCTCACGGGCGAGGCGAATGACGAGCGTGCGACATTGAAGGCCAAGCTGGTGGTCCAGTTGCGCCAGGCGAACGAGTTCGTGAAGGTACCGCTTCAGTTCAATGAGGCGATTCTGATTGACGCCCGATATACGGGAGAAGGCGAAGCGGTCTATGAGGAGCGCAAGGATCGAGATCAGGGAATCACCTATTGGTTCCGCGGCCCCAATCCGCATTCGATCGAATTGACCTTGAGCGTGCCGGTCCGCCGCCAACTGCCGACTCGCAAGTTGCAACTGACCTTGCCGTCGTCTCCCGTCGCCAGACTGAAGCTGCTGGTGCCATATAGTTCTGTCACCGCTAAAGTCTCTGAAAAGGCGTCCGACGATATTCCGCTGGAAGTGACGACAGTTGGCAAGGACAAATCGGCCATTGAAATGATTGGCCTGGCTAATCGAATGGATCTGTCGTGGCAGCCGAATCCCGAGGCAGCTCAATCGGAATTGGCTCTGGAAGCGAACACCACAATTCTGGCTCAGGTCGATACAGACACCGTGCTGCTTGATGTCCGACAGCGTCTGCAGTCGCTACAGGGCAAGTTTGATTCGTTTGCAGTCCAGCTTCCTCCCAACGCGGAAGTCCTGAAGATCGAGGATGATTTGCCTCCTCGCGAGTCGCGGAGCGATGGGTATCGAGACCATAAGACAGACCCGACGAAACCAAACCGTGTGGTGGTGTCATTGACCAAAGCGACGGTCGGGCCGGTGCGGTTGCGTTGGACGGTTCGGCTACCTCGTACGGAAAAACGAAAACTGTCACTGACGGGGTTTGCGGTCGAATCAGCGCGAAAGCAAAGTGGCGAAGTTGGCTTGGCCCCGCATGACGGTCTGCGGCTTTCAACCGTGCAGTATAAAGATGGCAATATCCTGCGAATCAATGCAGGCGAACTGAAGCCGGATATCGGCGGAATCCAGGTCACTCAAGCCTATCGGTTTCTGAATCAGCCATTCAACCTGGTCGTGGGGGTCGATCCGATCGAACCTTATTATCTGGTCGAGCCGAAGATTTTCCTGATGGGTGCAGCTCATCAATTGACGATGGAAGCGGCCTTTCATTTCCAGGTCTACCGCGAAGGACTGACTGAAGTCTCGTTCTTGTGGCCGGAGCGAAAGTCGGAGGGTTGGATCATTGATGGATTCGATCCCCCCGAACTGGTCGAGACGGCGCCAATCGAAGAGGATCAAGGTCTAATTCGCGTCCGTCTGATCAAGCGTCAGACGGCGCCGTTTACGGTTCGGATGCGTGCGCGGCGGCCGACTCGAGGAACCGAAGATATCGCGTTGACGTTGCCTCGAGCCAAAGCATCCAGCCCGCCGATTCCGTCGCTGTTTCTGGTGAATGCGGAAAACGTGGAGACCGAACTGACGACTCGTGGTGAAACCGTGATTCGCCCCATGGCGCAAGCAGACTTCCGTCAGTCCAGTCTGCCGGAATCATTTCGCGGCCTGAAGACGACGGCCTATCGAGTTGATACAGAAGAGCAGGCGTTTGGGCTGCGAGTTCTGCCACAACCTCGGCGAGTTCGCACAGAGTCGACCTCCGAAGCGAGTTGGCAAAATGACCGCCTGCAGCTTGTTCAGCGAATCTCTTTCGATGTCGCGTATGAGCGGTTGTCGCAGGTGCGATTTACCGTACCTCGCGAAGTGTCGACGGAACGATTTCGCTTTTTTGCCGACAACGAAGTCGAGTTGCCTGCGGAATGGAGCGATGTGCCCAACTCGCAATCTCGGCAGGTTCGATTGGTGCTACCCGAGCAGAAGATTGGTCGGTTCGACATCGAGGCCCATTTCTTCGTCAACGTGCCTGATGATACGGGACTGGACGGTGACGCGACGGTTGCCATCCCCGTGCTGCAATGCGTCGATGATCCATTTCACCAAACTCGAATGGTCTTGGCACGCGAAGACTGGTTCGAAGCATCGTCGGCAACCGAGCAATGGAAGCCGCAACCGCTGAGATCGGAATCGTGGACCTGGTTAACCGAAGGAACACGTCCCGAATTTACCCTGCGCATTGCGAGATCAGGCGGTAACGCGAACGGAACAGCCAGCGTCACGAAAGGGTTGATCACGGCCGTATTTGGGCAAGACAGCAGAGCCATGGTGCGAGCTCAATTTCGGATCGCGGTCCGCTCCAACTCGCTGAGTGTCACTATGCCGGCGAGCGCGGAAATGCAGCAATTCTACTGGGATCGAAGCGCACTGGTTCATGGGTTGGGCGCGGTCGAGGTTCCAGCCGGATCACGAAAGTATTCGCTGCACCTGCCCGAGTATCGAGGTGATGCAGCTGATCACCTGCTGACAATCGATTATCAACTGCCGACGGCGGCTCGTTACGACTTTCCGAGTTCGACCGAACTTCAATCACCTCAACTGCCGCAGTGCGCATGGGACGCTCATGTGGTCTGGCAGGCGGTGGTCCTTCCCGATCAGCATTTGCTGACACACCCTGGCTCGGCCAGTCCCATGTTTCGTTGGCGGCGTTTGGGATTGTTCTGGTATCGCATCTCGGACCCTGATCCTAGTAGATTGCAGTCGTGGATTGGCGCGAATGCCGGCCCCGACCCCGAAGCGGCCATCGATCTCAATTCACCGCAGTTAGCAAGCAATCTTTACGCCTTCAGTCAGATTGGCGCTCCGCGGCCTCTGACATTTCGAACGCTCAGCAGCCCGATGGTGCTGTTGTTTGGAGCGGGCATCTCTTTCGTGTTCGGATTCATTCTGCTGCGAGTGCGCGTCTTGCGGCACGTGTTGACCGTGTTGACTGCGGGACTGATCCTGGCTGCGGTCGGATTATGGAACGCCGCCCCCTTGGAATTGTTGTTACAGCCGATGATTGCCGGATTGCTGTTCCCCGTCATGGCAGTGGCCATTGAAGGCTGGTTCCGGCGTTCGTATGGGGCAACCGTGTTGACGCTACCGACTCCCGCGGAACTTGCCGTCGCGCATGGCAGCCGATCGGATATCGAACAACCCGATGCCGAAGAAATCACAACAGTGAGGCCCCCGGTTCATGACAGCTCACAGGGCGTTCGAGTTGAAGCCGGGAGCGGCGTGTCATGACATCATCGCGATCGCAGGCATATCGGATCGCTATCACTCTTGTTCTCGCAACGGCAGCCTATCTGGCACTTGATCGCTGCTATGACTTGGACGCAGCGCCACCACAAGGGATCGAAAGCAAGATCATCCGCATTGATGTACCAGCGGATCGATCGGATGTGTGGTTTCGCGAAACCAAAAACATGGTCGCAGTTCAGCGATCGGAATTCGAGCAGCTTCTGAAGGGATGCGAAGCGGAGCAATCCGGTCCGAGACCGGCGCTGGTCACATCCGCCCGCTACACCGCCACGCTGGCCGGGGACGCCTTGCGCGACGGGCGCGCGAAACTGGACGTTCAGCGAGTTGGCAGCACTTCAACACTGCTACCGCTTGGGCAATTTAATCTGGCGGTGCGGGATCTTGCCTGGTCAGATCGACCCGCAATTTGGGGAGCAGACGGAACGGGGCATTCCTGGCTGCTGGCGGATGTCGACCGAGGCGAAGTCCAGATGAATTGGAGTGCAGCCGGCCGCAATATCGCCGGAGAGTTGAATTTTGACTTGCAACTCCCCCCCGCAGCGATGTCATCGCTGGACCTGCGTGTCTTGAAGTCTCAGAACGTTCGATCGACGCCGGAAGCGCGACGTATCGACGAAGGATCGGACGAAAATTGGCAGGTTTGGAGAATCTATCTGGGAAATGAACGTCGCTGCCGAATCGCGACTTCGAACACGCAACCCGCGTCTGCCCGTACGCCCGTCATTCTGTTCGAACAAGAATTAGGAGCGATTGTCCGCGAGCAAGATCTTCGATTTCAGACAGTGTTTCAGGTCGAAGTATTCGATGCGCCAGTGATTGAATTGACGTTCAATATCCCGGCCAGTGTCGACGTGTATGCTGTAACGTATGGCCAAGATGTGCCATTGACTTGGTCGCGAGTTGGCAAAACTGACGCGGCCGGAACATTGAACGTCCGCCTGCCAGGTTCGTTATTGGGCCGAAGCCGACCAATCCGGATTGATGGGGTTGCTCAGAAGCCCAATGCGTCCATGATCTCTCCGCAGATCTCTGTGAAAGAAGGGATTTTCGTCGGGGGCCGTCACACGCTGACGATTGTCGCACCACTCCAGCTTCGCTCATTCCGGCCAACAGGTTTTCGGCAACAAACACCGGCCACGAACACACCGGAAGGCGAAAGCTATACGTTTCAGCAGATGCTTCCCGACGCCCAACTGATCCTGGAGGTTGGCCGTCCTCAGGCCGCACTGACAGCACAGATCCATAGTCTGTTTGAGATGAACGATTCGGCCTGGACGTTGACATCGGAATTAACCTGGACTGCCTCGAGCGGCGGAGTATTTCAGACCGAATGCCAGTTTCCATCAGACTGGGAAATTACCGATGTCCGGCTTCCATCCGAGTTAGGCACGGCACGTCTTGCCGGTTGGGACGCAACGGCACAGGCCGGTGGTCAGTCGCTGCTGACGATCGAATTCCTCGAAGCTCTCGCCCCTACGGTGCCACGCACGATCCGAGTCCTGGCGCGAAGGCGTCCACTGACGACGGGCAGTTCTTTTCCACTCCCGCTGCCGCATCCACTCAATTGCTATACCGTCGAAAGCACTCTCGGCCTGGTCGTGCCGGCAACAATCTCACCGTTCGTTTCTGAGGATTCGCGACTTGAGCGAATCTCGCCCCCCGAAGATCCCTCGGCTTGGGCAATCCGTCCGCGACGACTGGCGGCAAATCAAAGCGAGTTCTGGTATCGACGCGAATCCGTCGACGGTGGTGGAACACTGCAGTTGGGATCTCGTCTGCGACGGGTCGCAACATCGAGTGAAACGATCATTGTGGCCTCTGCCGCCGAGTATACCGAGACTTATCGAATCGCCTGCCAGGCGGAAGGGACGCCGATCGATCGGTTGCTGGTGTATCTCACGCAGACTGGCAATGAAACCCGCTGGTCGATGTCGACACCGCGCCAAGGCGAACTGCTCGCTCAGCGAATGCCCGCAGCACAACACGCCGATTGGGATTTGCCTAATTCGGGCGAGCTCTGGGAATTGCGATTACCTCCGCTATCCATCGGTTCCATCAAGATCGAAGGTCATCGTGGAACTCGCTGGTTACCGCAATCACGACCGGCTTTGCTGATCGTTCCACAAGCGATCGAGCGACGATCTCAAGTCGCACTCCGGCATCCGGGCTCGCTCGGTCTGCAAGTTGAGACGGTATCGATGGACAACTCGGCAACGAAGCCGCTTGCATCCGACGCCGTGGAATCTGATACCGACCCCGCTTCAGCCGTGAGCGTCATCGAGCAATCCCGGACATGGACTTTTGACGATGCCAATGCCCAGCTGACGCTGACGATGAAAAATCCCGAGCGATCTCACGAGTTCCCGACGATGGTTTCGATGCGATTGCGATCGCTGTTGTCGGCCAATCCGCAAGGATACGACCTGTATCGCGCGCAGATTCGATTGGAGAATGGAACCTCACGTGATGAGCTTCGAATTCGTTTGCCTTCGTCGGCCATCCTGCAACAAGTGACGGTCGCGGGGCAGGCCACTGTTCCCAATCGTCAGGAAAATGAGCTGTTGCTATCCGACTTGAACGCGACGCGTCGGGATCTGATTGAGCTGCTCTATCGGATTCCTTCACAGGGAGGCGAGGTCCGTACCGTTCATCGCATTCTTGTTCCGCAGATCTCCGCCCCGGTCTTAGGATTTGCCTGGGAGTTCGCGTTGCCCCCCACCGTGAAAGTGTATGCTGAACCGATCGGGGTCAGGATGAGACAGCCGCTTCCGAAGTCAGCATGGACCGAAAGGATCTTCGGCCCTTTAGGACGACCGGCTAACGAAACCTTCTTCAATCCGTTTGTGATCGAATCCTGGCGAGATCTGGTGCGTCCCAGTCTTTCCACCGACAAAACCGTTGGCGACTTTAGCCACGAATTGATTGCGCCTGCAGAGTGGCAAGTCCACGAAGCGATTTCTGCGGCAGCTCCAAGCGAAATCAGGCTGGAAACGTGGCAGACGCATCAGACAAAACTGCTGGCCTGGATCACTTTAATCGTCAACCTGATGTTAGGAATCACCCTACGAATTCTCGGCTGGAAGTATCGCGATCGGATCGCGGCCTACTGGTTGGCGTTGCTGGTCGCTGGCGCCTGCTTCGCACCGTCTCCGTATGCCGAAATCCTTGGGGGGGCGATCGCGGGAACGGTCATCGCCTTGCTATCACCACGTCGATCGGTGATCTCTCCACGTCGTGATCCCTCGCAAGTCGTTCCATTGGGAAGTACTCACAGTTTCGATTGGCGAACGGCAGTCTCGCTGTTGGCTGCACTCGCAGTTACTGGCTATGCCCAAGACTCAACAGCACCCGCATCGAATCCTGCCGCAGCGACCGTCTCTGCCGAAACACCGATCAGTCGCTATACGGTTCTGGTCCCTGTCGATCCTGACGGCAAACCCTCGAAAGAATTGCAACTGGTCTATCTACCCCAGCAATTGCTGACGGCGCTGCGTCAGGCAAATCAGGCCAGGGCACACACACCGAAGTCCCTGATCGCATCGGCCCAATACCACCTGACGGCCAGTCCCGCAGGAGCAGATTCGCTGCGTGCGACGTTTAAGATTCATCTTCTTGACGCGGCAGCAAACCATCAGATCCTGCTGCCAATCCCGAACGCGTTCCTCACGAGTAATGACGCCTGTAAGATCAACGGCGTTCCACATCCGGCTCAAGTAGCCCCCGAAGGCGGATTCCTAATCGCCTGGAATCGTGAACTCTCGGAGGCGGCAAAAAGCACGCTCGATATTGAACTGGAATTGAAGCGAGCCGGTGTTCGCACGGCATTGGGTGGCAGTTTTCAGGCGAAAACCCCGATCGCGACGGCATCACGCTGGACTGTTGAACTCCCGGAATCAGCCGCGTACTTCGATGTTGTGGGTGCTCAGGGAGCGATCGATGCTGTCGCCGATCGACGCCACTTCAGCGTTGATGTCGGCTCGGCCAGCACAATCGATGTTCGCTGGTCGCAGAATCCGCCCGAGGCACGACCTCAAGCCATTGATGTCTCTCAACTGCAATCTCTTGATCTGCGTTCCACTCACGGCGAATTGCGATTCCGCATTCGCTGCGAACCGATTGATAGTCACTTCGACTTCATCGACATCGATCTGCCACCCAAAAGCCTGGTTCGTGAGGGCGAGATCCGCACGACGAATCTACTCCGTACAGAAGTAATCGATGCAGCAGCCGGACCAAGGCGGTTGCGCATCACCTTTAACGAACCGCAGCGGCAAAAATTCACGATTGATGGAACGATCTTGATTGCGGCGCCCGACGGGATCACTCAGTGGTCAGTGCCGTCGTTCGGGTTAACGCGCGGTCCCGGCATCAAAGTCTCGACGACGCAGAACTGGTGGTCCGTCAGTTCTCCTCTTGAATATAAATTGGAGTCTCAGAACCTGGAATCTGAACTCTTGCCGGCAATCTCCGCCGCCGATTTCCTGCAAGCCTGGGGCGATTCACCTCCGTCGTTGCGACAGCAAGTCATTTTTCAGCCACGGGAAGGCTCCACCGCACAGTTCACGGCGACTCCTCAAATTCCTCGACGGCGGGTCCTGGCCTGGAACCAAACCGGGACCGTCGGTCGACGACGCCTGGAATGGAAACTTTCGGCACGCCTGGAAACTTCGCAGGCTCCGGTTTACCAGCATTTTTTGCTGGTTGATCGCCGTCTTCAGATTGAATCGATCTCGGTAATGGAAGCGGGAGGTGAGCGTCGACTTCGCTGGTCGGAAAGTCGATCAGGTTCTCCCACTCGGGTTGTGATTTTCCTCAATGACAAGACGACTGGCATCCAGGAGTTGACGCTGAAAGGAAGTATGCCGGCACGTTACGGTCGATCGATGGCATTACCGTTTGTCCGATGCGAAGAGGCGGAGCTAGTCGAATCCCGCTGGGAACTGTTTCACGATGCGGATGTCGAAGTCGAATTGACGCTGCCGCGCGGGGTGCCACCTTTCGACACCGGCGACGAGACGGCTAGCGATGGGGGTCCGCGCCTGGTCGCCCGTTATCAGACGGCGGATCCTGATCCAAAGACATCCATCAGAATTTCGGCCGTTCAAGCCCGTTGCGCCGTGCGAACGGCTGTCGCATTGACTCTTGGTGAGGGCCAGACGTGGAAGCTGGCCGGCCAGATGAAGCTGGCACCCGAAGGAGATTCACCACGGCGAATAGGGGTCCACTTCCCAGTCAGTTTCGATCCGTCGCGAGTTCGTGTTGATCGTGCAGAAGCCAACTGGCACGAACCTATCGATGGTCGGCGACGGCTGGACCTGACACTGCTACCCGACCCCGGTGAAGTCTTAATCTCGTTCGATACCGTGGTTGAGGAGCCGATCAAAGGCGATTGGGCATTGCCATTCCCCGAACCGCAGGAAGCCACATCGCAACAGACCCATCTGTTGATTAGCCCCGCTGATGCCTGGACCCCGCTGGAAGGAACAGAGCTGAAACCTGGTGAGTCTCCCAGTTGGGCCGACGATATCCTGAGCGAACTGCGCCCCGATTCGACGGCTGCCGAGTATCAATTGGCAACTTTGCCGATCCGCTTGCATCGCAGCCAAACCACGACCCACGTCGATCACCCCGAAGTACGGATGCTGGATCATTCGCTCTGGCTGACAGAGCAGGGGAGCCGTGTCGGGATCTCGCGGGCCTACTTGTCACAAACGCGAGAATCGATTCAGTTTGAAGTTCCAGAAGGCTTCCAGGCCATCGCCGTCTTCCTCGACGAACGTCCCTTATCACTCCCTACACCGTTTGAGAATCATCTGCAGATCCCACTTGTGGGAGGGGCTCGAGAGTCGGTGCTGGTGATCAATTGGGAACAACGTCTCTCTCCCGCTTCCGGTCTGGCACGGATTCAACACGAAGAACTCCCACGACCATTGCACATCGACGTCACCACCACTCTGGTCACCGTGATCCCCTATCGTGACGCGGCGATGATCCCCCGTAAGGGAGAGAAGAGATTGGACTGGATGGACGCGGCACTCGACAGGCTCGAAATGCTGCTCGCTCGTCAGGAGTCACTGGGAAACGATCCGCGCGCGGCGGCGGCGAATCGTCGCCTGATCCTTGACCTGCAGTCTCAATTCACGGCTCGACTGCCCGTTGGCATTTCGAGTCCGACAGCCAAGATCGCAATGCACCTGACGAGATGGAATCGTATCGTGGCGGTGCTCAATCAGATGGAACCGTCCACGACATCGCGCAACGTCACGATCGTCGAGCCGCCTGGACTGCCGCAGGTTGAAGAACTATTTGTCGACTTGCCACAGGCTCTTCGAGTCTCGCTGGCTGCAGGCAATCATGCGGTCAATTTTTGGCTGCTGGACCGTCGCTGGATCAACGCGGTCGGCGCACTGATACTGAGCCTCATCGCCATTCCACTGTTTCGCCGATTCATTCGGCTCGATTGGGGCGAGTGGCTGAATCGACACACCACACTCGCCTGGTTGATGATGGGTCTGGTCTGGTGGCTGTGGCTGACCCCAGGACCAGTCGGCCCCCTGATCATGGTGATTGCCATCCTTCGGTCAGGTATCCAACGCCAGCAATCGAAGAATTCTGTGATGGTCGTCGAGAGCTAGCTTCGAACACATGGTGATCGTTTGCCCTCATGAATAATCGCGCTTAGAGAGTCAGCTTCCCCTCGCTGGCCTGCCAGACCAGCACGATCACTCCCATGCAGAGGCAATAATAGCCAAACCAGTGCAGGCGCTGCTTTGAGATCAACTGGATTAGGAGCCGCAGCGCTACGATACCGACGACGAACGACACGATCATTCCGATCACAAGGGTCAGCCCAGGAACAGCGTGCCCCGACGTGTCGCCGTTTTTCAGCCATTTCACTGATTCCAGTAGCGCTGCCCCGCCAATCGCCGGGATCGCAATTAGGAATGAGAACGTCGCGGCAGATTCTCGCTCCATCCCACTCAGCAACCCACCTGAAATCGTGCTGCCCGAACGTGAGATTCCGGGCAGGATCGCCACCCCTTGAAAGCACCCGACAATCAATGCGATTGACCAAGGCAGATTGCGATCCGTGAAACGGCCCGATTGAAGTCGCTGGCCGATGATCAACAGCGCGGCAGTCACCAGCAGGCCGAAACCCGCCATGGCAGGCGAGGCAAACAGCGGCTCCAATTGATCTTTAAAACCAATGCCCAAGATCGCGGCAGGAATCGACGCGATGACGATGGCCGAGCAGAGTTTCCAATCCATTTCCAACAGGATCTGTTTCAGCCTTTGGAAATAGACAACCAGGATCGAACCGAGCGTCCCGACGTGCAGCGCGATGTTCAGAGTCATCCCTTCGTCGGGAATGGTGCCGCCCTGCAACCGCTTTAAGACTTCGTTCACAATCACGAGATGGCCGGACGAACTGATTGGCAGGAACTCGGCAATTCCTTGAACCACGGCCAAGATCAAAACTCGAATAGTATCGCTCATTCTTTGCGCTCCGTCGCATTCGTCTTGCGGTCTGCAAATTCCAGACGAAGTCTAAATGACCTTGGACAATTCTGAAACCGAAGAAGTCGCAACTGTTCGCCGGTACAAGATTAAATGCGATTTCCTAATCGCTCGTCACTGATGCGTTGTCAGAGAACTTCGAATACGGAAGACGCTTCCATCGACTGTTCGGGATCAAGATTTCGCAAGAACTTTCAAGATCGGGGCGTCAATTGCCGATCACTCGAATTCCGGGCCATGGTCGACACTGTCGGCAACCCTGATTCACCGTCGTTGCGGAGTCTTCGCGATGCGCATCTGGCCCGGGCAGCCCTATCCACTGGGAGCAACCTGGGACGGCACGGGCGTCAATATTGCGGTCTTCTCTGACCATGCCACCAAGGTGGAACTCTGCCTGTTCGATTCGCCCGACGACACGCATGAGCGGGAACGAATCGAACTGACCGAGCGAACCTACCGAGTCTTTCACAGCTATTTTCCGGATCTGAAGCCGGGCACACTTTATGGCCTGCGAGTCACCGGTCCTTACGCACCGCGGCTGGGGCATCGATTCAATCCGAACAAGCTCCTGCTGGATCCCTATGCCCGTGCCATTGGCCGCAGCCTAAAGTGGGACGACAGCCTGTTCGGCTATCGCTATGGCGACCCCGACGCGGACCTGTCATTTGACGAACGCGATTCGGCACCTTACGCGCCACTCGGCTTGATCATCGACAATGCCTTCACCTGGGGAACGGATCGACTGCTGCGAACCCCCTGGGAAAAGACGATTATCTACGAATTGCATGTCAAAGGCTTCACCAAACTGATGCCGGGCGTTCCCGAACGGCTGCGAGGAACCTATGCGGGCCTGGCCAGCGCCGCAGCGGTGGGCCATTTGAAGGATCTGGGGATCACGGCGATCGAATTACTGCCGATCCACTATCACGTGGACGAACGGTTTCTCGAACAACAAGATCGCGTCAACTACTGGGGGTACAACACGCTCGGATTCTTCGCGCCCGACCCACGTTACTGCGCCGCCAAAGAACCCGAACTGATGGTCCAGGAATTCAAGTCCATGGTTCGGACCCTGCACGCGGCAGGCATCGAAGTGATTCTGGATGTGGTCTACAACCACACGGGCGAAGGGGATCATCTGGGCCCCACGCTGTCATGGCGAGGCATCGACAATGCCAGCTACTATCGCTTGAAACCGAACAATCTCCCTCGCTATGTCGATTTTACGGGCTGCGGCAATACTCCGCAGATCCGTCACCCGCGCGTCCTGCAGTTGATCATGGACAGCTTGCGGTACTGGGTGACCGAAATGCACGTCGACGGCTTTCGTTTCGACCTGGCCGCCACGCTGGCTCGGCAATTCACCAGCGTGGACCTGATGAGCGGCTTCTTCAACGTGATTCATCAGGACCCCATCCTCTCTCAAGTGAAGCTAATTGCGGAACCTTGGGACGTGGCAGACGATGGTTATCAGGTCGGACGCTTTCCCGTGATCTGGACGGAATGGAACGGACGCTATCGCGACTGCGTGCGACGCTTCTGGAAAGGGGACGGAGGGACCGTCAACGAACTGGCGACCAGGTTGGCCGGAAGCAGTGATCTGTATAAAGATGACGGACGCCGCCCATCGGCCAGCGTGAACTTTGTGACTTGCCATGACGGGTTCTCGTTGCAGGATCTTGTCAGTTACAACGACAAGCACAACGAAGCAAATGGCGAACGAAACCGCGACGGCACCAACGACAACGACAGTTGGAATTGCGGTGCAGAAGGTCCGACCGAAGACTTGAACGTCCTCGTGCTGCGTGAACGTCAAAAACGTAATCTGCTGGCCACGCTGTTGCTGTCCCAGGGCGTACCGATGCTTCTGTCTGGAGACGAACTTGGACATTCGGCTCAAGGTAACAACAACTGCTATTCGCAGGACAACTACTTATCTTGGCTGAACTGGGATCTGTCTCCTGAACAAGAGCGATTTCTGGAGTTCGCGAAAAAGCTGATCGCAATCCGTCAGGCCCAACCGGCACTTTCGAGACGCCACTTTTTCCGCGGGCCGATCCGGGGCGATGAACTCGAGGAAATCTACTGGCTGGACAGCACCGGCCAGCAGATGAATGACGAGGCTTGGAACGCGGGCTTCGTTCGATCACTCGGTATGCTGCTGTTGGGCCACTGCAGTCAGATCGACGAGCACGGCGCGTGCATCGTCGGCGATCATCTGTTGGTCCTGATGAACGCTCATCACGAAGCCATTCCATTTACGCTGCCCGTGGAACTGCAGCAGATGAAAGGCTTGGAACGGCTGTTCGATACCGCCGACGGAGACATCGCGGTCACGATCTACGACCCAAGCAAGCCTTATCTTTTGCAAGCACGGAGCATCGCCCTCTTTCGCCGCCGGCCGTTTGATCGTCGAGTCCCCGTGGCGGGCAGTGCACCAAAGTCGTCGATCGCGCGGATGTTGGAGGATTGATAAAGACGGTGTCGGAGCCCTCGACGTCGCCGTGACTTCTGCTCCTTCAGCACGGCCACCCCGAGGCCGGTGAGATCTTGGCACCCAAGCCAAATCGTAAATCGACGTCATCGCGTTCGGTCTTTTAGCGTTTTTTGTTCGCTCCTGCTCCGTTCGCATCGACAAACGGCGGCCGCTCAAACGTCTTGCCGTCGCCTACCGTTCGAAGATCGCCTGCGTCTTTCAAGATGCCAGAAAGTTGAGCGAGCAGATCTCGCTTTGTCTCTGCATACGTGCTCTCGTCCGCCACATTCATGATCTGATCGGGATCTCGTTTCAGGTCGTACAGTTCGATCTGCGGGCGTTTGCCAAATGCGTAGTGATAGGCCTGCTTCCATTCGGGATCGTGCCGATGAGCGACCAGCCAGGCTTTAGTGGGACTGGCGTCCATGTCAGGGAACGCCGCGAAGGTGTTGTTTTCAAGGACTTGGGCCGAAGGAGCATCCGTCTCGGTGACCTGCATCGGACTTCCCATGGGCCAGCGATCCGGCTCGAAATTTGAGATGAGCAGGAAGTCCGCAGTTCGAAGGGCTCGTTGGGGGTAGGGGAGATTGCCGTCACGTGCGGCGGCGACATGCCGTTCGCGACCTGTCACAACCCACGTTCGCGACGGATCAACTTGCCCTGACATCGTTGATTTCAGCAGCGGGACCAGGCTACGTCCGTTCATCCCTTCCGGAAGCATTACGCCTCCCGCTTCTAAAAACGTCGGTGCCAGATCCATCAGGTTGACGAAGTCGTCCACGACTCGACCGCCGGTCTGCCCCGGCCAGGCTGCCACCAGTGACACGCCGACACCGAAGTCATACAGGTTACACTTCCCACCCGGAAATCCCGGTGCCCCATGATCACCACTGATCACGATCAACGTGTTGTCGCGCTCGCCAATTTCGTCCAGCTTCTTCAGCAAGACACCGACGCCAGCATCATAGGCCTGGATCTCACCCAGATAGTCGGCGAAGTCTTCGCGAATCTCAGGCACATCGGGCAGGAACTTGGGCAGCTTCCCTTTCAACGAATCGGGATCGATGCCCCATAGCGCTTTTCCAGACCCCTTCACCCATTGCCGATGCACGTTGGTGGGACCGAACCAGTAGCAAAATGGTTGATCACTCGGTCGTGCGGCGAGAAAAGCACCAAAGTTGCCTCGCACGTTGGCGTACATCCGTTCGCTCGCGGCATCGAACGATACGCCCTCCGCCACCAGCTTGGTGACGTTCTCCGAGAAATTATTAAATGCGCCGCCCGCCTTTTCGTACGCGTACTTGCCCGCTCCAAACGGAGCATCATTGGGAGTCCCCGGACTCCAGACTTTGTAAGTCTCGCCGATGTGATACCCCGCGTCCCGCAGCAACAGGGGGAAACTGGGGATCGAAGAATCCCATTCGGCCCCCTGCAGAATCGCGCCGCGGCCTGTACGGAAAAAGTAGCGTCCGGAAAGCAACGAGCTGCGGCAAGGAGTACACGATGGAGCGTTCACGAACGCATTGCGAAACAGCACGCCTCGTTGCGCGACGCTATCAATGTTTGGAGTCTTGACGACCTGAGATGGGGACGGCTGCGTATCGATCTTGCCGTAAGCACTGGCATATCGGCCCCAGTCGTCGGCGAAGCAGAACACGATGTTCGGCCGTCGCGGCGAAGTTTCATTTGCCACCGCAGTCACATCTTGTCCCCAGGCCAATGATGCCGAGACCATCCAAATCACAAACATGCAGCGACACGCCATACGGCCTCCAAAATCCCAAGAGTATTCCCACCAGCGATTATTGGATCGATCACAGGGCCAAATCGCTAGAGTTCGGTATCGTACCCGATGAAAAAGCGATGGCTCAGAAACGCTTGGGAAGATCGCCAGCGACCACCCGACGTGAACAGTGAACCTCGGCTGTTAGATACCAGCTTCGCGAATTGGAGCATCCCCCATGGCCGGCATGCCGACAACGGGCAGGGGGTCGCGTGCAGGCCGTTCATCGCGATCAGAAGCCATCGCATCCAGAGGCATGCCGTCGACGCTTTGCCGCAAGAGGGCATAAATAATCGTCGCGGATGTCCAGAAAAAACTGATGCAATAGGCTTTGAACAGCAGCACGATCAACACATGAATTGTTCGGCTGATGGCAAAGGCGGGCGCAACTTCGCCCATGCCGAACATGACAACGAGTGTTGCCAGATAGACTGCCCACTGGGCAAGCACATTGGCAAGAAGCACGACCACCGTTCCGACAACAGCCGCCACAATTAGGCACCAGGCAAAGTACCAGGGCCGGCCCGTCCACAAGCTGTACGAGCGACTCAATCCACCGAACCCGTCGCAGTCGTCGGTGCCAATCGCGGCCAACATCAGTGGCCAGCCGACAACGACTGCGATCAACAGTGCGGCCGCGATCAGACTGCAGAGCAGGATTACCGGACTGAGCACCGTCACCAACGTTGAACCAATGACTGGAATATTCCCCGAAACGGCGATCAAGACTGTGGGGAGCATGACTGCGATGGCAGCAATGGCAGGCAGCGCAGGAGCGACGATGCCCTGCATTGACCGGGACAGACCAAACTGGACAGCCTTGCGGAATGAGCCTTCTTCTTGTCGAGTAAACCGTCGCGCGGCCAGTCGACAGAGCGCGATCCCGAAAATCGACCACATCGCGAACGACCACGCGCAGATGAAGACCGCTTTCAGCCGATGTGCGAGGGTGTCTCGAGGAACCCAGGCGGCTGTTGACGACCGCAAAACGTCATCCCACGGACGGAGAATCACCGCGGTCAATTCGGCTCGCGACTGCGAAGTGCCGAACGCTTCCGCATTCCAACCCGGCAGAGTCCAACCCAGAATCACCATCGGCGTTTGATCGACATAGATGGACTCGACCATCGCGTGGCCAATCCACAATGCGCAGATCGCACCCCCCGCGATGAGAAACTGGCGGAACGAAAACGCCAGACCAATCGCCCGGAACAGGTGCAGCCAAGGGAACAAGCGATAATAGGGAATGTGATCGAATGGCGTCACACCAGAAGTCGCTTTCTGAATGAAATGAGGATTGCCAACTTGGCAATGTCCAAGATTAGCGGCCAAGATGCAACCGTTGGCCTCGGAGTGACAACGATCATGGCGCAATGAGTGCCAGCGCCGTTCGGAAAATCGCCGTCGTCGGCGAAGTTGGCTGCTGGCCAATCACTCCCGCTCTGCTTTCGAATCTGGTAAGAACATCACGCGCTCCTTACCACAGATTGATCACGAGGCGATTCCCATGGATTTGATCAGCACTTTGTCAGGCTCCCTAATGGAGAACTTTTTTCCGGCCGGTTGGGACTTGGCGAAAATTGACGCCTGTATCGATCCCGATCCTTCGACAATTACAGCGAGGCAGAAAAGCTGGCATAAGAACTTTCAACCTATTGCCTGCAGCACTGTGACCGACTTTGACATGATGCTCGGGCACGAGATCGCTCTGACGATTAAACGTGCGAAAGACGCGGGTGAGCAAGCGGCGATGATCTTGCCGGTCGGCCCGATGGGCATGTACCGCTGGGCGGTCTATTTCCTGACCGAATGGAATGTCTCGTGCGATCACGTCCATGGGTTCAATATGGACGAATGGTCGGACAAAGATGGCAATACATTGCCGTCTTCGAATACAGCGTCATTCCAGTACGCGATGGAGCAGGCATTCTATGGACCGCTCGGCAAGCTCACCGTCCCCAAGAAGCAACGCAACTTCGCCACCAAGAAACTATTGCCGACGTATGGCGAAAAGATCGGAGAGCTAAGGAGCAAGGGGGCCAAGCTGACGACGATCTTCGGAATTGGTCGCGTTTGCCACATCGCTTTCTGGGAACCGCATTTTGCAGGCGAGTTCAACTCGACGGAAGAATGGAAACGCCAAACTCATCGGTTGGGAGCCCGTTTGCATCCGCTCACGATTGAGCAAAATGCGTTGACGAGTTTCAAGAGCCGCACGACGCATGTTCCAGCGTTCGCCAACACCATCGGTCCTGGGTTATTTTTGGGGTGTGATAAGATCATCGGCGGGGCTGACGGAATATTCGGGCGGGGCATGCAGTGGCAGGGGCTCTCGCTGTGGATGACCTTGCGTCACGAACCGACGCCTTGGATCCCGTCGACCTTCATGCCAGGCCAGCCCGGAAAGCTGTTCTTCCTGCAGGAACTGGCTGGCCCGCTGCTGGCCGAATGCAACTGAACGGCGCCACCCGGCGGCCGCTGAAAATGTCCGAGCGACGGATATTTCTCGTATGCGAAAGCTGACTGGTGTTGAATCGAGACAGCATCACAAGCTGTAACTTGTTATACATGAATCGGTTAGATGCCGAGATCCCACGAGAAATTGTCGTTGCGAATGCTGAATTTACGACACCGGTGTTGGCTTGCGTGTCCGCACCGCCCCAGCTAAACTTTCCCGCTCGTTTATGGTTTTGGAGATTGTCCCGACTGAGCCTGTTCGGCTTGGACGGAGACTAAGGGTTGAACGATGCCGATTCGTCCACGGACTAAGTTGAAGATTGAACGCAAGACTAAGCGTTGCCCGAAATGCAACAAGATTGTTCGCATGCGGGTTCGCTGTAAAACTTGTCATAAGAAGTTGCGGTAATTGGTTGTCTCGCATGTAGTTAGCTTGCGAAGAATTCCCGCCTTTTAGTATTTGCTGACGGCGGTTGCCGTTGAGTTGTTTCGGAGAATACTGTCTACCATGCCGCGCACTGAACGAGATCGGGAAAAAGAACGTCGCCGTAAGCACAAAGTCCAGTTGAAGAAGCTGGAAGCCCGGTTCCGTAAAGCAACCAATCAAGGCGACAAGCAACTGATCGCTGCCAAGGTTCGTCGGTTCAGCCCGATGATTAACTTGGAAACTCGCGCTGTCGAAGCGGCCGCACAGGCCAAGGCCACTGCCGCCGACAAGAAGGCCAAGAAATAGTCGCAAGCCGTCTGTTCGTCTACGAAGATTCACACGGCAGGGATTTCCCTGCCGTGTTTTTTTACGCATAGAGCGGAATGCGTTAAACTCGCAGAGTTCAGGTACATGCGAATCGCAGCGTTGATGATGGAGGAATAATCGCAGGCCATGTCAGACTCAACGACGATTCCATCCTACAACCTTCAGTGCATGGACATCTGGAGCGGCAACCAGTCGGTCACGAGCGATGTCGTGACGCCGGGCCTGGAATTGTCCGTCTACAGCCGCCCCTATCGAGGAGAGAGCAGGGGAGGCGACGTTCACTACGTTTCACTCTGCGCCAGCGGCTATATCACGCGAATGCTGCTGGCGGATGTCTCGGGGCATGGCGAGGCAGTTGCCGAAACATCTCAGCAGCTTCGAGCACTCGTTCGCCGGTTCATGAACAGTTCCAGCCAGACACGTCTGGTCCGCGAGATCAATCGCGAGTTCACGGCCCTCACTCAATCCGCTCGTTTCGCGACGGCCATCGTCGCCACGTACCTCGCCAACGATAGCCGTCTTGTCCTGTGCAACGCTGGGCACCCCCGTCCATTGTGGTATCAGCATCGAATCGGCAAATGGTCGTACGTCAACCAAGATCTGATTGAAAACGGTCGAGTGGCCAATCTGCCACTTGGCTTCGACTCATCGACCAACTATCAGCAGTTCAGCCTCAAGATAGAAGAGGGGGACTTGTTTCTGCTGTATACAGACGCATTGACTGAAGCGCGAAATGGTGACGACAAGCTGCTTGGCGAGGCGGGATTGCTGAACCTTGTACAGTCGATTCCGATCACGAATGTTCGGGACTTTAGCCAACAGATCCTTGCCGGCCTCGATCAGTATTCGGAAAGCCGACCTGCTGATGACGATGTCACACTGTTAGTACTGCGCTACAACAAGAGCGGTTGGCGATTCCCGTCAGTTGGCGAGAAGTTGAATGCCTACGCCAAACTGCTTCGCCTGAAGCCCGCTTAGAGGACCGACTGTGCAGAGCAAAGCGACGACAGTTGATTTGTATCTAGCCGAACTACCAGCAGACCGCCGTGCATCCATCCAAGCCGTCAGGCAGGTGATTCTGTCCAACCTCGATCCAGGCTACGAAGAGGGAATGCAGTATGGGATGATCGGCTACTACGTTCCTCACAGCCTCTATCCGTCTGGATACCATTGCGACCCCAAGCAGCCGCTGCCATTCGTTTGCCTGGCATCTCAAAAGAACTATCTTTCGCTGTACATGATGTCGGTTTATGGAGACAGCGATTTGGCAAAGTGGTTTCAAGCCACTTGGAAGAAGACCGGCAAGAAACTCGACATGGGAAAGAGTTGTATCCGATTCAAGCGGCCAGAAGACCTGGCGCTCGATGTGATCGGTGAAGCCATCCACCGACAGCCGGTGGCGAAACATATTGATTTCCACGAGAAAGCAATCGCCACAAAGGAGACGACAAAAAGGTCCGTGGAAAAAGCTGTTCGCAAAGCGACTAAAAAACCGGCGGCTTCGAACCGAAAGAAATTGCCGTAAGGACGACGACGCGAGGCGTCTGTTCGACCAGATTTATGAACTGGCACGCGACACGATCGACTGTTCGATCCAAGCCCAAAGTTGCGTTGCAACTTCCAACTTGGTTCCTGCAAACGATGCCACGGTGCTACCCGCGTCGTCGATCACTTCGATCTGATTCGTCTCAGCACCAATCGCCGTTGGACGGTTGAGGACAATCGCGTCACAGTTTTTGTGCTTCAGCTTTCGTAAAGCATTCACGTGCGCGTATTCGTCTGACTCCAAGGCAAAGCCAATGATCCAGCGTGGACCTTTGTGGCGTCCCAAGTCGGCCAAAACATCGGCCGTTTCGACTAGCTCCAATTCTAGAGAGACTCCCGTCTTCGCGAGCTTGCCAGGGAATCGAGATTTCGGTCGATAGTCGCATACGGCCGCCGTGGCGATGACCCCATCACAATCAGGGAATAGGCGATTGCAGGCCGACAGCAGATCGTCGGTCGTTTCCACAGGGTGGACTTCGCAGCCAGCAGGTGGCGTCAATGAGACAGGCCCGCACGCCAGAACCACTTGATGCCCAGCAGCTAAAATGGCCTCGGCGAGTGCAAAACCCATCCGTCCGCTGCTGGCATTCGACAAGTAGCGCACGTCGTCCAGATATTCACGCGTCGGACCGGCAGTGATGAGAATGCGCATGTCGCTAGCGATCTGTTCCGTCAAGAGTTTTAGCCGCCGAAGGAGCCGCCCACGTCCCTGCCAGGATGCGATCAATCGCTTCCAGGATTTCTAGGGGCTCGGCCATTCGTCCCGCTCCAACCTGCCCACAACTGAGCCAGCCGCTGCCGGGCTCGGCGAAAAGCACACCGTCTGCTCGCAGTTGATCGACGTTACGCTGCACAGACGGCTTCGCCCACATCTCACAGTTCATCGCGGGAGCGAGCAAGATGGGGCAGGTGATCGTCATGGCCAACGTCGACAAGAGATCTCCGGCGAAACCATTGGCGAGCTGCGCGAGATAGTTTGCGGTTGCAGGGGCCACAATCATCAAGTCGGCCCGCTGAGCCAAGCCGATGTGTTCACCACGAAAATGTTCGGAGGGCTGAAACAGCCCGCGGTGGACTGGCCGGCCCGTCAGAGCTTCGAAGGTGGTCGCACCGATGAATTGCTCGGCGGCTTCGGTCATCACAACGCTGACCGAAGCTCCCGCCTGAACGAGCTTGCTGCAGAGGTCTGCCGTCTTATAGGCGGCAATGCCTCCAGTCACACCCAGCAATAGTTCGCGACCACGCATGTGTCGGTCTCGAATCGATCCTACAGGTCATCCAGCGATGGGCCGCTGTCGAAATGACGTTCACGAGGTGCATTAGGGTCGGGACGAGTCACCACCGCACCGCTGGCGTCGAGGAAAATCTTGTCTTGAATGATTTCTTGAATCACGACTTCCATCGGATTCTTGGTCTGGATTTCGACCAGTTGCTTGGCACCGCGATTCAGCGCGACCATTCGCTTCTGGATCAACGTGGAGAGCTTGAAGCGTCCCCCAACCTTCTTGACGATCTCTTCTTCTTTCAGTTCTTCGAGCATGTCGTCCTCATTGAATGACGTCGTAACAATTCGCTGACTGTAATCGGGACACCCTGCGAAACTCAGCGGCAAGAATGTCCCAGCTAGATTCAATCCAATGGCAGGGATCGCGAATCCCCTAGTCTGCCGGATCTGCGCCTCGACCGCAAGTCTCAACTCAATTTGCGGTTACTCCGATTGCTGCCTCAGAATCTCATGAATTTCCTGGACAGCATCATGCAGATCGTCGTTGACGACCCGGTGACGATACCGGTGTGCCAGTTGCAACTCGTCCTCGACCTTCCTCAGGCGTCGCTGGATCGTCTCTTCAGAATCCGTTCCACGCTGCCGCAATCGTTGTTCGCAGACGGCGATCGAGGGAGGTTCCAGAAAGATCGTGACAGCGTCCGGATACTCGTCCATCACTCGGAGGGCCCCCTGAACGTCGATTTCCAGGAACGCCCAACCGCCAGCGACCTGTGCGCGATGAAGTTCGGACTTCAACGTCCCGTACCAATAGCCAGCCCCGAAGACTTCGGCAGTTTCCAGAAATTCGCCCGCGGCTTTTCGAGCCGCAAACGTTTCTGTCGGCAAGAAATAGTAAGAATCGCCATCGATTTCACCGATGCGTTTGGGGCGAGTCGTGGCGGAGATGCATTTCACAAGTTTGATGGGTGACTCGCGAATCAGGCGTTCGACGATCGTCGTCTTGCCGCTCCCGCTGGGCCCGGACAACACCACAACTCGAAATGGCAGTCCTTGCGTATCCGCGACCACGATCGTCAGGCTCCCAATTTCCGCGACATCACACTAAGTCAGCAGCTATCGCTCTTATTCTACGTTCTGGACAATTTCTCGCATCCGTTCGACGCAGACTTTTGCCTCAACGGCAGCGTGGGCGATTCCAACATGATTGGATTTGGACCCAATCGTATTCACTTCGCGGAACAGTTCCTGACACATGAAATCCAGTTTACGGCCTTGCGACACCGCATCATCCAGCAGCTTCAGGAACTGCGACAAATGGCTGCGCAACCGAGTGATCTCTTCGTTGATGTCGCAGCGATCCGCATGCAAAGCCACTTCACGCAGGACGTCAGCCGGCCCTAATCGCGTATCCAGATCTTTGACCAAGTCGTTGACCCGCTGCAGCAGCTTGTCGCGATACTCGAGGATAACCTGCGGAGCGAGGGTGGTGACCTGATCAACCTGAGCGGCGATTGCGGCGCACTGAATCCGTAGTTCATCCGCCATGGATGCCCCTTCGCGGCGACGAAAGTCGCCCATATGCTTCGCGGCCGCCCGAACAGCCTGCGATACCACCGGCCACATTTGCTGAGCCGTGGCCGTATCGAACGCACCATCGTCGAGGATGCCAGGTAGCGACAGCACTGTGCTGAACTCCGGCGGCGCGAGAGACAGGTCTGCGCAGATCTTCTGCATCTGCTGCCAATAATCAGCGATCGCTGCGGGATTCAACCGAGGAGCGTGAGATGTTGACGAGCGATCAAACCGAATGGCCAGCGAAACACTACCGCGAGTAATCGTCTCGCGCAGCAAATGATCGATTTCAGACTCGAATTGCAGAAACCCATCTGGGCAGCGCAGCGAAAGCTTGAAGTGTCGATTGTTGACGCTACGTAACTCGATTCGGCAGAGCACGTCGCCCAACCGCTCACGCGCTTCACCAAATCCGGTCATGCTCAGCAGCACGGCATCCCTCGCACTGGAAATCGTTTCGAACTCGGATCACGCCAGGCGACAGCCTTACGCGAACAACAAACGATCACTCAGGCTTATTTTCGGCCGCAGCTTCTCCGTCTGGCTTCTTGGCAGGTTCGGCTGGCTTTTCAGCTGCAGCTTCTTTGGCTTCCGGTGGAGCACCATTCTTCGCCCCCTCCTCGACAGCGTTCTTCTTCTCTTCGGCAGACTTCTCAGTCGCTTCTGGCTTCGGTTCGACTGCTGCGTCAGGCTTCACTCCCTTGTCGGCAGCGTCCTCCGTCGCTTTGACAGCCTCTGTCTTAGCACCCTCTGGCTTGACCGCAGGTGGAAGCGCCAAATCGTCGCCCTTCTTGGCCCCATCTCCCTTTTCACCAGTAGTTTTGTCTTCGGCAGCTTCTTTGACTTCCGGAGCAAAGTCACGAATCTTCGCAGACTGCGACCGAGAGTTACTCGCGAGCAGTACGCAGACGCAGCCGAGAACGATCCATGCCGTGGCCAGCCAAATAGTGATCTTGGTGAAGACATCGCCAGCTTTGGTACCGAAGGCACTTTGACCGCCCATACCACCGAAGGCACCGGCCAAACCACCGCCACGACCGCGCTGCAGCAGGATGATTCCAATCAGAATCAGCCCCACGAACATATGCAGAAACATCATGCTGTAGGTGAGAAACATATACATGCTAAACGATTCCCTGTTTCCTTGTCGCGGAGAGCACCAGTCGAGGTGGCTCCATCCTTCACGACCTATATTAGCGGGTTCAACGTCTCAGCGGGACAATTCCGCCGCCGCGTTGACGATCCCCATGAACTGATCACTCTTCAGACTTGCTCCACCGACCAAGGCCCCGTCGACGTTCGGCTTCGACAAGATTTCCTTGGCATTCTCCGGCTTCACGCTGCCGCCGTATTGGATTCGCAACTCTGCCGCCAGTTTAGCGTCAAATCGCGAGGCCATCCAATCGCGAATAAAAGCATGTGCCGATTCGGCTTGTTCTGGCGACGCCGTGACACCGGTCCCGATGGCCCAGACTGGTTCGTACGCAATCACCAACTTCGACAGTTGTGCTGATGTAAACCCAGCCAATCCGCCTTCCAATTGCGTCGTCAAAACTGCTTCGGTTCGATTGGCCTGGCGATCTTCCAACACTTCGCCCACGCAGAACATGATACCAAGCTTCTGCGCAATTGCAGCGGCGACTTTCTTGTTGATGATCGCATCGGTGTCACCAAAGAACTGGCGGCGTTCACTGTGACCCAGGATCACCCACTCACAGCCGACATCCAGCAGCATGTCGAGCGACGTTTCACCAGTGAAAGCGCCCGATTTCTCGAAATAGGCGTTCTGGCCACCCAACAGAACTGGGCTGCCTGCCAGGATTTGCTTCACGGACCACAAAAACGGTGCCGGCGGACAGACCGCGACATCGACAGCCGGATTGGATGCAGCCACGGCCGATGCCACTTCTCGAGCCAGCGCTTGCGCTGACTGAAACGTGGTGTTCATCTTCCAGTTACCCGCTACAAATTTTCGCCGCATAGCCTGAATCCTTCTTCACCATCAAACCGATTGATCCGTCCACCATCGGCTTCAATCAACTGCCATGACAAAAAGACCTCCCGACTTTGGGAGGTCATGTTCAATCAATTTCCAACCTATTCCACAGGGTCGCTCTTAGGATAGGATCCCAACACTTCCATGCGGACGGCCAGTTTCGCCAGTTCTTCCAAGGCTCGCTTGACCTTTGCGTCCTTGATGTGGCCTTCGCAATCCAAGAAGAAAATGTACCCGGTTTCTGGGCCTCGTAATGGGAACGACTCAATCCAAGTCAGGTTCAGCTTCGATTGCTTGAAGATCGTCAGCGCGTCTGACAATGAACCGGGACGATGCGGAATCTGCAGCAACAGCGATGTCCGATCACGTCCAGTTGTCGCAGCAGGACGATCGCCAATCACCGCAAACCGAGTCACATTGCTCTTATTATCTTCGATGTTCTCGGCCAGCACTTGCAGGCCGTATTCAACAGCAGCCTGCTTGCCAGCCACTGCGGCGGCTCCCGGCTTGTCGCGAGCCAACTGAGCGGCGGTCGAGGTGCTCGTGACTTCGATCAGACGGGCTTGCGGCATGTTGCGACTGAGCCAGTCCCGGCATTGCGAGAGTGCCTGCGGCTTGCTGTAAACTTCGTTGATGTCGCCTCGAGCGGCTCGCCCCAGCAGGTTGTGATGGATCGCGAGTTGGATTTCGCCACAAATGCGGAGCGGCAATCGCGTGAACATATCCAGCGTGTCGATGATGCGACCATCGGTGCTGTTTTCGATCGGAACGACGCCGAAGTCAGCGTGTCCGCGATTCACTTCTTCGAAAACGGCCGGAATGGTGTTCACAGGAATCAGGTCAGCCGATTCCCCAAACCGTTCGATCGCAGCCATGTGCGAGAAGCTGAAAGCGGGGCCCAAATAGGCAACGCGTTGGACGCGGGCTTGATTCCGGACGGCACTTAGAATGTGACGGAAGACGCCACGAATGGTCCGGCCAGGCAACGGGCCCTGATTCTCGGACTCGAGTTTGGCATACAGGTCATCATCGTTCCGCGGATCGTAGATGATGGCCTTACGATCAGGCGCGGCTTCAATCATTTTTACTGTCGCCGCGGCACGGCGATTGATGAGCTTTACGATTTCCTGATCAAGCTTGGCAACTTCTGCTTCCGCATTCGCAGCAACTTTCGCTGCCGATGAGGGCGCCGCTTTGGCCGAACTCGGTGCTGGACTTGGTTTTGCGGCCTTCTTCGGCACCGGTTTACTAGCCATCCACCACACTCCCGATCAGGCGAAACTGAAGTTGCCCTCACCAGACTACGACAATCTGTCTGATGAGTCGTCACGGTCACACAGTTGTTTTCTCAAGGGCGAAATGACGTTTTTACAGGTGGTGTATCGCTTTTGCAAGCAGCGGGCAGGGGTTGCGCACCGGACCATCGAATTTCAAAGCCCAAATCGGAGCGGCCTAGATGCGACTGCCAAATCGACACCGACAGTTTATTGCCCTACTGACCTCCGCTTCGCCAAAATGGCAGCAGAGCGATCGCCCTGTCAGTCCATCGAACAGTCGAGATGACGGCTAGCGATTACCAGATAATGAGTTACGGCAATCGGTGACTCTGCATTCGGGATGGGCGCGATGTTTGCTTCCATGCTCTTGACCAGATTGCGGGTCTGCCTCGGGCTGATTCGCATACCTAATCCTCAAAAACAAACCACAATTCACATACTCCAACAAGGAACGGCAACGTGGCTATTCAAGAACGAATCATCGGCATCGACCTGGGTACGACGAATTCCGTCGTGTCGATCATGGAAGGTGGCGAAGTCAAAGTCATCGCGAACCAGGAAGGGAATCGCATCACCCCCAGCGTGGTCGCGTTTACCGAAAAAGGCGATCGACTGGTTGGTGATCCCGCCAAGCGCCAAGCCGTGACCAACCCCAAGAACACGATTTACTCGATCAAACGATTCATGGGACGTCGCCACAACGAAGTCGAATCGGAAGAAAAGATCGTTCCCTACAAGGTCATCGGCGGACCGAACGAGTACGTCAAAGTTGAAGTCCACGGGAAGACCTATACGCCTCCGGAAGTCTCTGCGCAGATCCTTCGTAAGCTCAAGGAGTCGGCAGAAGCCTACTTGGGCCATACTGTCACCCGAGCAGTCATCACCGTCCCCGCCTATTTCAATGACGCTCAGCGTCAGGCCACCAAGGACGCCGGTGAAATCGCCGGTTTGACCGTTGACCGAATCATCAACGAACCGACGGCCGCAGCACTCGCGTACGGTCTGCAGAACAAGAAGAATGAAAAGATCGCCGTGTTCGACCTGGGGGGCGGTACGTTCGACGTCTCCGTCTTGGAAGTTGATCACGAACTGGTCGAAGTGCTCAGCACCAACGGGGACACGCACCTGGGTGGTGACGATTTCGACGAAGTGTTGATCAAGCACATTGCCGACAAGTTCCAAGCGGAACACAGCATCGATCTACGTAAAGACGCGATGGCCTTGCAGCGACTGCGTGAAGCGGCCGAAAAGGCGAAGAAGGAACTTTCAGGACAGCAGCAAACCGATATAAACCTACCGTTCATTACCGCGGACGCCAGCGGTGCGAAGCATCTGCAAATGACCGTGACGCGTGCAGAGTTCGAACGGATGGTTGATCACTTGATCGAGCGTTGTCGCAAGCCAGTCGAAAACGCACTCCGAGATGCCAAGCTGTCGCCCAGCCAGATCGATGAAGTCGTGCTGGTCGGCGGTTCAACGCGAGTGCCGAAGGTTCAGGAATTCGTCAAGAAGATGTTCGGTGGGAAAGAGCCACATCGCGGGGTCAACCCAGACGAAGTGGTCTCGATCGGTGCGGCCATTCAAGGTGGCATCATCTCGGGCGATGTCAAAGACATGGTATTGCTCGACGTGACTCCGCTGTCACTGGGCCTGGAGACCGAAGGGGGCGTGATGACAGTCCTTGTCGAACGCAACACGACGATTCCTGTCACGAAGAAGGAAACGTTCTCGACAGCTGCCGACGGTCAAAGCGCAGTGACGATCAGCGTCTTCCAGGGCGAACGCCCGATGGCTCGCGACAACCGAGCCCTGAACCAGTTCAACCTGGAAGGGATCATGCCCGCACCACGCGGCACGCCGAAGATCGAAGTCACGTTCGACCTGGACGTCAACGGCATTTTGAACGTGAAGGCCAAGGATCAATCGACCGGTAAAGAGCACTCGGTACGAATCGAGAACTCCAGCGGGATCGATCAGACAGAAATCGACCGGATGCGAAAAGACGCCGAGTCTCACGCTTCCGAAGACAAGCAACGTCGCGAACTGGCGGAAGCCAAGAACAAGGCGTCGACCTCGGTCTATGAAGTCGAAAAGATCCTGAAGGAACACGGAGCAAAGCTGGATGCGGGATCCAAGTCGGCTGTCGAAAGCAGCATCGAAAAGGTGAAGGCCGCCGAAAAGGGCAACGACGTGGCCGCGATCAACTCGGCAGTCGACGCCCTGCAGCAAGCCAGCATGGCCTTGTCGCAGCATATGCAAGCCGCGCCGGGAGCCGAAGCAGGACCACAAGCAGGGACAGCTCCTGACGGAAAGCCTGATGACGGCGTGATCGATGCCGAATTTGAAAAGAAGAGCTAACTCTAGATCGTCCGATTTAGCGGTTCCCGGGCACCAAGGCCCGGGAACCGCGTCGGGATTTGTGCAGATCTCTTCAGCCAAATCCTGGATATCCCGCCTGCAACTCCTGTCCTCTCGCGAATTCTTTCTTAAAATCATTAACACCACTAACGCCAACCTCGTGGCGGCCGCTCAACGTCCGTCCCGACTGGCATCGTCCTGGGAGGTTCATCCATGGCATTTCGTCCTGATAAACTGACCGTTAAAGCTCAAGAAGCGATTCAATCGGGCCAAGAGCTCGCTGAATCGCAGGGCAATCCGCAATTTATTCCGCTGCACCTTTTGAAGGCGTTGCTCGACGAACAGCAGGGAATTGTTCGCCCCTTGCTCGAAAAAATCGGCATCCGAGTCCCCCAATTGCGCGGGATCGTTGATACGGATCTAGGCAAGTTACCACGCGCATCGGGCGGGCAGACCGGGGGCAGCCAAGCCATCAAGCAGGTTCTCGACAAGGCGGCGGCGCAGGCCGACACGATGAAGGACTCGTTCGTGTCGACCGAGCATCTGCTGCTTGCCCTGACTCAGGTGGATGATCAAGCTCAGCGAGTTCTCAAGCTGAACGGCGTCAGTGAGGCTGACGTGATGAGCGCGCTGAAGTCCGTCCGCGGAACGCAGCAGGTCAACGATCAGAACCCGGAAGAGAAATACCAAGCCCTCGAGAAGTATGGCAAGGATCTCGTCGCGCTGGCTCGTCAGGGCAAAATCGATCCTGTCATCGGCCGTGACCAAGAAATCCGCCGAGTCATCCAAGTTCTGTCGCGGCGACGCAAGAACAACCCTGTGCTGATTGGCGACGCGGGCGTGGGCAAGACTGCGATCGTCGAAGGCTTGGCTCATCGAATCGTCCTCGGGGACGTTCCCCAAAACCTGAAAGACAAAACTGTCGTTGCGCTCGACATGGGAGCACTCATCGCCGGCGCCAAATTTCGTGGCGAATTCGAAGACCGACTGAAAGCGGTCTTGAAAGAAGTGACCGAAGCCGCGGGGCAGGTCATCCTGTTCATCGACGAACTGCATACCGTTGTCGGAGCCGGCGCGGCGGAAGGGGCAGTTGATGCCTCCAACCTGCTGAAGCCGGCACTCGCACGCGGTGAACTGCATTGCGTCGGTGCCACGACGCTCGATGAGTACCGCAAGTACATCGAAAAAGATCCCGCGTTGGAACGACGATTTCAGCCAGTACTCGTCAACGAGCCAAATGTCGAAGATACGATCTCGATCCTGCGCGGTTTAAAGTCTCGCTACGAATCGCACCACGGGGTGCGCATCACCGACGACGCGCTCATCGCCGCAGCGACCATGTCAGATCGGTACATCAACGATCGGTTCCTGCCCGATAAGGCGATCGACCTCGTTGACGAATCAGCCAGCCGACTGCGGATGGAAATGGATTCGATGCCTGCCGAAATCGACGAAGCGACGCGTCAATTGACTCGTCTGCAGATCGAAGCCGCCGCTCTGACGCAGGAACCGAGTTCCGAAAGCAAACAACGTCTGCAGGAGATTCGCAGACAAATCGCGGATCGCGAAGAGAGCGTGACTGCGCTCAAGACTCGCTGGCAGGTCGAAAAGGAAGCGTTGACCTCCATCCGTCCATTGAAAGAGGAAATCGAACGGCTGCGGACCGCATACGACCAGGCGTTTACACAGGCTCAGCAAACAAATGCCAATGAAGATTACGTGCGAGCGTTCGACTCGGAAAAGAAGTTGAAGAGTGCGGAACAAGCGCTGGCCGTCGCCGAGAAGAAAGCATCTGAAGTCGGGGAAGGGCACCGTTTGTTACGAGAGGAAGTGACTCAAGAGGACATCGCCAAGGTGGTCAGCACCTGGACGGGGATTCCTGTTTCGCGAATGTTGCAAACGGAAAAGACCAAGCTGCTGGAGATGGAGGATCACATCCATCAGCGGATGATTAATCAGTCAGAAGCCGTCACGGCGGTGGCGAATGCCGTCCGACGTTCACGGTCCGGTATGCAAGACCCGAACCGCCCGATCGGTTCGTTTATCTTTCTCGGTCCCACCGGGGTCGGTAAGACCGAACTGTGCAAGGCTCTGGCCGAGTTCTTGTTCGACGACGAACGAGCGATGGTGCGTATCGACATGAGCGAGTTCATGGAGAAGCACTCGGTGGCTCGCCTGATCGGTGCGCCTCCGGGGTACGTCGGATACGAAGAAGGGGGCAAACTGACCGAGGCGGTGCGTCGGCGTCCCTATACAGTGCTGCTGTTGGACGAGATCGAAAAGGCACATCGCGACGTTTTCAACGTGTTGTTGCAGTTGTTGGACGATGGCCGTTTGACCGACAGCCACGGTCGAACAGTCGACTTCACCAACACGATCGTCGTGATGACGTCGAACATCGGTAGCCAGATGATCATGGAGATGACTGGGAAAGAAGACGACAAGGAAATCGAGCGTCGCGTCATGCAGGTGTTGCGCAAAGAGTTCCTGCCAGAATTCCTGAACCGCGTCGACGAAACAATCGTCTTCCATCCGTTGACGCTGAAAGAAATCCGTCAGATAGTCGATCTGCAACTTGTACGGTTACAAAAGCGTCTGGAAGACAATGGCTTCACGCTGGAAGTTTCCGACGGGGCGAAGAAACAACTCGCCGAGGAAGGGTACGATCCGGTCTACGGGGCTCGCCCTCTGAAGCGGACGATTCAGCAGCGCCTGCAAAACGAACTCGCCAACGCCATTCTCGGCGGTGAATTCGAAGAGGGGGCGCATATCGTTGTCGATGTGCAGAACGGCGAGTTTACGTTTGACCATCGATAAACGGTTGAACTACGGAATACGCGGAACACACGAAAGGGAGGTAGACGCCATGCCTTTCGTGTGTTCATGCATTTCCAGGCGGGAGATTCTGTCCGGCCGTTTACCTTCGTGAGTTGGTGACCTAGACTGCCGGTCGACCTTCCAGGGTTGAAAAGCCCGCAGCCCTGACCGAATGCTGAGAACAGGAATTCCCATTGCGAATAGCCTCGCTGCTACCGAGTGCCACGGAGATCGTCTGCCAACTTGGATTGGGTGACGACCTCGTCGGAGTGACTCATGAATGCGACTATCCTCCGTTTGTGAAATCGCTTCCCAAGGTAACCCGCACGCTGATCCCGCATGATGCGACCAGCCTTGAGATCGACGGCTTGGTGCGGGAGCGATTGAAGTCACAGAAGGCGCTGTACTCGCTCGATATGCCGACACTGGAACAGTTGCGACCGGATTTGCTTGTCACTCAAGGATTGTGCGACGTTTGCGCTGTCGCCGAAGAAGAGGTGACGGCGGCCGCCTGTTCGCTGCCGGGGCGACCAAAGGTGGTCAACCTGGAACCGATGCGATTGTCGGAGGTCTTCGATTGCATTCGCCTGGTCGGTGATGCCGCTGGAATTTCCAACCGAGCGGATCAGGTGATTACGCAATTGCAGGCTCGAGTTGATCGAGTCGCTCACTGCAATGCTCAGTTGAAGTACCGGCCTCGCGTCGTGCTGCTGGAATGGGTTGACCCGCCGTTTTGTTCGGGCCACTGGTCGCCCGAACTGGTCCGGATTGCGGGCGGGATGGAAGGGATCGGTCGGGAAGGGGAACGCTCTCGCACGACCGCCTGGGAAGAAATTCTCCTGTGTGATCCCGAATTCCTGATCGTCGCCTGTTGCGGCTTCAACGTCGAACGGACACTGCTCGATATTCCCCTGCTGAAGCAATATCCGGGATATGCCGAGCTGGCATGCGTGAGGCAAGGCAATGTGTTTGTGATTGATGGGAACTCGTACTTCAGCCGACCCGGTCCGCGGTTGGTCGACAGTGTCGAGTTGCTCGCGCACACGCTGCATCCTGATCTGCACGATCTGCCAAGTGGTTTGCTTCCCGCACTTCGACTGTTGTAGAAATTTGGTCTGTCGCCCCGTCGAGTATTCATCTACAGAATCTAGACTGCCTCACGAACTCGCGGCACATCGCATTATTCCACGTCGAAGTCGCTTTGATGTCCAAAAACCAGATCCTTTCGAAAATGCTGGATCGGCTGTTTGCCGGATTGACCAGCGGGCCCAATTTGAATTGTCGGCCGCATTCCAGTCGGCAGCGAATTGACTGGATGCAGTTCGCCAAGTTGCAGGACATCAGCCCCGCCGACGCATTGCGACAATTGCTCTCTGATAAGCAGGCCACGCAGTTACAAGCCCGTGTGAACGCACCGAAGAACGCTGGCAAGCCGTCCAGCAAGCGTCGACCTGCAGCAGCTAATGAAGAGTTGGAGAAGACTTCCGACAGTGAACCACTTGCCGAGTTCTCACCGGAAGACCAGCACAAGAAAGTCAACTGGTCCGCCCAGCAGGCGGTGCTCACCAAGCTGCGAGGACTTGCTGAGGACGCTCGCGAGTACGAACAGGATACCGGCGTCCATGTGCTGCATGTCGGATTCCCCTTGCTCAGTCTGCCACCAGGCGCGGGTGGTTCGGTGACCGGGGGGACGAAGCGCCTGTTGGCTCCTATTGCATTCATCCCGATTTCACTCGAACTACGAGCGGGGTTAAGTCCGGTGATCGCAATTGCAGGGCTTCATGACGGTGCCGACTTTCTGGTCCCGAATGAAGCGCTGTTTGCCTGGCTGGAGCGTCAAACGGGCCAGTCGATATTGCCCGAACAGGCCATGCCAAACAGAAATGCCGAGGAAGGCGAACAACTCGATCCGGAATCGCGCCCGCACACATCAACCGCGAATTCAACAACCATCGACTCTTGGGAAGAATTGAACGACCTGACTGGCCGAGTGGCGAAGGCGCTCGACTTGCCTTCCCCGACAATCACAGCCGCGTCCCTGGATGAGATGTGCGCCGCCCCACGGACGGAGATCAACGATTCGAAGCCTGAGATTGTGATGGCGGCCGTGGTCGGCTTGTTTCCGATGAATAATCAAGGTCTGCTACGAGACATGCAGGCGATGTCCGCGGCGCCAGAAGAACTGCAGGGGCCGGTCCAGAGCTTCATCTCGACAGCGGCTCTGCTGGAAGAACCACCAGAACCAATCGGTGCCGACACCATCGCAGGGGTTGAAGCCGCCGCATCCAAGTTCCACCGCAATGTCGACAGCGAGCGACTCGTGACAGTGGCAGATCCCTGCCAGTCCAGAGCGGTCCGTCTGGCTCGCGAGTCGCAAGGTCTGGTCATTCATGGCCCACCGGGAACCGGTAAGAGCCAGACCATTACGAATATTATCGGCGATCACCTGGCTCGTGGAGAGCGCGTGTTGCTAGTGTGCGACAAACGCACGGCTCTGGATGTCGTCGCGCGGCGATTGGAGCATCTCGGCTTAGGTTCGTTGTGCGCATTGATTCATGATCCGCAGCATGATCAGCGCAACTTGTACATGCAGATTCGCGAGCAATTGGAGCAACTCACCAGCACAAAGACTGGCGATCGCGCAGCGTCACAACTGCGAAGCTTGGATCGGCAATTGCAGAAGTCATACGACACGCTGCTTGAGGCGTGGTCGCTGGTGATGTCGAATGATCTTCAGCGACACACCTCTTTTCATCAGCGGATGGGTGAATGGCTCGAATGCGCGTTGCCTTCACTGACGAAGTTGGAAAGTGCCTCCATCAAAGAGTCTTCCAAACCGACTCAATCACCACGACGATCGCGGACAAAGACGACAAACGATGCTCTGGACAAAGATCCTGTGACCGTCGAATTGCTGGACGAACATCTGACCGAGGTGCGAGACATCGTCACGCGGGCGATCCAAGTCGGTCTTAATCAGCATCCATGGAGAGAGTGTGCCGGCATGCCCTTGGCAACCTTTCTGGAACAGCCCGCATCGCGTCTCCGCGAGTATCTCTCGGAATTGGTGGCGATTGCGGGGGAACTGGACCGAACTCGTGACGAGGCGATCCCCCCGTTCATCGTTCCCCAGCAGAAGAACACAAGCGGTCACGAGGAAGCATTGGCAACGCGTTTCCCTCAGCAATTGATGGCTCGCAAAAACCTCGTGGCAAGTCTCAGACACTGCTTGGGCGAAGTTGATCCGATGTGGCGAAAGCGATGGGCGAAAGCGAGTTTCGCAGAGATCAAACGTGCGGATGACCTTCTGCAGAGCATGCGGTCGGCTCGCAAGGCAATTGAGTCGGCGGCGTTGGATCCCAGACTCGGGCTGGTGCTTGCCGACAAGAAGACATCGCACGGCGACATCGCCGCTCAGATCGGAGCTCTCCAGGCTTATCTGACGTGTTGCAGTGTCTGGTACGGCTGGTTCAGTTTTGGAGTCCGTCATCGCGCACAGGCGATCTTACTGTCTTACGGCCTGCCGCCAGATGCCGCATCCGCAAATCAGTTGCTCGCGTTCTTGATAGGAGTGACCTCGCGAGAACTCCTCGCTGCCATGGTGGAGCAACTCACAGACAAAACTCGGCAGCGCGACACCGCCGGAGCACTCGTCGACGATGCGGTTCTCTTGAAGCAATGCGAACGCCTCGAACTTCTATTCGAGACTCTGAACCAATGCCACCACTCAGCATTGACGACAATCAAAGAATCGGCGCAAACGACGTTGCTCGGTGGAAGTCCCAAATTCCTGGATGCACTTGAATCGTCGACATCTCGGGGCGAGCTGCTGGAGGAACTACGACTCGAGCTGGCCGATTCAGGATTGTTTCGTCCCGAGTGGCAGAGCGGGACTCTGGAGCGAGCCTGTTGTGGTGAGTCGATCGGCAATGAGTTGCAACGGCTGTCAACCAGTCTCGACTCACTCGGCGAAGTGCTTCGCCTGCAAGCGATTCTAGACGGACTGCCGAGTTCGCTACGAGCGATCGTTGAACAAGCTCTTTCCACAGGCTCCGACTCTCAGGCCGCAATTACCGAAGTCCGCCACCTGGTCCTGAAGGCCGATATCGACCAGTGGTTGAAATCGAACCCGCAGTTGCAGGGTCTTGATGGGACACGATTATCGAACCTTTTCCGCGAAGTCCATCGATTGGAAGGGGAAAAACAACCTCTGGTGCGAGAGCTTGTTCTCGATTACTGGATTCATCGACAACAGGAGCGCCTGCTGGCTTCGACGGGAACAAGACTGAACAGTGCAGGAGCGGACCTGAGACGACGGCTGACGACACGCGGCGAGCGAGCCATGCGGTTGCGACAAGTGGTAGCGGTCGGCAGCAAGATCGAAGGAGGCGACCCGCTATTCGATCTGCGTCCGGTCTGGATGGCCAGCCCCGAAACGGTCGCTCAGATCTTCCCCAGAGAAGCAATGTTTGATGTCGTCATCTTCGATGAAGCCTCGCAATGTCGCCTTGAAGAAGCCTTGCCGGTCCTGACGCGGGCGAAACGCGTGGTCATCGCGGGGGATCCGAAGCAACTGCCGCCAACTCGCTTTTTTGAATCGGCCGTGGTGACGAGCGACAACATCGATGTTGAAACTGAGCAGGATCTGTTTGAGGCACATCAGAGCGAAGTCGAAGACTTGCTGACCGCCGCACTGTCGCTGGACATCCAGGAAAGCCATCTCGACGTTCACTACCGATCGCGCAATGCGGACCTGGTCGAGTTCAGTAATCAGCAATTCTATGGTTCTCGCCTGCAAGCGATCCCCGGACATCCACGCAATCGCATTCGTTTCGCACCGATTTCGCTTTATCACGTCGGCGGCGTTTACGAAGAACGCGCCAACGCAGCCGAGGCAGCTCAAGTCGTCAAAATCGTCGCTGACTTGTTGCGGCGATCGGAGCCTCCGTCCATCGGAATCGCGTGCTTCAATCTGACGCAGCGCGATCAAATCCTGGAAGCTCTCGCCGAATTTGCCGCCGAAGATCCGGATTTCGCCGAAGGACTCGGAGCGGCTCGCAATCGAGTCGGGACCGGTGCCTTTGAAGGCTTGTTCGTCAAGAACCTGGAGAACGTTCAAGGTGATGAACGGGATCACATGATCATCAGCACCACTTACGGCCCCGACAAGCAGGGCCGCTTCTACCGGCGATTCGGTCCGTTGGGCCAAGCAGGCGGAGGGCGACGACTCAATGTGCTGGTGACTCGAGCGCGCGACGAAGTGCATCTGGTGACCTCGATTCCTGCCGAACTCTATCGCAACCTGCCCCCGATTCCCGAAGGACAACACCCTGGTGGCGGGTGGCTGCTCTTCGCCTATCTGGCGTATGCGGAACGCTTGTCCGATGTTTATCGCCAATGGCGATCAGACGATCCCGGCCAGATCAATCCGCAGGCCTCACAAGTTAATGAACGCTCATCGAAAGCGTCATCGCAATTTGCCAGCCAACTCGCGCAGTTGGTCGCCTTGCGTCACAGCATCGGCAGTGACACTCATTGGGGTAACGATGGCTTTTGTGTCGATGTGGCATTCCATCATCCGCGCTTTCCTGAAGATCGTACGCTCGGGCTCTTGTGCGACGGGACGCGGTTTGCCAATACGGATGATCCAGTCACCTGGGATGTGTTTCGCACAGCAGTACTGGAAGAGCAGGGGTGGCAACTGGTTCGCTGTTGGACTCCCCAGTTCTTTCGCGATCCGGAAGGGCATCTACGCCAATACGTTACGGAAGCCACACGGATTGCCGACAGCGATCCAGATCCCGAAGCGATTCCCGTCGTTCCGGCACCCTGAAGATCAGTAAAAAAACGCTCGGCTAAGCCGCGTTAATGATCACCACGATTCCTCGGTTACCTCGGCGAGTCGTGTCCAAACTGGAAGGTATTCCGTGGCTACAGTGAACCATCACCCCTACGACATCGAAGTCTTTTTCGACGGCGGTTGCCCATTGTGTGTCCGTGAAATGGGCCTGCTGCGAAAGTGGGATCGCCGTAGCAGGATCAAGTTTACAGACATTCATGATCCCTTGTTTGTCGCGGCGGACGTTGGCAAATCGCAGGACGAATTGATGGCCCAGATTTACGGACGGCTACCCGACGGAACTTGGGTCATCGGGGTGGAAGTCTTTCGCCGTCTGTATGCCGCCGTGGGGCTCGGGCCGCTCGTTTGGATCAGTCGCTGGCCAGTGATTTCTCAACTCTTAGGCGTTGGCTACAAAGTTTTCGCAAGGAATCGACTGTGGCTCACGGGACGTTGTGAATCCGGTACCTGCTCACTTCCGCCCAGCAAGACAACAAAATAGCCGTGCGACAAGCTTCGAGAATTGAGAGACCTCCATCGCAACGACCGCGCCGCATTAAGTGATCTGTGCTTTGGCGACCGCCGTCAGCGCGACCGGAATCCTTCGTCCTTCGTATCCGATCAATATCACTGATGTCAGCGCGGCCAGCATCGCTTCGAACTCAGGATACGGTGACCGCCGCAAGACACCGCTGACTTCGACTTCGTCAAAGCCATAGGGTGCCAAGGGTCCGCCGATTCGCGGGTTTGATCCTGTGGGTGGATGAGACAACTCGTTCGCTAGTCCCGGACAATCCAACACGATTGACCGAGCGTAGACATCTGCCGCAGTTTTGTCGCGCAGCCAGCAGTGATTCTGGACAGCCAGCGCCGCGCGCACTGTGATCGTCTTGTGAAGCAAGGTTCTCTTATTCGCGACGACGAAGTTGCAGTCGAAGATTTCCATGCGAATAGAATGCGGGAGGATTTTGAACGAACTTCAGTTGTCGTGGATCTTATGTCGCTAGCCGAACAGATCCAACAACGGTTCGCCAGTCGAGAGCGGTCGTGTGAACCCGTCTTTGCCCAGACGAGTATGTAGTGGAACACCGAGCGAATGGAAGATCGTGGCCCCCAGATCCTGCGGCCGAACAGGGCGATCTTTGACATACGCGGCATGCTTGTCTGATTCCCCGTAGACAACACCACCTCGAATACCGCCGCCTGCGAGGATCGCCGAGAAGCAAGTCGGCCAGTGCTGGCGTCCGGGATTGGTGCCGGGAGCATTGATCACGGGAGTGCGGCCGAATTCGCCCAGACAGACGACCATCGTGTTTTCCAGCATGCCTCGATCCTTAAGATCTCCGAGCAACCCGGAAAGGGCCTGATCCAATTTGGGCAGACACCAGCCCATTCCGTAAGAACCATTTCCGAAGGCGCTCCCCATTCCCATTTCGCCGCCATGCATGTCCCAACTGGAACTGGGTGCCCCGCCGCCGCCGTCCGGTGCTGTCCCCGTCCACCCATTGACGGTGACAAAGCCAACCCCGGCCTCGACCAGTCGCCGCGCCAGCAGCAGATTTTGCCCCAGAGGATGCATCCCGTATCGCTCGCGAACAGACGTCGATTCACGACCCAACTGGAACGGCTCACGAGCCTCAGAACCGGCAGTCAGCTCAAACGCGCGCTGATGCAGATCCTGCCAATCTTTGGTCGCGCGGTGGATCTGATTGGCCCCTTCCGAGGGACTTAGTCCCTCCAGCAATCGACGGCGGTCTGACATGCGAGCAGCAATCACAGCGGCCTGCAATTCATCGGGCGCTTTGAACTCGGGCATCGCCGGATGGTTCGCCGCCGAGCCGACGAACAACGGACTGTAAGCCGCTCCCAAATGTCCGCCAATTCCAATGTTCGGTGCGCAGAAAACGGGGTCGCCAACGCATTTAATCAACCAGACATAAGGAGCAATCGTCCGATCGTTTGGTCGAACTCGCGCCAGGATCGAACCAATATAGGGGGCGTCAGTGGGTGCTTCGGACTGGCCGCTCAGGCAATGATGCATCGCGTCAAAGTGATTGCTGATGTTTCCGACGTGCGTCATCGACCGAATCAGGCAGAAGTCGTCCGTCATCTGCGCCATGCGAGTATGCAACTCGCTGATTTGCATCCCCGGAACTTTGGTCGAGATCGGCTGGTAAGGCCCGCGAATCGTATCCGGAGCTTCTGGTTTCAAGTCCCACGTGTCGAGTTGGCTGGGGCCACCGCACAGCAAGATGAAGATGCAGGACTTCGTGGCTCCGCGTCCCAGACCTCGCTTCTCGTCGACACCGGCCGCGACCATTCCGGGCAACCCCAAGGGGAGGGCACCGAGTCCCGCGGCTTGCAGCAAACTGCGACGAGAAATCGCATCGGAAAATAAGGGAAAATCGGTTCTGGGGCGGGTCATTGGAGACTCCATGAATCGGCAAATCGTTGACCACGAGGCATTCCAGAAGGCATCAAAGAGTACCACTTCGTTCTCGGAAAGTCTCTTCTCGAACCAGGTTTTTGCCGTCAATTCCGAAACAACCGTTGTCATCGGAGGCTCGTGTTGCCGAATCGCCACGCGCCGCGGTGACTTTCTTCAACCTCACTTCAAAACCGGTGCTAGGTTTCCCCTGACCCCAGACGCGACATCAGGTCCGGGTGGGAAGGTTTGCCGATTGTGCGGAAACAGTGGTCCGTCGACCTTCGGAACTGCTTGCCAGTTCCGGGGCGATTGCGGAGTGCTGTGAGGAAATCATGTTCGACTACGCTCGCCTGAAAACCGATTTACTCGCGCTCGCGCTTCTTGCGCTCGCGGTGTTTGTCGGCTTGAGCCTGGTGAGCTTCGACCCCGCCGATCCACCGTCATTCAGCGTTTACCCGGCCCGAACGACTCCGATCAATCTCGGCGGTGTGTACGGCGCTTCGGTCGCTCAAGCATTGATCACAGCGTTCGGCTTTGGAGCGTACCTGCTGTTGGCAGTCATCGTCGTGGCCGACATCCGCTTGTTCGCTCGCGATAACTCTGGCGATCCACTGCTGAAGTTGTTTGGTGCGGGAGTGATTGTCACTGCCGCCTGCATCGTCGCTCAATGGTTCATGCCGCTCCGTATGATCGGTTCGATGGCAGGCAGTGGGGGCTACGTCGGAGCATGGGGAACCATCCTCCTCGACGCGAATTTCTCGCGGACCGGTAGCTTGTTGTTGCTCAGTTCCATGTTTCTTGCCGGGCTATTGCTCACTGGCGAACAGCACTTGGTACGGACATCGCTCAGCCTTGTCCTGCTGCCGATCACGATCTGGGGTCGCCTGGCATTTGGAAACGCCAAGGTCGCAACCGCGATCACGACTGAACCCGTGATCGAAGAACCGGCCTTCACGCCGGTTGTCGCTGTTTCACCAGCAGTGGCCGAAGTTGTCACAATGCCGGAAGAACTGCCGGTGGTCGCTGTGGTCGAACCAGAACCGGAAGTGATCGCTGAGCCGACATTGGCAGACATCCTTCCGATGCCCTTCAAGGTGAAAGCCCCCCCTGTGGTGGATTTGCCCCCGAAGGCACCCGTCGTCAAGAAATTGGCGATCGTCGCTGCAGAAAAGTCAGATGACTGCACGACGTTTACGCTGGCAGCAGACCGAGCACCCATTCGTGTGAATCCACCGGTCGGCATGAAGTCCGCGACTGCGATCGCAAGCAAACCCGTTGCGGCGCCGGTCGAGCGACTCCCATTCCAGCTTCCCGATTCCTCGTTGCTGGAAGATGCGGAAGCATTCCCCTACGACGTGCTAGCGGCCAAAGCTCAGCTTGCCGCTGCAACGTTGGAACGGACTTTCGAAGACTTCGGCCTGAATGTCAAAGTCGTCGAGATCGATACGGGACCGGTCATTACTCAGTTTGAATTGGAACTGGAAAAAGGCCTGCGTCTATCGAAGGTGACAGCACTTGCTGACGACCTCGCGATCGCCCTGCGCGTTCCTTCTGTCCGTGTTGTCGCACCGATTCCCGGTAAAAACACTGTCGGGGTCGAAGTCCCCAACGACGTGCGCGTGATGGTGCGACTGAAAGAACTCCTGCAGATCAGCCAGAAAGATTTCGACGGCAAGGGCATCCCGATGTTCCTGGGCAAGGATGTCAGTGGTAAGCCCGTCGTCATCGACATGTGCAAGATGCCTCATTTGCTGATCGCCGGTCGTACCGGGACGGGTAAGAGCGTGTGCTTGAATACGCTGATCCTGTCGATGCTGCTCACTCGCAGCCCCGAACAAGTCAAGATGCTGATGATCGACCCCAAGATGGTTGAGCTGTCGCCGTACAGCCGCATCCCACACTTGATGCATCCGGTCATCACCGACATGAAGAAGGCCGAAGCGGTCTTGGGCTGGGCCGTCGACAAGATGGAAGAACGCTACGAATTGCTGGCCCGCGTCGGTGTCCGCCACTTGGATAGCTACAACCAACTGGGCAAGGACAAAGTCTTACGCAAGCTGGATATCGATCCCGATTCGCCAGAAGCCGAATTGATCCCGGAAACGATGCCGTACATCGTCATCATCGCCGACGAAATGGCCGACATGATGATGACCTCGGGCAAGGACGTCGAAGGACACATCATCCGCCTGGCTCAGAAGTCACGCGCCGTCGGAATCCATCTGGTCCTCGCCACCCAAAAGCCAACCGTCGATGTGATCACCGGCTTGATCAAGTCGAACCTGCCTGCACGAATTTCGTTCCAGGTCGCCAGCCGGATGGACAGCCGTGTTGTGCTGGACGAGATGGGTGCGGACAAGTTGCTGGGGAACGGCGACTTGCTGTATATGGCTCCCGGCACGAGCACGTTGCGTCGTGCCCAGGGAACGTATGTCAGCGATGACGAAGTCAACCGCGTGATCGAGTTCTTCGCAGATTCGCAGCCGGAATATGATCCTGAGCTGATGCAGCTCCAAGTGTCATCTGGTCCAACTAAGGGTGGCAAAGGTGGCAGCGAACCGCGCGATCGAGATGACTTGTACGAACAAGCCGTCGAAGTCGTCATTCGTGAAGGCCGCGGTAGTGTGTCACTGCTCCAGCGAGCGTTGGGAGTCGGCTACGGCCGCGGGGCTCGCATGATCGACTGGATGGCCGAAGATGGAATCGTCGGCACCTTCAATGGCAGCCAGGCCCGCGAAGTCGTCATGACCATGGATCAGTGGGAAGAATCCCGCGACATGGTTGCGACCCGATAAGGCGTAACAATTACGTAGACACGGCAATCTCCCTACAAATACGTTGCCACAACCTTGCCGCTCCGTGCGTGGGGCAATTACCCGCAAAACACAGCCCCCACACGACTCAGAACCCCCAGTAACCCATCTGCACCCACTACCGCGGTATCAGCATCGCGGCTGCTCTCAACGCCTTCGTCCCTCTCGACAGTTGCCCGCAGCGCGACACGCGTTAAACTATTGGCCATTACGGTGTGGTGAATCGGCCCAAGGCGAGCAAGGCCGACGAGTCGATCAAGTTATCGGCTAGCGTGCCACGATGGGTTCCATCGTCTTCTTACAACCTTCATTGCAGCCATGCATTAAATCATCGGCTGACACGAATATCCCGTAGGGAGGCGAACGTGTGTGGAATCGTCGGGATGATCGATCTGGCAGGACATCGACCTGTCTCACACGATGCACTTCGTTCGATGTCCAATGCACTCATCCATCGCGGCCCTGATGACAGTGGCCTGCTTATCCGACCGGGATTGGGATTAGGACACCGACGGCTGAGCATCATCGGTCTCAATGATGGTCAGCAACCGCTCGTCAATGAAGACGAATCAGTAGTGACCGTTGGCAATGGCGAACTATTTGACTACGAACATGTACGAGCTGAATTGCGAAATCGCGGTCATCGATTTGCAACTCATTCGGATCTCGAAAACGCCGTCCACTTGTGGGAAGATCACGGCGACGAGCTTTGGAATCACCTGCGAGGCCAATTCGCCATCGCGATTTGGGATGACAAAACACAGCGATTGGTGATCGGACGTGACCGGTTCGGGATTTGCCCCGTCTATTGGGCCGTGCGTGACGGGTGGCTGCTGTTCGCTTCCGAAATTAAAGCACTGCTCGCATCGGGCATGGTTCAAGCCGTTGCCGACTGGCGCGGCATCGAGCAGATCTTCACCTGCATGTCCGTGCCAGGCCCAGCCACCTGCTTCGAAGGGATCCAGACCCTGCTACCGGGTCATTATCTTTCCATTCAGCGCGATCCCGTTGATAACACAGCCCAGTTCGAAGATCAGACTTATTGGGAAATCGACTATCCCGATTGGGGTCAGGAAGATGTCAGCTTGAGCGATGACGCTGTCATCGACGAATTTGAACGCCTGATGATTCAATCGGTTGATCGCCGCTTACGAGCAGATGTCCCAGTCGTCGGTTGCCTGAGCGGAGGTGTCGATTCGACCCTCGTCGTGGCAATGGCCAACCATGTCCTGGGCCGGCCCATCAAGACGTTCACGGTCTCTGTCGATGATCCGCGATTGGACGAAACGGGCGATGTTGCGCAGTCATCGCGGCACATGGGATCAGAGTCAGTCGTCCTGCGTTGCTCAAACAATGATATCTTGGAGCAGTATCCAGCACTCATTCGTGCCGCGGAAGCACCAGTCATCGACACGGCTTCGGCGGCCGTGCTTCGGTTGTCGCAGTTGATCCGCGAGCATGGCTATAAGGTCGCGCTGACAGGTCAGGGGGCCGATGAACTGCTGGCTGGCTACGTCTGGTTCAAGACCAGTTCGATGAGCGATCGTCTGAACATCCTCCCCGGCCTCTCGACCCGGGTCCGCAAATGGTACACGCGATTTGCCACGCCAAATTATCCGTGGAGCGATATTGAAGGACACATGCAATCGGTGGGTGGCCGGTACAATGCAGCGTTCGATGCCTTCGGCCGAGTCTTCACTCCGCGCTTTGATTTTTACAGCGAGCAGATGCGCGAGCGTGCGCTGGGGCATTCGTCGTTCGCAGAGATGGGTCTGAACCCGGATCGGATGAAGAAGTGGGCTCCGCTGAATCAAGGATTGTACCTCACTTCACGGACGTTACTCTCGGGCATGCTATTGAGTTCCAAGGGGGACCGCGCCTGTATGAATGCCTCGGTCGAGATGCGGCATCCGTTTCTGGACGAAGATCTGTTCGACTTCTGCGCTAAGCTGCAATCGCGATGGAAGCTCCGCGGACTTCAGGACAAGTTCTTGCTGAGGGCCGTCGCCGACAAATGGTTGCCCAAGACGATGTCGCGACGACGCAAAGCGATGTTTCTGACACCGTGGGAGTCGTTGTGTCCACCCGGCGGAGCCAAGGGGACGACGCCGACTTACGTGGAAGAGTTGCTTAGCGAAGAGTCGCTCAGAAGATCAGGTTATTTCGATCCAGCGAACGTCATCCGCTGGCGTCATGAAGTGCAAAAGTTGCGGCGAGGTTCGTTGCTGCGAATGTCGATCGAAATGTGCCTAGTTGGTGTCGTGTCGACGCAACTCTGGCATCATTCGTACATCGACAATTCGCTCTCGTCACTTCCGAGTCTGGTGGGGCAATTTCCCCGCAGACCACCGCAAGAGTCGGAGCGGCAAACCTCCGAAGAAATTGCCGCGATCTCCAACGTTTGAGACGACGATCGGCAAAAATCGCTGATCTCGCGGCCTGAATTCTCTCGAAAATCAAGCGTTTTCATCTCGGCAGAGTGACCAATTTGTATTAGAAACTCGTCATCATGTTCGTGACACCTATTCTCATTTGGCTGGCCGCAATCGGTGCGGAGCCAGAACTGAATTTTACCAATCCAGCGGCTTCGCAGAACCCCAATGTGTTTGGCCAAACGCTGCTGTCGGCAGCGCTGCAATCGGTTGAGACGCCCGCGAACGAAGCCGCGTCAGAAGATCAACGCCCACCGACGTTCCGCGCTCAATCATATGACAATCAACCACGTGACAGCGAACCTCCCGAGTTTGAATTGGCGTCGCCTTGCCCCCGCGGGATTCATCGCGACTTGTTCTACGATCTCCTCGACACATTCAATCCCTTCGCCAAATCGACCGTCCGCGTTTTGCCCGGTTACTACGACCCCTATGGCTGGCAGGGGAGTTACGGAACGAATGGCTATCAGCCTTGGCGATTGGGTTGGAGTATTTACCATGACGTCGCTGTCCTCCCCTTTTCGACCGTCACCGGTGGCACAACCGGCGAGATGAAAATGGTCGAATGGAATTCGAACACGCGGTTATCAGAACTGATTGCGCCCGGGGTTCTGTTTAATGGAACCGGTTACTTTAACGCCCACTATTGGGACGGTCCCGGTGGAATCGCGCTGCCGGGGCAGGTCGATCAACTTTCACTCGATATGGAATTGGGATTTTTCAATGATGGCCCATGGAGCGCACAGGTCGCATTTCACCCGCAAATCGTTGATGGCTATGACTCGCCACTGAATCACTATGCGATCAACATCGACGGCCGCGCAATCGTCAGCTACTTGGCTTCACCCAACTGGACGTTCGTGGGGGGCTTCGCTGTCTGGGATCGTGTCGACTTGCTGGTCATCCCCCATGTTGGGGCAGTCTGGACACCAGACACGCGGTGGGAATTGCGATTGCTGTATCCGCGGACACGCATCAGTTACTATCTTGGCCAACGTGGAAAGTCAGACTTTTGGCTGTACGGTGTTGCTGAATATACGGCTGAAGCATGGCAGGCCGATATCGGTGAGCCGGTCACAACGTACGATCGCATCCAACTCACTGACGACCGGATATCTCTGGGACTTCGCTGGGATTCAGGCCGACATTCCGTGTTCATTGAAGGGGGCTACGTCTTCAATCGACAAGCCAAATTCGCAGGCCCCACCCCGAATTTTGATCTAAACAACGTCGGCATGGTCCGCGCCGGGGTACGGTTCTAATGACAACGTAGGGCGTGTGCGGTCCTCGGAACACGCCATCCTCCCATGTCGCATTGATTGTCCGCTCCAGCGACTCGCCAATCAATATCCAGCAACAGCCACCTTGGGCACGTCGATCGGCGACAACCCCAATCGCTTACGGCACTCATCCATCATGTCGGCTGTTCGACTGGCTCCGCATCGAGTGACCCCCAAGTCGCGCACAGCAAGCAACCCGTCCAGATCACGAACCCCGCCAGCCGCTTTGACCTGCACGAATTCAGGCGAGTGCTTGCGCATCAGTTTCAGGTCGTCATGAGTTGCACCGCCAGTACCATATCCGGTCGATGTCTTCACCCAGTCGGCTTTCAATTCACCGCAAATCTCGCACAGTCTGATCTTGTGCTCGTCCTTCAGATAGCAATTTTCGAAGATGACTTTCACTTTCTGGCCACTCGCATGTGCGACATCAACTACGCTCCGAATATCTTCGCGAACGTAGTCCCAGTTGCCGCTGAGAACCTGGCTGATGTTGACGACCATGTCCAACTCTTCGCAGCCGTCGGTCAGTGCCCGTTTTGCCTCAGCCAGCTTGACTGCAGTTGTATTCCCGCCATGCGGAAAGCCAATCGTGGTGCTCGGCTTGACCGTCGAACCGTGCAACATCTCCGTGCAGCGACTGAGGTAATACGGCATGATGCAGACACTGGCCACGTTGTACGCGACGGCCAATCGACAACCCGCCTCCAGGTCGGCCACCGTGAGTGTGGGGTTCAACAACGAATGGTCGATCATCTTGGCCATTTGTTCGTAAGTGAAGCTCATCGTCGTCCCAGTTTAATTTTGGATCAAATGATGTTGTGAGGTCAGCCAATAAACCTATCCCGCTTTGGCAGCGAGTGCGATTGCTCCCAGAATACCCGCCCGATCGCCAAGCTGCGACTTCTCGACGCGAACTTCGTCCGTCGGAAACATGCCAACTCGTTGGCGTACGACATCTCGGATTGGGACCAGCAGCGCATTGCCGAGTTCAGCGACGCCCCCTCCCAGGACGATGAGTTCCGGATGAAGGATCGTCACCACATTCGCGATCGCAATCCCCAGATACTCCGCAGCCTGTGTGATAGCCTCACGAGTCGATTCGTCGCCGCTCGCCAGCATCTCACGGGGAGTGACATTCGCCACGTTACCGCCGACAAGCTCAAAGAGTTTGGGAGCCAGTCCCATTCGCATCAATCGAATTCCTTCCGCGGCAATCGCAGGGCCGCTCGACAATGCTTCCAGGCAACCTCGATTGCCGCACCCGCAGCGAGGCCCCTGTGGCAGGATCGTCTGGTGTCCCAGTTCACCCGCCGCTCCCAACGGGCCTAGTCGCAGCCTCCCCTCGACAACGACGCCGCCCCCAATCCCCGTTCCGATTGAAAAGAATCCCATCGTCAACGGGGCCGGGGCCGTTCGTCCGTGCCCAAAGACCAACTCTCCCAATGTCGCCATGCGGACATCGTTCATCAACGAGACCGGACACCCCAAAGCTTGCTGCAACGTTGTCGCGACCGGCACGTCACGCCACTGAGTCGGCAGGTTCGGGAGGAACTTCGTGACCCCAGTGGGGACATCAACCAGTCCCGGTACACCCATTCCAATCGCCTGAATGGTCGCTCCAGTCTTCGCAGACAGAGCCACCAGCAACTGCTCGATCTTACGAATGACCGCGTCCGGTCCTTCGTGCGAATGCGTCGGAGTCTCCGCCTCGGCGACGATGCGTCCATCGCGTTCGGCCAGTGCCGCGGCGATCGACGTCCCGCCCAGATCCACGCCAGCAAAAAGTGCAGACATCAGTCGTCGTTTCGTGGAGGACACTAGAGTGAAGTCAAACGCACGGCAATAAAGGGCCACGCCGAGGACATCGGCCAATCGCGCAACGATCTATCCTGTCACGAACTGCTTTAAGTAAGCCGCGCTTTGTCGAAGCGACTCTTTCCTCAGTTCCACCGATCCCTCGTAGGCTCGATCTTCAACTTCGACGCAGACCGGGCCGCGATAGCCGGTGTCCGTCAACACACTGAAGAACTGACCCCAATTGACATCACCTAGCCCCGGCAGCTTAGGTGTGTGATACAGATTGGGATGCGCCAGGATTCCCACTTCATTCAGCTTATGCCGATCGAGCCGGACATCTTTCGCGTGAATATGAACCAGTCGATTGGCGAACTCGTGGATCGGCTGCAAGTAATCCATCTGCTGCCAGATCATGTGGGAAGGATCGTAGTTCAGCCCGAGGCTCAGGCTCGGAATCTCTTCGAACATGCGCCGCCAGATCGCGGGCGACGTCGCCAGATTCTTGCCCCCCGGCCACTCATCCTTGGTGAACAGCATCGGACAATTCTCGATCCCGATGCGAATGCCGTGATCCTCGGCAAACTTCACTAACGGCTTCCAGGTCTCACAGAACCGCGGCCAGTTGTCGTCGACCGATTTGGTCCAATCACGACCAATGAAAGTGGTGACTCGCCCAAGCCCGAGCAATGAAGATGCTTGAATCAGCTTGCGGAGATGATCGACGTATTTCTGGGCTTCCGCCAAGTCCGGAGTCAGCGGATTGGGATAGTAACCCAGCGAACTGATGGATACACCAGCAGCTACCATCGTCGCTTTGACTTCGTCGGCTTTCGTGGCCGTGAAATCGGTCACGTCAATATGGGTGATCCCCGCATACCGCCGCTCGGCCTTGCTGACCGGCCAGCACATCACTTCCAGACACGAGTATCCGGCAGACTTCGCGAACTGAGCGACTTCGGCCAGCGCCAACTCCGGCAGGATGGCAGTGACAAATCCAAGTTGCACGGGAAGACCCTTCAAGGACAACAACCAGCGAAGATTCAGCTTCGCTGGATGAAACTCTATTCCCAGAGGCGGTGCAACTGAACAATCAACTTAATCTGGCCGCGGCATTCTCGAATCAAGAAGGCTATGACAGCCGCTCGTGGCCGTAAACCCGCACCCAACCTCGCTGCCGATGACTCGCGAGGATTGCTTCGCAGAGTTGGATTTCGCGATGCCCGTCCGCAAATGTGGGGAATTGCCGCGGCGCACCAAAATCTCCCGCAGCGATGTACGAATAGAATTCCCGAAAACACTGTTTGAACGTGTCGGGGAAACCCTCGTTGTGTCCGCCGGGATAATTGGTGATCGCTCTGGCACCTGCGCTCAGTAAACCCGGATCGCGGATCAAAGTTTCGTTCGGAGTGTCGCGATGACCGATCCAAAGCAAATTTGGCGATTCACTGTCCCAAGCCAAGGACTGAGCTGATCCGGCAATTTCAAATCGGACGCAATTCTTGCGACCGGCAGTGACCTGACTGACCCACACCACACCCCGAGCCCCATTCGCAAAGCGCAACATCACGCAGCCGTAGTCGTCGGTATCAATCGCAACCGTTTGAGTCGCCACCGTTTTCGTGAGCTTGCTGCTGAACGTTTCCACTCCGCCGGTGGGGCGCTGTCGCTCGGGATAAACCGTTTGCAGATCGGCACAGACTTCGGCGATTTCCAACCCGGTGATGTACTGAATCAGATCTAACCAGTGAGTGCCGACATCCGCCACGGCCCGCAGTTCGCCACCTTCCTCCGAAAGGACTCGCCAATTGAAGTCCGTCGGATGGAACAGCCAATCCTGGACATACGAACCGGCGACATGAAACACATCGCCAAGCTGTCCACTACGCCGCCGTTCGGCCGCTTCGCGGCAAAGGGGATAGTAGCGAATGTTGTAGTTCACACCCGCGACGACACCGCTATCGGCGGCTCTCTGCACTAGTTCCGCCGATTCCTTCGAATCCATCGCCAGCGGCTTTTCGCACATGACGTGCTTGCCCGACTGCATCACCGCACATGCCTGATCGAAATGGAATCGGTTCGGCGTGGTGATGTGAACCGAATGCACATCCGGATCGCTTAAGATCTCGTCGAGATCCTGGTATCCCTTAGGCAATCCAAGTGCGTCAGCTGACGCCCGCGACTTTTCTAGAGATGAACCAAGTACACCAGTCACGCGTACCCCCGCGCGCCGCAACCCTTCGACATGCACTGGACCGATGAATCCTGTCCCAACAACCGCGACACCAATATCTTTGAGCAACATCGTTTACTCCAGCCCCGGCCGTGGTCCTCGACCCGGTTCAGGTCGCCGATCCGGCACAAATCTCGCGCCAGGAGCGTTCCGACCAGCTGGCGCGGTATTCGCGCCTGGCAGCGTTTCTAATTTCTCACTTTTGTACGGGCTGTTTTCGTAGAGTGGCATAGCCTCCGGCAGCCACGCCTTCAAATCGTGGACACGAGTACCGTGACTTGGATGAGTCGACATGAACTCGGGCGGAGCCCCCTGACTGCCTGTGGCCTCCGCCATCCTCTTCCAGAATTCGATCGCCTGGCTCGGATCATAACCAGCAGCGGCCATCAGTAGCAGCCCCATGTGATCCGCCTCCGATTCATGTCCGCGGCTGTATTTTAAGATGCCAAACTGCGCACCGGCGTTCAAAACCTGCATCACCTGCTGCCGCTTGCCTGGATCCATGTCGCCAATCGACGCCCCCGCGGCTGTCATCCCGATGCTGGCAATCTGCTGCTGAGCCATTCGCTCGGCACCATGATGAGCCAATGCGTGTGAAATCTCATGGCCGATCACTGTGGCCAGACCAGCATCGTTGACTGCCACGGGCAGGATTCCCGTATAGACGACAATCTTACCCCCTGGCAGACAGAAAGCATTTACCTGCTTGTCGTCGACAACCTCCAGTTCCCATTCGAACTTCGGCAGCGTGGTTCCAATCCGTTTTTGAAAATCGGGACTTTGGACCGCCTTGATCAGCCGATCCGTGACATGATGCACCGCCTCAACGACGGGACCGTTGTGGACAACGTGAGATGTCTTCAGCACTTCTTTAAAAGCTTGAAGCCCCAGTTGAGCTTCCTGATCCGGCTGGATCGCCACAATCTGATTCCGGCCAAACGGCCCGTGCTGGCAACCGCGGACCATCGTAAACCCGATGGCAATCAGGCCAATCACAATGGGAATCAGCCGCGCTCCCAAGTTGAAACCGCCGCCATCACCGTATTGTCGGCCGTAGCCATTTCCGTAGCTCATGCTGTCGATCCTGGTCTGGGAAGCGGTATCCGAGCGATAATCTCAGTACTGAAGTTCTGCGCGTAAGCTGACTTTGAATTGTCTAATTTCTGGCAACGAAACGCAATCAGGTGATGAAGTCCGCATCACCACATTACTTCGCCCTGCAGCAACGCGCGTGCCGACTTTGGATACGAAGTAAGGCACCGCGTCCGGGTAGTCAACGTAGTCAACAGGGTCGTTCTCGTGGGGTTGTACGGAGCGTCGCAGGCCGAGCCGCAACGAAATGACGTTCGCTATTGCGAGAGTTGGTGCAAGAAGGTCCAATGCGACCTGAAATCTGCCACTCATACTCGTGCAGTTGATCAACGCCTCAGGACGACTGATGGACGAAGCGTCGATCGCGAATCGAACGGACAACTCTGCAGACTTAAAAGCAGTTCACCCTTGTTCAGGAACAAGGGTGAACTGATGACATGCAGATTTGAGTGGCCCAATCTCTTGAGCCTGATGAACCATCAACCAGCCGCTTTGGTGTGATCGCCGTTCAGCTTGTTGTACAGCGTCTTCAACGCAATCCCTAGTTCCAAAGCCGCCTTTGGCTTGTCGCCCTGGTGTTTGTCGAGGACCTGATAGATCACGTCCATTTCGATTTCTCGAAGCGTTTTGGGATGCTGCGGCATCTCGACCGTGGCTCGGGCAAACGCCGCTCCGGTCGAATGTTTCAGAATTCCGGCCGGCAGATCTTCCGGATGAATCGTGCCGCCATCGGACATGATGACCGCATGTTCCAAAGCATTCGCCAGCTCTCGTACATTCCCCGACCAATCATGCTGCTTCAAGACCTGAACGGTTTCCGGAGCCATGATATTTTCAGGGATATCGCGACGCTTCAACGTGCGAGCGATCAATGTCCGGGCCAGTTCGGGGATATCATCTTTGCGTTCACGGAGCGGCGGCAAGTTGATTTCGAAGGTATTGATGCGGAAGAACAAGTCTTCGCGGAACGATCCTTCGCCAACCATTTGCTGCAGGTCGCGATTTGTCGCACACACGATGCGGACACTCACATGAAACGCTTCGTTCTCGCCAACACGACGGACTTCGCCCGATTCCAGGAATCGCAGCATCTTGACTTGCATCTGCTTGTCGAGTTCGCCGAGTTCATCGAGGAACAAAGTCCCACCGTTGGCGACTTCCAACAAGCCTTTGCGGAACGTGTCTGCTCCGGTGAAGGCACCCTTGCGATGGCCGAACAGTTCGCTTTCGACTAGGTTCTCAGGCAGAGCACCACAGTTGACCGCCACGAATGGCATCGTCGATCGTTTACTAAGGTCGTGGATCCGGCGTGCCACTAGTTCCTTACCGGTCCCGGTTTCACCCAGGATCAGCACACTGGAATCTGTCGGCGCGATCTTTTCGCACAGTTTCTTCACTCGCAGCATCTCAGGCGTGCGACCAATCAGGTCTGGCGAGCCTTCGACGGCCTTCAGTCGTGATTCCAGAGCGATCGTCTTATTGGTCAGCGTGCGCTTCTCGGCCACGCGTTTCAGTGCGGCAGAAATCTCGAACAACTTGCACGGCTTACGCAGGAAGTCGTACGCTCCGGCGCGGACCGCCTGGATTGCCGATTCCATGTCGCCGTGACCAGTGCTGATGATGACTTCGGTTTCCGGAGAAACCTTCTTGATGTGTTCAATCACATCCCAGCCACTCAACCCCGGCATGCGCAGGTCGACAATAGCAGCATCAAAAGTCTGTTGCTCTAAAGCAGCTAATGCAGCCTGACCGTCTTCACAAAGGACCACATCGTGGCCCATGCGGGGCAGTTCCAGCTTCATCACATTGCGGATGTCTTGTTCATCATCGACGAACAGGATTCGCAGTTTATTAATGGCGGCAGCAGTCAACGGGCGGTCTCCTTGCCCCTGTCGTGACATCCTTGTCAGCGACCTGATCCACTTAGGACGAAGTGTGGCGTGGAAAGCCGAGGATAGGTCGGCGGTTCATATCAGAAGATTTCAGATGTCGCAATGTCCATTCCCACGGTTCAAGCAGCACGAGTGATCCCTCCCGAAGAACGAGGCAGATAGACCCGGAACGTGCTTCCTTTTCCGGGACCTTCACTACTTGCTTCGATGCGGCCATTGTGATCCGCGACGATGCGATTGGTGATCGACAACCCCAATCCCGTCCCTTTCTTTCCCGGCAACTTTTCGGTGAAGAAAGGTTCGTAGAGATTGGCGAGCACATGTGGCGTCATTCCGCAGCCTGTATCTTCCACGGTCACTACGACCTCGTCGAAAGACTCGCCAACGCTGATTTTCATGGTCCCAGCCTGGTCCATCGCCTCTAATCCGTTCGCAATCAGATTGATAATGACCTGCTGTATTTCAGGGGCGTTCACATCGGCGTAGTAGGATCGGCCCCGTTCAAACAAAATCTTATGATGCCCGAACCGACTCATATGGCCGACCATGTCCAGCACTTCGGACACAATTTTGGTCAAATCATGACGTTGATGCGTTCCAGCGTTGTTGCGACTAAAATCCAGCACCCGCAATGTAATTTGCTGACAGCGATTCGATTGCCGCTGGATCATTTCCAAGTACGTTTTGAGTAATTCCTGATCGTCGGCCGTTCTGCCAAATTCATCACCCGCTTCGGCCAGACGCCCGATCAGTGATTCAGCCGCCATGGCAATCGCCGACAGCGGATTGTTGATCTCGTGCGCGATTCCAGTCGCCAGAAATCCCACTCCTGCCAGACGTTCGTTGCGTAGCAATTGTCGACTTCGTTCTTCGACTTCGCGGTCCAGTTTGGCTTTGTCACTTTGAAACCGCTCGATCATCCGGTTGAACACGTTGGCCAGGTCGACGATTTCGTCCTTCCCACGCAGCTTCAATCGGTGGTTGTAGTCCCCGTTCGCAACACGAGCGGCCGCTTCATGCAGCTTCCGCACGGGCACGAAAATCCAGACATGGCCACAACGAACCAGCGAAAAAAACAGGATTGGGATGATGAGTAAGCAGGTTGAAATCCAGATCATGCGAGACTTATAGACCGACGGAGCCTCTTTCAATGTAATCTCGGTGCCGCGGTCCGGGTTCGGAATCTCCTGAATGATCGATTGAATGCGAGCCACATCGCGAACCATCAGTTCCAGCGTCGGGCCATGCTCTTCCAAAGTCATTAATTGCGTTTGGCCGCGCTTGAGTCGTTGCAGGATCAAGCCAATCTGATCGATCTTGATATTCATGATCATCTGCGACTGGCGAACCGCCATCGGTAGCTGATCCACGCGACGTCGGAATTCGTTCAGTTCCTTCTCCGCCCGCGGCATCTGCACGGCCCACAATTCCGGATCGAATCCGAGGACCTGGTCCACTTGAACAGCGCTGGCGAAGGGGCTTTCGCTGGGCTTGATACCGCGGCGAACCAGCAGCGGATCAAACAGCCCGGCGCAGGCCACAGCCAGATCGGTTCGACGGGGCTCTTTATTCTGGTTGAATTCCAGATCTTGAACGACATCGCGGTACGCCATGAGTCCGGTGAGTCCCGCGAACGCGAGGATCCCCAGCATCAGGCACACTAGCGCCAAGCCGATAACCAACTTACGGCGAATTGATCGCGTCAGAAACACTCGACATCCTTGTCGCGTGACTCGTGATTGGGTGAAGGAGTTGCAAACATTACAAACTCGGCCGAGTTGACTCAACCCCGGTTCGACATTCGCAGAAGATTTTAGCCACGGTTGAGGAACTCCTTGGCTACGAATCGGACGTGACCGAATTGACGGCACTCTTGCCACAGGACAACGATCAACTTGATCACCTCAAGATCCGGCCGCCAGACCACGGATGAACTCGACCTCTCTCTGAAGCTCTCTTCTCCAATTCCGTGTTCAATCCGTGGCTAAGCTCCTGTCTTCCTTCATAGCGACGATCGCCTCGTTCGCGGTATAAGCAGGCATCGATTGATCCGTCTGTCCATTCCTAACACGGTGTCGCAATGAAGCTGTTGATAGCATCGTCTTTAGTAGTCCTGCTGGCTGCGTCTGGGATGGCGAGCGCGGAAAACTGGCCCTGTTGGCGTGGCCCGCGAGGCGATGGAACCAGCATCGAATCGAATCTGCCTACTGAATGGGATGCCGTTTCGGGACAGAACATCGCCTGGAAAGCCGCCGTCCTCTACACCGGACACTCGTCACCTGTCATCTGGGGCGACCGAATCTTTCTGACCGGAGCAGACGAAGCCAAGTCCCGACGCATGCTGATGGCTTTCGACCGCGGCAACGGCAAGTTGCTGTGGGAGATCGATGTCGAAGACGCCCCGCTCGAGAAAAAGCACAAGCTGAATAGCTGGGCGTCCGGCACCCCCGCTACCGATGGCAATCTGATCTACGTAACGTTCCTCGACGAAAAAGAGATGCTCGTCGCGGCTTACGACTTCAGTGGTCATCAAAAGTGGAAGGTGAAGCCCGGGGTCTTTTCCAGCGTTCACGGCTATTGCAGTTGTCCGGTTTTGTTCGAAAACACCGTCATCGTCAACGGCGACCACGATGGCGACGCTTACCTTGTCGCTCTCGATCGCCAGACAGGTTCCACAATCTGGAAGACGCCTCGCGAAAACAAGACGCGAAGCTATTGCACACCAATCATTCGCGACATCGGCGGCCGCACTCAGATGATCCTTTCAGGAAGCAAATGCGTCGCGAGCTACGATCCACGCAGCGGCAAGCGACTTTGGATCCTGGATGGACCGACTGAACAATTCGTCGCCTCGCCCGTCGAAAATAAAGGGCTGATTTTCATCACGGGCGGATTCCCCGACAAACACATCATGGCCATTGACCCCACCGGGTCAGACAAGATTACCGAAGCGAGTCACGTGAAGTGGCATCACTTGAACAAAGGAGTCTCCTACGTCCCATCCCCGGTTGCTGCCAGCGACTATTTCTACTGCGTCGCCGACGGTGGCATCGCCGGGTGCTATGACGCAATCTCGGGCGATATCAATTGGCAAGAGCGACTCGGTCGTCACCACAGTAGCTCGCTGGTGACTGCCGCCAACTATGTCTACTTCCTCGACGACGATGGCATCACGCATGTGCTGAAGTCGGGCCCCAAGTTTGAAGTGCTGGCAACAAACAAACTCGGTGAAGAAGCCTATTCGTCCCCCGCACTCTCCAATGCTCAGATCTTCATTCGGGGCGACAAGCATCTGTTCTGCATCCAGCAGAAATAGCGACTTGACCAGATCGAGCTGAATCACGGGTGGCAACGGCAGGCATCGTCGCGAGCCGTCGGCCGCTTTGTATTCCACCTGTGACACGCTATTTTCGTCGTGCAACTCCGCATTCACATCATGAAGGATCCTCTATGAACCTGCTGCGGCTCTCCCTCGCCTTTGCCATCCTCGCTGCCATCACTGTTCCGACATTTGCCGGACATCGCTTGATCACGCAGGGGAACGACAAACTCGTCATCGTCGACGCCGATGGCAATACCGAATGGGAAATGAGATGGGGCGGCATTCATGACATCCACGTCTTGAAGAATGGCCACATCCTGGTTCAGCAGGGTGGAGCGAAGGTCGCCGAGATCGACCCCAAAACGAAGGACGTCGTCTGGTCCTACGATTCGGCGAAGCAGAACGGCAACGAAGGAAAGCCGATTGAAGTCCATGCTTTCCAACCGCTGCCAAATGGTCATTTGATGATCGCTGAATCGGGTGCTGGCCGAATCATCGAAGTTGATCGCGACGGCAAGATCCTCAAGCAGATCAAGTTGAAGGTCAATCATCCGCATCCGCATACCGACACGCGGCTCGCTCGAAAGCTGGCGAATGGAAACTACCTCGTCTGCCACGAAGGGGACGGCTTCGTTCGCGAATACGATGGCAAGACCGGCGACGTCACCTGGGAATACGAAGTCCCCATGTTCGGAAAAGAAGCACGAGGCGGCCACGGCCCCGAAGCCTTTGGCAACAAGTGCTTCGCCGCCATTCGCCTGGCAAATGGAAACACGCTGATTGCAACGGGCAACGGACATAGTGTGATCGAAGTGACCCCCGCGAAAGAAGTGACTTGGAAGATCGAGCAGAAGGACCTGCCCGGAATCACACTCGCCTGGGTCACCACCTTGGAAGTCTTACCAAACGGCCACTACGTCATCGGAAATTGCCACGCCGGCGAAGGCCAGCCGCTACTCATCGAACTCGACCCCAAGACCAAGAAAGTCGTCTGGCAATTCGACCAGTATCCCAAGTTCGGCAACAACGTCTCGAATTCGCAAATCTTGGATGCTGAGAACGCGGCGCGATGAGGCTAGCTCGCTCGTGTTTTGCCTGCAGTAAAGAATGAAGGCACCGTGAGGGACTCTAAAGAGGCACGACAGCGATGGAACTTCACAAACGAGCCTGGTGTGCCATCGGCCTCGGCCTGTTTGTCGTTCTATCGCAGGTCGCGGCGATCTCTCTGCTGGCCCGCAACGGTCTCGCCACCCTGCCGGCCAAGCGGCAAATTCAGTGGGGCTACCACGGTCGCACCCCCAACGAAGTGTTGACTCTTCGCGAATCGCGTGCAGGAACGCAGGTTGTTGTCTGCGAACTGGATCTGAAGTCTGGACAACTGAGAGATGTCGGTATCGAGATTCCCACTTTGGGAGCGAACTACGGAGTGCTTGCCGACAAGAAGCACGTTTGGGCAATCGATCGTCATCAGGTCACTCGGACCGATGGCCACGAACGGCAGGACCACAGACCGCAACGCCCATTATCGGCACCGCTCAGCATTCCATTTCTATATGAAGGAAAGCCTGCGATCATCGATCTCGACGATGATGGGGTAAAGTATTGTTTGCTGATATTCCACGGGGGGCAGTGGCATCGAGCGGGCGAAGTTGCGATACCGGGAATGAATCGTAATTGGGTCAAGAATGAGGCGACAGGCGAGTTCGTTCTTCAACCCGGCGTCAGCGCCCCGCCTGTTGGGGCGGCCAGAGTTCGCTATGTCACTGTTTTTGCCGCCAACAATACCTTGCACTTGTTCTATCGCGACTACTCCGAGGGAATCACGGCGTATCGTGAAGGCTTGGACCTGATCCCCTTGAATAGCGATGTCGCATCCGCACTCGCCCCAGAAAACACCCCCGCAGAAACAACGGGCTGGACCAAGCTCGAATTCAGCCCCGGTCTATACGGGGTCGGCGTCCAGCGAAATCACCTTGTCGTAGTCGAGCAAGAGAGTCTTGCACTTCCCATCAGGTTCTGGGAGAAGCCGCTGGGAAAAGCTGGTCAGCCCTTCCGAATGACTCTGGAGATAAAAGCGACGGCCTCGGCAACACTCGCCTTGCTCGAATCGCACGAACATGACGTACTCTATTTCATCCGCGATCGCGATTGGAATCCCAGCGTCCAGCGATATCAAGACGGACACCTTCAAGAACTGTCGCAACCGTGGGAATCCGATCTTACCAGGACCGCTGATTGGCTGTTCACCGTCTCACAACCGATTCTGATCGTCTTATTGCTGGCAAACCTGACCCTTCTCGCAGGAAGTGAATGGATTAGCCGCATCGAGACTGTTCCTTTTGAACACGGTCCTCGCAGATTTGCTCTCGCTTCAGTCTCCAGACGAGCCTTCGCTCGCAGCCTGGATCTGGCGCTATTGCTGGCGGTGGCAGTCTGGCACCTGTTCCATTTGGGGTTCAGGCAAATCGTCGTCGATAGCTACGAATTTTCTGTACACTCCACAATCTCGCAGACGGCCACCGAGAAAGCCTTCTATCAGTCGATCGCCTGGGCGGGTGTCGTTGCGTTCATTCTGATCGTCTGCCAAGCGCGATGGGGACAGACGCCTGGTAAATGGATCTGCGGCATCAAAGTGCTGCGTTCAACCTCTTACCGGTGCGGGCTGGCTCGATCACTCATGCGAGAATTGATGCTCGTGATCGATGCTCCGGGGGTCACAATTCTGCCGGGAATCATTTGCCTCCTGCTCAACAACCACCGCCAACGAATTGGCGATTTGATGGCGGACACGGTCGTGGTGAATATCCGCGAATTGGCGAACGCCGATCAAGGCAACTGACGCGACGGTGGGAATTCAGCCTCCAACTGATCATTGTGGGGGCTGAACCCAATCCTCACCGAGTCCACCATGCAAGACTTTTCGGCACGCATCGTCGCCTATCTCGCTCAGCCCGGCATCAAATCGATCCGGCCGAAGGAGCTTGCCTACGAACTCGAAATCGGCAAGCAGGATTTCGCGAAGTTCAAGACCTCACTCCAGCAACTCTTGGACGATGGGAAGCTGTCGATCGGTAAGAACAAGTTGCTGCGGCTCAAATCTCTGCCCGGACTGCTGATCGGAACGATCAAACGGACGAATCACGGTAGCGGCTATTTCCGCCCGCATGATGCCAGCCAACTCGAACCCGACGAAGTCCTCTTCGTCGCGCCGGAAGACTTGAAAGACGCCTACACGGACGACGAAGTCCAGGTGCAACTGTTAAAGAAGCGGATCCGCGACAAGCGTTGTGCGCGTGTCATCGAAATCCTGACCCGCGCCTCGACAACATTCGTAGGCTCCTACTTCGAACGCCGCAACCGCGGCTTCGTGAAAATCGACGGCGGCCAGTTCGAAACAGCGATCTCCGTCGGCGACCCCGGAGCCAAGGGCGCCCGTCCTGAAGATCAGGTCGTCGTTGAACTCCTCCGTTTCCCCAGCCCCACGGATGCCGGGGAAGCCGTCATCACCAAAGTCCTCGGCCCGCGCGGTACGCCCGGCGTTGACCTGCTGACCATCATTCACGAGTTCGGACTTTCGGACGACTTCCCCGAGGCCGTCCTCGCCGAAGCCCGATTGCAAGCACAGGAATTCGCGAAAAGTGAAACTAGAGACGAGGGGAAAGAAACGAACAACGAGGAGCACACGGAAGAAGAGAATTCTGCCTCCTCCCCCGTCACTCGTCACTTTTCTCTTTCACCTTCCTCTCGCCTCGATCTCACCAACGACCTCATCATCACCATCGATCCGGTAGACGCTCGCGACTTCGACGATGCGATTTCGCTGACTCGCGAAGACGATGGCAACTGGCGTCTGGGGGTCCACATCGCCGACGTGGCTTACTTCGTCCGTCCCGGGACACTGCTCGATAAGGAAGCTCGCGAACGAGGCACCAGTGTCTACTTGCCCGATAAAGTCTTGCCGATGCTGCCCGAAGTGATTTCGAACGCCTTGGCAAGCCTGCAGCAGGGCCGGTTGCGCTACACCAAATCAGCGTTTATTACTTTCAACCCCGCGGGGATGCCGCTCCATACCGAGTTTGCAAATTCCGCGATTAAGGTCGCGCAGCGATTTGCCTACGAACAAGTGATGCCGCTGTTGAATAGTGACGAGACGAAAGTGACGAGTAACGAGGAGGTGCAGGGTCAGCCCGTCGTTGAGCCGCAAGTACTCGCGTTGCTCAAGCGGATGCACGAGTTAGCAATGATCCTGCGGAAGCGTCGCTTTGATCGAGGCGCGTTGGACCTGGCACTGCCCGAAGTCAAAATAGATATGGACGGCGATGGCAGGGTGACGGGGGCTCATGTGGTTTCCCATGACGAGAGCCATCAGATCATCGAAGAGTTCATGCTGGCGGCCAACGTGGCCGTCGCCAACAAACTAGCCGATTGCGGTCTCAGCTTCCTGCGCCGAACGCATGCTCCACCAGACGAACGCAAGTTGCGAGCCCTCAGCGAATTCGTCGGTTCTCTCGGCCATAACATCCGCAAGATGCCCGGTCGCGGCGATCTGCAGACCCTCTTGAAGGAGGTGCACGCCACAGCTCACGAATACGCCGTCAGTTACGCGGTTCTCCGCAGCACCAAACGTGCGGAATACAGCCCTGATCCTGACGTTGGCCACTACGCTTTGTCCGAAGCCAACTACTGCCATTTCACCAGCCCAATTCGGCGCTATCCCGATCTGACCGTGCATCGACTGCTGGACGAAGTCATCCAGGCCGAGCACGATCCCAGCGCCAAGCGAAAGAAACGAAAGACCGAGGCTCCGAAAGGCCATTCTGATGAAACGCCACTTCCCGCCGACTTGGTCTCTCTCGGCAAGTGGTGTTCGCTGACAGAGCGTCGCGCTGCTGATGCCGAGAAGGAACTGATCAAGCTGAAGATGCTCGAATACCTGGCCGATCAAATCGGCCTGGAGCTGGATGCCACGATCACCGGCGTCGAAAAATTCGGCTTCTTCTGTCTGGGCATTCAGCTTCCCGCCGAAGGACTCGTCCATATCTCGACGCTGCCCGATGACCACTATGACTATGACAACCGAGCGCACACTTTAGTCGGCCGCAAACGAGGCCGCATCTTCCGCTTGGGAAGTCCCGTTCACGTCGTCGTCGCCAAAGTCGATCTCACCAATCGCAAGCTCGAATTTCAATTGGCCGATCCCAAAGACAAGCCAAGGAAGCCTCGCACAGACGACGATCCCCCTCGCCAGCGCCGCCGAGACAAGAAGAGAGCACGCTAACCCGTGACTTGCGCAATCGATCGGACCGCAGCCAAACACCTGCTTCCCTTTGCGTCTCTGCGCCTTTGCGCCATTGCGTTAACATCACTCAAATCAGACAGAACGGCTGTGCATGGAATTGATCGGCTGACTTGCTTTCATGCGGATTTAACGCAAAGTCGCAAAGGCGCAGGGACGCAAAGAAAACCGAAGACAATGCGAGACGAATTCTAACCTTACGTTCGCGGTACTGATCATGACCGAAAATGAGATTAGCCGGACGATTATCAACTGTGCCATCGAGGTTCATCGCACCCTCGGCGGCCCGGGCATGTTGGAAAGTGTCTACGAAGAAGCATTGGCGTGGGAAATATCGCAAAATGGAGTGACTGTGCAGCGGCAAATCGAACTCCCAATTCCCTACAAGGGAATCGTGCTCGCATCACCGTTGAAAATCGATCTCATTGTCGGCGGCTTGGTCATAGTCGAATGCAAAGCAACCGCAAAATATCACGAAGTCTACGAAGCTCAGACACTCACCTATCTGCGACGAACCGGAATGAAATTGGGACTAGTGGTTTGTCAGGCTTGAAAACTAGGGTTGCGTCGAATGAGGAAATCGGCGCTGATTTGCAGGACCAAACTCGATCCAAGGAGGGGTTCTGTGATGAGTGTGAAGAAGTATCTCGTTCGTTTGACCGATGCGGAACGT
>CAIMFH010000081.1 GCA_903840265.1 uncultured Schlesneria sp. | reverse complement strand
TCACGATACAATGAGTCTGTGGACATGCTGAACTCTCCTCTGGAATGTCGTGCCGCTAAACACAACTCCAGGGGTGACCAGCATGTCCGCTTTTTTCAACTCATCCCCCCAAATAGTCGGATGAACCTCAAATTGCTACCGTGACCTTGTTGCGCCGCGTCAAATACAGGACCACTCAATGTGATCAGCCCATCTGCAATGAAAGTCTTTTTGAAGAGACCGATAAAAAAAATCGTCAGCCCAACAGCAAAATGCGAGGCTTTAGGATGCGTCTCACCTGACATGAATTGCGGAAGCATTTCCTTCGGATGAACAATCGGGCCGGCAATCAGCTGAGGAAAAAAAGTAACGAAGAGACAGTAATCCAGAAAACTGTAGTTTTCGATCTCGTCTCGATAGCGGTCGACCAGATAGGCAATCTGCTGGAATGTGTAGAAGGAGATGCCCGTTGGAAGAATGAGCTGGTGCCACTTAAACGCGGTTCCCACCAGGAAGTTCACATTCTCAACGACGAAGAATGAATATTTGAAATAGCCGATCACCCCAAGATTGACCACGACCCCGAGGAGAAGAAGGGTGCGTCGGAGCCAGCCACCGCAAGCGACGCGCGACATCGCGGTTGAAATCGTGTAGTTGGCAATGAGCGATCCGACAAGCAGCGTCAGGAAATAAGGCGTTTGCCAACCGTAGAAGAAAAACGACGCCAGCGTAATCCATCCAATCGCAGCGCGACGGTGGTTCGTACTTAGCTGCCAATAGACAAAGAGCACCAGCGGTAGAAATATGACCAAGAACTCGTAGGAGTTGAAGAGCATCTGTGTATTACCACTACGTGAACTTTCCAGCGATAAACTTTCCTTCGGAACATCAAAATCGGAACATGAGTTATGATCTGATCAATGGTTGTAGTTTGCCTAGCCAAGCTTCACTATCTCACTGATTGTGGCGCGAATGGGCCTCATTGACGCGGGTGATGCCGTTCGGGAGGAGAGCTTCTAGCCCTGAAGCGACCAACTTTCGGCGAACCAGCTGCCGGAACAACAAACAACCCATTCGCCCCATCTTTACGAAGTGCGCGAAGATTGATCGTTCGAACCACGCCTCTGGAGTTGACCGGCAGAAGATGCCGGTTGATAATCCGCCTCACGAAGGATTCGTGGTGACTCAAAGGTATGAGTGACCGTCGTCAACATGGCAGGGAGGCCCGTACGATGACTCAATTAGATTTGCAGGAAGTCGGTTTTCGCTGGACGAAACCTACTTGGGAGCGAGCTGGCGATCGCACTTGGTTGCTGATTGTTCCTAGCCGGATCTCAAGAACGGATGAAGGAGGCTGCACAACAGACCCTCGCTTCGATCGCTCGCAGCGGATGTATGAAGTCTTCGAGTTCGATGGAACTTGGCTCGATCAGCTTCACGAAATGCAGGTTGAAGGCATTCTCTCCAGCCCACGCTGGCGTCGGGAACTGGCGGCCGCCTGATCCTTCATGAAACGGATACAGGATAAATCGCCTCACAATTTGATAATCTGACGAGCCCGGCTTGAATTCAAGCCGGGCTTTATGTTTGAACTGGTAGTTGTCGCGTCATTTGAATTCCGTTCCATTGCGAAAGCTGTCCATGCAGGCTGTTGTCATCACCTTTGATCGACTCGCGACACGTCTACTGGGATGCTATGGGAACGAATGGATCGAAACTCCGAATCTGGACCGACTCGCCACGTCCGCCACGTTATTCGATAACTACTTCACAGATTCGGTGGGGCCGCACTCTGGTTCGTCATGGTTAACCGGCATCCACGCCATGCGGCCCCGTCCAGAGATAGCGACGCCACAAATCGGTGATTTGCTCGGCAGAGCAGGGGTCCGGTCGCGACTTTTGGTTGCGAATGGCTCGAGTTCCATTCCGTGGGAAACCGCGGGCTTCGACGCCATAGATCGAGTCGCTGGACAAATTGGCCTGGAAGCAACGCCCGGTGATGTTTCCATCGCTCGATTGGTCAAATCCGGGATCTCGATCCTGCAGAACCCGTCGGCGGTTCCGCGGTTGCTGTGGCTGCATTGCAATGAACTGAGTTTGCCACCCGAAGGTTTCGCCTCGCTCTATTTCGAAGACTTTGAAGAGCGCGAGATCAATATCGCCGAGATGCCACGCGACGAGTGGTCTCGCCAGATCGCGGTGGCTGCGGGCGGCGTGTCACTGATCGACCATTGGCTTGGTGAAATGCTGACGCACATCCAGTCCAATTCGGCAGATCAACCGACGCTGGTCATCATCGCCGCTGCTCGTGGTCGTAGTTGGATGGACGAATTTCTGGCGGACACTCCCTCAGTTCGCAAGAATTGTCCAGCCGATCTGCTGCGAGACCACGAGACCAGATCACCACTATTCGTTTCGGTTATCGGCGACGAGCGATCTGCGGACTTGACCGGAATCCGTTGTTCTCGGCTGGTGCAATCGATCGATCTGGCCCCAACGCTAGCCGACTGGTTTGGCGTAAAGACTGAGCCGGAAGAATGGGAAGGTCGTAGTCTGCTCAAGGACGCGGTTTCATTGGAACCAAGTCGCGAGGCGGTCTACGTCGGGGACGATCGCGAAAACTTCGGAATCAGGATGGTTGATTGGAGTTGTTTGATGCGATCATCCAGTTCTGCCGTTCCTTCAGGTGCTATTCACTTTGGAGATTCGAACTGGCCAGAGCAAGTCCAATTGTTCTCCAAACCCGAAGACATCTGGGATGTCACGGACCTGTCGACTCAACGACCAGCAGATTGCGAGCAGTTCGTACAAAACATGAATCGCTATCGTAGCAGCAGGAACTCGTCTCGCGATGAAAACTGAAGTCAGCGGGGTCGCGTCCGGTTCGTAGGGCAGGTAGGATGCGCAAGTTCTCCAATCCTTCACAATCCCGTCCTCCCTTGAGGAGATGGCACTGTCATGAGTGAGACTGCAACACAAGCCGAGATCGAATCTTCGATCGCCAAGCTCAGTCAGGCGTATCAAGCGATCCGTGAACAAATGTCCAAGGTCATCGTCGGTCAGGATGACGTGATCGAACAATTGCTGATCGCGATGTTCAGCCGCGGTCACTGCCTGCTGGAAGGGGTGCCGGGCCTGGCCAAAACCTTGATGATCAGCACGCTGGCTCGTTGTCTGTCGATGAGCTTTGCTCGCATCCAGTTCACACCCGATCTGATGCCGGCCGATATCACCGGCACAGACGTGTTGCAGGAAAATCGCGAGACCGGTCGCCGCGAACCGCAATTCATCTCTGGCCCGCTATTTCATAACGTCGTGCTGGCTGACGAAATCAACCGCACGCCTCCGAAGACGCAAGCCGCGTTGCTCGAAGCGATGCAGGAACGACAGGTCACAGTTGGCCAGACTCGACACATCCTGGCCGACCCGTTCTTCGTACTGGCGACCCAGAATCCGATTGAACAGGAAGGGACCTATTCGCTGCCCGAAGCGCAGCAGGACCGCTTCATGTTCAAGGTCTTCGTTCGCTACCCCAGCTTCGAAGAAGAACGGTTGATCGCCAAGCGGACGACATCCATTCAGACCGATGACATCAAAAAGGTGCTGGACGCGAGCGAGATCCTCGCGTTGCAAAGGTTGGTACGACAGGTTCCGGTGAGCGATCACGTCATCGACTATGCCTTGGCTCTCGTCCGACAAACTCGAGTCGGTGAACCGGGTATCCCGTCGTTCATCGAAGATCAGTTGAGCTGGGGGGCGGGTCCGCGAGCAGTCCAGTTCTTGTTGTTGGGCGCCAAGGCCCGCGCGCTGCTCAATGGTCGCACCTATGTCTCGACCGAGGATATCCAGGCCCTGGCTGCTCCGGTGCTACGACACCGCATCGTGGTCAGCTTCGCGGCCGAAAGCGATGGCATCACATCGGACAAGGTCGTTGAACAACTGATTCGGTCCACTCCGTCAAAGGAAGGCGAGCTGACCCGTGACCCAAACCTCGCGAAGATTTTTGCCGCCTGAAGCCATCGCTCGCATTTCGCGGCTGGAAGTTCTGGCCCGAAATGTCGTCGAAGGGTTTCTGTCCGGTTTGCACCGTAGCCCGTACTTCGGCCAATCCGTCGAATTCGCACAGCACCGCGAATACGCGGCGGGTGATGACATCCGCCGTATCGATTGGAAAGTTTGGTCAAAGACTGATCGTTACTACATTAAGCAGTACGAAGAAGAAACCAATCTGCGAACCACACTGCTGGTCGACTTATCCGAGTCGATGCAGTTCGGTTCTGGCGAATTGAACAAGTACGAATATGCCTGTCGCCTGGCCGCATCGCTGTCGTACCTGCTGATTCGTCAACAGGACTCAGTCGGCATGACGACCTTTGACAATGCCGTCCGCAGCACTGTTCCTCCCAGCAGTAAACAGAACCACCTCCAAGCGATTCTGTCCTCGTTGGATATTCAGAAGCCAGCGAAGAAGACGAACTTGCAATCGCTGCTTGGGTTAGTTGCGGATCAGCAAACTCGCCGCGGCCTGATTGTATTGATCTCAGATCTCTTCGTTGATCGCGCTAGTTTGTTAAAAGGATTGAAGCTGTTACGCACGCGCGGCCATGATGTGATGGTCTTTCATGTCATGGACGACGAAGAGCTGGACTTCAACTTCGCCGGGACGACCAAGTTCGAAGGAATGGAAGAGATGGGAGACCTGATCTGCGATCCACGATCCCTGCGAGAAGGTTACCTGGCCGCCGTCACCGCCTTTGTCGATGACATCCGCAGACACTGCACTCGACAGATGATCGACTACCAGACAATCCGCACCAGCGAGCATCTTGATGCTGCGTTAGCTCACTACCTCACCCACCGTGTCGGCATGCGACAATCGGTAAGGAACTGACGCATGACCAGGAAGTCCTCACTTCAACATCTCGTTCGCCTTGTCATCACGTCAGCATTGATCTGCAGCTTGATATCCGGCGTTCTCGGACTGGCAGCGATTGCTGCAGACAAGTCCAAAGAAGCCGAGAGTCTCGAACAGCAACTCACGGCAAGCAAGATCGCGTTTGAACTCGACTCGGAAGGCCAGATCACAGCGGTCACCATCGGGAACAAAGATGCCCCAATCAACGTCAGTACTCTGAAGCTGATTGGCAAAATCAAGACGCTGAAATCGATCCGTAGCGACGCTGCCTTCGATAATGTTTCGACAGAGGAACTCGCGGCCGTTGGGGCCATTAAGAGCTTGGAAACGTTATCACTCGACAGTTGCGATTTTCAGGGAAGCGATCTTAAGAAGCTTTCCACTCTCCCTAAACTGACGAAGATCGATTTCGTCGACAGTACTTTGGATGACTTTGGAGCCAAGGGGCTTAGCACGATCAAGACACTGACAGTCTTGAAGCTGAATGGGAATCAGATCTCTGATGGCGGATTGAAAGCACTCACCAACTTGAAAGAACTTCAAGAGTTGAACGTTGGTAAAAACCGCGAAGACCGCCTCAATCGAAATTCTTCGATTACCGACGCCGGCCTCGCCAGTCTAAAGGGGCTCAAGCAGCTCAAATCGTTAGATCTCAGTGGCAACCAGATCACCGACGCTGGACTGAAATCGCTAAGTAGCCTGAAGACGCTGGAAACACTCAAGCTGGCGAATACGAAAGCAACGCCAGAAGGGATTGCCAAATTGCAGCAGGCACTGACCGATTGCAAAATCGTGACGAAGGACGAATCGTCCACATCGAAAGAATAGAGAACTTCGCAGAGACCATATTCGACTGACACTATTTATGAACGCTTGGCTGGCTGGTCACTTTTTCAATCCTGCATTCGTCGCGAGCGGCATGCTGCTGCTGGCGTCGCCGATTATTATTCATCTGATCAATCGGATGCGATATCGGCGAGTGCAGTTTGCCGCCATGGAGTTCTTACTCGCCAGTCAACAGCGCAATCGACGGCGTCTGCTGCTCGAACAACTGCTGCTGTTGTTATTGCGCATGTTGATCGTCATCGCGATCGTGTTGTTGATTTCCAGACTGATCCTCGATCCTTCGCAGATGTCGATCTTCCGGGGAGCACGTGCCCATCACGTGGTCCTGCTGGACGACAGCCTGTCGATGCGCGATCGCTGGGGTGAAACGAGTTCATTCGCCGAAGCTCTTAAGATCGTGAACCGTCTGGTCGCGGGTGGAGCCGAACAGCCCAACACTCAAAAGCTCACCCTGCTCAGACTGTCTCGTCCCGAGCAACCAGTTCTCTCGGAGCGCGATGTTAACGAAGACTTCGTCACCGAACTCTCGGGGAAGCTCGATCAGCAGGCATTTCCGTGTACGCATCGCGCGCTCGATCTGGTGACGGGCCTGCAAGCGGCTGGGAAGCTGCTGGCAGGAGAGCGAGGGACCATCCAAAATCTGCATGTGATCTCTGACTTCCGTGAACGTGACTGGCAGGACCAAAAAGCGATCTCGTCGGCGATTGATCAACTGACCAGTGCCGGAGTTACGGTGAACCTCGTCCGCACCGTTCCGGAACAGCATCCTAATTTGGCCGTAACCCATCTGTCGGGTGATATCCAGGTCGCCGCCGCCGATGTTCCATTGCGGTTGAAAGTCGCCGTGAAGAATTCGGGACAGCAAGTCGCCACCGACGTGCGGCTGGCGATGTTCGACAACGATGAAAAGATCCCCGCCAGCGTGGTGTTCGAGAAAATCGATCCAATGACGGAAGTGAGTCATGAAGTCGATGTCCGCCTCACTACGGCAGGTCGGCACCGGTTGCGGGTGAGCATCGATACGGATTCGCTGGTCGAAGACAATGCCCGGTTTTTGGCGGTGGATGTTCCCAAGACCGTGCCGGTCTTGATCATCGACGGGGATCCGAGCGGGGATGACGGATCTTATGTGGCGGAAGCGCTGGCCGCGGATCCGAAGAGTACCGGGTTCGCACCCGTCATCGAAAACGTCGAGTACCTGCGACGGCGACCACTCGATGATTTCCGAGCGATCTACCTGCTCAACGTCCCAGAGATACCCGCCGACGGATTGGATGCTTTGGAGAAATATGTCACAGCCGGAGGCGGCTTGGCGTGGTTCGTCGGACCGACATTGCGGCCCGCTCATTACAACGATGTTCTGTATCGCAAAGGAGAGGGTCTGTTTCCTGTTCCGCTCGATACGGCTCCCGAAGTGTTGACCGAAGATGCCACCAATCCCGGTGCCGACATGCAGGTCGTCGATCATCCCGCCTTGCATTTGTTCGCGATCGACAACACCTCGCTCCCCAAGATCCGCATCGAGAAGTATTTCCCGGTCACCGATGATTGGAAGAAGGATGATCAGGTTCGCAAAGATCGCGTGCGCACGCTGGCAACTGTCCGCAACGGCGATCCTCTCATGCTGGAGCATTCCTTCGGCAAGGGGCACGTCATCACAATGCTGACGACGGCATCGCCCGATTGGAACAATTGGGCCACCGACTACAGCTTCGTCGTCGTGCAACTGGAACTGATGAAGTACATTGCCCGCACCGATCGCAGCCCTGAAGCCAAACAAGTCGGCGAGCCAATTCAACTCTTGCTAAATCCCGCCGATTACACGGAGACAGTCGAAGTCCTGTCGCCAGGCGTGGAAGGCGAACGCACGACTCGATTGCAGGCCGCCCCTGAACAGCACGAGACCAACGCCAGCAATCCGCCTCCATTGCGATTGGCGGCAACATTCCGTGAGACGGATGATCCCGGCATCTACACCGTTCGGCTGATGACGCAGGCGCAAGTCAGCGAAGATCGTTTGATCGCCTATAATGTGGCTCCGCGAGAAAGCGATCTGCAGTTGGCCTCGACAGCCGATATCCGCAAACGGCTGGGTGGAAACAACAAGGTCACCATCCAGGACTTTGGCCAGTTGGAATGGGTGCAGGGGAAAGAGGCTGGCTCGGAAATCCGCCAATGGATCCTGTGGATTCTGCTATTTTTGATGATTGCCGAGCAAGCGTTGGCTTATCGATTGAGTTACCACCGAACGAATGCCGCTGCCAAGCCCAACTCCAGCGGACGACGCAGCGAGACTGCTAGACGAACGACGACTTCCGTATGAATTTGACTGTGATTCCATCATCGATTCTGCTCGCAGCCGAGACCACGGCCACGCTAACCTCGCGCGAACTCGATCTGCCTCAATCGCCATTTGGCTGGTTGCTGCTGCTCGGCGGCAGCGTCGTTGTGTTCGCCTGGGTTGTCTGGCTCTACCTACGCGACACTCATGAACTATCACCTGTATGGAAAGCCTGGCTGACGATCCTGAGACTGTCGGTCCTGGGATGCCTGCTGGTCATCGCTCTGAATCCATCCGACCGAACTCAGAAGCAGGCTTTTCGCCCATCACGAGTGGCCATCGCGATCGACACTTCTCTATCGATGCGACATCCGGCTGATACTCTTGAGGAAGCTTCGCCTGGTTCCGACAAAGGGCCGTCTCGGGCCGAAGCGATTCAGCAGTTGTTCTCGAAGTCGCCGCTGATCGATCAACTTCGGAAGCAGCACGAAGTTAGTATCTTCACGTTCGATTCTCGACTGGATGGGCCTCACCGCGTCTATCCGCTGGTTGCTGAAACCAATGCCGCATCTGCCAATAAGCCGGACGCCAAGCCAGAGACTCCGCTGGACTGGGAAGAAACGGTCAGGCCGCGGGGCTTGGAAACACGTCTGGGTGAAGGCGTTGCCGAATTGATCCGACAATCGTCGGGCCGCACTCTGTCAGGGATTGTCATCATCACCGATGGTGCATCCAATGCGGGAATCGATCCAGTCACGGCTCATGATCGCGCCGTCGCGACGAAGACACGGCTCATTACTATTGGAACGGGAACGACTCAGCAACCGGTGAATCTGGCGATCGCGGAAGTGATCGCTCCGACTGATGTGGCGATTAATGATCCCTATGAAATCAAGGCCTATATTCAAGGGCAGGGGCTCAAAGACCAGCAGGTTGAAGTCGAATTGCTGTCGCTTGGGGAAGGTGAAGAGGGTGAACCGACGCTGATTGAAAAGAAAACGGTCACATTATTAGAGGACGGAACGCGAGTCGAAGTCGTGTTTCCTCAAGCCCCCAAACTGGCTGGCAAGACGACATTCACCGTCCGAGCGACCCCAGTCATTCGCGTCTCAGAGTTCAATGTCCAGGACAATGTACAAACGCCAACCGTGACCGTGTTTGATCGCCCGACAAAGGTGCTCTTAGTTGCCGGCGGTCCAATGCGAGATTACCAGTTCGTTCGCAACCTGCTGTTTCGACACAAATCTTTCGAAGTCGATGTCGTTCTGCAAACGGGGGTGCGAGGAACGAGCCAGGAGTCGAATCACTTACTCCCCGACTTCCCGTCCACTCGCGAACAGCTTTACGACTACGATGCCATCATCGCGTTTGACCCCGACTGGAAAGCCATCGCACCGGAAGCGATCTCACTGCTGTACGATTGGGTGGCCGATGAATCGGGTGGGTTGATCCTGATCGCGGGCGACGTGAACACTCAGCAAGTGGCTTCGGGATCAGACGGAATCGACGAAGTCAATGACGAACTGACTCCGCTGCGCCGGTTGTATCCAGTGATTCTTAGTTCGTATTTCTCGGCGGCTCGGTTCGACCAGGATTCCAGTCAGCCGTGGCCGATTGCGTTTACACCGGAAGGGCAGGGGGCTGGTTTTCTACAATTGACAGACGATCCCATCACATCGGCGGCTCGTTGGAAGGAATTCACCGGATTCTTCCGCAGTTATCCAACGGGAGGCCACAAAGCCGCCGCTCGAGTTTACGCCCGGTTTTCTGATCCTCGTGCGGCCACCGAGCCACCGATCCTGATGGCATCGCAAAACGTGGGTCGCGGCCAGAGCTTCTATCTGGGCAGCGGCGAAATGTGGCGTCTGCGATCGGTGGGTGACGCCGACTATGATCGATTCTGGATTAAACTGATTCGCGAAGTCGCTCAAGGTCGAACGAAAAAGGGGATTAAGCGAGGATCCTTGCGGACGGAAAGCCAGAAGGTAGCGTTAGGACAAACGGTTCGCGTGTTTGCTCGAATTCTGGATTCGAAATTCGCACCGCTCGAAGCTGACAGTATTCCATTCGACCTGTTCGATCCCAACGGCCGAACGATGACGCCGATGCGTCAGCTTCGCCGCGATCCGTCTCAAGCGGGCGAATATGTCGGTGACTTCCGAGCCAGCGTGCCCGGAACCTACAAACTGGAGGTCCAGCTCCCGGATTCTCGCGAACGACTGACTGCCGAAGTCATGGTGACGACACCGAAACTGGAAGACGAAAACATCCGCCAGAACGTTCGCCTGCTGACCGAGTTGGCTCGGGATACGGGGGGACAATATCTGTCGCTCGCGCAGGCTGCTGAATTGCCGTCGCTGCTTTCAAATCGAGGGGAACAGTTTTACATCCCCGAGCGTCTAAGAACGCTGTGGGATCGCGATTGGGTGATGTACTTGCTGGTTGGATTACTATCGGTGGAATGGCTGACACGGAAGATACTGAAGCTGGCATGAAGTTGAACATTTGGGGATTAAGGCATAGGGAATAGCGTCTATCAAACCACGTCTTTCTCTGCACCCTATACCCTGCCCCTAATTCCCTAAGTAAATTTTATGGCTCTCCATTCCCAATCAGAACTCCCTCCTGAGGCCGCCGCGGTCTTGGATCGGCTGCGTTCCCGAATTCGCCGCTATGTCCTGCTCGAAGGACTGGCGCTGGTCGTGGCGGTGATGGGAGCCCTCTTCTGGGGCAGTTTTCTGATCGATTGGGTTTACTTTCAACTCAGTCGCCTGGAACTGCCACGTTGGTTCCGCGCAACCATCCTAGTTGGTGGTATCGGGCTACTGGCATTTGGTTTAGTTGCCTGGGTTGCTCTGCGACTGTTGCGATCGCTGCGAGCGAGAGCCTTGGCGTTGGTCCTTGAGCGACGCTTTCCTGAATTGGATGATCGGCTGATCACGGCTGTCGAAGCCTCCGAAAATGGCGAGGCGACCAATAGTCCCATCACAGCCGCAATGCTTCGTCAGACTGTCATCGATGCGACTCGAACCGTTGGCACGCTCGACCTGGCCGGAGTGTTCGACAGACGGCCCATTCGTCGAGCCATCACGATCGCCAGTGTGCTGGTGGCGTCGATTCTGGGCTTAGCAGTCACCAATTCGGCAGCGATGGAACGCTGGATCGCCGGATATCTGACACTGCAGAATGGCTATTGGCCGCGCGAAACTGAACTGGTCGTGCGGGTTATTTCCCAACCCGGCGATCGGCTGCGCGACTTTGTGAATGGCAGCTACAAGCACGCGAAGGGAACCGATCTCACGCTGCAGATTGATGTCCCCACTGGCAAGAAGTCACCGGATCGGGTGCGACTGGATGCTCGCCTGGCAGGTGGCCGCGGATCCATTCGTGTTCAACTCTCCCGCATTGGCGACGAGCCATTCCGTCACACATTGCCGGGATTGCTTGATGACGCTGATCTGTGGGTCACCGGTGGCGATTTCACCAGTCCCAGTGCGTATCACGTCCACGTCGTTCAGCCACCCGATGTCAGCCAGATCATGCTGAACTGCCTGTTTCCCGAATACACCGGGCTGAATCAACGGTCGAATGGACAAGTTATTCGAACCCGGCAGCAAGTCAATGGAGCTCAAACGTCGCTGCCGCTGGCGACTGATTTTGTCATCGATGTCACCGCCAATAAGCCGCTGCATCAGATTCGAATTGAAGGCGATGCCGGCCCCGAACGCTGGGAGATTTCGCTAACCGCACCGGGGTCTGTCGCTGCGGGTTCGACACCAGCGGATTCCAACCAGGGGAGTTCAGCAATCAGCCTCAAGTCGCAGGATGGACGACCCGAGATTCGCGTTGCGTGGCCAGACGCGATGCAATCCGCCATCTGGGCCGGCAATCGTGATGTCGTGGCCCTGCCTTTCGTGTTGGCAGCGGATGGTGTGACGGCATTACCAGAACTGCTACGTGCATCGGCAGAGTCAGGCAAACCACTGACCTTTCCATTACCACTGCCACCCGATTCAGCCATTCGGATTGTGCTCGAAGATACCGATGGAATCGCGAGCATTACGCCCGCGCGGTTCACGATTAATGGAATCGTGGATCAACCGCCCAACGTTGCCACGGCTCTACGCGGAATCGGCTCATCGATCACTCGCAAAGCACGCATTCCGATTTCCGGCACGCTCTCAGACGATTATGGTGTAGTCTCCGCTCGATTCGATTATCGAATCGATGACGGCCAAGTCGTGATGCCCCGCGAGTTTCAAACATCGCCAGACGGGGCGCGCGAATTCGAACTGCGGCGTTCAGAGAATGAACCCTTCGAACGATTCGACGTGCTGCCACTCGATCTGTCCATCGGTCGCAAACTGACACTGTCAGTGTCAGCTCTCGATGGCTGTACCGTTGCCGAAGTGAAGCGCATGGCCCCAGTCAAAGCTCAGGCCAAGCCTGAAGGTGAGGCGGAACCAGCGGAGACCGCACCTGTCCCGACGAATTCTGAACTGCCCGCTCATCGCGCAAACGGCTTGAAGTACGTCTTCACGATTGTGTCGGAAGAAGAACTGCTGTCGATGCTCTACGGGCGCGAAATCAATATCCGTAAACGGTTCGAGCAGATCATCGTCGAACTGAAGCAGGCGCGTCAGGAATTAAAAGTTCAACGCGACAAAGCCGACGACGCCGCCAAGCTGAAGAAGGAAGGGACTCGTCCCGACGCAGAGCCGCTGATGGTCTTGACTCAAGGGTTGGCCGCCTGTGCCGATCGGTCATTGCATGCGATTCGCAAGAACGCTGTCGAGACCGCCGGCGTCGAAACATCATTCGTCGACATCCGCGAGGAACTTGTCAATAACGCCGCTGATACCCCTTTAATGTTGGAACGGCTCGACAATCGCATCATCGCTTCGCTGCGCAAGATCAACGAAAACAGTTTTCCGAGCACTGATTCGGCACTCGGTTTGTTCAGGCTCGCTGTGGACAAGAACACCGACCCGACCGGACCAATGGATGATGCCGCGGATTTGCTGGATTCGATGATCGAGAGCATGGAGCAGATTCTGTCCGAGATGCGTGAGCTCGCTAAGTTCCACGAAGTCGTGGAACAATTGAAATCCAACATCAAGGCACAGCAGGACTTACTGGAAGAAACCAAGCGGAAGCGGAAGGAAAATGCGATCAAGGGTTTGCTGGAGTAATTCGTTGCTGGTTCGAGCACCGAATTCTTCTAACTCCAAAAATCCAATGCGCTTCCGGAAAAACGAATGGCGACGTAACAACTGGTCGAGGATATACTAAAGATCGCCTTGTCGAGGTTGGTAGGCGTCTGATGGCTAAGGAGATCGCGCGATGACATCTGCAGCATGCACGTTGGTGCGGCGTCTGTTCAGTTTGATCGTAGTCGTCGGTCTGGCCTCAGCCACGTTCGCCCAGGATTCTGCCAAACCCGCGACTCCTGTGGAATCGAATCCATCTGCAGCTACCGACGTGGCTGACCCCTTGGCAGGCTCGCAGGAAGCGATCACCCAGCGCTATCACCGCTTCGAAGACACGTTGCATCAGCTTTCGGAATACATGCGAAAGACCGATCCCGAACGCGCCACGTTATTGTTTCGAGCCGCTGGAAAGAGCCAGGAAGGTCGCGTTAAGGACCAACTGAATCAAATCACCAAGCACCTGAAGCAGGGTGAGTTGGGCGAAGCTGTCGAACGCGAAGAAGAAGTGCTCACCCACATGCAGGCCGTGCTGGACCTGTTGATGAGCGAAGATCGTCGCGACGAAATAGAGAAAGAGCGAGCTCGAATCAAAGACTTGATCAAGGACGTTGATAGCTTGATTTCCAAGCAGACGGATGCCCGGATCAACACCGAACGAGGTGGCGATCCGACCGATTTGCAGCGTCAGCAGAAGCAGGTTGCAGACAAGACTCAGAAAGTTGTCGATAAGGTCCAGGATCAAGACGCCAAGAAGAAAGCTGAGAAGCAAAAGGCCGACGGGAACAAATCCGACGACGGCGGGAAGGGCGAAGATAAATCCGATGGCGAAGACAAAAGCGCTGACGGTAAGGATCTGGAAAAGCCCGGTGACAAGAACGATTCGTCGGGAAAGCCGAAAGATCCTTCCGGGAAAGAGGATACTCCCAAAAAGGGTTCCAGTGACAAAGAGTCAAAGCCTGGCGACCCAAAGTCGAATGATCCAAAATCAAGTGATCCGAAGGCGGGCGAACCTAAACCGGGTGATCCAAAGTCCGGAGAACCGAAGGCAGGGGATCCGAAATCGGGTGAGCCCAAAGAGGGCAAGCCGAGCGAGTCGAAACCGGGGAAACCTCAATCGGGAAAGCCCCAATCTGGCAAACCCCAGTCCGGGAAACCACAAGAGGGTTCGCCACAGGAGCAACCTCAAGACAGTCCACAGCAGGACAGCCCCCAGAAAGATCAAAACCAAGGCGATGATGCTCAGAAATCCGACAAGACTCCCGGCCGCGATGATCTCGAAAAGGCCAAGCAGGAGATGGATCGGGCCATTGAGGAACTTAAAAAGAATCGCAACAGCAAGGCTTCTGATCGTCAGGACCAGGCTTTGGCCGACCTGATGAAGGCCAAGGAGAAACTCGAAGAGATCCTGCGGCAGTTACGCGAAGAAGAACGCGCGATGGTGCTGGCCGCATTGGAAGCTCGTTTCAACGAGATGCTGAAGCGACAGGAAGCCGTCAACAACGGCACTCTGGGGATCCACGCGGTGCCCGTCGAAAAACGATCTGATCGACATCGCAATCGCTCGGTCGAATTGGCCCGAAACGAAGAAGAGATTTCGTTGATGGCGGCGAAGGCCCTCACGCTGCTCCGCGAAGAAGGTTCATCGGTCGCCTTTCCCGAAGCTGTCGAACAGATTCGCGATGATATGCTGACCGTGACCCGACGTCTGGAACGAGCCGATGTCGGAGAAATCACACAGAATATTGAACAAGACATTGTCGAATCGCTGCGCGAACTTCTGGAAGCTCTGCAGAAAGAGATCGAAAAACTGAAGGACCAGCAGCAACAGCAGCAACAACAACAGCAGCAGCAGCAGCAACAGAAACAGCAGTCGCCACTGGTGAATAAACTGGCGGAACTGAAGATGCTCAGATCGCTGCAGTATCGCGTCAATCGCCGCACCAAGCAGATGGGACGATTGGTGGAAGGCGAACAAGCGGTTGATGCGGACCTTGTCACCCAGCTTCGCCAGTTGTCCGACCGACAATCGAAGGTTCAGCGAGCGACTCACGATTTGGCCGCGGGTAAGAACGAATAGTCATTGAAACAGAATGGGCTCGAACGAGTCTTTCAGCGTTACAGCAAAGGTCCATCATGCGAATGCACGTTGTATTGCCAGCGATCGTGCTGAATCTCGTGATGACAATTTCGGTTCAAGCAGCGAACGAAGTTTATGCACCGATGAAGTTGGAGGATGCCCGTAGTCAAGTTCTTGCGTGGGCAGCATCACGACCAAGCGTCACCGAGCAACAGCAGCGAGATCTCGCCGCGATCTGGGGAACCGAACTGCCGTCCGACGATGCCGATCGGATCTTGGAACTCGTCGTCCGTTCATTTGCCACCATCGACGCCGATGCGGGTAAACTCGTCGCCGCTTGCAATGCCTCGACGGCGATCTTGCTACCGCCCGATGGCAATTTCTTGAAGCAACCGAGTCGTGACACATTTGAAACGGCGAATCTACGTCTGTTCTATGGAAGATATCTCGTCGAACGTCGGATGTTTGATGAAGCGCTCGAGCAATTGATTGCGATCGATCCGCGCCAGGTCGTCGATCCGGCCAGCCTATTCTTTTTCAAGGCGGTCGCGTTTCAAGGGGTGCTGGAGGTGAAACCAGCTCTGTTGGCTTTGGAACAACTGCTGAAAAATGTCGAACGAGTTCCCGTGCGGTACTCGGCCACGGCCACGCTGATGCAGGCCGATTTGCAGGGTCTGGAAGAGAAATCGCTCGGCGAAGTCGCACGATTGATGAGCGATTCGGAGCGACGTCTGGATCTTGGTCGGGCTGGCGAGAAGGTGCAGGGGGTTCAGGACCGCATTATCAGCGAGCTGGACGAAATCATCAAGAAGATTGAGCAGCAGCAGGGCGGTGGCGGTGGAGGAGGCGAGGGGGAAGGTGGCAACAGCAACGAGTCCAGTAATCCCGCCAACGATAGCAGCGTTAAGGGAACTGAAGCCCCTGGCGATGTTGATAAGAAGAAGTTCGCCAAGGACGGCCAATGGGGCAACTTGCCGGCGAAAGAGCAAGCCAAAGCCAAAAGTGATTTGAATCGCAACTTTCCATCGCACTATCAACGTGCGATCGACCAATACTTCCGCAAGCAGTCCGAACGCACGGCGAAGGCCAAGTAATTCGGACAGCATCCAGCCCGCTGACACAACTCGCCGAGGATTCCCGAAACGATGACCGCTTGGCCTGCCTTGCTTATTATTATCGCGGCTGCCGCGCCGCCGGTCGAAGTTTCGATGCTCAATGGCGATCAACACGTCGGAACATTGGAAAAATTGGCGGCTGACGAAGCCGTCCTCAAAACGCCGGCCGGATCAAATCGGCTGCCTGCAGCGGAATTGCTGTCGATTCGTGTTCCGTCCGTCACCACAGTCCCCGCAACGGTGTCGCTGTTCGAAGTACTGCTCACGGATTCGACGTTGCTGCGAGTGACGAAGTACCAGACCACGACATCAGAAGCGATGGTGACGCATCCGCAACTTGGCGACTTGAAGCTGCCGCTGGCGACGATTCAATCGGTCCGATTTGCCCCTCCCGATTCGAAAGTGGATGGAACTTGGAAGCAACTGCTGACACGTTCATCGAAGAAGGATCAGGTCGCAGTCCGCAAGAACGATGTCCTTGATCACCTGGATGGGGTCATCGGATCGGTCGATGAAACAACGATCAAATTCCAGCTCGATGGTGACGACATTCCTGTCAAACGCGAACGGGTATTTGGGTTGATCTACGCCAAACGCGATACCATCCCTGGCAAGACAACAGCCAGTATCGACCTGGCAACTGGCGATCGCTTGGCCGCACGTTCCGTGTCATGGGATGGCGAAAACTGGAAGGTCAAATTGGCAGCAGGGACCGACTTCACCGTTCCGGCGACAAGCATTCAGTACGTCGACTACACGCAGGGTAAGATCGCCTATCTGTCCAACATGGAACCGCGCGACATCAAATACACCCCGTTCTTTGATCTCTCCTGGGACTATCGTCGCGACAAATGTCTGGATGGTCGCCCCATCAGTTTCGGCAACAAGTCGTATTCGAAAGGTCTGTCGCTCCACTCGTTGACGGTGCTCAGGTATCGCAGCGGGGGCGACTATCGCCGATTTCAGACTGTCATGGGGATTGATGAACATTTCAGCGGCAACGTGGATGTCACAATCAAGGGGGACGGTCGCGTGCTGTTCAAGGGATCCGCTCGAGCTGGACAACCTCCACAGAATCTGGACTTGGATATTACTGGCGTGGTGGAGTTGGAGATTACCGTCGGTTTTGGTGAGGATGAACTCGATATTGGCGACCGCTTGATTCTGGCTGACGCCAAACTCGTAAAATAGATTTCGAGCCAAGCGAATCCTCAAAAGGTATGCAAATCAGGTAACACTATGGGCCGACCGCTGAATCGATTGGTTTCCGTGACAGTCGCGCTGGCCTTGGCCAGCGCGATTTGCCAGCGGGTCTATGCCGTCGACGCCTCTGTTCTCCAGGCGCAGCAGCAGCGGACGGAAGTGATGCGCAAAGTCGCCGCCAGTGTCGTCGCAATCTTTTCCAGCGATGGAAATGGGGGCGGGTCTGGCGTGCTGATCAGTTCCGACGGTTACGCCCTGTCAAACTTCCACGTGACCAGCGCCTGTGGCGATTTCATGAAGTGTGGCCTGAACGATGGTCAACTCTATGACGCCGTGATCGTCGGCATCGATCCGACTGGTGATGTCGCCCTGATTAAGTTGCTCGGCCGCGATGATTTCCCGCACGCCACACTCGGCGACAGCGACAAGCTGGCGGTGGGTGACTGGACCTACGCCATGGGGAACCCGTTCCTGCTCGCCACCGACTTTCAGCCGACTGTGACAGCCGGAATTGTCAGCGGCCTGCATCGATACCAGTATCCCGCCGGAACGTTGCTGGAATACACGGACTGTATCCAGGTCGATACGTCGATCAATCCTGGAAATTCAGGAGGTCCGCTGTTCAATGTCGCGGGTGAATTGGTCGGCATCAATGGTCGAATCAGCGTGGAAAAGCGTGGCCGGGTGAATGTCGGAGCGGGCTATTCGATTTCGATCAACCAGATCAAGCACTTCATGGATCATCTGCGAGGGGGGCACGTCGTTGACCACGCGACGCTCGGCGCGACTGTCCGGACCGGTTCCGATCGAGAAGTCGTGATTGACTCGATCCTTGATCAGTCTGCCGCTTATCGACGTGGCCTGCGGGAGAATGACGAAGTAGTCTCCTTCGCGGGACGATCGATCGGCAGCGTCAACCAGTTCAAGAATATCCTGGGGATCTATCCCAAAGGTTGGTCGCTGCCGCTGGTCTATCGTCGTGATGGAAAGAAGCAGGAGATTATCGTCGAACTTCGAGCCTTGCACCGCGAATCGGAGTTGAAACAACCCAAACCGCAGGCTCCCCGCGGGAAGCCCACACCTGGTCCTGAGGAACAGAAGTCAGGAGCGAAGCTGCCCAAAGAAGAACTGCCGGCCGAGTACAAAAAATTGTTTGCCAAGAAGGCTGGCTACGCCAATTACCACTTCAATCAGCAGGAACAGCAACGGGTGCTGCATGGCTTGGAAGCACTGCATTCCTGGCGGACAGTCGCAGGACGCTGGAAGTTGACGGGCAAGACATCCGCGGGTGATGACTTTGTGCTGACACTGGCCGACAAAGGATTAGGACTGCAATTGCCTGGTCGACCTGGTTTGCAACCCCTCGACGCGGGAGCCGAATTTCTCGACGAGCCGCCAGGTTCTGGCGGGCTGCTCGCCGCGCTCTATCAATTCAAACAGTTGGTCACCGCCGGGACGGAGACATTCACAGAATTCTCGTACGTCGGCAGCCAACCGCTCGATGGTTACGGGGCGCTGGTGGATGTCTTGCGAACTCGCAAAGCGGGCGTCGAATCCTATTGGTTCTTCCGTAAGACCGACGGTGCGTTCGTCGGCTTTAATTCTCAATTGGGAACTGATATGGATCCATGCGAGATCCGCTTTCTAGAGATGGGTAATTTCGCCGGAAAACGATTCCCGAATCGATTCGCCGTTCGGCATGGTGATGTCGAATTCGGCACGTTCGACGTGCTGACGCTGGACGTGCTGCCTGAAGCGGACAAGAAGATTGAGACTGGCAATGGGAACTGAATCTATGAAGCAACGCCTGCTGCAGTCTTGCTTGTTCATACTCACGATCTGCGTCGGATCGAATGCCCACGCACAATCAGGCGTGGAATCGATCGCGGCGGTCTCGCCAAAAGTGGTGAAGATTTTTGGAGCGGGTGGCGGTCAAAAGTTGCACGCTTACGGATCGGGGTTTCTGGTCTCTCCCAACGGACACATTGTCACGGTCTGGAGTCACATCCTTGATGGAGACACGGTCAACGTCGTACTGCATGACGGACGACGCTATCAGGGGAAAGTCCTGGGAGCCGAACCGCCGCTCGACATGGCCGTGCTGAAGATCGAAGCCGAGAATCTGCCGTATTTTGATCTCGCGGAAGCACCGTCCAGCTTAGGTTCGGCCAGCCCTGGAACCCGGGTACTGGCCTTCAGCAACGCCTTTAAGGTCGCCACTGGCGATGAGCCGGTAACGGTCATGCACGGTGTGATCTCGGCCAAGACGTCGCTCGCCGCACGTCGAGGCTCATTCGAGTCGCCCTATACGGGCCCTGTCTATGTTGTTGACGCCATCACCAATAATTCGGGAGCAGCAGGTGGCGTACTGACCACTCGCGATGGCCGTCTGCTGGGAATGCTTGGTAAAGAATTGCGGAATACTCAGACCAATACCTGGTTGAATTACGTGATGCCGATCAGCGAGTTGAAAGAAACGATCGAGCAAATCGTCACGGGCAATTTCAGCAAAAGGCGGAATCCCGACGACGAAGAAAGTCCCGGTAAAATGCGGCCGCGCCGTTATGACGCCGTCGACTTTGGTATCGTGACCATTCCCGACGTGCTGAATCGAACCCCCGCCTACATCGATCGAATCCTACCCGGCTCGCAAGCCGAAAAGGTGGGCCTCTTGCCCAACGACCTGATCCTGTTTGCAGGCGACAACCTCGTGCAGTCCTGCAAACTGCTCCGCGAAGACCTCGGCCGCCTGGAAGCCAACGACGTTCTGAAGCTCGTCGTTCGACGAGGCGACACGCTGATCAGCGTCGAAGTGGTCACCCCCCGCAAGGGCGAAGAGTAGACCGGCATTCGATCTCGTTCGCCCCAACGACATCCAGGGACATTCGGCAGTACCGTTCCTGAACGGAACAGCACTCGTTAATATCATGCTGTTCTCCTGCTGAACTCTTGGATCCACTGAGATGCGACGCACGACCTTGATCTCGGATTCTCGTCTGCATGAACTAACTCGGCGTCGGTTCGTCCAGTTTGGCGGCGCTAGTGCCTTGTCGTTGGGTGGCTTATGGACCGCTCAATCTTGGGCCGAGGCAAGTGGGCTGAAGACGCCGAACTCGATCCGCGCTTGCATCTTTGTATTCTATTACGGTGGGCCAAGTCATCTCGATACGTACGACTTGAAGCCCAACGCCCCAAGTACCGTTCGCGGTGAGTTTCAGCCCATCGCTACTTCAGTGCCGGGCCTGCAGATCAGCGAGTTGCTGCCCAACATGGCGAAGGTCATGCATCGATGTGCACTCGTTCGCAGCATGCATCACGGGAATCGGCTGCATGATTCGGCTTCCATTGAAACTCACACGGGTCGTCAAGCGGCCCAGGGGGATCGCGAAGAGTTCGCGCCGATCCCCCAGTTCTATCCCTGCCACGGCGGAACGCTCAGCCATTTATGGCAGGAGCGGAAACTGGATGTTGCTCATGCCGCCTTGCCGTTCGTGTTCCATAACGTTGTGGACACGCCATGCCAGGGGGGTGGTTTTCTGGGAGCGGCTTTCGACCCGTTCCGTGTCTCGGTCGATCCAAATAAGCAACACTACATTGCCGAAGAGCTGTCGATTCGCCAGGAACTGCCTGCCACGCGGATTGGCTCACGGCGTGATCTGCTGACGGCGTTACGGTCGGGAGAAGCACCGAATAATGCGACGGGGTTCGATCAATACTACAACAAGGCCTATCAGCTATTGGGGTCAGAAAAGGTCCGCCGAGCCCTCGACCTTTCTGAGGAATCGCCTGCCATGCGAGAACGGTATGGCGTCTACCCGTCGGATGTCGCCGGCCATGGTTATGCTCATCATATGCGTGGCCAGAATCTGTTAGTCGCGCGACGTCTGGTCGAAGCGGGTGTGCCGTTCGTGAACGTCTTCGATTTTCGCCAGCAGGGCCAAAACTGGGATGCCCACGCCAACAACTTCGCCCAACACAGAGAGCACCTGGTACCTCCTGCAGAGAAAGCCCTGGCAACACTCATCAGCGACCTCGAAGAACGCGGATTGTTGGACTCGACCTTGATCGTCGCCACGGGGGAGTTCGGCCGCACGCCGCAGATCAACAATACGGCAGGACGTGATCACTGGCCCGACTGCTACTCCGTGCTGCTGGCGGGCGGGGGAGTGCAGGGAGGTGCGATCCATGGGGCGAGCGACGCCATCGGTGCCTATCCGGCCAAGGATCCTGCCACCCCCGCAGACTTGGCCGCAACAATCTATTGGCGATTTGGATTAGATCCAGCAGGCCACGTTACCGACCGCCTGTCGCGACCGCATCATCTGGCCGATGGCGAGCCGCTACGTAGTATCTTCGGGTCCAGCGTCTGAATCGATTTTGGACCCTGAGCATCCCAAAGAAATAAACCGCCCGGAACTTTCGTTCCGGGCGGTTTTGTTTGTTACTCGAAGACAGGACGCGCGGGGCGATGCCCGTGCGGTTAATCAATCAACTCGAACTATTCGACGGTCACGCTCTTGGCGAGGTTCCGTGGTCGGTCCACGTTGCAGCCTCTCAAGATCGCGATGTGGTAGGCCAGTAGTTGCAGCGGAATCGAAGTGACGAGCGGTTGCAGGTATTCGTCGACATCCGGCACATAGATCACGTCGTCGGCGAGTTTCGCAATCTTGTCGTCGCTTTCGCAGGCGATCGCGATCACTGGTCCACGTCGAGCTTTGACTTCTTCCAGGTTGCTCATCACCTTGGGATAGATCTGGCAACGTGGTGCGATGAAGACGCTGGGCGTTTCTTCGTCGACCAATGCAATCGGGCCGTGCTTCATTTCCGCGGCAGGGTAACCTTCCGCATGGATATAGCTGATTTCCTTCAGCTTGAGCGCCCCTTCGAGAGCGACCGGGAAGTTATACAGTCGCCCCAGATACAGGAAGTTTTCGGCCTGATAGTACTTCTGAGCGACTTCCTTCACAGCGTCGTTACACTCCAACGCTTTCCGAATCTTGTTTGGCATGTCGCGGAGATGACTGATGATTCGCTTGCCAGCCGGATACGACAGGTGCCGCATGCGGCCAAGGAACATGGCCAACAAGGTGAGAACCGTCACCTGTGATGTGAAAGCCTTGGTCGAAGCCACACCCACTTCGGGTCCGGCGTGCAGATAGATCCCGCCATCAGCTTCGCGGGCGATGGACGAGCCCACTGTGTTACAGATGGCCAGCGTCGGATGCCCCTTACGTTTGCATTCGCGCATCGCAGCCAGCGTGTCAGCGGTCTCACCGCTTTGGGTGATCGCGAACACCATTGTCCGATCAGACATGGGCGGATTGCGATATCGCAACTCGCTGGCATATTCGACTTCGACGGGGATACGAGCAAACTCTTCAATGAGGTATTCGCCAACGAGGCCAGCGTGCCAACTGGTTCCACAGGCTGTCAGCACGATACGATCGATCCGACGAAGCTTTTGCGGGTCCATGTTCAAGCCGCCGAATTTTGCGGAGGCTTCGTCGTCGTCCAATCGACCTCGTAAAGCGTTTTCAATCGATTGAGGCTGCTCGAAGATTTCCTTGAGCATGTAGTGATCGAAATCGCCAAGATCGGTGTCCTGGCTCGTCTGCTCCAGGAACTTGATTGATGGCGTCTGGGCACCAGTATGCTGATGTTTCAATTGGAACTTATCGGCCGTAATGATCGCGATTTCGTGATCGTTCAGATACACGACTTCGTCGGTACGGCCGACGAGCGGACTGGAGTCGCTCGCCAGATAATGCTCGCCCTTCCCAATCCCAACAACCAGTGGGCTTCCTAAGCGAGCCGCGATCAGCATGTTCGGAACTTCGCGGAAGAGAACTGCCAGACCGTAGGTTCCCTTCACGCGTTTCAATGCAGCTTCAACCGCCTGCAGGCACGTTTCGGCGCTGGTGGGATCGCCTCCCAGCTTGATCTCTTCGTCCAGTTGATGAGCGATCAGGTGAGCAGCGACCTCCGTATCGGTGGCCGATCGGAAGACGTATCCCAATTCCTGCAATTGGGTTCGCAGAGCCGAATAATTCTCGATCACGCCGTTGTGGACGACGACGACTTCGCCGTTTCCACCTGTGTGTGGGTGCGAATTGACATCGCTGGGTTCTCCGTGCGTGGCCCAGCGCGTATGTCCAATTCCAGTCGAACCGATGACCGGTTGTTGCGTGACCAGTTCGGCGAGTTGCCCAACTCGACCGGTCTTCTTTCGAATGGAGATCTGGTCGCCATTCTGCAGCGCCACGCCGGCGCTGTCGTAGCCGCGGTATTCAAGGCGAAACAGCCCTTCGATCAGGTACTCATACGCCTGCTTGGGCCCAACATATCCGACAATTCCGCACACGGCTGAATCTCCATATTGGCAACAAAAGGAGGAATCAAATGACGAAACGGTCGAGTGATCACTTTCGATCCAGCGACTCTCGTGCCAATCATCTCGCAACAAGATTCCAGCGCGGGCTATAGCAAAGTTTTAGCAATTCCGTCAACGCGAAGTTCGGCAGATTCAACCAGTTAGGCCACGAAGGGCTGGATTGGCTACTCGTTGAGATCGCCGCACTGACCAGTGTGTGGTTCTCTCCACAGATGTTGCGACGCCAATGCGTCGAATCCACGCGTCATTATATCCGGCGCATTCGTTACGACGGATCCCCGGTTCCTTTTGAACCGCCATGCTTCCATTTTGCAACATGCCAATTCTTGACCTACGTTTGCGATGGAGTGTTGTCAGCCAACCCTTTCGGCAACAACTTTTCCCCAGTTAACGTCTACAAGGACCGAATCCAAATGGCTGCCCCAACTCATACTCCTACACGCGGTCGAGGGGCCTCGTCGGAACTGGATTTTGAAAGCCTTAAAAGATTGATTCACGGCAAGCTGGTCGAAAAGCTCGACCTGTCGCGCCTGGGAGACCTGCAGGGAGATACCCTGCGCCGCGAAATTCGCCTGGTCGTCGAACACCTGTGCGATACCGAAAACCCGCTGCTGAATCGTTCCGAACGCGAACGCCTTGTGGAAGAAGTTCTCGACGAGACATTTGGCTATGGCCCGCTGGAGATCCTGCTGAAAGAGCAAGGGGTCGCGGATATCATGATCAACGGTCCCAAAAATGTGTTCATCGAAAAGAATGGACGCATTCAAAAGTCTGAGGTGACATTCCGCGACAATGCACATTTGATGCAGATCCTGGATCGCATCGTCTCTCGCGTGGGCCGTCGAATCGACGAAACGTCACCGATGGTGGATGCACGGCTGGCAGATGGCTCGCGTGTGAACGCCATCATCCCACCACTAGCGCTCGATGGTCCTTCATTGACGATTCGTCGTTTCGGATCGAAGCCGCTGGGACTGGAAGATCTGCTTCGCTTCGGTGCCTTTACACCAGAAATTGCCTTACTTCTGGAAGGGGCCATTAAAGCTCGCCTGAACATCATCATCAGCGGTGGTACTGGTTCGGAAAAACGACCCTGTTGAACACGCTGTCGGGCTTCATCCAGAACGATCATCGAATCATCACGATCGAAGATGCGGCCGAATTGCAGATGCAGCAACCGCACGTGCTGCGGCTGGAAACGCGACCTCCGAACATCGAAGGAAAGGGACGCGTTACCGCCACCGACCTGGTCAAGAATGCCCTGCGAATGCGACCCGACCGAATCGTGATTGGCGAATGCCGCGGTGCCGAATCGCTGGACATGCTGCAGGCCATGAACACGGGCCACGAAGGATCGATGACGACCATCCACGCCAACACGCCTCGCGACGCTGTTTCGCGTCTGGAAACGATGATCTCGATGGGGGGCGTCGAATTGCCGATTCGCGCATTGCGTCAGCAATTCGCAGCAGCCGTGGACCTGATCATTCAAGTCCAGCGATTGCAAGGTGGTCCGCGCAAGCTGACATACATCACGGAAGTCCAGAACATGGAACAGGACCAGATCGTGATGCAAGACATCTTCGTCTTCAAGCAAGACGGAATCGACGATCAAAACCGGGCCTTCGGTCATTTCGAAGCGACCGGGATTCGCCCGTCATTTATGCAGCGACTGGAATCGGCGGGAGTCAAACTGCCATCGAATTTGTTTACTCAGCGTGCCCTGGGCCGCTAGCGAAATTTGAAACGTTCGTGCTGTTGACTGGAGACAAGATATCATGGACCCCGTGTGGATCATTTCGATTGCAGCATTTTTCGGTGCGGGTGCGTTGGGCGCGGCCGTCGTTTCGCTGACGAAAAGCATGAATACCACGCGGGCCGAAGATCGGCTGGAACTGCTCGCTGGAAACAAACCCGCTGACAACGAGTCTACACGCGGGTTGATGAAGCAGGACTTCGTCAATATGAGCACGGGAGCCGGCAGAGCTCTGGGCCATTTCTCGAAAAGGCTCGGTAACTTTGGTCTGTTTCTGGAACAGGCTAACTCGCCGATCGACTTTCAGACGTACGTGCTGATTAGTGGCGGCTGCGGTCTGCTGGGCGCCGCCTTGGGCGCGATTGCACAGGCACCGACTCCACTGTTGCCGGTCTTCGCGCTGATCCTCGGGGCGATGCCCACCATGTGGCTAAGTCTTCGTCGCAAGAGACGAACCAAGCGATTTGGTGTCCAGCTTCCTGATGCACTGTCTCTACTGGGTCGAGCCCTTCGATCTGGAAACAGCTTGAATTCGGGCTTGAACATGATCGTCGAAGAAATGGCCGATCCAATCAGTACCGAATTCCACATTGCCTACGAAGAGCAGAACCTTGGTATCCCCATCGAACAGGCATTGAAGAACATGATGGTTCGCATGCCAAACCTGGACTTAAAGTTCTTCGTGACGGCCGTCGCAATCCAACGGCAAACCGGTGGTGACCTGGCGGAAATCATCGACAAGATCTGTGAAGTGATCCGCGAGCGATTCAAGATCCTCGGAATGGTGCAGGCGCTAACAGGGGAAGGTCGTCTCAGCGGCGCGGTTCTGATGGCACTGCCGATCGCGATCTTCATCGCCGTGTACTACCTGAACCAGGAATACGTCATGTTGCTGTTCACCGAGCCGCTGGGCCGGCAGATGATCACCTTCGGAATCATCATGCAGATTCTGGGCGCGATCTGCATCAAGAAGATTATCGATATCAAGGTCTAAGGCCACCTGCGTCGCCGGGACATTCCTACTTACCTCGAAATTTGCGAGTCGTTTCACCATGGAACTCAACACCATCCTGCCATGGGCCATTTTCGCCATCTGCACTCTGGGCGTCTGGGCGCTGATTTCCGCTTTTCAGAAAGAAGACAACCGGGCGACCGAGCGCCTGGCGGAACTTCGTGATCCGGGTGGCCGCGACAAGAAACGCAAGTCTGGTTCCAGCGTTGGCCAGATGTTCGAAAAGGCAGCTCCCGCTCTTTCCGCAGCGTTGGGATCGAAATCAGATCTGGAAAAGAATGAGCTGCGAGTCCGACTGGCGAATGCAGGTTACAATCAAAGCTCCGCAACACAAACCTATCTGGCAATCAGAGTCGCCATGTTAGGTGTGGGTGCTCTGGCGGGTGGTGGAGGTGGCATGCTGGTCTATGGAATGACCCAAAAAGGCTACTTTGCCATCGCGATTACCGCCGGCATCTTTTTCTTTCTTCCTGAATTGGTGCTGGCGTTTATGGCCAGTTCGCGCAAGCAAAAGATCTTCTTGTCACTACCCGATGCACTGGACCTGCTCGTCGTCTGCGTCGAAGCCGGTTTAGGGTTGGATGCCGGGATGCGCCGCATTTCAGAAGAACTCCACGACACCCATACGGTGATGTGTGACGAACTCGATCTGTGCAACTTGCAGATCCAGATGGGGCGCGTCCGCCGCGACGTGCTGCACGACTTGGGAATCCGAACAGGAGTCGATGACGTCAAGGCGTTAGCCGCGATCCTGATTCAGGCCGAGCGATTTGGTTCGTCGATCGCTCAGGCACTGCGAGTCCAGTCCGATTGCATGCGCGTCAAACGCCGTCAGATCGCCGAAGAAAAAGCTCAGAAGACGGCCGTACAAATGTTGTTTCCAATGGTGCTCTTCATCTTCCCGGGAATCTTCGTGGTGCTGGTTGGCCCAGCCGCGATCAAGATGATGGCCGCGGGAGTCGCTGGTTAATCCTTAACCAGTCGAAATCTCTGTTCATGCATGAAGACCACTCATCTCGAGTGGTCTTTCTTTTTTGAACGACGCGTCAATCGCCAGGACGCGCCAAGGACAGACGCATGTGAAAGGCACGGCCAGGCTCGCAAGGTAGGCGGTTGGCGAATGAAACGGATTTAGCGTGTGCGGCTGGATAAAGCCCACGTGATCATTTTTTTGCCCCTGTTGCAGTTATTGCCGCAGGAAAGCGAGACGATGCTTAAGGACGTAACTTCATGATGGAGCGGTGAGTTAGCACATTTCCTGAATCGGCAATTCCTGCCGAACGGCGACTTAAAAGGATTGTCGCCTTTCGGAATCAGGCGCAGCCATGAGTAGTGCCACCCCTTGGTGGGGCAGCGACGAATACACCACGAGCTCAACTATGAAGATGTCGTTCCGACTGATCCTGAAATCAGTTGCCGTCGTAGTTCTGATGGCGCAGGCGGGTCAATTGAGGGCTCAGCAGAGTGCACCTCTCTTCACAGAACGATTTGCCAACGTTTTCGATCCCAATAGCCGCACCTATTTCACGGTGCAGGGGACGGAAGGAAAACAGTTCGGTGGACAGCAGCCATTCGCCAGTATCGGCGCGACCCACTACACCGGTTCTATCGACAGTGCCGTGACGCTCTACAGCGGTCAGTTCATGATGAACTACAACGCTATCACCGGTAACCCTGCGGGCTCATTGGGAATTCAGCAACGCTGGATGACGGATCTCCCTGTACTCGATCGATCCATTGTCGGCGCGGGCCTCTATCTCGATTTCACTCAAAGCCGGTACAATAACCTCTTCCAGCAGCTCGATGTGAACTTCGAACTGTTTACGCAATCGAATTGGGTCGGCCGCGCGAATCTGTATCTTCCTGTCGGACAGATCCAGCAAGGAACAGGCATTGGCGGCGGCGCATCGGGGCTGACCGTCGTCAATACGGTCGTCGGCACCTCAACCAGCTATCAGTTGCTGGATGTCGCGATGATGGGAAGCGACTTCGAACTGGGCCGCAAATTCTTCAATTATCGAGCTGAAGTCTACGGGAGCTATTACAACTGGAACGGCCCCGTCGCTGGATTCACCAACGGCGTTAGAGGAGGCGTGCGGGCTTACCTCACAAACAACTTGTCGGCCAACGTCAACATTTCGCACGATCAGTTCTTCGGAACCAATGTCTACAGCGGACTGACGTACTTCTTCGGTGGCAACGGCGGAAGTCGCCCGATGTCGTTCGAAAACCTGATGACGCTGCCGGCTCAGCGGTCGCAGCAAGTGGCGATTGGGAATTATTCCGGTTCATCCGACTATTTGGGGGGATGAGTTGAAAAAAGCGGACATGCTGGTCACCCCTGGAGTTGTGTTTAGCGGCACGACATTCCAGAGGAGAGTTCAGCATGTCCACAGACTCATTGTATCGTGAGATGGGGTTGC
>CAIMFH010000080.1 GCA_903840265.1 uncultured Schlesneria sp. | reverse complement strand
GTTGTCGCTGCTCAGGAGTTGATGGTGCCCAGGAAACTTGACGAAGGACTGATCCCACGCTCCCGCTGCGCAAACAGCAGACCGTGGGAACAGGCGAAGCGCGCGATCGACTTCACTAACCACAATTAAATCAACACGCCGGTCAGCACGCGGACCGTTCGTACGTTTCAGTTGTTTGTTTAGCCGTGCGTTCATCGCAAAGAGTCCGCGTGCTGACGCAGCGCGGCTCACCTGAAGACGGCGGGACGTGATTCTATTGCCCCATCAATTCGGCAACGACACCTGTTCGATCGACATCAGGTATCCGAACAAATCTCGGATTTGTTCCGGGCTGAGGTTTTGCAACAGTCCGTCGGGCATGATCGACAATGAAGTCTGCTTGATCTCATCGATCTGTTTGCGATCCAACGTCACTGGCTCTTGAGCCGTCTGCAGAGTCAGCGTTCGTTCGTTCTGCTCGCTGATCACACCGTTCAGAACTCGGCCACTCTCCAGAACCACGGTAACGGCTCGAAAGTCGGCTCCGACACTGGCACTCGGGTCGACGATGTTTTCCAGCAGGTAGTCGATGTTCTTTCTGTTCGAGCCGGTGATGTCCGGGCCCAGCTTGCGACCGACTCCATACAGGACGTGGCAATTGGCGCACGTCTTCTGGAAGACCGCGCGGCCAGCACTGAGGTTGGGCTGTGCCGAGGCTGACGCCGTCAACTGCGACTTCAACTGCTCCATGAGCAGCCGTTTCTCGGTCGCCGTCACACGGACATCGCCCCAAAGTTCGGTCAGTTCCTTCGTCAGGGCTTCGTCTTCAAAGGCACGAATCTGTCGAGCGTGAAACGCTGTGATCTCGCTGGTCGCAACCTGCTTGTTTCGCAATGCCGCGAGCAATGCCTTGGCATAGGCAGGTCGTGACACCAGCGTGTTGATCATCTCGGCTCGTTCGGGAACGCCATATATCCCCACGCGATTCAGAATCTGCTTGGGCGTGTCAGCATTGTCGTACTGAGCCAGGCCGCGGATCGCTTCCAGATTCACGGCCTTATCGCCCAACAGATTGAAGAGCGTCGGCACGTAGTCGGCGGGCTTGCCGGTAAGCAATGCTCGCAAGGCCTGCCGTCGCGATTCGGCTTCAGCTCCGCCGTCGTTCACCAGTTTGCGGAGTTCATCGAGTGCCCGGCCATCGCCGAACACGACTCCCAGTCCTTGCAGATGTCGCTTCAGATCGGCCGAGTCGACTTTGGCGAACTTGTCCGCCGCCTGAGCCCAACCGGCCGGGGCTTTCGCCTTCTGCCAGCCGTTCAACGCCAACGCCATCCCGGCAATGATCGATGGCCCGAACGTCGCTTCGTTCGCCACGGCCAGTTCCACCAGCTTGTCGACCGTCGCGGGGTCGCGTTCGATCTCCAGCGTCAATCGTCGAGCAATGCACTCAGTAACTAGAGGAATCTTGGAACTTTTCGCGAGGGCCACAGCCTTGGCAGGATCACGTGGGACCGCGGCTTCGATCCCGTACCAGACCATCAGGGGATACATGCGATCATTCGCAAAGTCCGCTTTCAGAGCCAGTTCGTCGGCAATCGCCCAGCGTCGGTCGACCGGCAACCGCTGCAATGCGGAAGCGACATACAACTGCACCAGGCCCGACGGATCAGACTTGGCAGTCTGCAGCAGCACTTGCTCCAGCAGCTTTTCTTGATTGGCGAGGTCATCGTTGCAGACTTCGATCAGCATCCGTAGTCGGACTGCATTTTCATGCTCATCCTTCGAGGCGGGCAGACCTTGAAGTTCGGCCGCTGTGGCCCCGAGTGCATACAGCGACTCCATCACCCGCAGTCGTTGTTCGAGCTTGATGTCACTTTTGATCAGCTTGATCGCCTGCTCACGAGCCGCCACGATCTCGGGCTGAGTGCGCCCCTTGGCGGTTCGTTCGGCCAGGATTCGTCGAGCCTGCCGCGGCCACCAGACATTGGCCTGCAGTTGCTGCTTGACTAATTCTTCGGTCGATTGCTTGGTCAGGTCCAGCGCTTTGACTGGCTTCGGCTGACCGTGCGTCAGTTTGTAGATGCGTCCGCTGGTGCGATGCACGCCGTCATGGTCATGGCATTCGCCCGTGTCGCTCCAGTCGGCAATGAACACGCCGCCGTCCGGTCCCGTGATCAGGTCCATCCCGCGGAACCACGGGTCTCGCAAAAAGCATAGATCGGGACCGTGATGAGCCGTATAGCCCGCACCCTGGCGTTCCAGCGTGTCGCTGTTGATGCGCATCCCGTGCAGGTTGAGCGTGTAGACGCGATTACGATACTGCTCGGGCCAGTTGTCCCCCTGATAGATCATCAGGCCGATATGTGCGTGTCCGCCCCCGGCGGCGCTGGTCTTATCGGTGACGCCCTTGCGGACATCGCCCCACGATTCGCCGGTGTCCCAGTGAACATGGTCTGCCGCCTGTTCGACCAGATGATAGGTGTGTGGATTCAAGTCAATCCCATACATGCGGCGAGTATGCGACCCCGGCACCAAGTGCCACAGATGGCCGATCACTGTGTTGATGACGAACTGCTCGCCGTTTTGGTCGTAATCGTGACCCCAGGAATTCGTCATCCCATGCATCACGGTTTCGACCACGCCGCGAGTCGGATGATAGCGCCACACGCCGGTGTTGATCTTGATCCGCTGCGACTCACCCGAGCCTGGTTTGCCGATGCTGCTGGTTGCCTGAATCCCATGCCGACCATACAGCCAACCGTCCGGACCCCACTTCAAACCGTTCGCGGGAGTGTGACCGACAGACCCGTCGTTCATGCCGTCGAGCACAATCTGCGGAGCACTATCCGGCACGTCGTCACGATTGGCATCGGGAATGAACAGCAGGTTCGGCAGACAGATTGCCCATACGCCACCGTAGCCCACCTCAACGCTGGTCAGTTTCTTTGCCGAATCCCAGAAGACCGTTCGCTTGTCGTGCTTACCGTCGCCGTCGGAATCTTCCAGAACAACGATTCGATCGCGTTGCTCGCCATCAAATCCACCCGCCCCGGCACCTGCCCAGCTATAGTTCTCCGCGACCCACAGCCGACCTCGTTCGTCGGTCGTAATCGCGATCGGGTTCTGCACATCCGGTTCGGCCGCAAACACCTGCAGCACAAACCCGGGCGGCAACTTCGCGGTCTTCACGACCTCATCCGGTGCCATCGGCGACGTCGTCGCCTTCTCGGTATTTTTCGGAGTCGGAAAGTCGTCGGCCTGAAGCTGGCCAATGGAAAGCGCGGTCACCAGCGACAGCGGCAGAATCAGCGAAAGAGGGATAGCGCGGTTCACGAAATACGACTCCACCAGAATCTAAGAGGTCAATCATCAACAGCAAACCAGCCAACTCGCGGCCATCATGAGAGGCGGCCAATACAATAGGGGAGGCATACAGACCTCGGCAACCATGCCATCAAGATTGGCAGGGCCGTTATCTCGAGATGAGCTGCGCTGCATCGAAGCCAAGACAATACAGCAACTTCATGCGGACGAGGCCACGTCGGGATCCTCGATCACTGGGATATCGTTTCCCACGACAGGAGAAACATCGTCTTACTAGATTCCTTGGTCATTTTCTTGGCTGAGAAAAACATCGGTCCAACAACCGGGATGTCTCCTACGATTGGAAACCTCGAAATCTCGGTCGACCACCCGTGTGACGTTGGTCCAGTGACGACCATTGTTTCGTTCTCTCGCAGATCGATCTTTGTCTCGAGTGGCTCGGTCTGTTCGGTCTTAGGCTTGTCTTGCGGAGCGACAAATGAGATTTGAACGAGCCCATCGGACCCAATCGTGGGGGTGACTGTCACGCCACCGACAACCGAACCTTGCAAATCAAAATCCCAAGTCTGCCCACTAGCGACTTCTGGATCCGCCGAAGCGCGACATCGCGCCATTCCTGTTTTGTCGGCTTCAGCGACCGCTGCCAAGATTTCATCAGTCGAGAAAACTCGCGAGGTTTCCTTCGAGCTCCACAGATCGGGCAGCTCTTTCGGAAAAGGTCCACGGCTGTACATCTCGACCATCCTCAGATGAATGCGAACTCGAGCTTCATCCGCAGCAACTTCATGACGGGCCGGAACCACGACGGATTCCACCTGCACCGATTCTGATACCGGCACAGGGTCGAGCACTGCGGTCGCCGGCATAGGCTTCGCTTGTTGGCAACCCGCCAAGGTACTTGCCACGACCAACAGACAACGACCTACCCAACGAGATTGCATCACGAATCCTTTCGACAATCACACGGCGACCATCACACTGCAGCAGCGACTTTACTGGCTTGAACATCCATCGGAAAGTCGGCCAGAAGTTTGAGGGACGCGAGTCGCAGATTGAAATGCCTCCGCCTGCTACGCCGCAGTTCTACATTGCCTCCGCTTCTCGAACTTCCATCCAATGGCGAGAGCCACAATTCCGCCGAGGGCAGCGGAGATCACGTGCTGGAACAATGTGGTCATCACCCCGGAAGAACCGGTGCCTGATCCCAGCGGTTGTGCCGCGAATAACTTTGGAAGTCGCTGTTCGTAGTACTGCCAGAGGTTGACTTGAACGATCCCTCGGCCTGAGGGAAGCATGTCGTACGTCGTGAAGAAGAATAGCATGCCAATAAACACGATCAGAAAGCCCGTGAGGAACCACACCCGAAGGCGTGCGGGACGAGTTGGCACTGCTGAAGACAGTGGCTTAGATTCTGGAGTCGTCACGATCGTCGATGACCTTCAGTCGGATTGTGTGGGGGAGACATCAACGCGATCGCTCCAGGGCAAACTGTAACTGCGCGAGTAGTCCCGGCGAAACATCGGCAGGCCCCGACTCCACGATCGTCAGCATTTTACTCGACCGAAACGCAAACGGGGCATCCCAGAGAGGGATGCCCCGTTTGATTCGATGATCTCGCGTCAGCACCGAAGGTCTGCGTGCTTCGCGGGGACCTATTCCGTAGTCGATGACCTATTTACTTTCGACATCAAAGGTCAGATCTTTCCGCCCGGCGGCTTCGATCTTGACCGTTTGCTTCGAGTCGATGTTGTAACGAGCAGGGATGTAGTTTTCTTCAACGGTTGGCCCCGGCTTGTCTCCCATCATCACGGGCGCGCTAGTCCGAAATGCCCTGATTTCGGGCTTTTTGTCGCCTGTTCCTGATTTGCCTTCGAATTTCCCGTCTTTGATAGGAATCAGAGCGCCGCTCATTCCAGGCGAGGTGAAGACAATCTGGCCATCCGGCATCGGCTTGCCGTCCAGATTAACCGTACCAGCGACGGTAACTTGAGATACAGGTGCTGGCCCGGATGGAGCACCGCATCCAGATAGTGTGAACATCCAAGCGCTGATCGCTGCAACAGCGAGGCCCTTCGCCATTCGATAACTCCCAACATGAATTTGTAATCAGAAACTTGTGACAGGAAATTGCCTGACCTCATGAAACGAACACTGGCTGTGGTTGTCCCACAGCCAGTGTTTTACGAGATCGTGTTGCTTAGAAGTCGCCAATCGGTTGGCCGTCGTCTCGTGTGACCAATCGGTTAAGCGTCGCGAAATCCAAGTTTTCGCTAATGAAGCGAACGGAGCCGTCACTTAGCAGCGCGTGCACGCCACCCGTGTGCGGTGAATTCAGCGGGATATTCAAGCCAGCATCGGGCTCAATACCTTCGCTAGCTCCGCTACCAGTCCAACCGGTACCGCCAGCTCCCGCTTTCAACTTGTCGTTGATTTTGTAACGGACCGTCGTGGTGTTGAAGACACGTTCGGAATCGCCCGTATTCATGTAGTCATGCTCGGTTCCCATCGTCCATCCGTACGAATAGCCGAGTGTCCAATCTGGACGGGTGCTCTTGTTCGTATCTCGCAGCAAGTCGCTCACTTCCGCAACCATGATGACGTTGCTGGTACCGTCAGACATATCGCGGAAATTGGTTTGGCTTCCTGCGAATAAAGTGCCACCCCATCCGCCAATACCATGCCCCCCAGAGACATTGCGGTTCTCTGTATAGCCCGGAATATTGCCATTCACGGCACCGGCGATACCCGCGTAGTGAGCAATCATCGAATTCGTGCCGTTGGGCGAGAACACCGAGATGGTAGATGAGGCGCACATGAAGGCCGGCATCTTCTTGTTCTTCACAACAGTGTTGTTGTTAGCGTTGAAACATCCCGAATTGCCGCTCAGTTGATAGGCATTGTACATCGGGGCTTGATCAACGTACGGTAGAATGAAGACCATCCACGAGCTGCCCCAACCACCGCTATTCGCGTTGGAAAAGGGAACGTTATCTTGACAGGCCCCAGGGGGTAACCGCAGGAACGTGTCGTGATGGTTGTGCAGGGCCAAGCCCAGTTGCTTCAGCGAGTTCTTGCACTGAGTCCGGCGTGCCGCTTCACGCGCCTGTTGCACTGCCGGCAGCAGAAGTGCGATCAACACGGCGATAATCGCGATGACGACCAGCAATTCGATCAGAGTAAACCCTGCGCGAATAGAAATCGGTTGCGATTTGGGATCCAAACGTCGTCGCATGTAGGCCTCCAGATGAAGACAAAATAACCACGCACGCGACGGAATGTCGCGAGCTAAAAACCGGAACAAGTAACTTGAAAGGGTTACGCGTACGGCAGGACTAGGTGAGAAAAATCAGGGAGATCAAGGAAGGCATTGTCCGAAAGGCCGAGATTTGGCCAAGCTTTAGATTTCCGAAGAAGAGTGGTGGCCCGTGTGAAACGGTAAGCCGTTTGGCTGGAGATCGTGAAAGTATACTTCGTAACGGTTGTTAGAACCCATCAACAACAAGAGATGTTCGAGAATTTTCTTCGGTTTTCCTAAAATCCTCCAGATTCTTCGGAAATCGCTCTATCGGCGGATTGCCGCCAACAACTTGGTAAAGAGTCTACCAGTTCTTCAAATGAGCTGTCAGCCCCGCCAATTAGATGCAGCCTGGTCGCGCCGAGTTCCCGTACAGGTGGGAATCCAGCTGAATCCGTAGCGAAGTTCTGCCTGCCGTCGTTGTACGACTGGATCTCCACCTTCCCAATGCATTATTGAATGACCGCCTCGCGCGGGAATTACGCCACAAATCCGTTATGAGGCTAATTGTGATGTCCGTGTGATAGCGGCTTTCACCCACCGCATGAGAAGGTGACCGTCTGTGGTTTTTGGGTAACTTCAGGTTGCATTCACGTGCAGATCGTTAGAAATAAGTCACTTTTAGAGCGGGAGTTATCTCCGTCTCAGGTCGATGATTCTGGTAAAATGTGCTGGTTGCCGGGCGTCTCCGGTGATTTTGGCGTCGTCTGAAGCGACCGCCATAGCTTCTCTTCGAGCTGGTTATGAATCGCAATCTCGGGAAACATTCGCAGCGCGCTGTTGGCGGCGGGTCGTCAGTACGATCCGGTCGTGGTGGTTATACGTTGATGGAAATGCTGCTGGTGCTCACCGTGGTAGCGGTGATCGTTGCCGTGGCCTGGCCCAATATCATGCGGATGAGTGGCCAGCAGAAGCTGACCGAGGCG
>CAIMFH010000079.1 GCA_903840265.1 uncultured Schlesneria sp. | reverse complement strand
GATGTCGCAGGCATTGGAGAGATTTGGATTTGATATCGTGTTGATTGAGACCGCCGGCACTGGCCAGGGAGATATCGCTGTCCGCAACTTCGCCGACGCTCTCGTGCTGGTCATGCAACCCGAATGCGGCGATTCGATTCAATGGGAAAAGGCGGGCCTGCTGGAGATCGCCGATGTCATCGTCGTTCACAAATCGGATCTTCCCGGTGCGGAGCGAATGGAAGGCGAACTTCGCGAACAGTTGAGCGTTCCCGGCCATCGCCCAGCAACCCTGATTCGAGTCAGCGCCGCTAAGAACACAGGCATTCACGGACTGTGGGAGGCAATCTCGCACCCCACATTTGACCGCGTGAGCACCGCCCCGCGCGTCTTTACTCACACCTAATAGTCAGTGGTCCATCCGCACCACAAACAGACGAAGATGGGGTGCCACGGTTTTGGAGTCCTCGACAAGGCCGCGTCTTTGATTGAGGACTCGGCGATCATCGCGTACGGTCATTCAGTTCGCCGTATCGACACAGCGCTCGTCGGGAACAAGCTCGATAAACAGCAAAGACATTAGCATCGCGATGAATAATCGCAGGTGCGACACTTCAAGATCATAGACGATGCAGACCTCATCAGTGATCACAAATGCGGCCATCAACGCCAGACCACAACCAAACGCCGGATAGACGGCATCGCGGTCACATCCAGCGCGTCGCGCAACGAACACAGCACGCCAAAATAAAACGGTCCCGATCCCTTCCCACAAAATGACGCCCACGAACAGCGCCCCTAACACCGCCGAAGGAACAGCATACCTAGCTGTCACCTTCGCGATCGCGGCGTAGTTTCCTGACGCGAATGGCCACGTCACAGGAAGTGTTCCAAGCTGAACTAGCGCGTCACAAACGTTCGAGGCCAAGACAACAGAAAACCAGATCGCCCAGAAGCAAATCAGGCCGCACTTGATCATGCGGCAGTTCGATGGCATCACGAAGTCACTCCACCGCTACAGAAACCAGTAGCCAGTAGGGCTAAGAACAAATATTCGGCAACACGCTGAGATCAGCGAGTAGGTTCTTCAGTCTGTTCAAGCCTTAATCCATTCGTGCGCCTTGTCGAGATCTTTCTGATCGAAGTACTTCATCGTCGCGGTCGTAAACGGGCGGCAGAACGTCGCCATCCCTTGCTCCCATTTCGATTCGCCGACGATAGCCAACCGTTCGATCTGCGAGAAGTGCTTGATATCAAACTTCATGTCCTCCCATAGCGCACCCATATCCCAGCCATGGAAGTCATGCATCACGAACAGCACCCGTACTTTTCCGTGTCGCTTGATCGCGGCTTCCGTGACTGGAACAAATTGCTCGTAGGCTTCCTTAGTTAACTTCCCAGTGACAGCGACCTCGATCACCTTGCCGTCCAGTTTTTCCGTCAGCGTGAATGACATGTCGTTCCTTTGTGAGTGGTTTACCGAGTCAGATCGTGATTATCGACCGGTCGGAATCTGAGAGCGCCCGGCAAGATTAAACAGCCATCGAGCCGGTCGCGCCCAGCCTGCAGACTAACTTTGCCAATTGTTTATGGCCAGCAGCCAGCCGTCACCTGGCCCCAGCGATTGTTGTGGTAAACCAGACGAAGTGACATTCATGATGATCACGACAAAGACGACGACGAGCGTCGCCGGCAATTCGTCGATTATTTCCAGAGACTTGGGCGGTCAAACGCAGCTGACGCAATACGCTCAACAACATAATTTAATTAAAGACAATGTGTCTCACGCCAATATATGGCCACCGCTGAATTGTCTTGGTTAGAGTAGCGTGGTTCCGATGCATTTCTCGCGATTCTCTTTGCAATATCCGTTTCTCGATGAGTCTTATTTTGGATATGCCTGCCTCCCAAAATTCGTCGCGATGGCGATGGGTCGTCGCGTGCATCGTCACCATGACCTGCGGAATTGCCGTGAT
>CAIMFH010000078.1 GCA_903840265.1 uncultured Schlesneria sp. | reverse complement strand
TTGTGGTTTGGTGTCGTCTTGTGTTTCGCAGGATGAACATGATGTAAAGCAGATTGAATGCCAAGCGATTTTCGTGTTCACATTTCTTGACACGGCAACCCTAGAGGCAGTGCATAACTACCGCAGCCACAAGCGATTGCGAATGGAATAAAAATCTTTACACGGACGATTGGGCGCTCACGGGAGGTCTCATCGAATGTTGACGAAACGCCTCATTGATTCACCGATCCGGGAGGCAATATCGACGGAAGTCCTGCGTCTGTCATCCGATTCGAATGTTGCCAAGACGGATGTTGCCGACGTTGCTGTCACGCACCATCGAGTGGGAGACGATGAGTGGAAGGCCGGAGGCGTGGTGGTCACATCTCTTGCCTCACAATTCTCACCGCCTGACTGGATCGGTGGCATGCCGAAACCGGCGTTCGTAGCATGATGCCCATTCGATCTGTGGCGATTACTTGAGGAAGCACTCGATCATGTCGCAAAAGTTCTCGGTCACGTCCGCAACGCCACCATGGAGGCCTCTTGAGGCTTTGACGCTGGGGCTGTTCGGTCTCATGTATTTGGCCAACGTCAGCCAGGGACAAGTGGATTCCGACCAAAAGGGGAAGAGAGACTCGGTGCTTGGCGTTACTCTCGGTCAGTTGGCAACAGGCGATGCTCGGTTGGTCGATTTGACTCATGGACTCGATGAGAAGAGTCCATTTTGGCCGGGGGATGACTATCAGCCATTTCAACTCAAGACGATTGCCACGTTAGAGAAGAACGGCGTGTCGTCAAAAGCGTTCGCCATGCCTGAACACTTTGGCACGCACATCGACGCCCCTTGCCATTTTGAGAAGGGGCAGGTGACGTTGGATCAGATCGCTGATGAAGATCTGTTTGCTGCCGGAGTTGTCATCGACATCACGACCGCGGCCGAATCGGATCCTGACTATCGGCTGACGGTATCGGACGTCGCCACTTGGGAAAAAGAGCATGGTCCGATTCCGCGTCGCGCGATTGTGCTGTTGAAAACCGGTTGGAATCGGTTCTGGGATAGCAACGCGCGATATCGCAATCAGGACGTGATGGGCAAGATGCATTTTCCGGGGTTCTCGGCCGAGGCAGCGCGCTGGCTGATCAAAGAGCGTGATATTCGCGGCATCGGTATTGATACGCTCAGCATCGACCACGGTCCGTCGAAAGACTTCATCGTACACCACGTGATCAACGGAGCAGGGCGGTACGGATTGGAGAACGTCGCGGCCGTTGAGAAACTGCCATCTCGCAATTTCTTCTTGATCGTGGCCCCCATCAAGATCACGAACGGGACCGGTGGTCCGACTCGAATCTTCGCCGTATTGCCGAAGTCCGAGTAGGTCGTCGTCGGCAACAGGCGGAATGAGACCGATTTCAGTCTGATGCTGATTCGCTCAGGCAGAGAATCTTCTTGCCCGTGCGACGCAGCGTTTCCAGTAAGAGATCCAGGTGCTGGGGCGTGGTCAGCGGGTTGATTAGTGTGACTCGCAAGGCGTCGGTGCCATTCAGATTGGTCGCGACGAGATAGAACTCCCCGGATTCGATGACCTGACGACGCAGACGTCGCTGGAATTCGCCAATGATGGCGGGTGTCTCACCCTGAAGTTCTGGTGGGATGTGGCGAAAGGCGACAATATTACACTGTGGTTCGTGCAGAGGTTCGAAGTCAGGGGCGGCGCTCAATTTCTGGAAGAATACTTGGGCGAGATCGAAGGTGACATCGACGAGGTCGGTAAACAGTTGGGCACCGAAGAGCGACCAAGCTCCCCACAAACCAAACGCGGCCGCTCGCTTCGTGCATTCCACGGTTCGCAACCCGAGGTCATAGTCTGCCAAACCGGGGGCCGAGGGGTCGAACAGGTAAGGTGCGTTCTGCTCAAATGCCAGATAGCTATGCTTCTTCTGCTTGAAATACAGGAAGGCGCAGAGCGCGGGGACAAACAACATCTTATGCGCATCCCAGACCAAGCTGTCAGCTCGTTCAAGTCCCGCGACTAAATGGCGATGCCGCGGACTGATCAACGCCGATCCACCGTGGGCGGCGTCGACGTGCAACCAGACCTGATGTCGCTCGCAAATATCCGCGATCTCATTCAGGGGATCGAATGCGCCGATGGACGTGGAGCAGGCACACGCGACGACAGCGATGACTGTTCGCCCCTCGTCTCGGAATGATGTGAGAACGCGAGCGAGCTCTTCCGTGTTCATGCGACGGCGGTGATCGAGGGCCACCTTAATCACCTGCTCAGTTCCCAGGCCCAAGATTCCTGCGGCCCGCGCGATGCTGTAGTGAATGTCTCCTTGAACGACGATCACAGGTTGTTGAGTCGAATGGCTTAACCCTGCCGACCAGCAGTTCTTCAGGGCGACATTTCGAGCCGTGAGGAGGGCATTCAGGTTTGCCAGGGATGCGCCATGCGTGACGAAACCCGCGTAGTCACCGTGTTTCCACTCGAGATAACTGGCTAGTTTGTCGACCATCGCCAGTTCGACGGAGGTAGACCATGGCCCCATCTCGTAGACGGCCATGACCTGGTTTGTCACAGAGCCGATGGCATCGAACAGACCGGCGAGTGGGATGGAAGCAGGAACCTGATGGCCCACGTAGCGCGGGTCATGCAGATTTTGTCCTCGCGCCAGCATCTCCTGGATGAGCCGTTCGAATCGCGAGACCAATTCGGTGGGGTCTGTCGAATCGCTGGCGGAGTCTCGCAAAACGCCGGCGCGAGCGATGTTTTCTAAAGGAGCCATCCAGTTGAGAACTCGACCTTCGCTGGCCTGAACCGAAGCCAGATGCGCCGACAGCGTCTCGATGAATCGCTGCCCCGCCGTTCGCAACAGTTCAGGATCGTAGGCGACACGAATGCGTTCGCGAGCGGCCTGTGATTCGAGATCTGCTGGCGAATCCATCATTTCAAAGCGGCTCACTTCAGCGACAGCAGCGCGTTCTGTGCGTCGACCCGGACTCGGACATCCGCGTGATTGTTGATCAGTGGCTTTAAGATCTCGCGGAATTCGGCTCGATCGGGCTCACTCATTTTGGGGCCCAGCTTGGCAATGGCTCTTAACGAGTTGGCCAGGATCATCGAGTACTCCACTTGTTCTTCCGCTTTTTCCGGTGGCTTCGCCATCAGGGCTTGCTTGAAGACGCCTAACCCATCCGTATTTTCGTTCCTCGCGAGGGCGATGGCCGCGTTGACGCACGTCTTCCAATCGTCATTACCCAGCAGGACTCGCAATTGCTGCTTGGCGGCGTCGGACTGAAACAAGCCTAAAGCGAACGCTGCCGTTTGCCGCATCAGAGGGAGGTTATCCGCAGACAACTTGACGAGCGCATCGACGGTTTCGGGATCGTCCAGAGGTGTCCCTTTCTCTAGTGCGCGTCCGGCGATCAAGGCAATCGATGCCACGCCGCTTTTTCGGATTTCGACATCGCGCGTCGGTTCCAGCGCTTGTCGCAATGGAGGCATGGTGACTTCTGGTACGTCCAGCAATCCGACGGCACGCGTCAGGTACTCCTGGATTGACAGGCTTTCGCGAGAACTGGAATTCGACTTGAGTTCACGCGTCAACTGATCGGCCAATGACGACGCAATCTCTCGATTCGAAGCGAGTTGTTGCCCGTCTTGGCCTCGACGCCGATCTTGTTCCAAGACTTGCGACAATCCATACATCGCCCGGTTGCGAATATGTCCGTTCGGGCTTTGCAATTCTTCAGTCAGCGATCGCCAGTCTTGCTCGACGGCGGCGATTCGCCCGAATGCGAACCAAACCAGAACGACCGCGGCCACGATCATCCCTGGCACCACAAACAGTTGAACGATAAAGCCCGCAGAAGGAGGTTGAACTGGCGGCAGATCGTCAGACAATTCGGGGTGTGGGACCTGCGAAGAGGAACCAGAATCAGTCGTATTAGTCATTGTGTCGCCAGAAAATCAAAACAGCGCGGCCGCGAGACTGCATCAGCCGACGATACGCGGGATTATAGGCAAGTGCTTTCCCAATTTCAGCCCGCGGTCGGAAATGGGAATCCACGCTCGCGATCAGGGCACATCTGCGATCTCTTTCGTGGCCGTGCGATGTCGAGCAGAGCTGATTCTTTGGAAATCCAACGATATTCTGATCTGGCCACAAACCCATCAACGAACATCGCTGTCATGTCAGAACCACGACGCATTGCCATTGTCATGTCGCGGCTGCCTCGCCTGATTGATCCCCAGGCAACGTGGCTGTGCGGATTGCGGGCTGCATTGCGACGAATTCAGGAATCAGGCGATCTACTCGTCGTGGCGGAGGGTGCCGCAGGGACTGACTTCGTGCGTCGAGGGGCCGAGCGGTTACGGATCCCGATCGAAGAAGCAACAATCAGTGCGGGTTTGGAAAACGGATGGGTCAATGAAGAGGGCGCGATTCCTCCGCCAGATCGGGCCCTCTTAGCGACGGCCGATCTCGTGCTTGCACTCCAAGTGCGAACCAATGGAAATATCCACCGCGCATTGCAGGAGCGGTTAGCCCGGAATGGCCCTGTCGAGATCGTGGACTTGCCAGATACGCACCCGCGAGCCGTTCGAGACGATCTAATTGGGAGAGGCGCAACGCTCTGGTCGCCGTCGGGCGACGGTCAGTTGTCTTTTGGTCCCTCCAACGATTCGCAAGATGAGAAACCGTCCATCTGCGAACTTGTGCCGCAGCCGTCGCCTGACGAGTGGACGTTTCTATCGCATACGACTCGTGCCTGCGCAGGACCATGGCCCAGTCAGTCCGTTCCTGATTACATTGACTCGCTCCTGGATGACGCTGGCGAAGCCGATCATTGCGCCATCGCGGCACTCGAACGAATCGTGACGCAGCGAAAACTGCTGGCCGCCTCGCGCATGATCCGTGGCGGGCACGCGGTCGTTTGCCTGACCGCTGTGCCGCTGCTGGATCTACCGCCACTTCGCAAGTTTCAGACTCATCGCTCGCGTTGGGACTTTGAACCGTACGGCATCTGTATCCGCCAACGATGGTTGCAGGAGCGCGGTGCTAGACCGGTCATCTACGGAAATGAAGCGACCTGGCAATCTTTGGGGGAAGGAGACCGACCGTTCTTTCAGTTCACATCCTCACCGAGTTCTTCGCCGGGAACGGACTGGTCCGTGGAACGCGAATGGCGGCATGCCGGAGATTTGGATCTCCATGAATTGCCGGCGCAGGATGGATTGCTGTTCGTGCGGCACTACGAAGATGCGGTGCGATTGTCGCGGAGTTCGCCATGGCCGATCACGCTATGGCCAGTCCCAGTAGAGGCGACGCCTGGCTGACTCGACTGTAATAGTCGAGGTCATCTCATTTGGCATAGTGACCGCGTGCAAGAATAAATCATCCGCCGAGTCCTGCACCGCCACCCAGTCCCACATCTTCTCCCGTGAAACGGCCGTGCGCGGCCACGAACAGTGCCAATTCGGCGACTTCGATGGGGCTATTCTGGCGACGATCCAGCGCGATTTCGCTGATGGCCGCGTGGACTTGCTTCGGCTGCAGGTCCATCATGGCGGTGGCCGTGGGGCCTGGCGAGATACAGTTGATGCGGACGCCATGAGGGCGTAGCTGCATGGCTGCCGCGTTGACGAATGCTGACACCGCCGCTTTCGTCGTATTGTAAACGGGATTCACTCGAGACCCCGAACGGGCCCTGGTTCCGGCGATCGATCCCAAGAGCAGGATGCTGCCTTGCTGCTGCGGAATCATCAGCTCCATTGCCGCGTGCGTGCAGTAGAAGGCGCCGTTCAAGTTGATGTCGACCGCTGTGTCCCAAAGTGCAGGGGTCGTGTCGGCGAGCGATTCCAGGTTCAAGATTCCCGCTGTGTAGAACAAGAACTGAGGGGAACCCGCGTGTTGGCTGCAATACGCAAAGAAATCACGAACGGAAGCCGCATCGCTGACATCAATTTTGCGTCGAACCAGCTCGGTTCCAACTTGAGGGGTGAGGGCATCCAACAGACGCTGATCTCGATCCCCCACAACTAATTTCGCGACCTGGCCGGACAGTAGTTGAACTATTGCGTCACCGATTCCACCCGCTCCAATCACGACCGCCGTGCTGTTTTTGTAGTGATCGGAAATCCGCGTAAACATGGCTGCCGCTCCGGTTCTGAATCAGACAATTCAACGGAAGCCTAGCGATCCTCGGTACGCGGGACCACACAGAAAAATCGACACGAAATTCCAAAAGTTGAGATTTAGCGTGTAAGAGCGAAAGCCGTCGTACGTCTATATGGGCATAGCAGAGACGAGCGCGTCACTTAACAACCACAATTGATGTGATCTGTTTCGATTTTTTCTGCGTTGAAGTATTGCGTCTTTTTTAGATTGTTAAACACCACAAACATTTTAGCAATAAATACTTAAATCACAGACATAACAAAAACACATCCAATAACAGACGAAATGTCTGTTATTTGTGGAAAAATCAGATACGATGTTGTCTTATGATGTAGAGCAAAGGGCCCGCAGGCTTTTGGAGATCTCTCAATGCGACTGTTTCGGGAACAGGTAATCGCTGGCGTGGGCATCGCCATCCTGCTGGCTTTTGGGTTGCTGATGGCGGACGAGCCCGAGTTTTCTCGGTGTCTGGAGAACCCGTTATTCAAGACCAGCGGACATCGCCCGTCGATGACGACGGTCAATCACGTTGACTGGTCAGCGGATGGGAAAACGTTGCTGGTCGCATCGCGTACATTCGGCAGCGAAGCGCATCGGTTGTCCGTACATCAACTCGGAGGTCAGGGCTATGTTCCGTCCTGGTCCGAAATCCTGAAGGATTCTCTCAACCATGCCACGTTGTCACCAGACGGAAAAAGCATCGTGGCAGCGACTCGTTCAGGCGAACTCTGGTGGGTTGATTTGGAAACCGCGGCCGCCACGGAGCTTGTCACTCCAAAGGTCCGCTTTAGGGCGACGGCAATTAGCCGCGATGGACAGTGGATGGCGGGTTCCGCTATTGATGGCGCAATTTATTTGTGCAATCCCCGCCACAGTCTTGCGAAAGCTCTGCCGCATTTGATCAATCAGCCGATTTACCGGCTTCACTTTTCCAACGACGGCCACCGCTTTCTGTGTGTCTGGTCCGATGGATCGATTGGAGTTTGGGACACGGATTCGGGGGAGCTGCTCTGCGAAATCGAAGATGACGATCATATCCCGATTGCGGCGGCAGCATTCTTATCCGATGGCAGCGGCGTGATTTGCATGGCGGGCGAGGGAATCCTGCGAATATGGGACATCGCCAGCAATACGGAGCGTTGGCGCGGCCCCGCAGGGGCGTACGGCACGAGTGGAATTGCTGCGATTGATGTCACGTCAAACGGAACTGTCGCGGCATGGGGCGACGCCATGACTCGGCGAATCGTGGTCTGGGATCTTGAGGATCAGCGAGTGAGATACGTGATTGAAAATCCGTCGATGGTCATGAATTTGCGGTTTTCTCCCGACGGCAATTCGCTGGCAGTCGCGGGACTCGAACACAACGTTCGCGTCTACGATCTTCGCACCGGCAAAGAAACGCACCGTATCGATGTGCAGCAAATTCACGAAACCAAGGTGCGCAGTTGATCGCAGTTTCCATGCGACACGATTCGTTCATTCGCACTCGACACCGTCCCTCCGACTCGCTGGATTCCCGCTTGCGCGGGAATGACGGATATCAAAGAATGAATAACCCTCGGCAACTCATCGCGGCCGAGGGTTATTCTGATACCTGAAATCAATGACTACTTCGAAGCTTCTGCAAAGCGACGAGAAACTTCATTCCAGTTGACGACATTCCAGAAGGCCGTGATGTAATCTGGACGACGGTTTTGGTAGTTCAGGTAGTAGGCGTGCTCCCAAACATCCAATCCCAGGATCGGTGTTCGCCCTTCCATCAAGGGGCTGTCTTGATTTGGCGAGCTTTCGACCACGACCTTGCCCTTATCGACGGCAAGCCAGGCCCAGCCACTACCGAATCGTCCGGCAGCCGCGGCAGCGAACTTCTCTTTGAAGGTCGCGAATGATCCGAAGGCACTGGTGATCGCGGCAGCCAAAGCACCAGTCGGCTCGCCACCGGCGTTTGGTCCCAGGACAGTCCAGAACAACGAGTGGTTGTAGTGACCACCGGCGTTGTTGCGGACAACAGTGCGGATGTCATCCGGAACCGAAGCGAGATCCGAGATCAACGCTTCGACGGATTTGGCAGCCAGAGTCGGATGTGCTTCCAACGCCTTGTTCGCGTTGTTGATATACGCTTGATGATGCTTGGTATGGTGAATTTCCATCGTCTTGGCATCAATGTGAGGGGCCAACGCATCAATGGCGTAGGGCAGGGCAGGCAGCGTAAAGGCCATAATTGTTTCTCCAGGCTGGATCGAGGTAACGGGGATCTCGCGACGATCGAGGATTCGCGAATTGCGGCGCGTATTCTAGCGCGTCGGACAATGGGATGCAAAGAGGGCGCGAATTCAGGCTGCCCGACGCCAATTCGCCGCGTCGCGAAAGTACAAGTCGCGGTTGTAGATGCAGCCACATACGGACATGAGCACCAATGAGTGCATGATCAGCACTGCACAGAGTATAGCCACGCGTCAGCTTGGAGAATGTACTGCCGCTCGACTAGCGAGCCACTTTACCGCCAGCGTCCTTTGGAGGAAGCTGGCTTAGCTTTCGCGCTGGTTTGGCAGGTTCGACCTGGCTGGATTGTGTGCCGGGCACTTTCACGCCCAATGGATGACGCTTGGCCGGTTCGAACAGTTTCTTCGTGGCATTTGGATCTGATGAACGTTGATCAGGTTGTTGATCCGGATCAACGGTAATCACCGGCAGTTCACTCACGTCGGGACGGTTCGGGTTTCCAGGGAGCAGCGTCGGCGCGCCGCTCTCTCGACCTTTTGGTTTCGATACCGCAGAGTCCGCCGCGCGAGTGCCGCCGCGTGTGGGAACGCGCAAGATCATGCCGACCCGGACATCGTTGGCGTCTTTCAATTGATCGCGATTCGCTTCGAACAAGTCTGCGAATCGACCTGAACTTCCGAGCTCTTTCGCCGCGATCGATGAGAGAGTCTCGCCCTTCTGGACAAGATGGGTTCGATCCGACCCGACCGAAGACTTCGCCGTTCCCGATCCCTGAGATGAGGCGGAATTTCCACCATTCGTGTCAGGGAAGGGAATCGGTGCAAGTTCCTGCAACCCGGCATCTGAGTTGGAGATTCGCCCACCTTCAGTGAAAAAATCGGGCGTATCCAATCGAGGCAGGCCGTCGTCTGCACCCTGGCGATCCGACACGTTCTTCGCGGATGTTCCACGATCAGTCGATTGGAGATAAGGGGAAATCGACTTCTCTGCAATTCGAGCGTCCAGTTCCGCCCCGGTCTTCAAGTGAGCGCCCGATGAACCGGCTGGTTTGGGATCGTGACGAAAGAAAAACGCACCAGCAGCCCCGAGCAGCAAGACTGCTAGAGCCAACCCAATTCGTTGATCCTGATGCACGATTTGATCCTTCCTCATAAGTGATCGGCACCAACAGTCGTCAGTGGGAACAAGGCTCCCCTGTCGAATGTCGGCGCGCACGATGATCTATCGGGTAAGGAATCGGCGGAATCTGCCGCTAGCCCCACGGCAATAACTCGAAAGCTGTGAAATCCTGCGGATCGGGCAGATCTGGTGAGGGGTCGCACGATTAAATCAAGTTTGCCGGAGCACGGTCCGAGCGGCGAAGTTTGATCGGTTCCGTCAATCACGCGCAGGCGTGAATGACGAGCAGTGGGGTGAGCTTATTCCGCCGGGTCTTCCTTCCAGTTGGCGGCGGCATCCAGCAAGTGCTGATCGGGCGAGATGCGCTGATAGACCAGCGACTGCTTGAGAATGTTGGCGGCGGCGGGGGCGGCGACTCGACCACCGAATGTTTCGCCACCGACCGAGGACTGGTTCACGACGACCAGGACCAACAGGCGCGGATCTTCGACCGGGGCACCACAGACGAACGAACTGATGTATTTGCCGTGAACATAGCCGCCGTTCGGTGAAATGCACTGCGCCGTCCCCGTCTTACCGAAGACATTGTATCCGGGGATACGAGCCCTTTTGCCCGTGCCGCGTGTCACGACTTCCTGCATCGGGACATCGATGATCCATTTGGCCACATCCGGTGAAACGGTCTGTTCACTGAGCTGCCTGATTGCTGCCGTCGAGTCCTGCTGATGCGGCAGCACGATTCTGGGTCGGACCAGCAGGCCGCCATTCGCCAGTGCCGCGTGTGCCGAGATGAGTTGCAACGGCGTCGTCGCCAGTTCATGCCCCATCGGGATCGACCCCGTGGAGTAAGTCGTCCATTGCTTGAGAGGTCGCAGGATTCCAGGGAGTTCACCTGGTAACTCGATGCCGGTCTTCCGACCAAATCCGAACAGGGTGGCCGCTTCGAAGAGACGTTCGTTCGTCAGACGTTCGCCAACTTTTGCCATGCCGATATTGCTGGATTTCACCAATACATCCGTCAGGCTGAGTGTCCCATAGCGATGATGATCATGGAGTTGACGCCGGCCCATACGATAGAGGCCGTTCTCGCAGTCGAACTTGTCGTCTGTGCGAAGAACTTGCTGATCCAATCCGTAACTGACTACGAACGGCTTGAATGTTGAGCCGGGTTCGTAGATGTCCGCAATCGCGCGGTTCTTCCATTCGGCCGGTGCCGCTCGTTCCGGATGATTGGGATCGAATGTAGGCCGGGTCGCCATCGCCAACACATCGCCAGTCTTGGGATCGAGAGCGATGGCGCTGCAGCTTTCCGGCTTCCATTCTTTCATGACCGCGTCAAGTTCCCGCTCGGCGAACAGTTGTACGACGAGATCGAGTGACAATTGCACGTTTTGCCCGGGCGAAGGGGGATGCTCGATATCGTCCAGGATTTCGATCACGCGACCGCGAGAATCTCGAGCCAGCTTGCGACGTCCTTTTTCGCCACTGAGGACTTTGTCCAATCCCTCTTCGATCCCACCGCGTCCCACCCCATCGATGTCCCGCAGTCCCAGCACGTGCGCGGCGACGACACCTTGCGGATACTCGCGACGATACTCGTCGCGGAAGCCCCACGAGTCGGCAGGCAACTTGAGCGCCTTGATCTTCTCGACTTCATCCGAGGTCAACCTTCGCTTCACCCACAAGAACTGTCGATCGCGCCGCTCGCCAATCTTTTCGAAGAGCTGATCCGCGGGAAGATCCAGCGCGCTCGAGAGCGCATTGGCGACAGTCCACGGCTGACTGATTCGTCGTGGGACGATGAACAAACTACGCAGCGTCAACGTGGTTGCGACGAGTCGACCCTGTCGATCGACAATGTCTCCCGGACGCGCGGGAATCTCTTCGGCATACTCGCGCTGTTGCTCGGCTCGATCCGAAAAACGACCCTCCTGCCACCACTGCAGCTGCATCAACCGCAGCGCCAGGACTGTCCATGCGATCCCAAACAGCGTCACCACAAACCGGGCACGCCTGATGATCGATGTCGCAGACGGAGAGGTTGTCACACTCATTCTGGAGCCCGATCGCGAACCGCGGTTTTGCGGCTATCGCCGTTCGCGTTGTTCCAGTTGAGCAGGGGGGCTCGTCGTTGATCGGCCCGTTGCGGTTTGGGGGGCCGATAGAGCGAGGCGTCGCCGCGTTCGAGTGCATCGAACAATTTTGCGGGGGCACCCAATCGCTGGGTCTCCAACCGCAGTTTCGCCTGGCTCTCCAGCAGGACTTCCATGCGGTACTGCTGCTGGCTGAGCGATCGCTTGAGCGATAGATTCTGCGTCTCCAGCGCGGTTCCCGTCAGGGCCACGGAGACGATCAGGATCAGCGCTGCACCAAAGCGAAAGAACATCACCGCAATTCCCTGAGTCTCAGCCGACAAGCGAGCCGATACCCACGGAAACACGGCAGATCGTGAAGAGGATCACCGGCCTTTCAGGGCCAACGATCTCGCCATGCATCCGCCGACATTCCGAGCTCCAAGACAAAGCGGGAGCGCAGAGACTCGCAACAACTCCTATCGGAACGTGCGACCTCGTTCGACCACGTCAACGCGGCTGGCGTCGGCGGGAAGTCGCAAAACGGACCCGATCTTGAGGGAATTTCCGTCTGGAAGGACATCGCGATTTAGTTCAAAGATCTGCGTCCAGCGTGACGAGCGCCCCAAGTGCCGTTGCGCCACACCGCTGAGAGTGTCTTCTCGGCCGATGCGGTACATCGGTGTTCCGTCGTCGGCGATGAAGAACCCCGATTCGGCTTCATCTGTGGCGGCGGCGACAGTCACCTTGGTGCTGCTTGCCGAACTGACGACCGGCGAGATACTCGCCGTCTGGACCGGATCGACGGTCGCCGTCTTAGGAATGAATTGTGCGTAGCTTCGCTCCAGGACTTCAGCGGACGGAGTCGAGATGCTGACACCAAGTTTCATTCGCTTGGGATCGGGAATGATTTGCGAGTTGTGTTGAGCGAGCGCCATGAAATAGCGACCCGTGCCGTACTTCTTTCGCGAAATCGTCCAGAAGTTATCGCCGGGCTCGATGTCATAGCTATCGCCCGCGACCAGAGGCCGAGCGCTCGAGGTTCTGAAGTCTTCGTCGATTTGGGTCACTGGGGCAGGTCGCGTCACTCGCCGCTCAACGGGAGGAGCACTGGACGCTGTTGGAGCCGCAGGGCGCTGTTCCTCAAATGCGTTTGCGGTGCGGTCCTTGGCCGTTGCAGGGGCGAAACCACCGAAGCGGTCGTCCTGAGCGAGCTGTGCCGCTTCACGGATCGGAACGACATTGCGAGTGGGCAACTGCTCGCGAACTGGCGTCGCGTCACGCGAAGGAATCGTCAACGTTGGTACCGACGACTTCGCGGGTTCCGCATCCGACGGACTGAACGCGTTCGACGAAGACAATCCACGCGCGTTCGAGGGAACCTGCACTTCAAATTCGGCGATCTCCGCCTGCTTTTCTTCGAGGATCACTTCTCGCCGCGTGTCTGCGGGAGGAGTGAATTCTTCTCGTTTCGGAGTTGATTTGGTGGGGCGCTGCACTTCCAGATCGGAGTCTGTTCCGAATGGATCGGACTCTCGCTGACGTTCCATTTCTCGAGGGGCTTCTTTCAGAGCAACTGGTGCCTCGAAGCCATCGTTGGAAGCGGCCGTCGAGTCGCCAAATGGATCGTTCGACTCATTCTTTCTGGCCGCAACGTTCGTCTTGGGTTGGACCGGCACTTCCGCGGCGCGGTCGTTCGCTTTCGTATCAAACTTGATGGCGGGAGTATCGAATGGATCCGCCTCGCTGGTCGTTGCGATCTGCGGAGTTTCTGTTTCGGTCTCGGCGGGTGCCGAATTGTCGCCGCTGAACGGATCGAAGGATTCTTCTTTCTCCTTGCGAGCTGCTTCTACAACACGGGCAGGAACTTGCTTGGTTTCTACGTTAGCAGGGGCCTTGCGTTCGTTGTCGAAGTCGTCTTCGATCGATGTCGGCAGTTTGGGCTTGGAGCGATTGGTCGACTGAAACTGTTCGAATGAATCTTTGGCGCTGGCCGAGCTTTTCGCGGCTCGTGATTCAGCAGGGGCGAAGTCCTCCTCGGGAATTCGTGCCGGCGTCGTGGCGGCTGCGGTGACCACGCGATTTGGTTGTCGATCCACTTCCTCGGTTTGGAACGGATCGGCAGATTCTTTCGACTGCGCGATCGATTCCTCTTCGGGAGTGATCTGCTGCGCCATTGCTGCCGCTGGGTGTTGCATCCGCTTATAGACCATGAAGCCGAACACGCCGCCCAGCATCAGAATCATCAACAGACCCGCTTTAGTTTCACGCGTCATGATCGAGGCTCCTTCCTCGTGAGGACCGACATCCTGCCCGTCCCGAACTGCAATTGATCGAAGTTGTTAGAGCTGGCATCGCTCTAACGTCTCGTCAACATCCACTCAACCTAATTTTCGCGCCACTCGAAGCTTGGCCGAACGACTGCGAGGGTTGACTCGTTGTTCCTGATGCGAAGCCACGACTGGCTTCGATGTCAACGATTCCCAGCGATCTGCTCGGCGAAATTCCTGTTTGACGATGCGATCTTCCAACGAATGAAATGAAATGATGGCGGCCAGTCCACCTGGCTTTAGCGAGCCGTAAACCGCGTCTTCAATTCCGCGTCGGACATGTTCCAATTCTTGATTGACTGCAATTCGTAGTGCCTGAAACGTGCGCGTGGCAGGATGCTTATCACCAGGATCTCGCCGCTTCACCCCTAACGCCTCGGCCACGCCGTTCGCCAGATCAAGTCCCGTTCGAATCGGGTTTGTTCCTGCTCTGGCGACCAGGTATCTGGCGATCTTGGCGGCTTCCAACTCCTCACCAAACTCCGACAACCACGACTCGATTTCTTGGACGCTCGCCTGCGCCAACAGTTCGCTAGCTGGTTTTCCGCGGCTCGTATCGAACCTGAGATCCAGCGGCCCGTCTGCCGTGAATCCGAAACCACGCGAGCGGTCTGCCAACTGATCTGACGACAATCCCAAATCCAGCAACACCCGATCGACCGACTGCAAACCCAGCTCTTGAATCACCTTCGGAAGCTCGACATAGCTCGCATGCTTCAGCACCACCCGATCCGACACGGGCAACACGGCTGCTGCCAGACCTAGCATCATGGGATCACGATCCAATCCAATCAGCAGGCCATCGTCACCAATCTGTGCTGCGATCAACCTCGAATGGCCCCCGGCACCGACAGTCCCGTCTACAACGATCAAACCTGGACGTAACTCCAAGCCTCGTATGACTTCTCGCAACAAGACCGGCGTATGAACCGCCGTATTCCTTTCCGTCATTCGGACTCTTTACAGAAATTCGCTCAAGTTTTTGACAACAACTGCCGGGGAGTGACTGTCTTATAAATTCGAAATGGGGATTTGGATAGACCACTTGGGCCAGTCGGGGCCGAAGATCCCCTCTGGAAAGCACAAAGGCTCGGTCAGGAATTCCTGGCCGAGCCTTCGTTCTGTCCTTTAATTACCAAGTCATTCGCCGCGGGGTGAGCATCCCTTCCCCCCCTGCGACTTCGCCATGTGGGCGAATGACTTGCGGATGATCAAGCTGCCGCGAGATCTCTCCGCTCAAGGCTCCGTCCATGTGAGCCTTGTTCGACCGCGAAGCCCGGTGGCCAAGCGACGATTCCGACCATTATCCAATCCGCTCCCGGTGTGACGCCACATTTAAGGGGGACTTCCCCTAACCACCCATCGCTTTGACCGCTAACTCGTCGAATGCCGGCGTATGCGTCGTGACGAACAAATCCCAAGCTTCCTTGTCCCACAATTCGGCATGGTCTTGCACACCCAACAGGTACGCCTCACGCTTCAAACCGGCGTAGTCCGCCAGCCGATCAGGGATCCGCATCCGGCCCTGACCGTCCAAATCAACACGCTCCGCAGATGAATAAAAAAGGCGCAGATAATTCTGGTGACTTCCACCAGCCGCCAACTTCGCAGCGAACGCTTCAAACCCTTGAGGTGAATAGACTACCAACGATTTCGCGGTGCCGGGGGCAATCATCAAACTGTTCAGATCGGTATGGCCAAAATCATCTCGTAGCCGCTTAGGGACTGCGACACGCTTCTTCTCGTCCAGCGTTCGCAGATACGTACCCGTCAGGGCCATTTACCACCAACTTTCCCCACTGTTCCCCACCGATGGGGGAGACTTTACCAATCGCACCGGGTGAATCAAGCATGACATTTGGCCAAGGGGTTGGCTGTGATGGACTGACGACGCGCAGCTACTTACAGGACAAGAGATTGAAGATTTTGGAAAAAATCTTCGGAGAGGGGTTTGCGATGTGAAAATCAGTGAGTTGAAATCAATTGACGATACAAATGATCATATGCTGCTATTGCAGCAATGTTCGTAAATTGTTTTACAACAGCACTTTGCGCACCAGAAGAAAGACGTGCGGCCAGATCGGGTTGATTCAAAACCCGTAAGATTGCCCTTGCGAGATCGGATGGATCTGCGGCGGGCACGAGTAGACCTGACTCGTCGGATTCGATGATTTCGCGCGAGCCCTCCACCGCAGTGGCGATCACTGGCAGACCCGCCGCCATCGCTTCCAGCAGGGCGTTTGGCATCCCTTCCCACAACGAGGGGAGCACGAACAGATCAGAAGCCTTCAGGAGCCCAGGAACGTCCCCACGATGGCCTGCGAAGTGGATGGACGTGCGAATCCCCAGCGACGACGCCAGAGCCTCTAGAGAGGCACGCTCGGGGCCATCGCCCACGATTAGAAATTGGCAGTCGGGATGCTGCTGCAAAACCGTTGTCACGGCGTTCAATAGAAATGGAATACCCTTCTGTTCTTCGAGCCGACCGACCGTGATCATGACCGGGAATTGACTCTTCAAACCGAGCTGCGACAAGTCGGTCGCGCTGGCATTTGCGTAAGTGGCGAAGTCCACACCATTTGGAATGACGCTGACCTTGCGAGCGTTCAATCCGGCCTCTTGAACCGAAAAATCCGCCACCCCCTGGCTGACGCAGACATTGTGATCAACCAGAAAATTCGTCAAGCGATCCAGTCGTACGTGCCAGTGACAACGATGTTCGGCGACGCGAATCCCCGCGACGATGTAGGGAACACCCGCCAGGCGGCCTGCCAGGCGTCCGATCACATTCCCGTGGAACAGAAATGTCTGCATGAGGGCCGGGCGGAACTGTCGCAAGGCGCGAGTCAATCGCCATAGGACTCCGGGAAAGGTCGTGGCACCCCGCCCGTTGAAACAGATCACGCCGACTCCATTCGCTTCCAGCACTTCAGCGAAGTAAGCCTGTGGCCCGAGGCAAAACACCCGAGCATTCCAGAACTGCCGGTCCAGACCCAGCACCAGTTCGGTGAACGCTTTTTCGGCACCGCCCCGATCCAACTCGGTAATGCAGAAAGCGATAGGAACAGGTTTTGGGATCGCGGTCATGAGCAGACTTCGTTTCGATCAGGTTCCGCGAGATTCCCGCGTTCCGGCGGGTTTAGGTTAGACGCCGTCCGTTGTAACATCTGGAACAGACAGCAAGCTTGTTACATCGACTTTCATAGGCCAATCGTGCAGGACTTTGATCGACTTTCCACCTACGACTATTCGCTGCCCGAGGATTTGATCGCCAAAGTGCCTCTCCCTACGCGGGATGCATCGCGATTGCTGGTTGTGAATCGCGACACGCAGCAGATTACTCACCGGTCCATCCGCGACCTTCCGACCTTACTGGCCGCACATGATTGCCTGGTCTTGAACAACACGCGAGTGCTTCCCGCTCGGTTGGTCGGAAATCGAGTGGGCACGGGCGGAAAGTGGGAAGGATTATATCTCGGCAGCGATGACCGAGGGGCCTGGAAACTGATCGGGCAGACGCGCGGATACCTTCAAATCGGGGAATCGGTCGCGGTGACCTCAGCAGAGGGAGCCGAACTGCGACTCGAACTGGCGGCGCGCGAAGCCGACGGTGTGTTCATCTTCGTGCCAAACCAACAGGGGACAGTGGTCGATTTGCTTCAGCAATTCGGCACGTTGCCGCTGCCCCCGTACTTCGACCGCAAGACACCCGATGCCAACGATTGGGACCGCTACCAGACCGTATTCTCGTCGAACCCCGGATCTGTCGCCGCCCCCACGGCCGGGTTGCATTTTACACCAGAGCTACTGAACCAATGTCAGCAAGCGGGGATCACACGCACGGAAGTCACGCTGCACGTCGGTCTGGGAACGTTTCGCCCTGTCGCAGTCGAATACCTGGCTGAGCACCAGATGCATTCGGAATGGTGCGAGCTGCCAAGTTCTGCTGTGGAGAAAATCGAATCGACTCGGACAGCAGGTGGCCGAGTGGTCGCCGTCGGGACGACCAGCTTGCGGACGATCGAATCAGCGGCGGCAGTCAACACTCCGCTGCAGGCCTGGAGCGGTGAAACACGTTTGTTCGTTCGACCTCCGTACCAGTTTCGTCGAGTCGATGTCTTGCTGACAAACTTTCATCTCCCCAAGTCCACGCTGCTGATGCTGGTGAGTGCGTTCGCCGGGGTTGACCTGATACGCGAGGCGTATCAGACCGCGATTGCGGAGAAGTATCGATTTTTCAGTTATGGTGATGCGATGTTGATCGTCTAGAAGACCGTGCTCGATGGGCTTCCCAGTCACTAGGAGAGCCGCGCTGTGTGAGCACGCGGACCCGATTGACACGAAACGGTGAAATCAACTCATCGCTCGATGTCATCACAATACTCTCTTGCGATGACGCAGCCACTAGCAACTCAGTAGCGAAGAGTCCGCGTGCTGACGCAGCGCGGCTCACCTGGGCTTCGGTAGCGGGGCTACGTTCGACCGATCGGCTTGCTCTGCGGAAACAGCAGTTCGAACTGAGTCACGCGTCGGATTAGCTCGGCGAGCGAATTCACCTGCAGCTTCTTCATCACCGATGCTCGTCGCATTTCGACGGCCCGCTCGGAAATATCGAGTCGCGCGGCCATGACTTTGTTGGATGCCCCATCGAGAAGCAGGCCCAGCGTTTCCTTTTCTTTGTCAGTCAATTCAGCAATACCGCAGGCGAATTCTTCCCAGGTCGCAGCCGAAGCACGTCGTTCGCCATCCTGAGCCAACGCGCGCTGGATTCGCTCCAACATCACATGGGCATTAAACGGCTTCTCGATAAATTCGACGACGCCCGCCTGAAGGGCTCGAATCGCCATCGGCACGTCGGCATAGGCGGTCATCAGGATCACGGGGAGGTGACTGCCCATGGCCCGCAGGCGTTCGAACAAGTCCAGGCCGCTGAGATCCGGCATGCGGACATCGCAGACCAGGCAGCCGGCCTGCCAGGATTGGAACTCGGCGAGGAATGCATTCGCAGAACCGTAGGCTCTGGTGGGGATCGCCAATGACGCCAACAGATATTCCAGCGACTCCCGCATATCCGGATCATCGTCCACGATGAAGACTGTCGGTACCTGTTCAGACATGGCTGACGGCCTCCATCAAGGGCAAGCTCTCTCCCGATACATCGACCGTGGGAGATTCGAGTGGCAGCGTGAAACGAAACAGCGCGCCCCCCTCACCATTCGTTTCGGCCCAAATCCGGCCTCCATGCGCCTCGACGATACTGCGGGCGATGGCCAGACCCATTCCGGTTCCCTCTTCGCGAGTCGTCATGAACGGCTCAAACCACGCTTCTGCTCCATCCGCCGGAATACCTGGACCGGTATCGGCGACGGTGACTTCCACCTGACCCGTCGATGCCAGACCCGTCGTCAAGCTAATGCGACGGCGATAAGGTTCGACTTGATCCATCGCTGCGAACGCATTCTGAATCAGGTTTGTCAGCACTTGTTGAATCTGGATGGCATCGACAGGAATCGTCAACGGCTCTGTGGCCAACTGCAGTTCCAATGAGATGCCTCGGCGACGCGCTTCAGGCCGGCACATCTCTTCGACTTCATGCACCAGACTGTTAATCGATTCTTGCGTGATCCGATGAGGCCGAAGCCGGACGAACCCGCGGGCGCGTCGAATGATCTCCGCACCGCGGTGCGTGGCTCGCAAGATTTTTTCGAGCGGTAAAACGAAGTCCTGCGAATCGATCGGCGGTCCGGACAGTCGCGTCAAACAACCTTCGGCATAATTGGCAATCGCGCCGAGCGGTTGGTTGATTTCGTGAGCCAGTGCCGCGGCCATCGCGCCCATCGCTCGTAGGCGATCCGCATGAGCCAATTGATCGAGAAGCTCGCGGCTGCGGTGTTCGATCGCCTTGCGCGACGTCACGTCCGTCACGATCAGCAGTAACCCTCGGGAGACACCAAGATGATCGCGCAATCGCTGTGGCGAAATCATCGTCTCGATCAGGCGTCCATCGACGTGCCGCATCACCAGGTCGACCGGCTCTGTTTCCAGATGCGGATCGAACAGCATCGCACTAAACCGGCGTCGATCGGGATCGGCGATAAACAGGGAAGCTGGTTTGCCGGCCAAGCCTTCGGCACCATAACCCAGCAAGCTTCCGAATCGACGATTGGCAAACTCGATTGTCCCCGACGGATCAAACACGACTAGTCCATCCGTCATCGATTCGACCAACCCCTGGTATTGCACCTCGGTCTGCTCGATCTCGCGTCCCACGAATTGCACCGCAGGCCGGACAACGAACAAGTGCAAGCCGATCTGGGTCAGAAGGATCACTCCCATGATGATCAAACCGAGCCGTTGCAATTGTCGCACGTGTTGGCGTGCAGCCTCCTGATAGCTTCCCACCAGCGCATGCATCCGACTTAAAAACTCTGGCTCGTGCTTTAGCAAACTGCTGAGAGCCTCTGGAAGCATCACGTTCTGCGATTCCGACGCGAGTTCTTCCGCAGCTTTCACCATGGCCACGTAATGCGGTTCCAGTTCGCGGAACCCTTGTTCGATCTCCGGAGATCTTGATGCACTGAAGAAAACGTCTGCGCGGTTGGCCTTCAGCTTGTCATGCGCATCACGCCACTCGTCGAGCGTGGTTTTCAGTTCCAGCCGTCGCAGTTCTCGTTCGTCCGGTGTCTGTGCGGTTACTCGTGCAAGCGCCGCCTTGGCCAGCTTTTGCGAAAGCATTCGTTGTCGACCGGCAATATTGATGACGGGCGCGTCTGAAGTCAGCAGGTTCAGACCTGGCTGCAGCAAGCATTGATGCAGAACGATCAACCCTGCGACCAATCCTAAGGCGTACCAAGACTGTCGACCCAGTTGCCGGGCCGGATTCTCGCGATCAACTTTGCGATTCAGATTTGTTTCGTGTGTCATCACGATCGAAGTCACCGGTCACGAACACTTTGCTTGACCGGAGATCAACGTTGAGTCAAACGAACTCCGGCCAATCGGACATCAAACTTGGTTATGGGAGGAAAAAGTACGGCCCTCATCCGCTGGTAGCAAACTGCATACCTCCCCGCGGTTTCCGATGCGCGATGGGCCTTAATCTCGTCCAGTAAATACCGAAGAATCTAGCTCGCTCCGCGCATATTGTCGGAATGTATTTCGATCAATTTGAAGCCTTCGAAGGGCGACCAATGCACGCAAATCCGGCAGACGGTTGCCACGAATGCCAGCAGATTTGCAGTACCGAAGGTGATCACGGAGGCCTTGCTTCGGGAATGCTCTTGTGACGCGGAACACCATCAAGTGTGACCTTCCACACTCAGCCCTTCCGCACTCCGAAGTTTAGATCTTCGCCGTCGTTGACGGATACGAACCGGGCTCACCCTTTGCATTCGAGATGGTTCTCGTGGCTCCCTGGGCCTCGAATCACCAAGCCTTCGACTGTCTCGAGGAACTCCGATCGTGATCGCAGCAAACTTCGCCCGCAAGACGATCGTTGTCATCGGAAACGGCATGGTTGGACATCGCTTTTGTGAGCGACTCGTCGAGTTCGATACCGCACATCAATTCCGAGTCGTGACGTTCTGCGAAGAGCCACGCGCGGCCTACGATCGTGTGGGCCTGACCAGCTTCTTCGCGCACCGTGATGCCGAGCAACTGATGCTGGCTCGCAAGGAATGGTATCTCGAACACGGCGTTGAACTTCACATCGGCGATCGCGCTTGCGAACTCAACCGTGAGACGAAAACCGTCCGTTCCCAAAAAGGGGTCCAGATCGATTATGACATCTGTGTGATGGCGACAGGCTCGTACCCGTTCGTGCCATCGATACCAGGCATCCAGAATCGAGGAGTCTTCGTTTATCGCACGATCGAAGATCTGAACCACATCATCGAATACTCTCTGCAGGCCAAGCGATGTGCCGTCATCGGTGGCGGATTGTTGGGACTGGAAGCCGCCAAGGCCGCTTACGATCTCGGGCTGGAAACGCATGTCGTTGTCCTGGGCCCTCGAGTCCTCGCGAGGCAGCTCGACGATAAGGCCTCCAAAACACTGGTTTCGAAAATCGAAACATTGGGAATCCACGTTCACCTGGATGCAGACACGACAGAGGTGCTTGGTAATGGCCAAGTTGAAGGACTCCAATTCAAAGATAGTTCGAAACTCGCAGTCGATATGGTTGTCGTTTCCGCGGGGATCGTGCCGCGAGACGATCTCGCCAAAGCCAGCGGCCTGAAGGTGGGACCACGCGGCGGAGTTGTGGTCGACGATCAATTGCGAACCAGCGATCCCGATATTTTTGCCATCGGCGAAGTCGCTTTGCATCGCAGCATGGTCTATGGACTGGTCGCACCCGGTTATGAAATGGCGGAAATCGTCGCGGCCAACCTGTGTGGACAATCGCGAGCCTTCAACGGCGCGGACATGTCGACGAAGCTGAAGTTGACGGGAGTCGATGTCGCCAGCTTCGGCAATCACGAAGCCGATGCGACTCAAGCCAAAGCGATCGTCTTCGAAGATCCGTTTGAAGGAGTCTACAAGAAGATCCTCGTTTCCCTGGACGGCAAGAAACTGCTGGGTGGCATCCTAGTGGGCGACGCCAATGATTACGGTCGATTGCTGATGACCTGCAAGTCCGACAAGCCGTTGACCGTGTCGCCAAGCGAACTTCTGCTGGGTCCCAAAGGAGGAGCGAGTTCCAGCGGCGTGGGCGACCTGGATCCAACCGCTCAGATCTGCTCGTGCAACAATGTCTTGATGGCGAACCTCTGCACGGCTATCGCAGGCGGCGTTTGCACTGTCGGTGAACTGAAGAGTTGCACACGTGCCGGCACCGGTTGCGGCGGCTGCATCCCGCTGGTCACTGACATCCTCAACAGCGAACTGAAGAAAGCTGGCAAGACAGTCAACACGTCGCTGTGCGAACACTTCGCGTTTACGCGACAGGAACTGTTTCACGTCATCAAGATTAAAGGCTATCGAACCTTTAGCGAGGTCGTTCAAGAACAGGGCGTCGGACACGGTTGCGAAATCTGCAAGCCGGCCGTGGCTTCGATCCTGGCGAGCCTGTGGAACGAAGACATCCTCGAACAGGCGACGGTGCAGGACACCAACGACCGCTTCCTGGCCAACATCCAGCGGGGCGGATCCTATTCGGTTGTTCCGCGAGTCCCCGGCGGCGAAATCACTCCTGAAAAATTGATCGTCCTGGGTGAGGTCGGTCGGAAATACAACCTCTACACGAAGATCACGGGTGGTCAACGAATCGACTTGTTTGGGGCCGAAGTCCATCAACTCCCCTCTATCTGGGAAGAACTCGTCAACGCCGGTTTCGAGAGCGGGCATGCCTACGGCAAGTCACTTCGAACCGTGAAGAGCTGCGTTGGTTCCACCTGGTGCCGATTCGGTGTGCAGGATTCTGTCGGCTTCGCGATCCGCATCGAGAACCGCTACAAGGGACTGCGCTCACCCCACAAGCTGAAGGGGGCTGTTTCCGGTTGTGTGCGTGAATGCGCCGAAGCTCAGTCGAAAGACTTCGGGCTGATCGCGACCGAGGCGGGTTACAACCTGTATGTCTGCGGCAACGGAGGCTCGAAGCCACGTCACGCCGATCTGCTGGCTGCCGATTTAGATGAAGAGACCGCCACCCGCTATATCGATCGCTTCCTGATGTACTACGTGCAGACGGCAGATCGACTGACGAGAACATCGGTCTGGCTCGAGAAGCTTGAAGGGGGCCTGGAACACCTGCGCGACGTGATCATTCGCGACAAACTTGGTTTGTGCGAAGACCTGGATCGTCAGATGCAGTTCGTCGTCGACACCTATCAATGTGAATGGGCAGCTGTTGTCCGTGACCCTGAAAAGCGACGACTGTTCCAACAGTTTGTGAATACAGACGAGACTGAACCCACGATCGAATTCGTCTCGGAACGGGGACAACCTCATCCCGCGCCATGGTTAGACGACACGGTTCCCCTCGGTCAACTCACGCTGCTCAACGGCAAGACGCTCGACGAAACCACAGAAGAAGCGGAACCAACCTGGGTTCGAGTCGGATCGGCTTCGGAATTTCCGGTCAACGGTGGGGCGACGATCAAGCACGGCCATGCCCAGATCGCGGTCTTCAACTTCGATAGCCGCCAGGAATGGTATGCGACCGACAACATGTGCCCTCACAAACAAGAGTTCGCGCTCTCTCGAGGGATCATCGGCGATGTCGGCGGCGTCCCCAAGGTGGCCTGTCCTTTCCACAAGAAACACTTCTCGCTGCAAGACGGCTCGTGCTTAAGCGGCGAGGACTACAGCATCAGGACCTACCCTGTTCGGCTGCAGGACGACGATGTCTTCCTGTTGCTACCACACGCCGATGCACTGGCCACCGTCCCCGCCATTGAGCAGCGCCTGTGTGGAACCGCTTGCACCACTTGCGCACCTGCTTGATCGACCAGACCGCCACCCCCAAAAAAGCTGACCGTTTCAACAGTCATTTTGAGAACCGATAAATAGCCATGTCCTCTGTTGCTCTCCCACTGACTCATGCCGAACGGACAACGACTTCGTCGATGCCTTCGTTCCTGGAAGAGCTCCTGGCAGACCAGCAGGATTTGACGGCAGTCGAACGATTCTCGCAATTCCATTCGGGAAGCAGCCAGCCCCAGCAGGCACGCTACTACTCGTCACTGCTGCCCGCGTCACCGCCTGGACCGGGCGAGCAATACGCATTCGAAGTTGACCTGGATCGGTGCTCGGGCTGCAAGGCCTGCGTGACGGCGTGTCACTCGCTGAATGGCCTCGACGAAGACGAAACCTGGCGTGATGTGGGACTGCTGCACGGTGGGTCGGTGACTCTGCCCGTGTTGCAACACGTGACCACGGCCTGCCATCACTGTCTTGATCCAGCGTGCATGAATGTCTGCCCAACGCGAGCCTACGAAAAGGATCCGGTCACGGGCATCGTCAAGCACCTGGACGATCAATGCTTCGGCTGCCAGTACTGCATTCTGGCCTGTCCTTATGAAGTCCCCAAGTACAGCGCCAAGCGAGGCATCGTTCGCAAGTGCGATATGTGCAGCCAGCGATTGGCTGTCGGTGAGGCTCCCGCCTGTGTGCAGGCCTGTCCTCATGAAGCGATTCGCATCGCGGTCGTGAAGAAGGCCGATGTTGCGGCCGATTGTGAAGCGAATCCTTTTCTGCCTGGTGCCCCTGACCCTCAGTACACGCAGCCAACGACGAACTATAAGTCGTCGAAGCCGTTTCCGCGGAACTTCTTGCCGGCAGATTATTTCGCAGTCCACGCGGAACATGCGCATACCCCGCTCATTGTCATGCTGGTGCTGACCCAGTTGTCCGTGGGAGCGTTCCTGGTCGGGCAGATCCTGCAAGTTTATGCCCAGGGTTCAACGTTGTTCTCGCTGGTGCTGCCCGTTCAAACGGCGAGTGCGCTCGGCTTTGGACTACTGGCTCTCGCCGCCAGCACCATGCACTTGGGCCGGCCGATGCTCGCCTATCGCGCGGTGCTGGGCCTATGGACCAGTTGGCTTAGTCGCGAAATCGTCGCGTTTGGTGCCTTCGCCAAGTTTGCCGCAATCTACGCCGCGGTGCTGTGGCTGTGGCCCGAACAGCAGGGAGCCCCCTGGGTGTTTGGGTTGGCCTGCGCCGTGGTGACCGCGGGACTCGCGGGTGTCCTCTGTTCGATTATGATTTATCACTGCACGCAGCGACCGTTCTGGATCGGCCCTCGGACGTTTCTGAAGTTCTCATTGACGACGTTGTGGCTCGGGTTGTCGACGGTCCTGACAGTTTCCGTCTTAGCTGTTGATCTGCAGCAGCCTGCCAGCATCCAGCAGTTGATGGTCGCGTACGGCAGCAGCTTATGTCTGGCCCTGGTCATCGTCGCCGCCGCAAAATTGCTCTACGAAGTGGCTTTGTTCGGTCACTTGTTCAGCAAGCAGACGACACCTCTCAATCGTTCAGCGCGACTCATGGTCGGTGAATTAAGAGTCTGGACTCGCATCCGGTTTTTGTGCGGCCTTGTCGGTGGCATCGCGTTGCCAGCCATTCTGCTGAATCAAACGTGGGGAAGCGCGTCTCACTCGATGAGCCCCGCGGTCATCGTCGGTCTGTGTCTGGCCTCGTTCACCTTATCTGTCATCGGCGAATTCGTCGAACGCACGCTGTTCTTCACAGCGGCCGTCGCGATGCGGATGCCCGGTAGCCTGCGAACCTGAAGGAGTCGGATCGATGGCCATCAAACTTCCGTTCGCCGACCTGCTGCACCAGCGAGATGGACGCTACACGCGCGAGATGCTGCTGAGTCCTGGTGGATTCGGATTGGGAGTGGTTCCAGACCGAAGCAAACCCAACGCGACCACACCGATGACGTGCGGCTTCTGCTCGACCGGCTGCAGCCTGAACATTCATCTTCAGGACGGTGCGGCTGTCGGGCTGACACCGAACACAAACTATCCCGTTAATTTGGGAATGGCCTGCCCCAAAGGATGGGAGGCACTGAATGTCTTGCATTCGTCCGAACGCGCGACGACGCCGCTGCTACGCAATCAGAAAGGTAATCTGGAGCCGGTCGACTGGGATGTCGCGATGGGCGCCTTCTGCTCGCGTTTCAAGCAAATCCAGCGCGATCACGGGCCCGAATCGGTCGCCTGGCTAGGGACGGGGCAGCTCGCCACAGAGGAACTGGCGCTGCTGGGGGCGGTCGCCAAGTTTGGAATGGGAATGATTCATGGCGACGGCAACACTCGCCAGTGCATGGCGACCGCAGTCGTCGCCTATAAGCAATCGTTTGGATTCGACGCACCGCCTTATACGTACCAGGACTTTGAAGAGTCCGATTGCATGATCTTCGTGGGAGCCAACGTCTGCATCGCTCACCCGATCCTGTGGGAACGGGTGATGCGCAACAAACGGAAGCCGGAAATCATCGTCGTCGATCCGCGACGCACCGAAACTGCGATGAACGCGACGCAGCATCTGGCGATTCGACCAAAGAGCGATCTGGCACTGTTCTATGGGCTGGCTCACATCCTGATCGAAAACGGTTGGATCGATCACGACTATATCGCTGCTCACACCAACGGCTTCGACGAATTCGCCGCTCATGTGAAGCAGTTCACTCCCGAAATCGTGGCTGAGAAAACGGGCCTGACGATTGAAAGCCTGCATCGAGTGGCTCGCACCATTCACGAGCGACCACGCGTCTCGTTCTGGTGGACGATGGGCGTGAACCAGAGCTACGAGGGAGTGCGAGCGGCTCAGAGTCTGATCAATCTGGCACTGATCACGGGCAACATGGGTCGGCCGGGGACGGGTGCGAACTCGATTACCGGCCAATGCAACGCGATGGGCTCGCGACTGTTCTCGAACACGACCGGGCTACTGGGTGGCCGAGATTTCACGAAGGCCGAAGACCGTGCCACCGTTGCCAATCTGCTGAAGATCGATGTCAACCACATCCCCAGCGTCAACAGCTGGGCTTATCCGGAAATTCTCGAAGGAATTTTGAGAGGCAAGATCAAGGGGCTATGGGTCGTGGCCACGAACCCCGTTCATTCCTGGATCAATCAGAATCAATGTCGAGACATTCTGGATCGACTCGACTTTCTGGTCGTGCAAGACATGTACTCGACCACCGAGACGGCTCGCGAGGCCGACTTGGTGTTGCCAGCCGCGGCGTGGGGCGAGAAGGACGGAACGTTTATCAACTCGGAACGCCGCTTTGGCGTGATCAAGAAAGTCTCAGCGGCCCCCGGCCAAGCATTGGCGGACTTCCAGATCATGCGTCTCGTCGCCCATCACTGGGGCTGCGAAAGCCTGTTTCGTGAATGGAAATCACCGGAAGCCGCGTTCCAGATCTTGAAGCGACTCAGCGCGGGGCAACCCTGCGACTTCACCGGCATCAAGGACTATCAGCATCTGGACAACGAAGGTGGCATCCAGTGGCCCTACGTCGCTGGCGCTGATGACTTGAAGCCCGCAGCGAAGAGGCCTGACGAAGAGGCTGCTGACAGTACACCATCAGGCGACTTGACTCAGCGTCGCTTGTTCGAAGATGGCCGTTACTACCACGCCGACGGCAAAGCGAAGCTGCTGTTCGAGATGCCACGGCCCATGCCCGAGCCGCCGACCAAAGACTATCCGATGATCCTGCTGACAGGTCGCGGCACGGCGGTGCAGTGGCATACGCAAACTCGCACAGGCAAGTCGGCGGTGCTGAACAAGCTCAGTCCCGAATCGATCTACGTCGAAGTCAATCCGCGCGATGCTCGCGAAGCGGGCATTCAGCCTCATGAGTGGATCGCTGTGGAATCGCAACGCGGTCGAGTCCGCGCCCGTGCGTTTGTCACCAACACAGTGCAACCCGGCCAGGTCTTTATCCCCATGCACTACGACGCGGCCAATCAACTGACCGATGCCGTGTTCGACCCCTACTCGCGCCAGCCGTCTTACAAGGCGTGCGCGGTCCGTCTCATTCGCATTTAGCCCCATCTCAGCAAAGGATTCGAATCGTGTACACCTCTCCAGGCAAGGCCACTCGCATCGACCTGTTCAGCCTGAAGACGCCGCAAATGCGTGCGTTTCACATGACGTGGTTCGCCTTCTTCTTGTGCTTTTTCGCGTGGTTCGGCATCGCACCGCTGATGCCGATCGTTCGAAAAGAACTGGCGCTGACCAAGGACCAGGTTGGCTGGTGCATCATCGGTTCGGTCTCCATCACGATTCTGGCTCGCATGGGAATCGGCTGGCTGTGCGATCGAATTGGCCCCCGATTGTCCTATACGTGGCTGCTGACGTTGGGTTCCATCCCAGTCATGATGATCGGCTTCGCGAACAGCTTCGAATCGTTCCTGCTGTTTCGCATCCTGATCGGTGTCATCGGAGCTTCGTTCGTCATCACTCAGTATCACACATCGCAAATGTTTGCGTCAAACTGTATCGGCACAGCCAACGCGGCGACCGCCGGTTGGGGAAACCTGGGCGGCGGCGTCACGCAGATGGTCATGCCATTGGTCTTCGCGGGCTTTGTCACGCTGTGTGGTTTTAGCGATGCCCTCGGTTGGCGTGCGGCGATGCTGCTGTCAGGAATCCTCTGCTTCCTGACGGGGATCGCTTACTATTTTCTGACGCAGGACACCCCGGAAGGCAACTTCAGTACCCTTCGCCAATCGGGAGCGATGCCGGCCGTCAAACAATCCAAGGGAAGCTTTCTCGCCGCGGCAAGTGACTACCGAGTCTGGGCACTGGCGCTGATCTATGCCTGTTGCTTCGGGATGGAATTGACGCTGGACAACATCGCCGCTCTTTACTTCACCGACTACTTCCAGCTCGATCTGTACTGGGCCGGTGCCGCCGCGGCATCGTTCGGCATGATGAACCTGTTCGCACGAGCCTTGGGCGGTTACATCAGCGATCGCTGCAATGCCGAGTGGGGGCTGAAAGGGCGAGTCCGCTGGATGTTCGCGGTCGTGCTGTGCGAAGGCCTCTGCCTGATGCTGTTCGCCTCGATGAACGTCATCTGGCTGGCCGTGCCTTCGATGCTGCTGTTGGGACTGTTCGTCAAGATGTCGAACGGAGCGACCTATGCCGTGGTCCCGTTCGTCAATCGACAGTCTCTCGGCTCGGTAGCCGGTATTGTCGGGGCAGGGGGCAACATCGGGGCGGTGGCCGCAGGCTTCCTGTTCAAAGGAGGCATGAGTTGGCCAGCCGCATTGATGTTGCTGGGAGGCATTATCACGATCAGTTCGACCGCGGCACTCGCAGTTTGGTTCTCACCGGAAGTGGAAGCGGATGCGATGAAGCTGCAGAAGCCACAGCCAACATCGGAGGGGCTCGAACTAGCCGGCGCGACTGCTTAATTCGGCAGATTCTTCCGGTCGAAAATCAGGGACTCATCACAGGTGCCCACAACCGGAATAATCCGTACAAGCGTCCGTATCGATCGGCCGCAGGGAAAGTATGCGGCAGTCCACAGTTACTTTGCGCACCTGTCGTGTTCGATAGACACAATGCCAGTTGAATCGAATGCGAACTCGAAGGACCGAGTGATGAAGTGGTTGCCGATCAGCGTCGTCGTGTGGAGTCTCTATCTCGGCTTGGCCGGGATGGCCCTGGCGATCGAACCGGTGGCGTCGTCACTAACCGATGTCCTCGATAACCCCGCCATATCGCGGGAAGGCGAGATCGCCCTGCCACCAACACCCGCAGACGCGGTCATCGTTGCCGACGATGCCGGCTTGCCGGCGATGATTGTGTCTCAGCAAACAAGCTATCCCGCGCCGCAGGCGGCCGCTCCCAAGCCTGCGGCACCAAAACCACCCCCGCAGCCGTGGAAGCTGTGCTTCTTTGACAATGATTTCAGCTACAAGAAGGATCCGAATCACAAGCCGCTGCTGGGCGAGGACTTCAAGGATGTCCCTCTGGGCAGCCTGATTCCGTGGGAAGCGGCCGAAGAGACGCGACTCTCTGTCGGTGGCGAGATTCGTTGGCGGTTTATGGACGAAGCCAACCGACTGCGGCCTCCACTCGTTCTGCCCGGCCGATCGGTCTATGATCTGGTCCGCTGGAGACAATACTTCGACCTGAAGCACTCGGACTGGGTGCGAGCCTACATCGAGATGATCAATGCCGACATCTACAACAACGACTTGCCGGTGACCGGGATCGATGCCAATCACTGGGACCTTCAGAACGCCTTTCTCGACCTGAAGGTACTGGAGCGAGATGAAAAGCCCATCTGGTTTCGAGTCGGTCGACAAGAACTTTCATTTGGTTCTCAACGGCTGATTTCGCCGCTGGACTGGGCCAACACTCGCCGCAACTTCCAGGGGATCAGGCTCAACAGCCCCGGCGTCGATTGGGACTTGGACGCCTGGCTAACGAATCCGGTGAACACGGCCACACCGGGCAACGGCGGCGGGATCGGACTCAGGTATGGAGTCGATTACCTCGACAACAGGTTCGACCCACCTAACCACAACATCATCTTCGGAGGTGGCTATGCCACCTACAAGGGGATCAAGAACCACACGATCGACACCTATCTCCTATGGGCGAACTATGACGGTTCATTTCCGGGCGGGGCCGGATTTCCTGTCGGTAATCGATACACCTACGGACACCGCTGGGCGGGAACATTCAACGTTGACGACGGAACTCGCGCCTGGCTGACCGACTTCGAAGGGGGCTATCAGTTCGGTAACGACAACGGAAATAGCGTGCAGGCCGGTTTCTTCGTCACGGGACTGGGCCATCAATGGAAGAAGGTGATGTGGGAACCGACACTGTGGGGCTTCTACGACTACGCCACTGGCGATGGCAACCCGAACGACAAGGTCAATAACACTTTCTTTCAATACTACGGCCTGGTCCATGCCTACATGGGTCTGATCGACAACCTGGCGCGACAGAACCTGAGCGACATCAACTGGCGGTTCCAGTTGAAGCCGACTCAAAAACTGAGCCTGCAAGTGGCTCAACACTTCTTCCAACTCGCCAACACGAACGATCGCCTCTACACAGTCACCGGCCAGCCATTCCCCGCCGCGACAAACCGAGGCAGTAACATCGGCACCGAACTCGACCTGCTCGCCACCTACAACGTGACGACCAACCTCAGCGTCGAACTGGGCTACTTCCAATTCTTCTACGGCGACTACATCAATACTGTCTCACCACGTGGCAACGCTGAGTTGCTCTATTTGCAGTCGACGCTGCGGTACTAGAATGGCTCGAATGACGTGATCACAATTGCCAAGTTGACCGCGATGTTGAACATCAATAGCCCAATTGATTCCGAGTTACGGATGTGCAGCCAATTCGCGTAAGGAAGGCTGCATATTCCGAATCGAAATGCGCATCACACCGCTCAACGGTGAATCGGACATCGCGTATGACGTTCTGAACGGATCCTGCACTCCCCACTGGTTGCGGAGATGTCTTGGGACGGTCGCAGTTGTGAATGCAGTCATGGCGTCTTTGAATTATCGAACTAATTCGCTTTGTGAAGTACTTTGCGGCGTCTTTTCTTGCCTGGTCCTTCGCGTGACCGTTCAACACTGCTGCGAATACGGTTCCTGTGATACCAAACAGATGAGCCGTCGCTCCGGGCAATTGAATCCATACGTCCAGCACTTCCGCAAACAGCTTCTTGTTCTGACCGTCTGGGAAAAATGGATTGAAGAGTTTCGTTACCTTTTCCAAGTCCAAAACATTGTCACGCTCCATCATTGCTTTTGCGGCCATCCGCCAACGCCAGTTCGGTCTATTGGCGTATGGAGACAGTATCGACCCGATCGGAATCTTGATCTTGTTTATGAATGCTGGCAATACGACCGTGGGCTGCAGGCTTTTGGCTTGAAGTGTTGTTGCCAAAAAGTGGGCGTAAGCGTCGCAGAAGTATGCATCCATTGCTCCGACTGCAAACATCCACGCGCTTCGAAGGAGGTCGTCGCGTAGGAGTTCCTCAAATGGAGTCGTTGACAAAAGTGTCTTTGCATGGACCGCAATTGCTTTGGCGCGCGCGATGTCTTCGTCAAAGTGACGTTTCGGTGTTATTGGCATCAGTCTAGCTCATCCGTTATGTTGTCGATCGCCATTTTGCAACACATTGTGGCACATATGATCTCAATGTACAGGCTGCGTTGGCGACCGTCGACAGATGCTGGCGGCATTTACAATGCCGACCGCCGATTGCCGGCTTGCTACGGCTGTAGCCAGAGAGCCATATACGCGATATTCTCGAATTCCGGGACGTCGCCAGTAAACGGATGCCAAAAGTGCATCCTGCTTGAAACTTCCGATTCGAATGATACTTGATCGTATTGCATGGGAGACAAAATGAGCATAAACCTCCTTGGTCGGCACGGCGATCCACTGGAACGCGAAATAGTTCGCACGGCTGCTGACGCGCTTGTCACAGTAATCGAGCCCTATTCGACTGTATGGGCAACGCACGTCTTCCAACGTCGCCTACCTGACGCCGGGTACTCACGCGTTCCCGCAGAGTGGATGGACTTTGCAGGCAGCCACTACACCGCGCTTATACGACTTTATCACGCATTCAAAGCACTCTCTTCTCTCAAACGGGCATGTGAGGTGGAGTTGACCGCAGACATAGGGGCTCGACTACTTGAAATACACGAGCTGACTGCGTCATATTGGTGGAACATTGGAGCCGCCATCGACACGTTGGGGAGTGCATTTTCAGACGCTCCGTGTACCAAACTTAAGAAAGGATCAGGGAGTAAATGGCTAAAGATCAACTTCCCAGACTTGGCAACATCATACGACAGAAGAACGCAGTTTATTCACTCGCGCATTGTGCCGATTAGTGTCGATGGAGGGATGCCAGTTTTCTGCTTTCAGCAACTGAAATCCGATGAGAATGACGGCGGCGATCAGCCGAAGTATACTCCTTGGGACGTTCAATTTGCGGGCCGTCACGAACTCGTGGGCGACTTCTACGACACGCACTGGCCCAAGTTTCTCTCTGCCGCACGCGATGCATGGTTTCACCTCCAAAGGTGGCTTCGAGATACAGACAATGACATTCCCGCCACGAGAGGTGGACTGGCTGTCGAGGTTGGTCTCGCTGACAACCCGTCGATACCGAGCAATATTCAATTTCAACCGCCGGGAACAGGCTACGGTAGCGGCGGATTTGCGCCGAATTCGCCGCCGAGCGGTTAGTTCTCACGACAATCGAGGCCGCCGTTCAGCAAGGACCTGCCTTAGCTGTCCGTCATGAATGTAGCCTGCTCGAATAGCAGAACGGCGAACCGAGGCAGGGAAAATGATCTCGTGGATTCGGTGACGGATAGCGTTCCGAAGCGTGAGGACTGCGACCAATCCAGATTCCGGGAGCGCCCATTTGACGGCGACTAAGGTATCAAGAACGAAGAGGCTCATCGGTCGCGATATTCACGAATCGAATCGACTGCGAAATCCACCGTCCCGACCCTCTTACGGATCTCCTCACGCATCTGGTCCATGCGCTCGCACGCTTTACGCGCTCGGGATCGCGCTCGACTTTCATCACCTTACGTCTGAGTCAGGATCCGATCTCGCCATCTCCGCACGCTCATTACGTCAAATCGTTCCCCATGGAAGAGAATTTGCTTTATAGGCTTCGTTCCGTTCTCGCTGTGCTTCTTCAACCAGTCTCTTATTTCCATCCAACGGACTTCGCCATCGGAACTCCGGATTACGAGCAACACCGGAAACATCTGGTTCATCCAGTATTTGACGTAGCGCTCCTTCGTGATCTGGAATAACGCCGCGCCATCGCTCATCCGTTTCCGCAAGTACGAATCACCAGACTTCAATTGCAGGTAAAGTTTCTTTCCAGTCGCTTCATGGCCATCGTCCTTAAACTCGACTTCCATATCGATCCCCTTGTCGCTCACATTTAACTCACGGCAGATTTGGCCTGCGAGTGCCACTGTCGAAATGACTTCGCCGACGAGCGCTCGTTCCCTACTTTCATTATCTAGGATAATCGCGGATTCCTGTTGCATGTTTCGAATGAGTTGCTGACTATGCCGAGCTCTTAGGTCGGCGACGGATTGCGTTTCCATTATTCTCTGCTCCAACAGTCACTGACCGCGAAGTGCCGTCTGTATCACCGTTGGCCCAGCGTTCGGCAACAAGATGTCGAACAGCATGAGATTCGCTCTAAAACTTCGAACGAAGCTGCGATTCGCGCAGTCAAGAGGTTATTCGGGTATTCGCCACGCCACCCCGAATGATCGAACGCCTCAGTTATTCGTCGCTGTCACCTTCGCCTAGCGGCTTCGCTCCGAATAGAAGATGGGGTGAGAATTCTTGATTGAGCAGCTTCAGTGCCGCAACAAGTCCAGTTTTGTCGGCGCAAATCGCCCGATACTTCGTAAGTCCATTGAATTCCTTGTTGAAGAATTCCGATGCGGTTGATGCAGAAACGTCCGCCATTCGGGCCAACCCGTTGTTGCCGATGGGCTCTGTGTTAAGGCAGCCGCTGTCAGCATATTCGTGGTGCTTCGTCAGTGCCGCAATTAGCTTCGCCCGGCCTTCGCCCCGTTCCGTACTCCTCTTCGGTGCCTGTTTGGTAGCGACGGGCGTGGGATCTTCTAGTTGCCCTCCGCGGCTTAAGTTGCGGGCGAGAAGACGTTTCAGGGTTTCAACCGATGCCGTAAACGGATTAGAGTGCATTGCCGGGTTCTCCGTGATGCTATCGACTTGCGATAGCCAGGCACTGCCTTGGAGAGTCTCGTAAATGATGAGGGACCAAAGTACGAGGGGCGTACCGTAGTTTTGGATTCCCGGTATCAAATCGTGGAGGTGGGCAATAACGCCAGCTTCATTCCCAAGTTCGCGAAACAGCGTTGCGGCTTCATCATTGCGCACACCGTACAGGACAAATCCGACATTCAGGCCGCCGTGTTCAACTGCATTTCGAGCGCCGCCGATTCCGTAGAACGTGGATTGGGAACTAAACACGGTCTTGCTTGTTCCACCGATGTTTAATTGCCCTATTACCGGCTG